>CALUQB010000005.1 GCA_944322815.1 uncultured Bacteroidales bacterium | reverse complement strand
GGTAAAGGTCTCCGCAGAGGTTAAGTGTAGTCTCAATATCTCTCAGACCAGCTCTGTCTGTGAACTGAGCAAAGCTCGTTAGCTCTATTCAGAGTAACTTATCCATTTAATACAAAATGATAAGGAGATACATCTTACATGGGGTGTATCACCTTTTTCAAATGTTAAATTGACACATTCCCGGATTTGACACATCGGCCACATGGCCGGAGCATCATTGCTATTCCGAAAATTATTATTACCTTTGCAGTGTCATGATAAGAATGACTTTAGCAAATGAGGCAGGCATCTATCCCTAAATGGATGTCTGCTTTTTTAGTCAGTTACCGAGGGGAGGTACTTATGCAGGGAACTTTCTGCTTGCTTTTGACCCGGTGCCGAAAGGCACTCCACTCTATCCCCTCGGTTTTATTCCGACATCACCATACGAGCAGCACCGGAAGCAAGATTGTCTCGAGCAGCAGTCCATGCAGACCCGACTTGGAATCCGGGTATCATCCGCATCACAAGAAAACAACAAATGTCAGCAATCCGGATTTTTTCTTAATTTTGGAAACACAACCACAGACCACGAGATATGAGAGGATTTATCATATATCATATAATCCCGATTTTAGTTTCAGGAACAGTATTATTATCCTGCAGCAATAACAAATACAGTCCCGAAATAAGACAGGCCCTTGCAGAGCTGGACAACACTGTCTCCAGGAAACAGGAAATAGAAAAGGAACTGGAAACCCGGATTGCCGGAATGAGATCACGGCTTGGCTCCGCGGATTCCGACTGCGCGAAATATGCAATCCTCGACAGTCTCTATTCATGCTATTACCAATATGACATTGATTCCGCGATATTCTATGCCAGGGCCAAACTGGAACTGGCAGAAACCGTGAATATCGCCACATATCATGATGCAGTCCTGGACCTGGCAGACAGGTATGCCCTTTCCGGCATGTATACGGAAGTGTTCAACATAATGGAGAAGCTGAACCCCGAACTATTGTCTGCAGACCGGAAACCGACGTACTATCACATATACAATACTGTTTACAAAAGTCTGGAATACTCTTCCGACGACAAGATCCTGAGAGAAAGATACCGTGAAAAGAAAGACCGGTACAGGGAAGAACTGCTCAACCTGCTCGGACAAGACGACATCTCCAGAATATATGTCGAGACCGAAATCAAGCTGGAAAACGGAGACGGAGAAGATATAATCGGACTTGTCAGCGACCTGTTGTCCTCCGGAAAATATTCCGTCCATGAAAAAGGTATTCTCCACTACATTCTTGCCAACGGATATCTCCAGGCCAGAGACAGCACGATGGCTATTTACAATCTCGCCAAAAGTGCGCTTTTCGACCTCGAGACCCCTGTCAAAGAGTACAAGTCCCTGCATGAACTTTCGTCGCTCCTGTATAAACACGGAGATGTAGACCGCGCATACAGATACATAACCAGATCAGTAAATGACGCCATGGCCTCCAATGCAGCCATAAACAAGCAATCCACCTATACTCTTCTTCCCATTATATATAGTGCATACAATAATGAAATGGTGAAAAACCAGAGACAAATGAGAAATTACCTTGCGGGGATCAGCCTGCTTTCAATAGCATTGGCCGCAGCCATATTCTTCACCATCAGAGGAAACAAGAAAATATCACAGGCCAATACCAAACTCAAGGAATATGTCGGACTTCTGCAGGAATCAAACAACATCAAGGAAATTTATATCGGGAGATACATAGACATGTGCTCGTACTATATAGGCGGTCTGGAAAAGTATAGAAGCCAGCTGCGAAAAACAGCAAGGACAGGCGGCTTTGCCGCAGTTTCGGAAAGTCTGAAATCGACAGATTTCATCGAAAAGGAATTGCAGGAATTCTATGCACAGTTCGATGCGACATTCCTGGCATTGTTCCCTGATTTTGTAGAACAGCTCAACGAACTTCTCCAGCCGGACAAACAGATCGAATGCAAAAGCAAGGACGGCATTCTGACTACTGAACTGAGAGTGGCAGCCCTTATCAGACTCGGCGTTACGGATTCCGTAAAAATCGCCTACTTCCTCCGACGCTCGGTGTCTACCATATACAACTACCGCGTAAAGATGAGGAATGCCGCACTTTCAGACCGTGAAGAGTTCGAAAAACAGATAATGCACATCGGAAGGCTTGCATGAAACACTACTATTTTCAGCGACACTGTCATCTGCTATTTCACTAATACACACGGATTTGGCCTCAGAAGAATTTCTACGGCCGCTACTAAATGAATACCACGGCTTTGAAACCTTTCCCAATCCGTCTTACTTTGGGAAAGGTTTAACCATAGCATTAAAACTAATCAAATGAAACGGATGCAAGCATTCATTTGTGCGGCCGTCTTTATGCTCGTCAGTACGACGGCCTTTGCACAGACAGGAATTGTAAGCGGAACCGTCCTCGACAATACGGGAGTGCCTATCATAGGAGCCGCCGTTATTGACACTCAGGACAGAAGTTCCGGAGCTCTTACCGACATTGACGGAAATTTTTCCATTTCCGTCAATATAGGGACCTCTCTCGAAATCTCCTATCTGGGATTTCAGACCATTACAGTGCCGGTCACGTCTTTCTCTCAGATGAATATAGTCATGGAGCAGGACAGCGAATTCCTCGATGAAGTCGTGGTGATCGGTTATGGTACAGTAAGGAAAAGGGATCTGACAGGAGCCGTGTCTTCAGTATCGGACAGGGATATCAAGGATGCCCCCGTGTCGAATGTAGGCCAGGCACTCCAGGGAAAGGTCTCAGGCGTGTACATCGTGGATGCGGCGAAACCTGGTGACAACGTGTCCATCAAGATCCGCGGTCTGGGCACCATAAACGACAGCGACCCTCTGGTGGTCATAGACGGTGTGCCTACAGACCTCGGTCTGTCATCGCTGAACACTGCGGACATAGACAGGATAGATGTGCTGAAAGACGCTTCCGCCACCGCAATATATGGTTCCAGGGGTGCGAACGGCGTGGTCATGGTCACGACCAAAAGAGGCCAGTCAGGAGAAGGGAAGCTGAATGTATCCGCCAACTGGGCGATGCAGAACGTGGCTTATGTGCCTGAAATGCTGAATGCCTCTGAATATGCCGCCTACTCGAACGATATGCTGTCAGCGGCCGGACTTTCCCTGAATCCTGAATGGAGCAGACCTGAATCGCTAGGGGAAGGGACTGACTGGCTTGACGAAATGTTCCAGACAGGATTCATGCAGAACTACACGGTCAGCTATTCCGGAGGAAACGAAAAGGCGCACTACTATGTGTCCGGAGGATTTTCGGACCAGAAAGGTACTGTCAAGACCATCGGCTACCAGAGATTCACTTTCCAGAACAACAACGATGCCCAGGTACTCAAATGGCTGAAATTCACGAACAACATCACCTTCTCCACAGATGTGAAGACAGGAGGTTCGTATTCGGTTTCCGATGCCATGAACGCCCTTCCTACCCAGCCGGTAAAGGATGCCGACGGAGGCTGGAGCGGTCCTAGCGGAAATTCTTACTGGTATGGAGATGTCAGGAACCCTATAGGAACGTTGTACACGAACGAGAACAAGACAAACGGGTACAATTTCCTCGCGAATATCTCGGCTGAAATCACATTCACGAAATGGCTTAAATTCAAGAGCACGTTCGGATATGACGCCAAGCTTTGGTTCAACGACAACATGACTTATGCCTATCCTTACAAGCCGTCTCCTGTAGAGGAAACGACCAGATACCAGGACGCGAACAAGGCTTTCACGTATCTGTCCGACAATTATCTGACTTTCGACCATACTTTCAAGGAGAAACATTATCTGAACGTAATGGCAGGTACTTCCGCCCAGTGGAACAGGGCTTCGGCATTCAACGGCACGAAGGGCGGCTTTCTCTTCGACAGCGTGCATGAGTTCGACAACGGAACAGACATCAAGGACCTCGGAGGTTCATCCAGCGACTGGGCCATGTTCTCATTCATGGCCAGGGCCAATTATTCTTACGATGACAGATATCTGCTCACAGTGACATTCCGCCGGGACGGTTCATCAAGATTCGGTCCTGACCACAGATGGGGAAACTTCCCGTCAGCGTCTGCCGCCTGGAGGATATCGAAAGAGCCATGGTTCCCTCAGAACGGTTTCGTCATCAACGACCTCAAGCTGAGAGGCGGATATGGTGTGACAGGTAATGACAAGATAGGCTCATACGCCTATATCCAGACCTATAATACAGGGGCGTATATTTTCGGAGATGATGTGGCGACCACACTGATGGCCAAGACTATGGCCAATCCGAGCATACACTGGGAGGAAGTACGCCAGGGAAATATCGGTGTCGACCTCAGCCTGTGGAACTCCCGCCTGACACTGTCTCTTGACGGCTATATCAAGAATACCACGGACATGCTGGTGAAAGCGGCGATTCCTATCACTTCAGGATATGAAGACACTTCCACTACATATACGAATGCGGGAAAGGTTTCCAACAAGGGCGCCGAGCTGACCGTGACTTCCGTAAATTTCGAAAGCACCACAGGCGGCTTCAGGTGGGAAACATCACTCACAGCCACATACAACAGCAACAGGATTGTCAGCCTGAACAGTGACACTCCGCTCTATCAGAACGAGAATGCAGGAGCATATATCACCATGCAGAAGAACGGACTGCCTATCAACGTATTCTATGGATATGTGACAGACGGGCTTTTCCAGACTCAGGCGGAAGTGGATGCACATGCATTCCAGGAGACCGGCACTGCTCCGGGAGACATCAGGTTCAAGGACCTGAACAACGACGGAGTCATCAATGAAGATGACCGAACAGTCATAGGAGACCCGAATCCGGACTGGATATTCTCCATGTCGAACACTTTCTCTTACAAGGGATTCGACCTGTCAATCTATCTGCAGGGCGTGGCCGGGAACGACATATTCAATGCCGCCGGCATATCCAACGAGGGCATGTCATCGGCGCACAACCAGACTGCTTCAGTCAAATACCGCTGGGTAGGCTACGGCACCAGCACCGTAATGCCTCGTGCAGTGTACGGAGACCCTAACCACAACTCCAGACTTTCAGACAGGTTTGTCGAAGACGGATCATACCTGAGGCTGAAGAACATCACTCTGAGCTACACTTTCCCGTCACGCTGGATGGAAAAGATTTCGGTGGAGAATGCCAGGATCTTCCTTTCATGCGAAAACGTAGCCACACTGACCAAATACTCGGGCTTCGACCCTGAGGTAGGTATAAACGGAATCGACGGAAACCGCTATCCTATTTCACGGACATTGAGCCTGGGGCTGAATTTCAATTTCTAAAATGGCTGGAATCATGAAAACGATAAAAACCTTGATCATTGCCGCGGCAGCGGCCCTGTCCGTATCATGTTCGGACTTTCTCGACAGTTTCCCGCCATACGCGGTAGACATAAATGTTTCAGTATCCGACTCTGTAGCCATAGCACTGACCAACGGATGCTATGTACCTCTGCAGTCATCGAATCTGTACAACCAGAGGATATGGTCTCTGGATATCATAGCAGGTAATTCCGAAGTGGGTGCAGGCGGAGGAGAAGACGGCATAGAGACTGTCCAGTGCGCCAATTTCGCAGCTGATGCATCGAATGCTTTCGCACTCTACGTCTGGCGTTCGCCATGGGTGGGGATAGGCCAGTGCAACACTGTCATCCAGTCTCTCACCGGAGAAGGTAACCAGACTTCCGAAGAAATCGGGAACAGATGCCTGGGAGAGGCTTATTTCCTGAGAGCGCATTACTACTACATACTGGTGAGGCTGTTCGGAGGCGTACCGCTCATCCTCGAACCTCATGAAGCCGATGACAACACCGACTCCGAACGTGCGACACTGGATGCATGCTACGACCGCATCATCAAGGACTGCAGACAGGCGGTGTCTCTGCTTCCCGAAAAGAAGTCCTACACCGGGAGTGACTACAACAGAGCCAGCCGTGACGCGGCCCTCTGCATGCTGGCTGACATATTGCTCACCTACCATCCTGAACAGAACTACGCCGAGGTGGTGAATATCTGCGAACAGATAGAAGACATGGGCTACGACCTTTCACAGTACGACTATGCCGACAATTTCGGGATGGAGGCGCAGAACAGCCAGGAAGCACTTTTCACTGTCGGCTACTCTGGAGACACACAGTATGACTTCTGGAGCGGCGACAACCAGTCATCATGGCTTTCCGCTTTCATGGGACCGAGGAACTCAGGCATAGTGGCCGGGGCCTACGGATGGAATCTGCCCACACAGGAATTCATGGATGAATGGGAAGAGGACGACCTCAGGAAAGATGTGACCGTATTCTATGACGGATGCCCTGCTTTCGACAATATGTCGTATGATGACAGCTGGTCAAACACTGGATACAATGTCAGGAAATTCCTGGTCACCAAGACCGATTCACCTGAATACAACACCAGTTCCGCCGATTTCGTGGTCTACAGATATGCTGATGTCCTGCTGAAAAAAGCGGAAGCCCTGAACGGGCAGGGACTCACTGAAGAAGCCTGCGCCCCGCTCAACATAGTCCGCAAACGTGCTGGACTGCCGGACATCCAGACCCTTCTTCCGTCAGACATCACACTTGACTCTGAGGAAGGACAGGCATGGATGAAGGAAAAAATAATACACGAACGCCGCATGGAGCTGGCATTCGAAGGCCACAGATGGTTCGACATGGTCAGGATAGACAACGGCGACTATGCCCTCGAATTCCTGAAAGGCATCGGGAAGAATGTCGACAGAAACCGTCTGCTTTTCCCTATTCCTCTGACAGAAATGGACTCCAACCACCTCATGACCCAGAATCCGGGATATTAACAGGAGAGGGATTTTCATCTGACTTACGTCAATATAAACGAAAATACAATGAAAAAATTAAATACAATACTGACATTGTCCGCCATTGCCTTCTGCATCACCGGATGCGGCATCGACATAGATGAATACAAGGCAGGCGATCCTGAAGGAGGCGAAGAGCTGAAGGTCACGGCCCAGGCTGAGGACCCGATAGTCCTGCAGGAAAAGAACAGCCTGGAGACAGCCATAGGCCTGACCTGGACTTCCGGCAGCAATTTCGGCACAGGCAATTCCATCTCCTACACCCTCGACATAGACCATGCTGAAGGAGACTGGACGGAATGCTATACCGAATCTCTCGGCAAAAGAATCTACAGCCGGGATATAACCGTGGAAGAACTGAACAACATAGTGACCGGACTGGGCGCCAAGCATGGCACATCCGGAGAATACAAGGGCAGAATCAGGGCATCAGTGACTGACTATCCTGAAATGGAGCAGTACTCCGAGTTCAGTTTCACGGCGACATCATACAATCCTGCACCAGCCGTTCTGTACATCACAGGCGATGCCACTGAAGGGGGATGGGATGCGGCAAAGGCCACTCAGATGACCAGAACAGCAGGCGGAATCTTCACATTCGAAGGCATTATGGAAGCCGGAGATGAATTCAGGTTCATATCTGCTTCCGGAAATGAATGGCCGGCATACATCAAGACTGCCGGCAGCCAGAACGGAATCACATATGCAGAGTCCGCTCCGGCTTCCGCAGATGACATCAACTTCAGCGTCACGGAAAAGTCAAGCTACCGAATCACGGTGAACCTGCTCGAAATGACGGTGACAATAGAAGATATCATGACCACGACACTGTACTTGATAGGAGATGCCACACCTGGAGGATGGTCGCTCGACAAGGCTTCCGAAATGACGATGACAGGAAAAGGGGTTTTCACCTGGACAGGGACTCTGACGACTGCCGCTGAAGGATTCAAGTTCATCACCACACGCAATTTCTGGCCTGGATATGTCAAGGCGAATGAAGACACGGATGACTGGACGCTCAGGTATTCCGAAACCGAACTGTCAGGAGCGGATGACAGGAAATTCAAAGTAAGCGAAGCTGCAGAATACCGCGTGGATGTGGATCTTTTCGGCATGACTGTATCCGTAACCAAATCCGGAGAGGCTGAATTCAACACATTGTACATGATAGGCGGCGCCACTGGAGGATATTCTCTTGACAACAATGCCATACAAATGGAATCTATAGCTGATGGAGAATATACGTGGACTGGCGATCTTGCCCAAGGCGACCTCAAATTCGTAGTCACTACTTCCGATTTCTGGCCCGGATATGTAAAAGCTAACGATGATCCGGATGACTTCAGCCTGGCATACTATAAGAGCAATCCGGAGGATGGCGACAGGAAATTCAACATAGCCTCTGCCGGCAAGTATACAGTAACAGTCAACACGACAAACCTGAGCGCAAAGATCGAAAAAATCGGAGACAGCCAGGAGCCGGAGCCTGATGAACCGCTATATGAAGCCCTGTGGCTGATAGGCCCTGCATCACCGGTATTGGAGGGTGGTGGATGGAATCTTGACGCAGCGGCAACCAATGATGCCGCCAGGATGAACCCGTCGGCAGACGATCCTGACACATACAGCTGGACCGGAGAACTCAGATCAGGCGAACTGAAAATAAGCTGCGACCTGCAAAGGGATTTCAAAGGCAAATGGTTCATGCCTGAAGAAAACGGCAAGGCGCTGAACGCTTCAGGGACTGAGACTATCAAACTCGTAGACGCTTCAGCAGCCGATGCCGTAGACTGGAAATGGAATGTCTCCGCAGGAAACTACACCATAAGCATCAATGTGAAGACTTCAACGATGACTGTGACGAAGAACTGATAAACCAATTGTCCGGAGCAGGCAGATAACCTGCTCCGGACAAAAAGAAAAGCAAAATATGAAAAGAATGATATTCAATACAATAGCATTGGGACTGGTCCTGACGGTATCAGCCGCATGCCAGAAAGAGCTCGGCTACACAGGTTTTGTAGACCAGGATGCCGCCGCATCTGCCGAGATCAGCCTCAGCACAGACAAGGCGGTGTACAAGGCCGGAGAAACGGTGAACTTTTCAGCCAGCTCCATGCCTGAGGGCGCCATCTACGTGAGATACAAGCATCTCGGACAGCAGCTCGGTGACGAACAGGCCCTTGCGGGACAGACATGGACATGGGATACTCCGGTGGAAGACTATAAGGGATACATGGCGGAAATCTACCAGAAAAGCGCTTCCGGAGAAACAGTCCTGGCAACAATAGCCATAGATGTTTCAAGCGACTGGAGCAAATTCCCGAGATACGGTTTCCTCGCCACATTCAATGAAATGAGCCAGGAATCATCTGAAGATGTGATAGCCGGGCTGAACAGACTGCACATAAACGGAGTCCAGTTCCAGGACTGGCACTGGAAACACCATTGGCCTCTTGCCCAGGACAAGACCACAATGGAACCGCTTGAAACCTATATAGACATAGCCAGCCGGAATACGTCTCTCCAGACTATCAGGAATTATATCGCTTCCTGTCACAAGTACGGTATGAAGGCTATTTTCTATAATCTCTGCTTCGGTGCACTCGAGGATGCCGCAGAAGACGGGGTCAGCGAAGAATGGTTTATTTTCAAGGATACCGGCCATCAGGAAAAAGATGTACACACTCTTGGTGCACCGTTCAAAAGTTCCATCTGGCTGACAAATCCTGCGGACGAAGGCTGGTTGTCATATCTTGGGGAAAGGACAGACGACATATATGAAAACCTTGGATTCGACGGATATCAGATCGACCAGCTCGGAGGAAGGGGTACGGTCTACGATTACAACGGCGAGGTTGTCGACCTGACGGAAAGTTATGCCGGCTTTATAAATTACATGAAAGACAGGCAGCCGGACAAAGATCTGATAATGAATGCAGTTTCCTCTTTCGGAGCTGACAGGATAGTAGGAACCGGAAATGTAGAGTTCGCATACAACGAAATGTGGGCAGGCGAAGACCAATACACTGATCTGAGACGTGCAATAGAGGACAATATCAGTTATGGCGGAAGTGACATGAAAACTGTTTTCGCTGCATACATGAACTATGACAAGGCGGACAATATCGGCTCTTTCAACACTCCGGGAGTGCTTCTGACCGATGCGGTGATTTTTGCCCTCGGCGGTTCACACCTGGAAATGGGAGAACACATGCTCTGCAAGGAATATTTCCCGAACAGCAATCTCGGCATGACAGAAGAACTGGAAAACTCCATCATCACCTATTATGACTTCATGACGGCATACCAGAATCTTCTTAGGGACGGAGGAAAATTCAACAGTGTCACAGTCACTTCAGCAGACGGTTCAGTCAACATAAAGGACTGGGAGCCCGCCACCGGCAGCATCATAACATTAGGAAAGGAATTTGACGAGAGGCAGGTAATACATTTCCTGAATTTCATAAATGCGAATTCCACAAGCTGGAGAGATCTGGACGGAAGCATGCCGGAACCTTCCGTAGTCGGGAATTTCACCGTCACGATACAGCTGCCGTCGGGCAAAAATGTCGGATCAGCATGGATTGCATCACCGGACACCGATTACGGTGCATCTCGGGCATTGGCATTCAGCCAGAACGGGACAGAACTCAGCATTACCATTCCATCATTGAAGTACTGGAGTATGCTTGTACTTGAATATGAATAAACTGTAATTATTATATGAATAAAAGAATTTCCACGAAAGCCGCACTCATTGCGGTCTGCTTTGCAAGTATTGCCGTACAAATGCCGGCAAATGCTGCAAGCACAGAAGATTTCGCCTCAGACAGCTGCATGCTCATTTCCCCGGACGGAAACCTCGGCATGGAATTCATTCTCGACAAAGGTGTCCCGTACTATAAACTGGATTACAAGGACAAACCTGTAGTCATGAAAAGCCGTCTCGGCTTTGTACTGAACAACAGCGGACTTTTCGACTGGTTCGAAATTGAAGATGTTTCCCGATCTGAACATGACAGCACCTGGCAGCCTGTCTGGGGAGAGGAATCGGAAATAAGGGACAGGCACAACGAAATGGCAGTCACTCTCCGGCAGACATCAAGCGACCGCAGAATGACAATACGTTTCAGGCTCTTTGATGATGGTTTGGGATTCAGGTATGAATTTCCTGCCCAGGGCAATCTTGTGTATTTCGTCATTACCGACGAACTTACAGAATTCGCCATGGCCGGCGATCATACGGCATGGTGGATTCCCGGAGACTATGACACGCAGGAATACGACTATACCGAATCCCGTCTGTCGGAAATAAGAGGACTTCTGGAAAGTGCTGTTTCAGGGAATCTGTCCCAGACCATATTTTCCGATACCGGAGTACAGACTTCCCTCCAGATGAAGACCGATGACGGGCTGTACATAAACCTCCATGAAGCGGCTCTGGTGAACTACCCTGCCATGCATCTTGAACTGGACGATACCAAGATGGTATTCAAGGCACATCTTACTCCGGATCCGAACGGTGACCTCGCCTATATGCAGACGCCATGCACGACACCATGGAGAACCGTCATAGTGGCAGATGACGCCAGGGACATACTCGCATCCAGAATCACGCTCAACCTGAACGAACCTTGCAAAATAGAAGACACATCCTGGATACACCCTTGCAAATACGTCGGTGTCTGGTGGGAAATGATAACAGGCAAAAGCTCGTGGTCATATACGGATGACTTGAAAAGTGTCCACATAGACACCGATGACCTGACCGGAGTGAATCCCAACGGACGGCACGGAGCCAATACGGAAAATGTAAAGAAATACATTGATTTCGCCTCGGACAACGGATTTGATGCAGTCCTGGTAGAAGGATGGAATATCGGATGGGAAGACTGGTTCGGAAACATGAAGGAACGTGTATTCGATTTCGTGACACCGTATCCGGATTTCGACCTGGAAGGCATCACTTCCTATGCTGCCGGCAAAGGAGTGAAACTGATAATGCACCACGAGACCTCATCTTCGATACGCAATTATGAAAGACAG
The DNA here is from genome assembly GCA_944322815.1 of uncultured Bacteroidales bacterium. Lineage (GTDB taxonomy): Bacteria > Bacteroidota > Bacteroidia > Bacteroidales > UBA932 > Cryptobacteroides. Next base: position 89,498 of record CALUQB010000005.1, on the reverse strand, counting down.
CTCGACACCGCATACAAATTCATGAGACAGTACGGTTACGATGCAGTGAAATCCGGATATGTCGGGAACATCATTCCGAAAGGAAACAACCATTACAACCAGTGGATGGTGAACCACTACCTTTATGCCCTGGAAAAAGCAGCCGGCTATCACATAATGGTAAATGCACACGAAGCGGTAAGGCCTACCGGACTCTGCAGGACGTGGCCGAATCTCATCGGCAATGAATCTGCAAGAGGCAATGAATACCAGGGCATGGGCGGCTCCAAGACATTCCATGTTACGGTTCTTCCGTTCACAAGACTCATAGGAGGGCCTATGGACTATACTCCGGGTATTTTCGAACAGGACATATCGAAAATAAACCCTGCCAACCATACGCATGCCAACTTCACAATAGCTAACCAGCTCGGCATATACGTTGTCATGGCCTCCCCCCTGCAAATGGCTGCCGACCTGCCCGAGAACTATGAGCGTTTTCCGGATGCATTCCAATTCATAAAGGATGTGGCTCTGGACTGGGATGAAAGCCGCTACCTGGAAGCCGAGCCCGGACGGTATGTCACCGTGGCCCGCAAGGCGAAGGAAACAGGCCAGTGGTTCGTGGGGAACGTCACCGGCTGTGAAGATCATGAATCCTGCATAGACTTCAGCTTCCTCGAACCGGGGAAGGTATACGTAGCCACAATATACGCAGATGCGCCGGATGCCGATTACCTGACAAATCCTCAGGCATATACGGTAAAAAAATTCAGATGCACATCCGAAAGCCGTTTCAGACAGAAATCCGTCGAAGGAGGCGGATATGCCATATCCTTCCGGGAAGCCGGACCTGCTGACAAGAAACTGAAAATGTTGAAATAATCATATTACCCATAAATTTATTCTGCTATGAAAAAAGAAGAAAAGAAAATCATGTATGTCAGTCCTGAAATCCGGACTGACAATGTCAAAGTCGAACACGGGTTTGCTTTCAGCACCCAATATCTCGAAGAGGACCAGACCGATGTCGTCTGGTAAGTAGAACCTGAAAAACAGAAAAAAATGAAAAAATACATATTCATCGCCGCCTGCGCAGCCGTGGCAGGCATCATGGCCGGCTGTTCAAAAGAAAACATCGAGCCGGAGACTTCTCATGAAATGACAGGCTCTGAAGTCCAGAAGCCAGGCAATGACGTGGCTGTCCTCACACCGCATCAGGTGGTCAAGGCATCATCCACAGCTACAAAAACCAGCCTCGACGGGCTCCAGATCCTCTGGAGCAAGGGTGACCAGCTTTCGCTGTTCAATACTGACGGGCAGACCTGCACTTACACTCTTGTCGGAGAGGGTGGACAGACCTATGGGGATTTCAAGACCGAAACAGAACCTGAAACAGGATACGGATATGCGATATATCCTGCTGTAGAAGGTCAGGCGGAAGGTTCGTCTGTCGCCGCCGAAATCCCTGCAGTACAGACGTATGACGGAGAAAACTTTCCTGCACCATATCCTATGGCAGCCGTATCGTCTGACGGGGAGAACTTCTCATTCACCAACCTTGCCACTGTCATATCTCTCAATCTCGTAGGTGATGCCTCCGTGAAAAAGATTTCCATCACGGCAGCCGGCGGAGAAAAAATTGCCGGTGATGCCTTAGTCGACTGCAGCGGTGAAATACCGTCATTGTCCATATCCGGAGAAGGCAGCAGCACTGTAACTCTTGAAATCGACAAAGCCGTGACGCTCTCGGCCGTACCGTCCGAATTCAAGTTTATCGTCGCTCCAGGCACATATTCAAACGGATTCAGGATTACAGTCACTGATAACGCGGACAAGACCACGGAAATTGCTACAGCAGCTGCCGAAGTTACGCTGACAGCCGGCACCATAAAGAATTTCGGAGGACAGATGGGTGTGTATGCGAACGAATTTGAAAACATATACATACTTGGAGACGGGACTTTCTACACACCATGGAGTCTTGATGAGATGACCGGCAATCCGGCTTTCAACAGTGAAAATCCGGAAGCTTCGGAATGGTCGTCCGCATTCACCCATGCAGGCAACGGAATCTATACATGGACAGGCATACTGGCTCCCGGAACATTCAAATTTCCATGGAAAAATTCTTTCAATGACTTCTTCGGCTATCAGGACGGACGTCTCGTATATCATCCTGACGGAGCATCCGATGATCCGAAATATACTGTCGGGACTGCCGGCAACTATACTATCACCATAGATATCCACAAGCTCACTTTCGACATAAAGACCAATTCCACCTACAGCGTTCCGGAGGAACTGTATCTCATAGGCGACGTCACTCCTGGAGGATGGGATCTGTCTAAAGCAATCAAGATGGAAAACCAGGAAAACGGTATTTTCTATGTGGAGGCCAAACTGTCAGATTCAGGAAATGCAGAAGGCTTCAAGTTCGTTTTCAACCGGAATACATGGGACGGCATACAGTTCGCCTGGGCACTGAACCGGATCTGGCAAGGCGGCACTGACCGGAAAAACAACATGGTCGGAAATGAAGGTTACGGTGACGGATTGTATTCAATCAAAGTTGATACAGTAAACTGGACATACGAACTCAAGAAAATATCGTAACCCGGCCTCTGACATTCCAGAACTGAAAGACTGTCAGCCATAATAATACGCGAAGGAGGGTGACTCAAAAGTGACTTTTGGTCACCCTCAAACGTCTTTCTTCGAAACCATTGACGAACAGAGTGCAATTGTGCCTGCACAAATTGCCGAGGTGAGGATATGGAAAAACTTCAGTTTAACCTGGACCCATCCTAACCCCCTCTGCTCGCTTTCGAATGTCCACCGGACATTCTCATAAACCGCTCACGACCCCTATTAGGGGGATCTCGCTTCCTCCAGTCGCGGTCCCTTCGGGACTTTTGACCCAGTCTCCTTCATTTCATCCGGCATCCGCCGGGTCGTCTTGTCTTCAGCAAGTTCCGTCTCCGGAAACTGTTCCTCTGATATACCTGTCTATCGCCGCGGCTGCCTTGCGCCCGGCGCCCATAGCCAGAATGACCGTAGCGGCACCCGTGACCGCATCGCCGCCGGCAAACACGCCGGGACGTGAAGTCACCCCGTCCTCGTCAGCCACAATACATCCTCTCCTGTTCGTCTCCAGACCTGCGGTAGTCCTGGCAATCAGAGGATTCGGGGATGTCCCCAACGCCATGATTACGGCATCCGTCTCCACTTCGAATTCGGATCCCGGCACAGGCACAGGAGACCGTCTTCCGCTCTCGTCAGGCTCTCCAAGCTCCATTCTATATCTAACTCAATCGGGCAGGTCCTCTTCCAGAGGACGGACATCCGGGATCTTTTTAATCAGCCGACAGTCCCCGTTAGTGTTCCGGAGACGGGTTCTGTCGTACAACTTACTTTATGGTAAAATTTCTCCGGACAGCAGTGATACAACACAAAAAAATACCCGGCTCTCAGTAGAACCGGGTAAGGGTCTCTATAGCCTTTCTACTTCCCTAAATGAAAGAGCCGTGTCGCAAAGTCTTGACTTAATGCCATATCCTGCATAAAATACAGGGGCTGCGGATATCCGGATCACTCCGGTCACTGCAGCCCCTGCACATAAGCACGTTAAACTAATGCAAAAGAATCTTATTCATCTCAACAATAACTGAATTAATGCAAATCATTTCCGTATCCAGTATTTCGTATCATAGTCTGCTCCGGCTCCGTTTGTCACTACCGAAGTGTTGATCGGGAAGTAACCGGTCTCGATATTTTCTGACTGATATGGATTAGTCTCCGGATTCCTTGAATTCCCTTCGCCTGCTTTTACAATAGAGTTGCTATGAACTATATTCCACTGTTTACCTGCTTCCGCGTCAGTGAACAAATAGTTTCCAGAAATGCTGGACGTCTCTGCTGATTTATACACACAGGCCAAATTGGAAGGTTTTGCAACGACTTCCGATGTGTTATAGCTCGCAACATTCATGTCAACCGTAAAATTCCGGAACACCTGGCCTCTGACGAGAATATTCGGCTGCCAAATATTGTAGAATGTATTACCTGACACATTCAGATTTGCATTGTAACCATCAAAAATGTCATGCTCTGGTTTTCCATCGCCAAGATTTACTATGAATGCCTGGACAGGGCTTGCAGCATAAACCACAGAATTGGTCATAGTAACTGCCATATCAGGACCATATACAGTTTTCTTTTCATTCGTTGACAAAGCGATGACACTTGGATTGTTCGTTGCCTCTGAATTCAACTCAACTATACTATTGTTGATACATATACTGCCATACGAACCATCATTAGCTGCATCATAGAATACATATCTGGTAGCAGTCGCATCAATCGTACAGTCTTCCACTATCAAATTAGTACCAGGGTATCCCGTTTCGCTGTTTACCAACGAAGTATTGTGGCCGGCAACAATATGGAGATTTTTGAAGACAGTAGTAGACTCCCCTGTCCCACGTAATTTATATTGGGAGAAGAACTGCATTTCAGGCTGTGTATTTTTATAGCGCCCAATCAAAATAACACTCTGGGCATTCCCAGGAGTCATCACCGACTCCTCTTTGGTAAAGACCTTTACTTCCGTCTGCCCCTCAGAATCGATAAACAATATTCCATTAGTTATTGCATCAGCATTGATATCCTGTGCTGTCAGATCAGCAATATTAATCAATCTCGCCGTATAGGAACCATTATTATAAACCTCACCGTTGATTTCTATATCATATCCTTTAGTGAAGAGATCGTAATAGTCATTTTCATCGGCTTCCGGAAGCTCTGCCCCTTCGATAAATTCAAGGGCAATACCGTCAAATGCAGCGAATTTGCTTCCGGCAGTCAGGATCAAAGGCTGGCCGTACTGGTCTTCCGGCACTGTGATTTCGAGTACACCGCTGTTTCCCGTATCCGTATTGACCGCATAACTGTTGAAATTGAGTCCGGCAGCGCCATTCAGAGATATGGTATTGTCCGATGTGGTATTATTAGGATGGGCATAAAGCCTGATCTTCGAAATCTGCTTGCCTGCTATGGTCGGAAGTGTGATCTGACCGTCATTGGCATTTGCCCTGAGCGAAGATGGGAGAATGCCTGAAGCATCATTTCCGTTCCATATCTGACAACTTTCAAAGCCCCAGTTATACGGGTTTCCGTCACTTGCCGTCAGCTGGGATGAAAGGCTTTCCAGAGCGGTGAAGTCCCAGTAGAGAGACTCTGCCTCAGTATATCCTTCTCCTGAAATGTCGAAAGACAGATCATTCAGGATATCAGCCTGTATGGAAGCCTCCGAAGCCATGACCACCGTCCTGGATATGGTTTTCGTCCCTGTAGTCACTGTGACGGTAAGTTCACCGCCTGCATCGAATGTTGCAGGATGGACAGAATACCATACAGGCCAGATGCTTCCGTCCTTGGAAAGTCCTTCGGCATATACCGCCGTCACGGAACTTGACGGAGCTGTGAAACTGTTCACCTTGCAGTCCTCATATTCGTAGCCGAAATTCAGATACAGCGTTCCGGCAAAGCCGTTCTGACCGGCAGCAGCCTGGGAAAAGCTGATGGTAGCGGCATGGATTTTCTCGTCACCTATGACACCTGCTCCGTCGGAAAGGCTCAGACGCAGAGGGGCAGTCACCCTCTTGAATCTGGTTATTTCAAGTTCCTCGGCAGGAGCCACTCCGAATGCACCCTGGCCGAAGAGGATGTCATAGTTCGGGTCATAAGTGTTTGCCCCTGGAGTCTGTACAGGAGAGAGCTTGAATGTAGCGGACTTTCCGGCCCCCTGAAGTCCTGTCGTAGCGATATCAGGCACAATCACGGAATAATCGTAAGCACTGATTCCCAGATCCTCATGCTTGAAAGAATATTTTCCACCGCCGAGAGCGGTCACGTCGGTAGCTTTCTGCATGTACTTGTTTTCAGACGTAGCCGTAGCAGCCTTGTCAGGATCTCCGTAGTAAATGGCAAAAGTCTCGTTTCCTGTCCAGTCCACACCGGTTCCGGGCGTATAGGCAGTCCTGGTACCGGTATCAGGCAGCCACCGGTTGCCTTCGACATAAACGGTCTTTGTGATTTGAGGGACAGCGGTCCCGATACTGTTTTCCGTGAGTTCTTTCTGGCATGAAACCATGGTCACGAGCCCGAGGGCAAGACCAGCGAAAATCATTTTCTTCATGATGACAACTCCTTCTTTAATATCAATACCCTACATGATTCCAGTCGTCATCATTCAAGATACCGTCGGTCCAGTCATATTCCGGATCCGGTGAAGATGCGAAACCCTTTTCAGCCTTGACGCTGATGATTCTGAATGCCGGGGCGCTGTATCCTACCTCCCCCCGGTCAAATCCGATGTCTGATTTTGTCATAGTTCTAGTGTTTTGATTATCTGACCAAGATAAGACAAAGGCGGCAAACCACGAAACGAAGTATGCCGCCTTTACACAAAATCAAAACATTTTGCACAAATTTAAAATCATTTTTCCGGTTTTTTGAATCAGAGCATCCGGAAACGGCACTGAAAACCGCAACCGGGACGGCAACTATTCTCCGAATACGAGTTCCATATCCTTTTCGAGAAGAGGTCCGACCATTTCGGAAGGGATGAATGACCAGTATCCCATGGTATTCCGGTCATAAATATTTCCGGAAGTCAATGTCCCTGCCTCAAGTATGGCATCGTAAATGATATCCCTGATTTCAGGATACCTGGCCACTACCCTCTCGTCTATCCGGTCAGTATCTATGCCGGCACCTTCCCTCATGATGCCTCCGCCGCCGCTGGCCCTGTATGACGTCATGGCCACGCAATACGTACTGTCCATATCGAAAGTCTCTCCGGAGGCAAGCGATCTGATGATCACCCGTTCTCCCTTAGGCTTGCGCACATCCACATCGTAGACAAGTCCGGCCGCCGAATCGAAATTATAAGCCCTTCCTGTAAAGGACCACCTGCTGCTTCCGGTCCTCGGATCAGGTCTGTTTTCGATTTTAAGCAGATGCTCGCCGGGAAGGCCGGAGACAGTATTGATCCAGGAATCATACGAATATTCAAGATAGTTCCGGATCTCCCGCCCTGTCATCCTGACCACGAAAAGCTGGTTTTCGAAAGGATATATCTTGAACAGATCGTTGTACACGAGGGTTCCCGGCTCTATGACGCCATCGTAAGTCAGAGGAGCGGCAAATGATATCTGCGCAGGCTCGCAGCCGAGACTTACGGAATGGATGAAGTCTATGTACGGAGACATCCCGGTATATGAGTCGCGGGTCACCAGAGGAATTTCCAGTTTGCCTACGGGCTTCACGGTAAAGGCCTTGACAGCCTCATAGTCCGGGCGGAAAAGCGAACGCATGGCTGTATCGACATGGTCCTTGCGGACTGGTATCAGAGACGCAGAACATGACTTGGATACGATCTTGCCGTCATTGACCGTCAGGTCGATACGGCCGAACCCGACATTGCGGCAATGACTGCCGGAATTTATCAGGCAAATGGAGTCCGACTGGATCACAGCCGGAGAATGGTCGTGCGCGCAGAGTACGAAATCCACGCCGTCAAGGGTCTGGAGCAAGGCCTTGCCCTGACTTTCGATATTGGCCGAGCCGGCTTTCTCAGCCTGTGCCCGGTCTGAAGAGCCGGATTCAAGACCTCTGACTGCAGCGATCCCTTCAGGATCAAGTCCCGGACCTGTGCCGACATGGGCAGCCACGATGACGATATCGGGCTTCTCCCTCTTTCTGACCTGGTCCACATACTCCTGCACATAAGGAATCAGGGACTTGAATTCCATACCGCTCCAGAGTTCCGGAGACAGCCAGTTCTTTATGTTCGGATTCGTGAATCCGATGATGGCTATCCTGAATCCTTCCCTGACTGTCACGAGATAGTCCTGGAAATACGGCTTCCCGTCGGAAGTCCTGACTGCATTGGCCGCGAGCAGCGGACACCCGAGTTCCTTCCCGAGCCTGTCATAGACAGGATGTCCGGCTTCGATATCGTGGTTTCCCACCACTACCGCGTCATAGCCCATATAATCCACCATGCGTGCATAGAGATGCGGTGAAAGGGTGTCGACATAGTTGTAGTAATAGGATGCATTGTCACCCTGGACGCAGTCTCCCACATCGACGAGGATAAGGTTCTGCGGTCCGACGGCTTTCCTGACACTGTCCACAGTCGCGGATACTGCCAGAAGGGAGCCTGCCGTGGCGCTGTCTACATAAAGAGAGTCGAAATACCGCCCGTGGACGTCATTCGTGGTACAGATCCAGAAGCTGTAAGTCCCGTCTTCCGGACCGCATGACAGAAGCAGGACCGGCAGAAGGAACAGAAGATAAAGATGTTTTCTCATTGTATTGGAATTTGTAACTGGTTTCATGCGGGCAAATCATTTTTTCCACGAGTCCGGGAGGTCAAAAAGAAGCGATACCATCTGCTGCCAGCCTGAAAAGCCGCTGCCGTGGAAATGAAGGACTGCAGAGATGCGGAGACGGATAAAATCCGCTATTTGCGGCTCGTAACATAGTTCAAGCCGGTCATAGATCCCCGTATCCTCTCCTCCTCTGCGAAGATGGTAGAACGGATCCCCGAAATAAAGTCCGTCGGCGTACACATGACCGGCAGCATCTGATGAATCATAGTACGGCATCAGGTCGCGGCCGTAGAACAGACGGTTTTCCACGCTGACATTCCAGTTCCTGATTTTGAAATGGAATTCACCTCCGGCAGGGAAAACGTAACGGCCTATGTTACGCCTGTCATTCTGCATGGACTGAAGCCAGCCAAGCCGGAAACTCAGGTCCTGAAGGCCTGTCCTCGCAGACAGATCCGCCCCGACATACGGATTCAGCAGGATATTGTCCACCACGCCCCGGACTTCACGGGAGCCGGCATAATGGTACATGTAGCCGGAATAGCCCAGTACGAGGATACGGTCAGCCAGACGGGCTTCCCCGCTGGAAAATATCATGAAACGCTCCCTCCTGGTATCACCGTACTGCCCCATCCAGTCACATCCTATCTCATATCCGGCAGACGGCCTGCGAAACCTGAGTATGAGCCCTTCGAGGTTCGGGTCGTAGAATCTGACATAATCCGAGAAGAATGCTGTGGAGTAAGAGCCCCGCATTTCGCTGCGTGGAAATACTCCTGCCGTGAGAGTCATGCCGGTCCTGCCGAAATCCTTCTCCCACTTGTAATAGAATGTCAGTTCTCTGAAAAGATCTTCCGTACGCGCATCCGATCCGAAATCCTTCATGACATCGATTCCCAGCATGAGACTATGTACGGAGGCTGGAGAAGCATCCATGCGGATTCCGACCGAAGGTGTCAGTCTCGCCCCGAGAACTGTCATGGACGGAGAATATTCACCTCCGCCATACTCCCTGTTGTCGAAATTGAACTCGAAACCGACATCATAGACGAAATGCGGACGCGGCGAAAACTCTGCCGGACCGCTATTTTCCGGTGCCGGTTCCGGCAATGGCTGCCTGCCCTGCCCGGCTGCAGCTGCCGTCACGGCAATATTCACGAACAAGACTGCGGCTGAAGCCAATTTCATAATTCTGTACATGTCTTTTCAATCATCAGGCAGACAAAGTTAAGACATCGGAGGAAATCTTCAAAATAATCGGCCGCTGAAAACAAAAGGAAAGCAGGCTAAAGAACAATCCTGAGCCTGCCTGAAAAGAAAATATTAGAATTGAATGTGTGTGTCCTAATGACTATGCAAAGTTTACATAAAATTTCCGGAAAATCTATAACACATAGCTCAGATTCTGTCATAATTTTCCTTTTTTTAATATATTTACGGAAATTTTTTCAGATAATGGAAGAGCACATCGGAATATACGACAATTATTCGGGAGACATTGAATATAACCAGCCAGTGTCGTCTATTGACAAGTTTTTCTTCTCAAAGACAATTATCATTATGCTTTGCACTGAAGGAATGGCCAGATTCAATGTCCGGTTCAATGACTATATTCTGTCAAAAAATTCCTTTATAGTCATCGGGGCAGGAACACCGTTCTACTACACGGACAAAAGCGAGGACTTCAAGGTCCATATCATAGCGATATCCGACACTCTATTCGACAAGCTGGTCCAAGGTGTCATCAGGATATACTTCCAGCGGCTTCTGCACGAACAGCCCCTGCACGAAATCGACTCAATAAAGATGAAAATGTGCTGTGACATACACGGTTACCTTAAAAACTTCATCAAGAAAGAGGACAATTTCTTCAAAATGCAGATAATCCGGAACTATCTGAATATCCTGTTTTACGAAGCCTGCAACATCATGCTCCATGAACCGGGAAACAACATGCGGAACAAAGACAGACACAAGGAAGAAATGGCAAGCAGGTTCATACGGCTTGTAGAACAGAATGTCAGATCAAGCCGCAAGGTAGAATACTATGCCTCCCTGATGAACATCACCCCCAAATACCTGTCGGTAGTCATAAAGGAGACTACGGGCAGAAACGCTTCCGCATGGATAGATGACTATACTCTGGCCGCGGCCAGACACCTGCTCAGAACAAGCGGGATGACGATCCAGCAGATCAGCTATGAGCTGGGATTCGCCACCCCGTCGCATTTTTCAAAATTCATCAAGGACAATACGGGGCTGACTCCGAAAGGAATCCGTTCCAGATTCGAAGAATGACCGGGACTACAGGATTCTCGCTGTCTCGGACGCCACTTTGGCAGCCGCCTTGGCGAAATTCGGAGTAGAGTCTGCGTAAAGGACCCCGCGTGAGGAATTGATGAGAAGACCGCCCATGTCATTGGCACCGTATTTCATCACTTCTTCCGCCGAACCGCCCTGTGCGCCAACGCCAGGGACAAGCAGGAAATTGTCCGGACAGAATGAACGGATTTCAGCGAGTTTTTCTGCCTTGGTCGCTCCTACGACAAACATCATGTTGTCTGGAGTGGATATGGACATCATGTCTTCTATGACTGCCCTGTACAGAGGTTTCCCGTCTTTCTCCGCCAGCTGGTACTGGACCGCAGATGCATTCGATGTCAGAGCCAGCACTATCGCCCATTTGTCCTTGTATTCCAGGAACGGAAGGATGCTGTCCTGTCCCATGTACGGTGAAAGCGTGACGGCATCGAAGTCCATGGTCTCGAAGAAAGCCTTCGCATACATCCTGGCCGTATTTCCTATGTCACCCCTTTTGGCATCGGCTATGAGGAAAATATCCGGATATGTGGTACGTATGTAGTCCACCGTGGCCTCCAGTGCTCTGGTACCGTCCACACCGTAGCATTCGTAGAATGCCAGATTCGGCTTGTATGCCACACAATACGGAGCCGTGGCATCGATGATGGCTTTGTTGAACTCGATGATGGAGCGTGTCTTGCCGCCGAAAAGATGGCCCTTTACGGCTATTTCGGAAGAGGCAAGGCCTTTTATATGCTCCGGCATCTTCGCATAGTCCACATCCAGACCCACGCACAGCATCGTTTTTTTAGTCTGAATCTGCTTGTATAACTGTTCTCTGTTCATATCGGTTTGTATTAGTAATATCGGTAAAAAAGGATGATGGCTTCAATGCCTTTGAAAAACTGGCTGAGCAGATAACTTTCATTCGGAGAATGGATGGTATCGCGCTCCAGACCGAATCCCATCAGAAGCGGGTCTATGCCCAGTATTTTCTGCAGGTCCGCGAGAATCGGAATGCTGCCGCCTCCCCTGCTCGGAACAGGTTCGACTCCGTAGACTTCCGTCATGGCCCTGGATGCTGCCTGGTATGCAGGAGAGGATATCGGAATCAGGAAGCCGTTGCCTCCATGATGACGTTTCACCTCTACCCTGACATACGGCGGGGCGATGGAGAGTATGTGCTTCTCTACAAGTTCCGTGATTTTCTCACTGTCCTGATCCGGCACAAGCCTCATCGAAATCTTCGCATGGGCTTCGGACGGAAGCACGGTCTTGGCACCTTCACCTGTATAGCCGCCCCAGATACCGTTTACATCCAGACAAGGCCTTATGCCTGTCCGTTCCAGCGTAGTATAGCCCTTTTCACCCTTGACTTCGGCGATTTTCAGAAATTTCTTGTACTCTTCGAGGTCGAACGGCGCCCTGGCGAGCTTGGCCCTGTCTTCTGCAGAGAGTTCCACCACATCATCGTAGAATCCTTTCACCGTGATGCGGCCGTCCCCGTCGATCAAAGAGGATATCATGTCGCAGAGGACATTGACAGGATTTGCTACGGCTCCGCCGTAATGTCCGGAATGGAGGTCCTTGTCAGGACCGGTGACTTTTATTTCCAGATAGGAAAGGCCGCGCATGCCGCAGTTGATGGAAGGAACCTGTTCCGATATCATGGTTGTATCGGATACGAGGATGATATCCGCTTTAAGCAGATCCTTATGACCCGAAGCCCATTCGGCCAGGGAAGGGCTGCCTATTTCCTCCTCACCCTCGAGGATGAATTTGACATTATGCCTGAGCCGGCCTGTCTTCTGCAGATACTCGAAGGCCTTGACATGCATGAAGAGCTGCCCCTTGTCATCATTGGCCCCGCGGGCATAGATGGCTCCGTCACGGATTTCCGGCTGGAAAGGATCCGAATTCCATAGCTCTACAGGATCTACAGGCTGGACATCGTAGTGGCCGTAGACGAGGACGGTGGATAATGAAGGATCAATGATTCTGGAGGCATAAACGACCGGATGGCCTGAGGTAGGGTAAACTTCCGCATGGTCGGCTCCTGCCTCTTTCAGGAGTTCCACAAGCCGTTCCGCACAGCGGAGCATGTCTGGTTTGTGTTCTTCAAGTGAGCTGACGGACGGTATCCGCAGCAGGGAGAATAATTCTTCGAGAAATCTGTTCTTGTTCGCTTCGATGTATTCTTTCATGGCTATTATACTGACGTATCCTTACAAAGATACGAAGAAGCCAAGAGGAGAACAAATTTATTTGCCATGCGTTTAGACATGCGAGACTGTGGCAAAAGTCACGAAGTGACCGCGACCGGAAGGAGTGAGATCCCCCCTGACAGGGGTCGAAAGCGAATCGAGGGCGGGTCAAAGCTCCTTTTGACCCACCCTCTCGTAAATCTATCAGAACGGCAAGTATCGTCCCGTCAGGCCTTTATAAATGTGCAGGTTGCTGAAACTTCCTCATCGTTGCTGTCAGTCACAGTCAATACGAACTCATATTCGCCGGCCTGCAGCATCAGACCCATGGTATTAAGAAGCGAGGAAATATTCAAATCGAGCGAAGTCTTGCCTTTCAGGTTCTCACCTGTAGGCATATCCGGTGCTATCTTTGCAAGAGCTTCAATCACTTTTTCATTATTGATAAGATCCATCTCTGTTGTCAATCCGAAAGGTATCAACAAGGCAGACAGACTTTCGGGAACTTTCACTACAAATGACTTGATACCGCCGACAGCAGTCACCTTCAGGGTGGCATTCATGTCTGAAGAAATTTCCACCGGAGCGAAGTCTTCGTTTCCAGGCCATGCGATGGCAGTCTCAGTCACCTCGTCATCGGGATCTTCTTCGGCAGCGGGCACTGTACGGAAAATACAAGTAACTGATGTCGATTTGCCGTTATTATCCGTAACATTCACAGTAAATTTATGGTTTTCCTCTTCAGTTCCAGCAAATCGGGAGATAAGCTTGACCAGATCTGTAATATTGAAGTTCACCTCTTTCTGATCCTTGAGCGCATCGCCTGCAGGAAGATCAGGTGCAACGGCAACAAGGGCTTTTATCACTTTAGCATCATTGATGAAATCCAGAGAAGAGGTTCCGAATATTGACTCTAGCGTGCCCATGAAGAGTTCCGAATCAGATTCCACCACCGCTACCAATGACTTGATTCCTGCAGGAGCTGTCACGGTCAGATTGGCATCCAGTTCATCATCAATAGTGACGGTATCGAAATCAGGATTCGAGGACCATGAAATGGAAGGTCCTGCTACGTCAGGCGTAGTATTGTCCTGACATGAGGTGGCAGCCAATACGGCCGATGCCGCTACTGCCAGAAAGGTCAAAAATCTTTTCATACTAATATTTTTACAAATGATAAAATTTCCACTAAAAAACGCCGGCCCGAAGATTTGTCCGGTCTTCTCCAGGACCGGACTCTACTGACGCATCCCTATCCGGGAGTCAAGACGGGCCTTGGCATAGTCAAGAGTAAGATCGAAGGTCTTCTTCTTCGAACTTGGAGCCTCATACATGGCATCTGTCATGATCTGCTCGCAGATGGAACGCAGACCTCTGGCACCCAGCCTGTTCTCTATCGCCGTATCAACGATCAGATCCAGCACTGCAGGCTCTATCTGCAGTTTGAGTCCGTCCAGTTCGAACATTTTCGCGTACTGGCGGATAATGGCATTCTTCGGTTCGGTCAGAATCCTCAGAAGAGCATCCCTGTCCAGCTGGTCGAGATATGTGATGACAGGAAGACGGCCGATAATCTCAGGTATCAGGCCATAAGCCCTGAGATCCTGGGCAGAAACATACTGCAGCAGGTTCTTCTTGTCGACCAGCTGTTTGTGCACCGAACCGTAGCCTATTACCTGCGTATTGAGTCTCTGTGCTATCCTCCGCTCTATCCCTTCGAAAGCTCCTCCGCAAATGAAAAGGATATTCTGGGTATTCACCTGGACGAACTCCTGCTCAGGATGCTTGCGGCCGCCTTTCGGCGGTACATTCACGACATTGCCTTCCAGAAGTTTCAGCAATGCCTGCTGGACGCCTTCTCCGGACACGTCCCTGGTGATGGAAGGGTTGTCGCTCTTGCGGGCGATCTTGTCTATCTCATCGATGAAGACTATACCCCTTTCAGCCTGTTTCACATTATAGTCAGCTTCCTGCAGGAGCCTGGTGAGGATGCTTTCCACATCCTCGCCGACATATCCGGCCTCTGTCAGAACAGTGGCATCCACTATGGTGAACGGCACTTCGAGGAGTTTCGCTATGGTCTTGGCCAGCAAGGTCTTCCCCGTACCGGTCGGACCTACCATGAGTATATTCGACTTTTCCAGTTCAAGATCGTCTCCGCCGGAAGAAGCCAGATTGTTGTTTATCCTCTTGTAATGGTTGTAAACTGCTACGGCAAGAAGTTTCTTCGCCCTGTCCTGTCCTATGACATACTGGTCGAGATATTCCTTTATCTCCTTTGGTTTAAGGAGCTTGCCTATCTTTTCAGGAACCGGGTCAGCGGTTTTTTCGAGACTGGCGATATAATCATTGCAGATTTTCACGCAGTCGCTGCAGATGGCTGAATCCAGCCCCTGAAGCAGAAGCGGGACTTCACTCTCGCTTCTGCCGCAGAATACACAATGTCTTTCTTCCCTGTTAGTCCTTTTGGCCATCTCTTCACTTCCTTTTTCCGGTCAGGATCTCATCGATCATACCGTATTCGAGGGCTTCGGATGAAGACATCCAGAAATCCCTGTCTCCGTCCGCCTCTATGGTCGCATACGGTTTTCCCGTATGTTCCGACAGTATGGTATACAGTTCCTTCTTCACTTTCAGGATCTCCTTGGCCGCAATCTCTATATCGGAAGCCTGTCCCCTGGCTCCGCCGAGAGGCTGGTGTATCATGACACGCGAATGCGGCAGGGCGGATCTTTTCCCTTTCACGCCTGCGCATAGCAGGACAGCTCCCATGGAAGCTGCCATGCCCGTACAGATAGTGGCCACATCCGGCTCTATGAGCTGCATCGTATCATAAATACCCAGACCGGCCGAAACGGATCCTCCTGGAGTATTCAGGTAGATGGAGACATCTGCCTGACTGTCCGTAGAAGCCAGGAAAAGAAGCTGGGCCTGGATGATATTGGCCACATCATCATCTATCGGAACACCGAGGAAGATGATCCGGTCCATCAGCAGACGGCTGAACACATCCATCGAAGCCACATTAAGCTTGCGCTCCTCGATGATGGTCGGGTTTATGTAGGCATCAAACGCCGACTCGAATCTGTGCAGTGTCATGGAACTGATTCCATGGTGCAGTCTTGCGTATCTGTCAAACTCCTTTTCCATAACGGTTTTCTTCCTGTAAGATTTATGCAAGTTCGCGGAATTTCTCTACGGATACCTTCGTATCTTCGAGAGAAACGACATTTTTCACTGCTGAAAGTGTCTTGGTATCTTCCACCTGCTCCAGGACCCTGCGGCCTTCCTTCTCCTGAGAAAGGATGGTCTTCGCATAAGACTCAAGCTGGTCATCCGGAACATTGTTTATACCGTACATGGCGAACTGGTATGCAGCGAAAGCCTTCGCGCTTGCCATCAGATCGGCTTCTTCTATTTTGACGGAATATTTGTCCATCAGATAGTTCCTGACCATCTGCCAGCGGTAGTCTTCCAGGAAGAGATCGAATTCCTTCTCGATATCCTCCATGGTGAACTTGCCGTCATTGGCCACATATATCCATCTCTTCAGGAACTTCTCCGGAAGTGAAATGGCAGCCTTCTTCACCAGATAAGCCTTAGCATCCTTCGAGAATCTGAATTCGGACTCCTGTCCGTACTCTGCGGCAAGTCTCTCGGCTATCTTCGCATCGAATTCCTCTTCAGACTTCACATTTCCCTCTCCGAATATCTTGTCGAAAGTATCCTGGTTCAAAGGCGCTGATACGAACGTCTTCACGTTCTTCACGGTCATCTTGTAAAGAGGATCGATGCCGGCAAGCTCTTCCTTGCTTACCTTGAGCATGGATGCCCTGTCAGCCTCATTGGTGAAGGCTTCATTCACGTTCACATCCAGGGTATCTCCTGCCTTGAGACCGACGAACGATGGCCTGACAGCCTCGGACACGTTTCTGAGTGCCACATAAGTACCTTCTATCCTGGTTTCACCCTGTTCGAAGTCCACGATGATGAAGTCCTCCTCCTTGGCAGCCTCGCCGTCTTCGAGAGACCCGTACTGCTTGAGCAGATTCTCTTTCATCTCAGACTTCGCCAGATCCGAAATCTCTATATTATAATAAGGTATCTTGTCATCCTTGGAAAGTTCGAATTCCACCTTCGGAGCCAGGGCCACGTCGAATTTGAATTCGAAATCGTTCCCGTTCTTCCACTCCACGCTTTCCTGGTTCTCTGCAGGAAGAGGTTCGCCGATCACTTTCAGGTCATTTTCCTTGATGAAACCGTTCAATGCATCAGAAATGATGTCATTCACTGCATCTACCAGACATGACTGTCCGTAAATCTTCTCGATGAAACTCATCGGGGCCATTCCTTTCCTGAAACCTTTGAGTTCGGCTGTTCTCTTGTGCTCGTTCAGTCTTTTCTTCCTCTTCTCCGAATAATCATCCTTCGCTATCGAAAGCGTGAGTTCGATATTGAGGTCATCGACTTTATTCTGTTCAATTTTCATAATATATAATTTTTAAATATTTTCCAGAGCAAGGGCGCAAATATAATCAATCCGCAAATAATATCAAAATCAAGCCGGGCCGGGAAGGCCGGAATGACTGTCCGGGTCATTACCTGTGTCTCGGAGCCACCTTTTTCGGATACGCTATGCGGGCATGGTATATCTGCTGCAGATAAGATTTGAGGACGTTCTTCACTATGTTGAGTTCTTTCAGGGAGATGTCCGCATCTTCGAACTGCCCGTCAGCCATCTTCGATTTGACTATGTTCTCCACCAGAGCCGACATCGTCTCGGCCGAATAGTCCTTCAAAGTCCGTGATGCCGCTTCGAGGGTATCGCAGAGCATTATGATGATCTGCTCCTTGGTATTCGGTTTCTTCCCCTTGTAGAAGAAGTCGTCCGCATTGGCGGGATCACCGCCACCAGTAATGTATTTATTGTAAAAATAGGCGGTACACGTCGTTCCATGATGGGTGACAATGAATTCCTTGACCACTTCAGGAATCTTGAACTTCGATGCCAGAGCCATACCGTCGGATACATGCTTGATGATTTCTATGGCGCTCTCGCGAGGGGTCAGTCCGTCATGATAATGGACTCCAAGATTTTCGTTTTCTATGAAACACTGCGGATTCATGATCTTTCCCACATCATGATAGAGGGCGCCTGCCCTGACGAGCAGGACATTGGCATCTATGGAACGGGCTGCGGCATCAGCCATGTTCATCACCTGGAGAGAGTGCTGGAACGTTCCCGGAGCCTTGTGGGCAAGATCCCGGAGCAGCCTGTTGTTCGTATCAGTCAGCTCCACGAGCCTGTTGTTCGACACAAGCTGGAAAATTTTCTCGAACAGGTAAATGAGAGGGTATCCTGCCACGGAGAGGAAGGAACCGATGAACAGATAGAAAATGGTACGGTAGTCGTGGAAGCCGCTTATGCCTTCTATGAAGCGGAAACCGAAATAAACCAGGACCAGGACCACGAAGACGATGCACGCCGTTATGAACTGCTTCCAGCCCTTGTTGAAAATCTCGGCAAAGAAAATGGTGACGGCTCCGGCTACCAGATACATCACGAATAGTTCCGTACCGTTGTGTGAGAAAACCAGCAATGGCAGCAGGGCCAGAATATAGACCGGAAGTACCACCCTTTTCTTGAAAAAGGCTACCAGATACAAGGCCACCAGCGTGAACGGGGTCATGTACAGAAGCGCAGGATCGACCTTTTCGACTACCAGAGCGAGAATCGTGGCGAAAAGATAAATGACCAGAAGGTACAGGTACTTGTTCATCTGGTCGAATACCCAGTAATTCGTATAGTATATGGTGAAGAAGAGCACGACCACCAGAGCCAGAGCCAGCAGGATATTGCCTGTCCACAGCCAGATTCTCGGTCCGCTGTAGCCCAGACTGTTTTCATATTCGGCCTTGTAGGAGTCCAGAAGCTGCTCGATTTCCGCAGTGATGATTTCTCCGTTGGATACTATCAGCTGCCCGGCATTCACGACGCCTGCCGTCGGAGAGACATAGTTCACCGATTCTTCGTGCACGAGATCCGTGGTCTGCCTGTCGAAAAGCAGGTTCGGCTTGACCAGGTCATAGATGCCTGCCGTCCGGCAGAGAGAGTCGACATTGCACCGGAGCTCGGCTTCGGTGAGGAAAAGGAGAAGGAAATCCCTGGCTTCCTGGACTGTATAGACTTCTGTCGAAGGTACTTTCTTCGCACGGCGGTCCTTCTGTATGAAAATCACGTTGCTGTCAAAGGTCTTTCCTTCCGGAAGATATTCCGGTCCGGATTCGGAAACTATGCCGCTGCCGTACAGACGGACGAAAGCGTTCAGGATTTCCGGCTTGTATGAATTGTTTGCACCGAGATCAAGACTCTCGACCTGGGATATCTGGCTGTGGACCACCATATCGGAATAGCGGAAGTAAGGTATGATACTGGAGCCGAGCAGGCTTCTTTCCGCCTGGATCTGGGCATCGGTCTTGAGTATCGGGAAATCGAACTGCGCGATCAGCGGCTCATACATCCATGGAGACCCCTTCTTGTAGTCGTAGTTGAACTTTCCCATCCTCGGAAAGATCATGACGAGGGTCACGAAAAGTATGGCCAGCGGCAGATAAACCTTCCAGGAGTAATTGATCTTGGTCTTTTTCATCACAATTCCGGTTTATATTTCAATGTGCTGTACAGGTAGCTGTCCGAAATGTAGGCGTGCACGCCATACTGTTTCAGAAGAGAGACGAATCTGCGGCATGTTCCGTTTCCGATGTCCGACGAAGACACCGTGATGACCAGATCTCCCTTGAGATTGATGGTGGAGATGCTGAACGGGAACAGCACCGGAGGCACAAGCGGATAAAATTCGGTGACATACTGCTGCATGGAGTCAGGCATGATCACATTGCCCACATTGCACAGCGAATATGTGGATTCCATGGATTTCGTCCCGAGCATCTCATGCATGGCAGCTGACTTGTCTTCCAAGGTCCTGCGATCCAGGATATCTTCCAGAAGGGATATCTTCCGCTGGGCATTGTATGCGAGCGCATCGGTCTTTAGCTGGGCTTCCAGAAACTTCTTCTGCGACATCAGGACTGTGGCTACCGGATATTCAGGAAGTCTTCTGTTGTATGCCAGAGGTACGTTGACGTAGAAAGGACGCAGCGTGGTCGTAGGGAAATACTGACGCAGATTGATCTGGATATACGATATCATATATTCGCCCTGGACATCGTATTCAGGATATTCCTCCAGCAGGGCCTGCGAAAAGAACGGTGAGACGATAGTGGAAGGCATGCCAGTATAAAGTCTGGCTTCGCCTTTGACCTTGGCCAGGGGAACATGGATACGTGTCACCCTGAACGTATTTTCCTGCTGTCTGTGTGGCAGATTCACGGCTTTCGCGTCCATATACCATATCGGCCGCGATGCCGGGATATCGTCAAGCTTCACGAAAGCGTCATCCGCTTCTATGTCATGATATTCGCTGTCCGCCGTGATGACACTGCCGTCATTTTCCACGTCATAACCTCCCAGCTGAAGATAGCGGTACAGGACAGCCCTGACAAAAGGCACTATCCCCTTTTCATCCGTCAACGCCCTATGGAAGTCGAAATACATGGTCTTGTGGTTCACGAAGACCGCGAAAAGAGAGTCCCTGCCGAAACTCCCGGACCCGGAAAAGTTCTCTCTCTCCCCTATCGGCAGGACACGGACAGGTGCGGTCCGTTTCGCCAGCACGACAGAATCACCTTCCCTGACCGCTTTCAGACAGACATGGGGAAAACGTGGCATAAGTCCGTTCAGAGCCTGCTCCAGAAGGCTTGTATCCACGGCCATCGTCATACTGACGACAAATCCGAACGACGTGTTCGCCTTCGAAGAATCGGAGTAGAGATATGTGCTCCCCAGCAAATCCGGAGCGAGATATTCAGTGATGCTGCTCATCGGTTTCAAATTATTTATGGAAAGGACTGTCAGGCTCTTTCGCCATATAGCTGAATTCCAGCTTGTCCGTAAGTGAGGGCCAGAGGTTGTGCATGAATACGGTAAGCTTGCCTATCGGAGTGAGAATCATGTGTGATTTCCTGCGGATCAGCCCCTTCGCCAGATATTCGGCCACTTTCTCTGCAGTCATCATCTTCCCTTCATCCCGAGGCGTCTTTCCCTGGGCCGAGCCGTCAGCCGTAAGTGCGGCGTTCCTGACATTGGATGCAGTAAATCCGGGAGCGAAGACCATGACATGCAGTCCGTCATACAGATGCTCTATTCTCAGAGTGTCGAGGAAGCCGCGGATGGCATATTTGGACGAAGAGTAGCCTGTCCTGCCCGGAAGTCCGGAATAGCCTGCTATGGAAATCACGCCCACCACTGAACCTTTGGCTGCCAGGAGATAAGGCAGGGCGTACTTCGTACAGTAGACTGTCCCCCAGAAATTCACATCCATCAAAGTCTTGATGACAGAAAGGTCAAGATCCCGGAACATGGCTCTCATGGACAGTCCCGCATTGTTCACCAGTATGTCTATCCTGCCGAATCTCTCCACCGTCTTTTCTATCAGGTTCCTGCAATCCGCCTCCACAGAAACGTCCGTCTTCACGCAGATGACTTCCGTCTCCGATGAGAGTTCTTCCGCCAGAGACCGGAGTTTGTCGGCCGACCTTGCGGCCAATGCGAGTTTCGCCCCGCAGGAAGCGAATAATTTGGCAGAAGCCAACCCAATTCCTGAGCTGGCTCCTGTGATGATCATGACTTTGTCTTTAAAATATCGTCTGTTCATTCCTAAAGTCAATGAAACTGTGGAAAACCTATTAATGAATAGCCATGTCGACGATATCGTCTCCATCGTACTCTCCTCTTTCGAGTTTTGCACGGATCTCGGCAAAAGTCTTGAGAGTATATTCCACGTCTTCCATGGAGTGAGCCGCAGTAGGAATGACCCTGAAGATGATCATGCCCTTAGGGATGACAGGATAAACGACTATGGAGCAGAATATTCCGTAATTTTCCCTGAGGTCCACTGCCATCTTCGTAGCCTGGCCCACGCCGCCCTTGATGGCGACAGGGGTCACGCAAGCTTCTGCAGGTCCGATATCGAAGCCGAGTTCGCGGAATCCGTTCTGCAGGGTGCGGGTCACCTTGAAAAGTTTCTTCCTCAGTTCGTCACCTTCCGCGCTGCGGATGATGGAAAGCCTTTTCAGACCGCCCTCAACGAAGGCCATAGGAAGAGACTTGGCATAGATCTGAGAACGGAGATTGTATCTGAGATAGTCTATGATGACCTTAGGTCCGGCCACGAAACCTCCGATGCTGGCCATTGATTTCGCATAGGCTCCTATGTAGAGGTCCACCTCATCCATGACGCCGAAATGCTCTGACGTACCGCGGCCATGCTCTCCCATCACGCCGAATCCGTGTGCATCGTCAATGAGAATCCTGAAATTGTATTTCTTTTTGAGGGCCACGATCTGATCGAGATTTCCGAGTGCTCCTGTCATTCCGTACACGCCTTCGGTGATAAGAAGTATGCCGCCTCCTGTCTCTTCGCAGAGCTTGGTAGCCCTCTTGAGGGTAGCCTCGCAGCTTTCGATATCATTGTGACGGTAAGTCATTCTCTTACCCATGTGGAGACGTGCTCCGTCGATAAGGCAGGCGTGCGCTTCCGAATCATAGACGATGATGTCATGCCTGTCCATGAGGGCATCGATAGTGGATATGATTCCCTGATAGCCGAAATTAAAGAGGAAAGCGTCTTCCTTTTTCTCGAAATCGGCAAGTTCTCTCTCGAACTGCTCGTGGAGAGAGGTATGCCCTGACATCATGCGGCTGCCCATCGGATATGCAAGGCCCCATTTGGCGGCAGCCTCGGCATCAGTCTTCCTGACTTCCGGATGATTGGCAAGACCCAGGTAGTTGTTGAGGCTCCAGCAGAGTACATCCTTCCCGCGGAACTTCATGTGAGGACCGATCTCACCTTCAAGTTTCGGATACATGTAATACCCGAAAGCTTTCTGTCTGTACTGGCCAAGAGGACCGCCCGAGTCTCTGGCAATTCTGTCAAATATATCCATAATTCTGTTGTTTAGATTTTAATACTGTTTTCCTGTTTCAATAATATTTTCCTTACCGGTTCCGCGATGAAGGGATAACCCTATGCATCCACGTTGGCATAATGCGCATTCTGTTCGATGAACTCACGGCGTGGAGGCACGTCATCACCCATAAGCATGGAGAATGTACGCTCAGCCTCGGCTGCGTTGTCGATAGTCACCTGACGGAGGAGTCTGCGTGACGGATCCATGGTAGTCTCCCACAGCTGGACATCGCTCATCTCACCCAGACCTTTGTATCTCTGGACTGTCACTCCTTTCTCGGATCCTTTCCCGAGTTTCTCCGTGGCAGCCCTGCGTTCGCTGTCCGTCCAGCAGTAAATCTCTTCCTTGCCTTTTTTCACGAGATACAGAGGAGGCGTGGCCAGATAGACATAACCGTTTCTGATCAGGTCCAGCATATATCTGAAGAAGAAGGTGAGGATGAGGGTCGCGATATGGCTGCCGTCGACATCGGCATCTGTCATGATAATGACCTTGTGATAGCGGAGTTTCGACAGATTCAGAGCCTTATGGTCATCTTCCGTCCCGACAGTCACGCCCAGGGCAGTATAGATGTTTCTGATTTCCTCGCTCTCGAACACTCTGTGCTCCATCGCTTTCTCGACATTCAGGATCTTGCCCCTGAGAGGCAGGATGGCCTGAGTCATCCTGTCCCTGCCCTGCTTGGCCGTACCGCCTGCGGAATCTCCCTCGACCAGGAAAAGTTCGCATTTTTCAGGATCGCGCAACGAGCAGTCCGCCAGCTTGCCGGGCATTCCGGCTCCGGACATCACGGTTTTCCTCTGGACCATCTCACGGGCCTTTCTGGCTGCATGTCTGGCAGTGGCGGCCAGTATCACCTTGTCCACTATGGCTCTGGCATCTTTCGGATTTTCTTCCAGATAAGCCTCCAGAGCCGTGGCAGTAGCCTGCGATACAGCCGAAACCACCTCGCTGTTTCCGAGTTTGGTCTTTGTCTGGCCCTCGAACTGAGGTTCGGCCACCTTGACGGAAATGACAGCCGTCAGACCCTCCCTGAAATCGTCTGCAGCCAGATCGAACTTCAGCTTGGCGAGCAGGTTGTTCTTGTCGGCATAGTTCTTCAGCGTCCTGGTAAGTCCCATCTTGAAACCCTGAAGATGTGTACCGCCTTCTATCGTATTGATATTGTTCACATAAGAATATATCTTCTCGGAAAAGCCGGTATTGTACTGCATGGCTATCTCGATGGGAATGACCTTGTCCGTTTCCAGATAGATAGGCTGTTCGGTAAGTTTTTCGGCTCCGCCGTCAAGATAGTTCACGAATTCTTTCAGACCTTCCCTGGAGTAGAAGACATCGCTCTTGAAACTGTCCGTAGGAAGACCGTTCTCGTCAGTCATCTTTTCCCTTCTGTCGGTCAGGATCAGCTTTATGCCCTTGTTCAGATAGGCCAGCTCACGGAGTCTGGCCGCCAGGGTATCGTACTTGTACACCGTGGTGACAGTAAAGATCTCAGGATCCGGATGGAAAGATATGATGGTACCGGTATCGGAAGCCTCACCGGTCACTCTCACATCGGACAACGGCTTTCCTTTCGAATACTCCTGTACGAACACTTTCCCTTCCCTGTGGACTTCCGCCCTCAGGTAGTCGGAAAGCGCATTCACGCAGGATACACCGACACCATGCAGACCTCCTGACACCTTGTAGCTGTCCTTGCTGAACTTTCCTCCGGCATGGAGGACGGTCAGCACGACTTCCAGAGCCGATTTGTGCTCCTTTTCATGCATCCCGGTAGGAATGCCTCGTCCGTTATCCTTTACAGTGATGGAATTGTCTTCATTGATGGACACTTCGATATCCGTACAGAACCCTGCCAGGGCTTCATCGATACTGTTGTCCACTACCTCATAAACCAGGTGATGCAGACCTCTCTCCCCTATGTCTCCGATATACATGGACGGCCTTTTCCTCACGGCTTCAAGACCTTCCAGAACCTGGATACTGCTGGCGGAATACTGCTCTTCCGCGCCATTCTTCACTTCGTTTTCACTCATTTTTCAGAACAAATTAACTTCAGTCCGGACCCTGCGGTCCGACCCTGCATATAAACGGACAAATTTAACAATTTTATCACAAATT
Organism: uncultured Bacteroidales bacterium; assembly: GCA_944322815.1. Classification (GTDB taxonomy): domain Bacteria; phylum Bacteroidota; class Bacteroidia; order Bacteroidales; family UBA932; genus Cryptobacteroides. The sequence goes on along the minus strand of CALUQB010000005.1, from coordinate 64,405 downwards.
CAAGCAAATTCCGGCTGTAAAATGAATCCCGCTCCGGGCATACATCGGAGTAGTCTGGATAGTGGCGTTCAGAAGATTTCCTCCGCGGAGCCATAGCGAGAACTTGCGGGTAAAGGCATATTCGAACGATACGCCGAGATCTGCATAGCCGGGAACTTCCAGTCCGGAACCGGCGGCTTCACCCTCAGGGGTCCTCAGCTCTCCGTGACGGGAAGTGGCGAAACCGCAGTCGGCGCCTATGAAGATACGCTCCTTCCAGTTGTATCTGGCACTGAAATATCCGGACAATGCGGAAGGCGTGAAAGCGAAGGCGTTTCTTCGGGCCACATCGGAAGCCTGATACATGAGCCGGCCGCCGAACTTGAAATCCTGTGAGCGCCAGAACATGTCCAGTCGGGTATAGAACATCTGGTACGGAGTATATACAATCCCCGGTACGAAACCAGGCTCATCCCCGGCTGCGGACACCATTGTCACGGAAGACATGGGAGCATTGCCGAAATTGCGGTAGCCGGCACTCAGGTCATAACTGAAACGGGATGCGATATTGCCTTTGAGGCCGAACGAAGCGGATACCCTCTCCACGGTATTGTCGAGAAGGGGGCCTTCCCCGCATCTGTTGTAGAAGACGGAGATATGATGTCCGGAATCCAGCATGGAAGAATACTTGTTGATATCAGGTCCTCCGCCGGCTGTCAGGTACAGGTCCATGTATCTTTCAATCACCGAAAAACCTATCTTCACGTCCGGGTAGACCACCTGTCCTCCGGTCATGTTCATCGGAGGATAATACGGGGCATGATTCTCCCTGAACAGGAATGCAAGCCGGACTCCGAGATCCACATCCCAGCGGCTGTTCCTGAAAAGATAGTGCGGGGTCACGGAAACATTGCCTGCGGACGAACCGAAAACATCTCCCCCGTATGAAGCGTAGTCCAGACCGAAATCAGCCAGGACGATATGTCCCGAACCGAATGAACCTCCCAGAGAAACATCCAGATTCAGGTCATGCTCCGAAAGATAGCCGCGTTCCGTCATCCATGAAAGCTGCCCCTTGTCCTCCGCGAACCTGTAACCCAGATTCACGTCATATATGAAATGCGACTCCAGCCTCTGTTTGGAGGCGATTCCGAAACGGATGTCCACCCCGTCGTATGCCTTGTTCACCACTGTATCTTTCAGCGCCGAACCGTAATACCCGGCCCTGAAAGACAATATGCCCGTCTCCCAATCGCAAGAACCGTCGACCCCGGCTTCCGACAGCAGGTCATGGCCGGAAAAACGTGTTCCGTCCGGAACAATTTCCGTCTCTCCTCCAGTATTGTCCGGCCCTAAAGACCTGTAATTGCCGATATACGAACGGTGCATGGCATAAAGGGAGAGCCTGAACTTGTCGTTTCTGACCGGAGACCACACGAAATCCAGGGTCGGATGCAGGGTAAAACCCGCCCCGGCTCTCAGGTACAAGGTCTTCTCTCCCGGAAAGGCAGGAGCGATATCCATGTCCATGATGAAAGGACGGAACTCGTATGCTCCCTTGAAAGGGCTGTCGAATACGGAGTAGTCGAACTGAAGATTGAACTTCATGATACTGTCAGGCACGGCCATCTCTACGGACGGCTTGTCAAGATCCATCATGGTGCCCCTGTACTGCCTCGACACTTCCACCGTAGGATTCAGGTTCTGGGCTGCTGCCGGCACCGAAAGCGCGGCCAGAGCCGAAATGACATATATTCTGAAATACTTCATCTGATTCACGTTAATATGGATAAAACTTCCTGACACGGAAGTCAGCCTATTCTATACTTCCGGTCTGCATGAGTTCCTGAAGCTTCTCCAGCCGCATGCGTACGCCCGGCAGGACATCATCGTCCTCCGTTTCCGGAGTGTAACCCTGAGCCACGCTCTCGAATGTGGCCTTTGCCTGTTCGAGATTCTCCATATCCACGAATGCATCACCGAGGACTATGAAAGATTTCGCCAGCCAGTAGTTCTGTGCGGTACCGGATTCCGAAAAACCGTAGACCCTGGTCTCCACCTCATCGAAAGCACCCCTGTCATAACTGTCCTGAATCATCAGGTAAGAGGCTTCAGCCCCTTCCGCAGTGGCAGGCTCTTCAGCCAGAACAGCCAGGACCGCAAAGGCTTCATCCCTGCGTGAAGTAGCCAGTAGCGATTTCGCATCCACATATCTCGCTTCACGGACCAGATCTTCATCCGCAAAATCCTGACGTGCCACTATCTCGGAATATCTGACAGCATCGTCATAAAGACGTGCTCTGTATGCGGAACGCATAAGGCCGACGAGGGATGCTGTCCTGTATTCGGCGACCTTCGTGGAAGAATACAGCCCGGAATATGCATCGAAAGCTTCGCGGAATTTCTGCATCGAATAGGAGAGTTCCGCATAATTCATGGCAGCCTGTTCCAGGAATGGACCCTTGCCTGCAGCCATGACTCTGGCATAATGGTCACAGGCAGTCTCAGGCTGTGATGACAGTCTGTAACACTCGGCCAGATAGTATTCCGCATTCGTAACCATCTTTCCTGACGGATACTTTTCCAGATAGGAAGAAAGGGATGCCATGGCCTTCGGATAGTTCTCCGAAAGGAAAATCTGCTCTGCGGCATTGTATATCATCATTTCCTTTTCTTCTTCCGTCTTGAGCGAGGATTTGCCTATACTCTCGATATAAGCCAGATATGTCTCCGGGGCATTCATGGATTTGTAGACGGACTCTATGGCGAGAAGTGCCGCATCTGCATACTCGGAAGGAGGCATATCCTCCACCACTTTCCGGTAATATCCGAGCGCCCTGTCATTGTCCGACATGTTCCTGTAAATCATACCCAGTTCCAGATATGCCCTGGCTATGAATGTACTGTCCCGGACATTGGATGCCAGGGTATTGAAACAGTTTATGGCCTTTTCCCGGTTTCCTGCCGTGACCAGAGAACGGCCAAGTTCATACATGGCCTCAGGATAGAAAGGAGACGAAGGAGACGCCTTCTCGACATTGGACAGAAGGGAAACCTTCCTGGAATTGTCCCCTGTGAGCCCGTATGACACAGCGGCCTGATAATACGGATAAATGTCATTCACGTCGAACCAGTCTTTCAGCACATCATCATAGGCTTTCACCGCATCCTTGTAACGCTGCTGCATGAACATGCAGTCACCGTACCTCAGAAGCGCTTCCTTCCTGTATTCGGTACCTGTACCGTCAAGATAAGCGGAAAACCAGTTGGCGGCATAGTCCAGTTCATTCTTTTTCATATAGCACCAGGCGATGTTGAACGGCACAAGGTCGGACTCCACCTTTCCGTACAGGGCCGAAGTGTTGTAGAGATCCATCAGCACATCCAGAGCCTGGTCATACTGGGCAGACCTGTAATATGCCTCGGCCAGCCAGTAGCGGGACATCTGGTTGAAATATGTCCTCCTGTCGGAGTAATATCCGGCCGCCCTGAGACATTCCACGGCAGCTCTCCATGAGCCTGCCTTTACGAGCTGGTTTGCCCTCAGGTAGTTCGCCTTCATATAATTGGACCTCATGTCAGGATCAAGCTCATCGATCTCGTCGTATGCGGCTATGGCTCCCGCATAGTCCCTGTTGTAGAGGGCTGCAATGGCTATATAACTGTATATCAGCTCTCTTTTACCCGTATCGGCATATTTTTCCAGATAGTCATAGAAAACGGACGAGTCCGTATTGAGGTCGAAAGACAGCTTCGCATAGTTGAAGAATGCGTCTTCCTGAATGGCACTGTCATACCCATGTCCGGAAGCATCCTTGAAAGCCCCCATCGCAGCGACCTTGTTACCGGTCCTGATATAGCTGTATCCCATCTGGTAATTTGCTATCTGCCCTATGGAGTCAGTCCTCTCCTGCATCATGAGAAAATTGTCAATGGCTCCCTGCCAGTCCTTGACTGCATACAGTACGGAGCCTGCGTAGAAATAGTCCGATCTGGACTGCGCGGAGAGAGATTTGCGGCTCATGTCGAAATATTTTCTGGCATTCTCCGTGTCACCCAGCACCAGACAGGATTCCGATATGAATCTGGCCATATACGGTTTCTTGTCTTCGGAAACGGTAGCGAGCACTGCAGGGCCGTCCTTCCTGACTGTTTCATACTGTTTGAGCATGAACCGGCATTCTATCAGATAAAAAGAGGCTATCTCCGTGAAACGGCTGTCTTTGGCAGCCTTTTCCAGCCACTCTACGGCGTCTGCGAAATTTTCCCGCTCATAGTATATATAGCCGGCGGCATACTGGGCAGGAGCCGTATAGTCTGAATGTGCTCTCATGGCCAGATCCTTGAACCTGAGCAGAGCCCTGTCGAAATACCTCTGTTCGAAATCGCAGTAAGCACGCTTGAACTGGAATTCCGGCACCTGCTTCCTGTACAACTGATGTCTGGAAAGCTGTTCGAACTGCGCTGAAGCAGCGGCGAAATCCTTGTCATCGAATAGATTCAGCGCATATCTGTAACGGATCTGGGGGATAAGGGCCGAAGACCCGGATCTCTCCACGAACTCTTCTATGAGCTTTTCATAACCGGGAGTCCTCAGACAGGCAGCATTCAGTACATAATAGCCGTAAGCGGTCTCGTCGCCTGTCTCCGTGACCAAATCCTTGAACAAAAGCATGGACCTGTCGAACATTCCTTTTTCATATAGTCTCAGCGCTTCCCTGTATTCCCTTGTGCGTGGCTGCCCTGTCTCCTGTCCGGAATATCCGTAGGAGAGGATCTGTCCGAGGGCGCAGATCTGGCAGAAAAACAGCACGAAGAGTGCAGCTATCCAGTGTTTCATCGAATTTACTTTACTTTATTTCGCACAAAAATAGGCTTTTTTCCCTATATTTGTGAAATATACCCGAAATAATTGATGTAATCAGATGGAAGAAAGAATACCTGTGATATCTTTCCGGGGTGCAGATATCTGCGGAGGCGAAAATACCGTCCTGTACGGACTGGACATGGATGTCTATCCCGGAGATTTCCTTTATATAGTAGGCAAGGTTGGGACTGGCAAGACCTCCATCATCAGAACTGTCATAGCCGAAAATCCGCTTGTAAAAGGAAGGGGCGAAGTCTGCGGGTTCGATCTGGGACATATCCGGGAAAAGGACATACCTTTCCTAAGACGGCGTCTGGGAGTGGTATTCCAGGATTTCCAGCTGCTCATGGACAGGAGCGTGGAGGAGAACCTGCTTTTCGTGCTCAAGGCCACGGGATGGAAAAACAGTTCCGACATGGAGAGACGGATCTCCGAGGTTCTGGAGGCGGTGGGCATGGTCCACAAATCACACAGGATGCCGCACCAGTTGTCCGGAGGAGAACAGCAGAGGATAGCCATTGCCAGGGCGCTTCTGAACAGGCCCGAGGTGATATTGGCAGACGAGCCTACAGGGAACCTGGACAGCGAGACTGCCGAAGGGATCATGGATCTGCTGACAGGGATAAACAGGGAGCAGGGCACTGCCATCGTGATGGTCACTCATAACAGGACTGTTTTCACCAAATATCCTGGCAGGATCTTCGAGTGCAGGAACGAGACATGTACGGAGATTCTGCCGGAGACGGAAAAGACTGTGACGGCGGACGAAAACATTGCGCCGGAGGCGGAGAAAGAGAGCGGAGAACCGAGATGACGACGAAAGAAAGATACGCAGGAATACTGGACTGGTTTTCCAGAAACATGCAGGATGCGCAGACCGAACTTCAGTACGATTCGGTATTCCACCTGCTGATAGCCGTCATACTTTCGGCACAGTGTACGGACAGACGGGTCAACATGCACACTCCTGAAATCTTCAAAAAATACCCTACGCCAGCCAGTCTCGCCGAAGCTGACGTAGAAGAAGTCGCCGAAGACATCAGGTCCATAACCTTCCCGAACAACAAGGCCCGCCACCTGGTCGGCATGGCCAGAATGCTTGTAGACGAGTTTTCGGGCGAGGTTCCTTCAGACCCTTCGGTGCTTGTCAGACTTCCTGGAGTAGGCCGCAAGACGGCCAATGTCATAGCTTCGGTGGTGTATGACCGCCCTGTCATAGCCGTGGACACCCATGTATTCCGGGTCGCCCGCAGGATCGGCCTTTCCGAAGGCAGGACTGTGGAAGCCGTAGAGAAGGACCTGACCGGAAACATAGCTCCTGAAATGCGGCCTAAAGCACATCACTGGCTGATACTTCACGGAAGATACGTATGCACGGCGAGAAAGCCGTCGTGCGAAGGCTGTGAAATCCGCAACTGGTGCAAATCATACGAAACGGGCAGAGACTGCTCCAAATCATCCGAAAAACAGACAAGAAAATGACATTTACCTCAGAAAACATATTGCTGATCCTGTCTGTCCTGATATTCAGCAGCATACTCATAAGCAAGGCAGGATACCGCTTCGGCCTTCCTTCCCTCCTGCTCTTCCTGGTAGCGGGAATGCTCTTCGGCGTGGACGGACTGGGGCTGCAGTTCAACGATGTGAAACAGGCCCAGTTCATCGGCATGTGCTCCCTGTGCGTCATCCTGTTTTCAGGAGGTATGGAAACGAAGGTGAAGGAAATACGCCCCATTCTCGGACCCGGACTGATGCTTTCCACCATAGGAGTCGTGCTGACCACGGTTTTCACGGGACTCTTCATATACGTTCTGTCCATCTGGGAAAGCTGCCCTATCAGCCTGCCGCTGGTCACCTGTCTTCTGCTGGCCGCCACCATGTCCTCGACTGACTCGGCTTCCGTATTCAACATACTCAGGAATTCACGCATGAGGCTGAAAAACAATCTCCAGCCGATGCTGGAACTGGAAAGCGGAAGCAACGACCCCATGGCCTACATACTGACCATCATCCTCATACAGCTGGCCAACAGCCTGGCCGGAGATGCTGCCGGTACACCGGAAACATGGACGGTGATAAAGGATGCCTTCACGACACTCTTCCTCCAGTTCGGAGTAGGATGCGCCGGAGGTGCGGTATTCGGCTTCGCCACTGTCTGGTTCCTCCGCAGGGTAGGACTGAACAACGCGCCTCTGTATGCCATCATGCTGCTGAGCGTGATGTTCTTCTCGTACACAGCCACCACATATCTGTCAGGCAACGGTTATCTCGCCGTATACATCGCCGGCATCATCATAGGGAACAACAATATCCCGTACAGAAAGGACATATCCTCCTTCTTCGACGGTATCACATGGCTGGTACAGATCATAATGTTCCTCATTCTGGGACTTCTGGTAAACCCGCACGAGATGATGAAGACCGCCCCTGTGGCCCTGCTCATCGGACTGTTCATGGTACTGGCAGGCAGGCCGCTGAGCGTATTCATCTCTCTGGCTCCGTTCCGCAAGATATCCACGGCATCGAAACTGTTCATTTCATGGGTAGGACTCAGGGGGGCCGCACCCATCCTTTTCGCCACTTATCCGGTGGTGGAAAATGTCCAGGGGGCTGATGTCATATTCAATGTGGTCTTCTTCATCACCCTGCTTTCCCTCATCATCCAGGGAAGTTCCATTCCGGCCTCGGCCAGGATGTTCAAGCTGAACGAAGAGATGCCTGAAGAAGAAAACACATTCGGAGTGGAAGTGCCTGAGGAAGCCGGCAAGCTGGTGGAAATCACCCTTACGGAAGAATCCCTGCTTCACGGCAACACCCTGAAGGAACTGAAACTCCCTGAAGGAATGCTGGTGATGATGATCAAGAGAAACGACAAGTTCATCGTTCCGAACGGGACTGTCGAACTGAAAGCCGGGGACAGGCTTCTCATCATATCCGATATGGAGAACGCTTCATGAACTTGAATTCCGTCACGCATTCAGGGATTTCATCCATGTAATGGGTGACATATATCAGTGATATTCCGGGATCCGAACAATATTCCCGGATAATGGCTGTAGCCAGCCTTTTCTTTCCGGCATCAAGACCATGCAGAGGTTCATCCAGGACCATGAGTTCCGGTGACTTCACGAAGGCTCTGACCAGCAGGACCAGACGCTGCTCTCCATAGGAAATCCGGACAAAGGACCGCTCTGCCAGATGTTCGGCATGAAACAGGCGCATCCACTGCATGACAGTCTCATACTCTCCGGCGGAACATTCACCTGAAAGGCCTATGGAATCGAAGAATCCGCTGGCTACGACCTTGATGCACGGAATATCTTCCAGATAATAGGTATGGATGTCCGGACTCAGATAGCCTATGCGTTTCTTTATGTCCCAGATGCTCTCTCCCGAACCTCTTTTGCGGTCGAAAAGGGTGATGTCATTCGCGTATGCCTGCGGATTGTCCCCGCAGACCAGGCTGAGGAGGGTCGACTTGCCGGAGCCGTTTTCTCCGAGCAGGGCCCAGCACTCCCCTTTCCGGACTTCCCAGTTTTCGTCCCGGATGATGTCCCTGCCTCCGTACCGCACTTTCACCGATTTCATGCGAAGCACATATTCGTAGTCGCCCTTGCATACGGACGAAGTTCCGGACGAGCTGGCTCTGCCGGGAAAGACTATTGGACCTGTATTCCGGTCAGTGAAAAGACCTGAAACGAGGTCCTGGTTTGAAAAGAATTCCTCACGGGTTACAGGAGGAAGGACCTTTCTGTCGCAGACCGGGAGCATCTTGTCCGTCCACAGCGGAATATCCCGAGTCTGGCTGAGCACCAGTATGGTCTGCAGTCCTTTCCTGTCTCCTAAAACGGAAAGCATGGAATCGAGAGAATGCCTGGAAGCCTCATCAAGACCGATGAAAGGATTGTCAAGTATGATGACGGAAGGTTCGCTCATAAGGGCCCGGGTGATGAGGAACTTCCTCAGTTCTCCGCTGGACAGGGATATGACTCTCTTGTCCAGAAGTCCGTCTATGCCGAAAAGGGCGGAATATTCGCGCTTTCTTTCTTCCGGAAAGCCGTCAAGGAGAGACGAGGCCAACGGAGATTCGGCTGCATCCTGGGAATTCCACTTCTGCTGATAATACATGGACCGTATCCCCGACATAGAATAAATGTCCCTGAATACCAGAGTCCTGATTCCTCCGGAGACTTCATGTCCATGCTCATCGAAGTGCCTTACCTGCCCCTCTTTCAGAGCTATGCTGCCCTGGATCAGTTCCGTGAAGAGCGTCTTGCCGGCACCGTTGGGACCGATGACGGCCCAATTCTCGCCATGCTGCATGGTCCATGACACAGGTTCCCTGAATCTGAATTCAGGGAACCTGGCCACTGCATTTTCTACCGTGATTTCCATTGTCCTGACCGATGCATGCCGTCTATACCAGAGAAAGGAGCGAGTCGTCGTCCAAAGTGGACATGCCGTGGGCAGTAATGACCCCTGCAGTCTTCTCCGGAGCATCTGTCCTGAAAATCAATATACCCTTTCCGGACAGCATGAAAGAATAAAGATAGGATATGCCTATACCAGCCTGGCTCAGGGAACTGATCGCATCCGCGGCAGTACCCGGGTAGTTTTCGAGGGTCACGGCGAAAACATCTGCGAGACTGGATGAAACTCCAGCCCGGTCCAATACCGATTTGGCCCTCAGGGGTTCTGAGCAGATGATGCGGAATATCCCGTAGTCGGCAGTGTCCGATATGGTGGTGGCTATGAGCTGTATGCCTGCTTCCTTGAACAGATCCAGCACTTTCACCAGTGTCCCGGACTTGTTCTCTACAAATACAGATATCTGATGTACTGTCATATCAAATCAGGGTTTTTCTTAAATCCTTCACTCTCACGGCTTTCCCGTCAGTCACAGGAATAGAGCCTTTCGGAACGAGCCTTACCTGCGGAGTGACGAGGATCTCGTCTTTCAACTGCCTGGTTATCTCTCTGGTAAGAGACTGGAGACGCTGGTAGTCATCATGGAACTCCTTCAGTTCGACTTCCACGGTCATCATGTCGTTCGCATCCTCGTTCGTCAGGGTGATGAGATACTCGTTTCCAAGCTCAGGGAACTGCATGAGTACCGTCTCTATCTGGATAGGGAAGATATTCACACCCTTGAGAATCATCATGTCATCGCTACGGCCTTTCATACGGTCCAGCCGCCTGTGGTGTCTGCCGCACGGACACTCTCCCGGGAGAATCCGGGTAAGGTCGCGCGTCCTGTAGCGGAGAAGAGGCATGGCCTCACGGTTTATGGTAGTCAGGACCAGCTCTCCGACCTCTCCTTCAGGGACAGGCTCCAGAGTCACAGGGTCTACTATCTCGACGATGTAATAGTCCTCCCAGATGTGCATTCCGTTCTGCTCCCTGCATTCGAAAGCAACGCCCGGACCGCACATTTCCGACATTCCGAAAGAATTGTACGCTTTCACGCCAAGCATCTGCTCGATCCGCCTGCGCTGTTCTTCGGAATGAGGTTCAGCCCCTATGACCAGAGTCTTCAGCCTGGTATCCCTGCGGGGATCGATACCCATTTCCTCCATCACTTCATACAGCCGTCCGGCATAACTCGGGATGGCATGTATGGCAGTGGTCCCGAAATCCATGATGAACTTGATCTGCCGTCTGGTGTTTCCGGCAGCTGCAGGAACCGTCAACAGCCCCAGCCGCTCGGCTCCGTACTGGAAACCGAGTCCTCCCGTAAACATGCCGTATCCGGAAGTATTCTGGAATATGTCGCCCGGCCTGAGACCCGTCATATAAAGGCATCTGGCCACGGCATCGGCCCACTGGTCCAGATCTTTCCGCGTATGCAGGATCACGGTAGGCTTTCCCGTAGTACCGCTTGACGAATGGAGCCGTACCACACGGTCAAGGCCTACGGTGCAGAGTCCGAAAGGATAATGATCCCGCAGATCCTGCTTCGTAGTAAAGGGGATCTTAACGATATCGTCCAGAGTCCTGATGTCCTGAGGCGATATCCCGCTTTCCGCAAACCTCTTCCTGTAGAACGGAGACTTCATGCACTGCAGCAGAGTGTCATGCAAACGCTCCAGCTGCAGTGCTTCTATCTCCGGTCGCGAAAGGGCCTCGTACTGCGGATGGAGAAAAGGAGAACTTCCCGTTTCCATCTGACAAAACCCTGCGGGTGGAACTTATTTGATGAACTGTGCCCTGAGTTTCCCTATCTTGGCGTCAGCGTCAGGACCTTTGGCTCCGAAATAGAACTTGATCTTAGGTTCGGTACCCGACGGCCTTACGGACACTACGTCCCCTTCTTCGTTGAAGAACTGGAGGACATTGGACTTAGGAAGACCTGTTTCCTCCGGCTTGTTGTAGTCGATGACTTTCGTCACAGGGACACCTGCAAGCTCCTTAGGAGGATTGTTCCTCATGTCCGTCATGATGGCCGCGATCTCCTCGACTCCGGCCTTGCCCTTGCGGACGAGGGAAGTAAGGGACTCCTTGTAGTAACCGAACTCCTCATAGATATTCTGGAGAAGCTGATACAGGGTCAGACCCTGATCGGCAGCCCAGGCTGCGCACTCTGCGACCATGGCGCATGATATAGGAGCATCCTTGTCACGCACGAACTCACCTATATTGAAGCCGTAGCTTTCCTCTCCTCCGCAGATGAACTCGCCTTTTCCTTCATTCTTGCGCACGATGTCGGCGATGAATTTGAAGCCTGTAAGGACATTGTATACCTTCACACCGTATTTCTCTGCGATGGCACGGATCAGTTCGGTAGTCACTATGGTCTTCACGACATATTTCGTACTGTCCAGTTTTCCAAGTTCGGACCAGCGTCTGAGAATATAGTATGTAAGCATGGCACCTGTCTGGTTTCCGTTGAAGAGGACCATCTTGCCGTCATTGTCGCGCACTGCTATGCCCAGACGGTCCGCATCCGGGTCCGTAGCGAGCACCAGATCCGCACCCTCGCGGTCAGCGACTTTCACTGCCATCTCGAGAGCGGAAGACTCCTCAGGGTTCGGAGACTTGACGGTAGGGAAATTACCGTCACTGACATCCTGCTCCGGAACATGGTAGATATTCTCGAAACCGAGTCTCTTCAGTATGGCAGGGACGATCTTCACTCCTGAGCCGTGGAGAGGGGTGTAGACGATCTTGATGTCCTTGTGTCTGGCCCTGGATTCAGGGGAAAGCATGAGGGTGAGCACGTCATCCATGTACGCATCATTCATCTCGTCGCTCATGATCTCGATGCCGCCTTCCTTTCCGTCAGCCTTGTATTTCACCATGGACGGGTCAGAGATGGCATTCACCTCGGCCACGATATCCTTGTCGACAGGTGCTATGATCTGTGCGCCGTCGGACCAGTAAACCTTGTAGCCGTTGTATTCCTTAGGATTGTGAGAGGCAGTGACCATGACACCGGCAGTGGCATGTTTCTTCCTGACTGCATAGCTCAGAAGAGGCACGGGATGCAGGCAGTCGTAGATATAGACATGGATACCGTTTGCCGAAAGGACCTCGGCAGTGATATGTGCGAAGGCATCGCTGTTGTTCCTGCTGTCGAACGATACGCACACGCTGTGGTTGTCTCCGGGAACATTCTTGAGAATATAGTTCGCGAGACCCTGCGTAGCCATGGCCACGACATATTTGTTCATCCTGTTCGTACCTACTCCCATCACTCCGCGGAGTCCTCCGGTACCGAACTCGAGATTTCTGTAGAATGCATCTTCAAGTCCTGCGGGATCAGTGTCCATAAGCCTTTTGACTTCGGCCTTAGTCTCCTGGTCATAGTTCCCGTCGAGCCAGCTCTGGGCCACATCTCTGAAATTTCTTTCCATAATTGATTCTTAGTTTTAATATTGTGTTAATGAGAATAAATCCTGATCGGTTATGATAAATCATGCGAATTTATCAAATATCCGCGATAAATGGTAATTTTGCGGCAGAAAATATCTTATTCCATGGAAAGTTTTTCCGAATTCGTGACAAAGCACGAAAACGACGACATCGCCGGACTTCTGCTGTCCGGAAAGTTTCCGGACAATATCGACCCCGGCCTGGCGGCCAATACCATCGAAGTCCGCCGCAAGATGAAAAGGAAAGTACCGTCCTGGTACAGACATCCTGAGCTGGTATATCCGCTGAAACTCAGCGGAGAACAATGCAGCTCCGAAGCTACCGCCATGTACAAGGCCGCCCTGGCGGAAAGGATTTTCCGTACAGACGGCCGGATATGCGGCCATGACCTCGGCAACTGCTGCAGGAAACCACGCATAGCAGACCTGACAGGAGGACTCGGAGTCGATTCCTGGGCCTTTTCCCTGATAGCGGATGCCGTGCTCTACAACGAAATGAATCCTGACCTCGCTGCTGCCGCAGAGGCCAACTTCGCGGCACTCGGCTGCTCCGGCATTACGGTAAAGTCGTTCATGACCGTTTCCAGCCATGGGAAGACTGACGGAAGCCGCCGGGACCCGGAAACAGGAACAGGACACACTGCTTCCCGTGAAATGACCCCGGAAAACATCATCGGAGATTTCAGACCGGACATCATATTCATGGATCCGGCCAGGCGCAGTGCTGACGGTTCGAAAGTGTTTCTTCTGGAACATTGCAGCCCGGACGTACCGGCCCTGCAGGAAGAACTGTTTTCCCTGGGCAGGTATATCATGCTGAAAGTATCTCCCATGGCGGATACGGACATGCTTCTGAAAAGACTGGGTGATACCGTCCGCCAGCTTCACATCCTGGCTGCAGGAGGCGAATGCAAGGAAATACTGATACTGATGGACAGGGAGTTCCATGGGGAATGCACCGTGACTGCCGCCAATTTCCATGGATACGGTGCAGTAACCGGACCGGGGGCATGCAACGGATGGGCTGAAATGGAATTTACGCTGGCAGGACTACGGGAAAACGACTGCTGCGGCACCGGCAACTCTGACCTGTTACGAGAAGGAGCGCTGCTGTACGAACCAGGAAAAGCATTGATGAAAGCAGGGGCTTTCCGGATTCTGGACAGAAGATTCCCTCTGGAAAAACTCGGGCGGTTCACACATTATTATATATTGGACGCGGAAGCGTCCGGAAAACTCAGGGATGAACTGGAGGATTTCGGGAAATTCTTCGTCATCTGCGAAGTATTGCCGCTGGACAAGCGGTCCATAAAAGAAACAGGGAAAAAATATCCCGAAGCGGAAGTGACTGCAAGGAATATAAAAATGGACACCGACACCCTCAGAAAGAAACTCGGAGTCTCTTCAGGGGACAGTGTCCATATATTCGGTCTGCGCTGCGATCTTCTGCCTGAACGTAAAGACCTGCTGCTGGTGACTAGAACTTGCTCGAACCGTCGAAACAGTGGGTGCAAACCTGACACTTCGGAAGGCCGATAGCCTGGACAAGTGTTTCGATAGTATTGAATTTCAGCGAAGTAAGGCCGAATTTTGCGGCTATCTTGTCCACCATCCGGCGGTACTCCGGGGTGGAAGGATCAGAGTATTTGTCCAGATTCTTGCTTGCGTCACCCTCGAATTCTTCAATGATGCGTCTGGTGATCAGTTCCATATCGGTCTTGCTGGCAGAGAATCCCAGAAAAGGACAGCCGTAAACCAGCGGAGGGCATCCGATGCGCATGTGCACTTCCCTGGCCCCGTAGTCAAACAGAATCTTGACGTTGTCCTTGAGCTGGGTACCTCTGACGATGGAGTCATCGCAGAATATTATTTTCTTGCCCTGAAGCATGGCCCTGTTCGGGATGAGCTTCATCTTGGCCACCAGGTCACGCCGCTCCTGATTGCTCGGAGTGAAGCTCCTCGGCCATGTAGGAGTGTATTTCGTAATGGCACGATGATACGGAATCCCCTTTCCTTCCGCATATCCGAGTCCCTGTCCTATGCCTGAGTCCGGAATGCCGCAGACAAAGTCGGCATCGGATTCATCTTTCTTTCCCATCTCATAGCCGCTCTTGAAACGTGCCTGTTCCACATTCTGTCCTTCGTATGAGGAGGTAGGGAAGCCGTAGTAAACCCACAGGAACGAACAGATCTGCATTTCCTTCTCGGGAGCCTTGATCTGCTCTATATGGTCCGGATACAGTTTCAGGATTTCACCCGGGCCTACATACCTCTCTATTTCGTAACCGAGATTCGGGAAACTGCACGATTCACTCGTGGCGGCATACGCACCCTCTTTCCTGCCGATGACTATCGGTGTACGGCCGAGCCTGTCCCTGGCTGCAATGATTCCGTCTTCCGTCAATATCAGCATCGAACATGAGCCTTTGATTTTCGCGAAAACGTTCTCGATGCCTTCCTTGAAGCTCTTGCCCTGGATGATAAGCAGCGCGATCAGTTCCGTCTGGTTCGTCTTGCCTGAACTCAGCTCCGCAAAATGCATGTTGCTGTCCAGGAGTTCCTTTTCCAGTTCCGGAAGATTCACCAGCCTCGCTACGGTGACTATGGCGAATTTTCCCAAATGGGAATTCAGCACTATAGGCTGCGGATCCGTATCGCTGATGACTCCGATTCCCGAATTTCCCGTGAACTTGTCGAGACTGTCCTCGAACTTGCTGCGGAAATACGAACTTTCGAGATTGTGGATCGAACGCTTGAAACCTTCTCCCGGGCTGTATGTGGCCATACCGCCACGTTTTGTGCCCATATGTGAATTGTAATCAGTGCCGTAATACAGGTCGTTGATGCATTTCTCTTTGGAAATAGTACCGAAAAAACCTCCCATAGTTTGAATTTTTACGGCGGCAAAAATATAAAAATATTGGCTGGATTTCAAATCCAGCCAATAAAAGTGATGAAAAATCTATCGTTCGTTCCGTCAGTTCGCTTTCTTCTCCTTTACCCTCACCAGTTTCTCTTTCAGGACATCGATGCAGTCCACTATCGCATCCTCGAATGTCCTCGCGTTCCTCTCAACCACGACATCATTGCCGGGAACCTGCACCTGCACCTTCACATTCTTGTTCTCATGCTCCGGGAGCAGTGACATCGTGACATCCACTCCGATGATCTCATCGTAGAACTTAGGCAGTTTGGAAAGCTTCTTTTCTACGAAGTCCAACAATTTCTGATCAGCATTGAACTTGATGGATTGTACTCTAATCTCCATTTTTACCTCCGTTTTTAGCCCGTGGATGGGCAGATTCATAAACATGCTTCAGTTTCTCGATGGAGTTGTGCGTATAGACCTGCGTCGCTGCCAGGGACGAATGTCCCAGAAATTCCTTGATGGAATTCAGGTCGGCACCGTCATCCAGCAGTTCTGTCGCTACCGTGTGCCTCAGGACGTGAGGGGATTTCCTGCCTGAAAACCCTCCGGCTTCTCCCAGTTCCTGCTTCACTATCCTGTCCACAAGTTCCGGATAGAAGGGCCGTCCCTTAGCTGTGACGAAAAGCGGCGAAGACGTGTCGGAAACGCCACCAGCCATCGTATCAACTGCATGTAAATATAGTGAAATTTCCTGACAAAACGAAGACGTAAGAGGAATTTCTCGCATTTTGTCACCTTTTCCGGTAACCCTCATCACATGTCTGGAAAAATCCACGTCGCCGCGCCTGAGACGGACCAGCTCCGAACGGCGGATTCCCGTATTGTAAAGCGTGGAGACCACAGCCCTGCGCAGCCTGCGTTCATATCCACCAACAGTCAGATCAGGCATTTCCGATGCGAAGGCATCCGTACGCATGAAATAAGCTGCGATATCTTCTTCCCTGAAAAATTCCGGAAGCCTTTTTTCCGCACGCGGACGCTTCACCAGCCTCACGGGATTCGATTTCAGTATTCCTTCCTTCACCAGAAACCTGCAGAATCCGCTCAGAACGGAAACATGCAGATTCACCGTCCTGGATTTCAGGCCCTTTCCGAGCAGAGCCACTTCGTATCCCCTCACGATATTAGGTATCAGCGACTCAAGCAGTTCCCCGTCACCGGAGACCTGGGAAAAGGCACGGAATTCCTCCAGAGAAGACATGTATATCTCCGCTGTCCTCCTGGAATATCTCCTGACAGTGGTGATATAGTCCATGTATCTGTTTATGAGGTCACTGTCCATCTCCGTCTTCTCCTGATTCCCGACTTGGAGTCCCTCCTCCGTCATTTTCTGTTCCGGAAAGCTGCGGGAGCGGATTCCTGTCACTCTGACGGGCTCCGAGTTTCTGCAGTTTGCCGCATGTCTGGAGTATGCTCTGTCCTGACGGGGAAAGCTTTCTTCCGGCTTCTTCGTATGATTTGAGGGCAGCCTCCAGAGACTTGCCCAGGGACTCGTATTTTTTCATGAACTGCCCTACCCTGTCCAGCATCTCATTGGCCAGGGCATACACCTTTTCATGATTCTGTGCCTGCGCGATCTGGATCCATGTCATGCTGATGATGCGCAGCGCGGCGAAGAGAGTCTGTTCGTCGGCTATGAAGACATTCAGTTCCATCGCCTTTCTCCACATGTCAGGCTGGCTGTTCAGAGCGGTCCACAATGCTCCGGTATGCGGCACGAACATTATGACATAGTCCATCCTCAGCTTCGGCGGACGCACATAAGACGAATAGTCTTTCGCAGAGAGTTCCTTCACATGTTTCCACAGACTGTCCAGATGGGACTTCAGGCAGCGCCGTCTGTCTTCCTCCGATTCCGCATTCACATAGTCCATGTAGGAGGTAAGCGACACTTTGGAATCGATGATGACTTCCCGTCTGGTATCCAGATGAAGGATGATGTCCGGACGCATGGAACCCCCTGTATCTGTCCTGACGACATTGCCGGAGGCATCCTTGAGAGAAGTCTGTACATCATAATGGATTCCGGGAGTCAGGCCCTGGGATTCGAGAAGTTCGGTGAGGACGGTTTCCCCCCAGTCACCCTGGACCTTCGAACCGTGCCTGAATACCCTGGCCAGCTCGTCGGTACTTTTCCTGGCGGCTTCGCTCTGCCGTATCATATTCTCGACCGTGGCTTTCATGACACCGCCCAGCTGTGTCTGCTTCAGCGCACTGTCGTCCATGGCCTTCTTCATCCGGTCTATGGTCTCTTTCAGAGGGTCCACTATCTGTCCGAGATTCGCACTGCTGGATTCGGCAAACTCTTTCTGCCGCTGCTTCAGCATGTCGTCAGTGGCGGATTTCATCTGCGCCGTCACTTTCTGCAAAGTCTCGTCGAATTTCCCCTGCAGGGACGACATGGCCTCTGCGTGGCGTTTTTCCTGTTCGTCCAGCTGAGTCTTGAGCACTTCGTTCCTGACAAGAAGGGCCTGACGTCCGCTCCTGCCTGCAAGATAGCCTGCCAATACACCTATGGCCAGACCTGCCAGCATGAATAATATCGTGTCCATAATATCCCCTTTACGAATCCGTTCCATGCCTTTTTTCTCCGCCGCCTGTAACAGGTTCAGATTCTCCGGCATTCCTGTCTATGCTCTTCAGGGCCGGAAGACTGATGCGGAAATGCACCGAAAGCACTCTGATCACTATGACGGACAAGGCGGCGACTACCTGGGCGGCCACCGTAGACAGACCTGTCCAGATACATATATAATAGACTATACCTCCGGCAAGGCATGCCATCGCATATATCTCCTTTCTGAAGATAAGCGGCACCTCGTTTATGAAAATGTCCCTCAACATGCCTCCTGCCGCACCTGTGATAGTTCCCATGATGACATTCACCCACATCGGAAAGCCTGCGGCAATGCTTTTTTCCACTCCCACTACCGTAAACAGCGCGATACCGACGGCATCGAATATGAAGAAAGTATTGTCCAGCCGGACCACATGCTTGCGGAAAATGATGACGAAAACCAGGGCCAGACCCGTAATGACCAGATATGATACATGTTCCATCCAGAACGGTGTCAGATCCAGCATCAGGTCACGGAGAGTACCTCCTCCCACAGCCGTCACGAAGCCTACCACGTATGCTCCGAACCAGTCGAAATTTTTCGCCGCAGCCAGTCTGATTCCGCTTATCGCAAAGGCAAAGGTACCGATATAGTCGATGATGTTTATGAATTCCATTTCCTGTCAGGCTCTCCGCCGGAGAGCAATATCCGTAAAACAAGCAAGAATTGAAAACAATAACGCCCCGCAATCTGACGATCAGGGGGCGCTGTGGTACTCGGCCGGAGAATCGAACTCCGATTGCAAGATTGAGAATCTTGAGTACTAACCGTTATACGAGCCGAGCGTATTTCGTTTTTGGGGATTGCAAAGGTATGTCTTTAATTCGGATTCTCCAAATTTATTTTCAATTTTGTTTGAATTTTATTTGAGAAAAACGAAAAAGACCGCCATGATCAGAAGGAAAAAGGCGACGAAATGATTCCACTGGAGAGCCTGGTTCTTGAAAAGCAGTGTCACTATCACAGTGAAGACGGTCAGGGAAATCACTTCCTGGATGACTTTCAGCTGTATGAGATTGAAAGGGCCTCCGTTGTCTATGAAACCGATTCTGTTCGCAGGGACCTGGGCGCAATATTCGAAGAAAGCTACGCCCCAGGACAGGAGTATGACCAGAATGAGAGGCCAGCCTGTAGTCACTTTCATCTCCTGCAGTTTCAGGTGTCCGTACCATGCTATGGTCATGAAGACATTGGATGTGATCAGAAGTAATACGGTATAAAGGGCTTTCATGTTTATGCTGATAACAAAAACGGCTGCAAATGTAATATTAAATTTGATAATGCCGCCATTTTTCTTAATTTTGTAAAGATATGAACTACACTATCTGACAATAACTACCAAAACATAATTACCATGACACTTATCAAATCTATTTCCGGAATCCGCGGAACCATAGGCGGTACACCTGGAGAGGCTCTGACCCCGATCGACATCGTCAAATTCACATACGCATACTGCGTCAAGCTCAGGGAACGCAGGCCTAAGCCTGCCGGAGAGCGCTACCGTGTGGTAGTGGGAAAAGACGCCAGGATTTCCGGCCAGATGGTGGAACAGCTTGTATGCGGCTCCCTCATAGCATGCGGCGTGGACGTTATCAAGGCCGGCTACGCATCGACTCCGACAACGGAAATGGCCGTCATCTTCGAAAAGGCCGACGGAGGTATAATATTGACAGCGTCACACAATCCGAAACAGTGGAATGCCCTCAAGCTGCTGAACGAGAAAGGAGAATTCCTGAATGCTGCCGAAGGCGCCGCCATTCTCGAATGTGCAGAGCAGGAAAACTTCGATTTCGCTGACGTGGATTCGCTGGGCAGCATAGTGGAAAAAGACTTCACCGATGCACACATAGATGCCGTACTGGCTCTGGATGCCGTGGATGTGGAAGCCGTGAAGAAAGCCGGTTTCAAGGTAGCTCTTGATGCCGTGAACTCGGTAGGAGGCATCATCATGCCGAAACTCTTCGAAAGACTCGGTGTAGAATGTGTCAAAGTGAACTGCGAACCGACCGGCCATTTCGCACATAATCCTGAACCGCTCCCTGCAAACCTCGTGGAACTCTGCGAAACCGTGGTCAGGGAAAAGGCCGACCTCGGAGTATCTGTAGACCCTGATGTGGACAGGCTTGCCCTCATCTGCGAAAACGGACAGCCGTTCGGAGAGGAATACACTCTGGTAAGCGTGGCAGACTATATCCTTTCACGTGAAAAAGACGGGAAGAAGCTCGCCACATCCTCGAATCTCTCGTCTTCGAGAGCACTGAGAGATGTCACGGAAAGCTATGGCGGACAATATTTCGCCGCCGCAGTGGGTGAAGTGAACGTGACTACGAAGATGAAAGAATGCGGTGCCATCATCGGCGGAGAAGGAAACGGAGGGGTCATCTACCCTGCCCTTCACTACGGACGCGACGCTATCGTAGGCGCGGCTCTCTTCCTCACGAACCTGGCATACAAGAAGATGAAGGTATCCGAACTGCAGAAGACATATCCTCAGTATTATATCACGAAGAACCGCATCGACTTGTCCGACAAGTCCCTGATCGACAAGATCCTTTCGGAGATGAAGAACATATATGCTTCAGAGGATATAAACGACATAGACGGAGTGAAGATCTCCTTCGAAACCCAAAAGGAGTGGGTACATCTCCGCAAATCGAACACGGAGCCTATCATCAGGATCTATGCGGAATCGGCGACCAGGGAATCCGCCGAGAAGCTGGCTTCTGAAATAAAGGCCATAGCAGAGAAAATCATCAAAGGCTAATGTTTTCATTCAGAACCACCCCCCTGGAAGACCAGCTTGACAAGGCACTGACCGACGGAAATGTAGGATGTTTCTGCACGCCGAACTGCTGGGACACGGGGAAAGAAAGATACATGACAGACATTTTTCGGGAGAGAGGGAACCTTCGGGCAGTCTTCTCTCCCGATAATTCCGAACTGTCCCCTGACGTACGGCACATCGAAGTCCGGACGGAGCAGATCAGGGAACTGAATGCCATAGTGGTCGAAATCCAGGATGTAGGGACCAGGTATTTCGGATATACGCGGGACGTATTCAGGCTGATGAGACTGCTGGCTGAAATGGAAGAATCCCCTGCCCTCTATATCGTGGACCATAACAATCCGGCCGGACGTGTCGTGGAAGGCACCATGCCATCTTCCGTAACGGAACCGGATATTCCGAAGGCGGCACACAGACATGGACTGACACTCGGAGAGCTGGCGAATCTCTATTACGCGGAAATAGGAGCCAGATTTCCCCTGCATATCATCTCGGCGCAGGCCACCGACTCCAACAGGCAGCTGATGCCGTGGACCATCGCCCCTGCCCCTGACATTCCCGGATTCTTCACTTGCGAGATGTACTCGGGAGGAGGGCTGTGGCAGTACACCAGCATCACACCCGGAACAGGGACAGCCCGCCCGTACGAATATTTCGGAGCGCCGTTCATCAGGACAGACTCGGAAAATCTGCCGCCCGCCCCGTCACGGGTGATGCTGAGGCCATGTTCTTTCACTCCCGCATTCGGGAAATACGCAGGCACGAAATGTCATGGCTACCAGATCATGCTCGAACCCGGAGCCGAATATCATTCGCTGATTCATACGCTCCAGCTGATGAGATACTTCAAGGACAGGTATTCCGCTTTCGAACTTGAACCGGATTTCAGGCTCAGACTGGCTGACGACGTTCTGTTTTCATACATTGAAGGCAAGGCGGACTGGGCTGCAGTCAGGGAACATATAAAAGTCGAAGAACAGAAATGGATAAGGAAGGCGAAGAAATTCTGTCTGTACGATGATCTTCCATACCGGATCAAATGAGCGTAGCCGTCCGAAGAAAGAATCAGCCGGAAGAGACTTGGAAATTGGAAAATTATTTGTACCTTTGCGCGCTGATTTAGTTAACTAAAATTTTAAAGGAAATGAAAAAAGGAATTCATCCCGAAAACTACCGTCTTGTAGCTTTCAAGGATATGTCGAATGACGAGGTGTTCATCACCCGCTCTTGCGCAAACACAAAGGAAACCATCGAAGTCAACGGTGTAGAGTATCCGGTGGTAAAAGTCGAAATCTCCAACACATCCCACCCGTTCTATACAGGAAAGATGAAACTCGTGGACACGGCAGGACGCGTCGACAAATTCTATCAGAGATACAAGAAGAACAAATAAATCCCCGGACGGATTCATTTGCGGAACGAAAGAGGTGGTCTCATCAGAGATCACCTCTTTTCGTTTTGCACCACTGAAGCCGGAATCACCCGGAGCGACTCCGGCGGCAGTTCTACCTGCCGCACAGATGTTCCAGCCAGAACCGGCGGTTTTCGTTCAGGAAGTGCTCCCCCTGATATCCCCTGTAGCCATGCATGCCGTCCGGATATACCATGAGTTCGAAACTTTTCCCTGCCTTCTGGAGCGCATTCACCAGCTGCAGTGTATTCTGGAAATGGACATTGTCATCACCTGTCCCGTGTGTCAGCTTCAGATAGACAAGCCGTACCCCGTCCGGTACGGACTCATCGGAGACCGGATATCTTTTCACATATCTCAAAGCGCAGGCTGCGGCATATCCATCCGGATTCTCCTGAGGAGTACTCATATAGCGTTCGGTATAATGTGAATCATACAAGGCCCAGTCATAGACTCCCCCGCCGGCTATGCCGTAGTGAAAACTGTCCGGAGCCTGGAACAGCAGCATGGCAGTCATCGTACCTCCGAAAGAGAAACCCTCGACCCCGATCTTGTCGCCATCTACATACGGCAGGGACTTCATGTAATCAGCCCAGGCCACGAAATCCTGAATCTCATATACGGTAAGCTGACGGTATATCATGTCCAGTGCCTTGCGGCCGTTGTGACCTGCCGCCCTGCAGTCCGCGGTGATCTGGATGATACCGTGGTCGGACCACCACTGGTTCCTGTCAGACGGCGTGGACCATCTGTCCCAGACCATGGGAATATCCGGACCGCCGTAAATATCGAAATGTACGGGATACTTCCGGGAAGGATCGAAATCTTTAGGATATACTATCGAGGCGGGCAGGCTGAAACCGTCTTCAGTCTCCATATAGATGATCTCCGGCAAGGCATAATCGGAAGGATCGAAACCATCGCCGGCCATGTCGGCCACCACATGCCCTGTCGAAGCTGTTTCAGAAGTCTTGAAAACCGACACTTTCACCGGTGTCACGGAATTCGACCAGGAAGCGGCGAAATATTTCCCGTCCGGAGAAAAGACAGCCGACAGGACATTGTAATCCGGATCCGTCAGTATCTTCACCCTGCCCTTTCTGTCCACCTTGTACACTGAAAGGCGGACCGTGGACTCATTGTTCGACGAGAAGAAGACTTCTCCGTCAGAAACATTCAGAATGGAAACATTCCAGAACTCGCCGTCTGTCAGCCGGTGGAATTCCCCGTCATAAGACAGGAAACACACCTGCTGCCAGCCTGAGTCCAGGCATCTGGCCATGTAAAGGCCGTCAGAGGTGAAAACGGCACCTGATATCCAGTCCACCCATGTAGGACTCGTTTCCTGATAGACCATAGTCTTGCTACCGTCCTCCACGGACACGCTGTAAAGTTCCAGAGACTGCTGCGAACGCGGCATTCTGGAAATGAAGAATGACCTGCTGTCAGGTCCCCAGAAAGGAGTCCCGAAATATTGGTCAGGGTTTTCGTCGAAATCCAGCCAGAGGACATCGGCTTCGACATCATCCGCCGGTGAAGCCATGAATGAGGACACGTCAGCCACTCCGATCCTTACCGTCGGATTCGTCTCTCCAGCCTTAGGATATCTGGTCCTGTTCAGACTCCCGTCCTGCCCGAACGGGGAATATATCGGAAAAAGAGGGACTTCCGTATTGTCAAAACGGTAAAAACCTATTTTCCTGCTGTCAGGAGACCACCAGAATGCCTTGTATTCCGTAGCCCTGCCTAAAATCTCCTCATAATATACCCACGAAGCATATCCGTTCAGTATCAGGTCACTTCCATCCGATGTGATCCTGTGCTCTTTTCCTGTCGCTATGTCGATGACATACAGATCATTCCCCCTCGTAAATGCTATCATGGAAGAATCCGGAGAATATGTCATGTTGACAGCCCCGTTGGGCTTCAAAGGGAACTCAGCGTACTTTTCAGGGGCGGATACGCCTGTCTTCACGGTCCTGGTCCTGGCATTGTACGAAAATGCCGAGGTATCCGTATACGATCTGTCGTAGGAAAACACCACCTCGTCATCGGATATCCATTTCCATGAAAGTGGTATGTTCGTGAAATCCGCGGCGGAAGCAGAGATTGTCATCAGAATGATGACAGGAATTGTCAGTAGTCCTTTTTTCATATCAGTCGTTTTTCATGTAATCGGGTATTTTCATTGTACGAAGTACGAATCCTTGAAATTCACGAGATATACCTTTTCAGTACTTCGGGTCAGGGCGGTATAGAGCCATTTCAGGTCATCCGGAAGCAGCTCGTCCTGCCAGAACGGATTGTCTATGAACACGCATTTCCACTGGCCTCCCTGAGACTTGTGACAGGTGATGGCATTTGCGTATTTCAGCTGCAGGGCGTTGAAGTACTTGTCTTCACGCACGGCTTCATAGCGTTTCTTCTTCGTCCTTATATGTGAATAATCTTCATTTACACCGGCGTACAACATATTCTGCTGCTCTGCAGTAAGTGCAGGACTCTCGGAAGTGAGAGTGTCGAGAATCACGGTCGCAGTGATCTCCTGTTCATCATAGTCCGGAAAAGAAAGACGTGCTCTGGCGAAATGCAGTCCGTACCTGTCCTCATAATGTGAAATGCTCTCCAGCGTCGCTATGTCTCCGTTCGCTATATAGTCGACGTCTTTCAGGTCCTGGACGAACTGGTAGCAGTTCCTGACGATCATGAGCCTGTCCCCTTTCACCAGCATTTCCTCCTTGAACTGCACAGTGGAACGGATGCCCAGATTGTACTTGATCGCACGCTTGTTCGAACGGCAGACTATCACCGTTTCGTCGTCACCGTATCTGTCATAAGCATCGGAAAGCTTTTCTATGAGTTCCGATCCCGAAATCCTTTCGATATCGGAACAATTCCGGACATCCATGACGAGATTCACTTCGTCAGCACCGTAATTCTCCAGCCTCTGTATTTCGTTACGCAACCTGGTAGCGTTGTCCAGGATGCCTGAACCTGAACGCTGACGGACTACAGTGACCAGTTCGGTCCATACCGGGCATCCGAGCATCGATATGTAATCTTCCGAGAGGGCCGGACTGACATCCAGGCCTACCGGAGGCAGCTGCGCCTTGTCTCCTATGAGTATGACCTTGTTGTCAGTCCCGCGCCTTACATATTCCATCAGATCAAGAAGCAGATTTCCGGAACCGAAAAGATTTGCCTGGCCTCCGCTGTCAACCCCAATGAGTGAAACTTCATCCACGAAATACACAGTATCCCGATCCTTGTTCGGACCTATCACGAATTCACCGAAGCCGGAGCCTGAAACTGATTTCTGACGATAAATATGCTTGTGTACTGTATAGGCCGGAGTATGTGCGTATCCTGAAAGCACCTTGGCCGCACGGCCTGTAGGAGCCAGGAGCACGCAGTTCACTTTCAGGCTCTTGAGAAACGATATGGCAGCCGATACTGCCGTAGTCTTCCCTGTACCGGCATAACCGTTCACCACCATGATGTCGCTGTCATCACCGGAAAGGAAAGCTGCCAGTTTCCGGAACATGGTTTTCTGACAGTCTGTCGGTTCATACTCCAAAGACTGCAGGAATCCGTCGAAAAGAAAATCAGCAGCTGCCATCACTTGCGTCTCCCGAAAATCAGAGAAAAGAATATGAAGACAGGATAAATCTCGAGACGGCCGAGAATCATATCCACAGTATATATGAACTTGGCTATTCCCAGCTGCGACGAATAATTGCCCATGGAGCTTATCGAATCCAGAGCAGGCCCGGCATTGCCCAGGGATGAAAGGGCGCCTGAAACAGCTTCGGCCGTATCCACGCCGAAGAGTATCAGAAGCAGGAATGAAATAAGCAGCACGACTACATAGAATACAATATACAATATGGCAGCAAATGCCGCATCATCTTTCAGGAAATGATTCCCCACCCTGAGCTGCATGATGGAAGACGGGTGCAGATTCTGCTTTACCTGCCTGCCTATGGCCTTGAAGGCTATGAGCATCCTGTCTGACTTGACACCTCCGGTAGTAGAACCGGAGCACCCGCACTGGAACACGGCATACATGAGCAGAATGTTGGCGAAAACGGGCCACCCGGCATTGTCTGCCGTGGCAAATCCGGAAGTGGAAAGAAAACTCGCCACCTGGAATGTGGCATCCAGTGCAGCCTCTCCCCAGCTGTCATAAGTACCTGAAATCCTCAGAGACAGGGTTACAAGTACCGAAAGGAGAGCCAGGGTACCGAGGAAAAACTTGACTACAGGATGTCTGAATGTCTTCAGCGAACGCGTGGCGAAAATCGCGAAAAGCAGACCGAAATGGATGGATGACAGCGTCATGAAGACTATGATGATGATGTCTATCGCTGCAGAATCGAAATATGCTATGGAAGAATTCTTCGTACTGAAACCGCCTGTTGCCACTGTACTGAACGAATGGTTCAGGGCATCGAAGAAAGACATTCCGGCCAGCATCAGGAGCAGCGTCTCGGTCACGGCCAGGGCTACGTACACGAAAGCTATGACATGGACAGTCTTGATGGAACGGAAACGATAGCCTTCCCTGGAAAGGGAAGACAGTTCGATATTCGTCAGCCTCATGCGGAAAGGGCTGGCGTCAGGAATGATAAGAAGCAGGAAAACCACTACTCCCAGACCTCCGATAAAGTGAGTGGAAGACCTCCAGAACTGCAGGCTTTTCGGCAGCGCCTCCACATCTGTCAGTATGGTGGAACCTGTAGTCGTATATCCCGACACGCTCTCGAACCATGCATTGATCAGAGTGTACTCCCCTCCCCACAGGACGTAAGGCAGCATTCCGAATATGAAAGACAGAAGCCAGGACAGGACGATGATCATGAAACCGTCCTGAAGCGAGATGGCAGAAGCTTTCCTGACGAAAATGAAAGGGAAGATACCTACTATGAACGTGATGATGAAGCTGATGGCCAGAGGCCCCAATGCCGAATCCTTCCCGTTCACTACCGAAACTATCAGGGAAAAGAACATGAACAGCGCACTGATCAGCAGCGCCTGCCCGACATTCCTGGAAATGACCTTGATATCCATACCGAAAAACGTCTAAAGTTCCTGGGCCGCCGATGAGGTCTCGATCAGCTTCTCCCTTTCTTCCCTGAGCTTGCCTACCCTCTTTTTCAGCTCCACATTCTCCTCTATCAGATCCGTAAGGTCGGAATTCAGGTGCACCAGTTCGTCATCTCCCTCGAACTCGTACCCGTAGCGTCTGCCGCTCGTCTGATACTCGTCTATTCCTGAAAGCATCTTTTTCAGCGGTCTTATATAATATATGAGTATGAACATGAGCAGCAGAAGCACAAGCAGCAGCCCGGCCCCCACGGACACTACCCCCGGAATGATACTCCTGTAGAATCCGTCCTGGAATGTCTGCGAATTCTCTTTCAGCTGCAGATAGATCACATCGTTCAGCTTCTCTATATCGGTTTTAAGCCTCTGGTACTTAGGCTGCAGTCTCTTGAAATACCAGTCCCTGTTGTCTATGAAGTCATTCACTATCACCTTTTCGAATTCCAGCGACGTGAGCATGTAGGCCGAATAGGCATAGATGACCGAATCAGCCCTGGAGACGGCCTCGCTGCTGTTCAGAGTGTTTCTCAGCTCGTCATATTCTTTCAGAAAGGCATTGCAGTCGATTTTCGGAATCATTGCAGGGTCATGCTCCCCCACGATGGCCAGAAGCCGGAGATTATAGCTGTCACACTCGTTCGAAAGTTTCTGGGCGATGTTGATGCAGTTTATGTTGGAAGCTATGAGATTCGACACATAATCGCTCATCCTCCTGTACTCCATGATGGATATGATGCTGGACAGAAGGAGTATCACGGCTATGGCTCCGAGGGCGAATGTCAGCTTGATGCTCATGGACATCCGGATCGGGAAGATTCTCTTGAAAAAATTCTTTTGCATGATACAGTTCTTTAACGCGCAGGCTTTCACCACGCCGGATAACTGAATAAACTGCAAATTTATGATTTTATGCCGGATTTCAAAAATGAAAATTTTCTTTAAATTTGCAGATTGAACGTCATATATCCGGATGAAAACAGCAGTAGTCATACTGAACTGGAACGGGAGAAAATTCCTGGAAGAATTTATCCCCGGAGTTCTCAGGTCACTGGGGCCTGAGGCACAGCTCATCGTAGCCGACAACGCCTCTACGGACGGATCCGTGGAGCTTCTCAGGGAAAAATTCCCGGATGTCCCCACTATGCTTTTCAGCAGGAACAGAGGTTTCACCGGCGGATATAACAGGGCCCTGATGGAACTGGATGCGGAATATTTTGTCCTGCTGAATTCAGACATCGATGTGCCGGAGCACTGGCTCGAACCGCTTGAAGAATGGATGGACACTCATCCGGACTGCGGCATCTGCTCTCCGAAGCTACATTCCTTCATGGAGAGGGAAACATTCGAATATGCAGGAGCGGCAGGAGGATACATCGACAGATTCGGATATCCTTACTGCAGGGGAAGGGTCTTGAAACGTGTGGAAACGGACCATGGACAGTATGATACTCCGGAAGACGTATTCTGGGTCAGCGGAGCGTGCCTGATGATCAGGGCCGATCTGTACAGGAAGCTCGGCGGACTGGACGAAAGGTTCTTCGCGCACATGGAAGAGATCGACCTGTGCTGGAGAGCACAGCTGGCAGGATACAAGGTCACGGTCGTACCGTACTCCACTGTCTATCATGTAGGAGGTGGAAGCCTGCCGAACGATTCCCCGAAGAAACTGTACCTGAACTACAGGAACAACCTCCTGATGCTCAGGAAGAATCTGGCACGGACTGAGGCCTTGAAGGCATTCCGGAACGGCAAGGGGAAAAAGGAAAGCGCGGCGAAAGGATTGAGAAAGGCTGACCGGACCGTCTTCATCAGGATGGTGCTGGACGGTATGTCCTGTCTCGTGTACATGTTCGCTTTCAAGTGGAAATACGTGCAGGCCGTCATCAAGGCCCACGGTGATTTCAGGAAATTCAAGGTAAGGGAGTCGGAAACCAACGTGTTGTCTTACCTGAAACAATACGGTAAAAAAGGATATGTGACAGGATGGTCGGAGCGGTGGATCATTCCGCTGGCGCTTATATACGGGAAAGATATTTTCCGGAAATTGTCCTCCGGACAATGAGGGGTGGGGAAGACAAGAGACGAGCACCGGAGTTTACTTCCGTAAATGAGGATGCGAGGATGTGAAGCCTGACGATGATATCGCAGAAAAGAAAACAAAAAATGAGATGAAGATAATTATAGCAGGAGCCGGCGACGTCGGCACCCACCTGGCGAAAATGCTGAGCAACAATTCGAACAGTATTACGGTGATAGATGAGAGGAAAGAGAGGCTGATGGGCCTTTCGGAGTATACTGATATCATCACGGTGGAGGGATATCCGTCTTCGATAGGGGTGCTGAAAGAAGCCGGAGTGGAAGATGCGGATCTGTTTATTGCGGTGAGTCCGAATGATTCGCAGGAAGTGAATATAGTCAGTGCGATATTGGCGAAACAGATGGGAGCCAAAAAGGTGACTTCGAGGGTGGATAATGAAGAGTATTTGTCTTATGAGAACAAGCTGTTGTTCACTCAGATGGGAATAGACCTGATGTTTTATCCGGAAAGGATAGCGGCGAATGAGATCATAGAACTGCTGAAAAGGACGGCATCATCGGAGTCGATAGATTTTGCGAGGGGGAAGCTGCAGATGGCAGTGTTCAAACTGGAGGAAGATTCGCCGGTGATAGACATGAAGGTAGCGGAGTTCGCGTCCGCGTTTCCATCGGAAACACTGACATTCAGGGTAGTGGCCATTTCCAGAAACAATGAGACCATCATACCTAAGGTGGATACGAAATTCAAGTATCACGATCTGGTGTTCATCATCGCGAAACGCGAGGGAATGCCTGAATTGCTGAAATTCATAGGGAAAAGCAATATTGAGGTGAACAAGCTCATGATTCTGGGAGGCGGGCCGATAGGAGAGATGGTGGCCAAGCAGCTGAGCAAGCAGATAGACAGCATCAAGATCATAGAGATGAAGAAAGACAGGTGCATAGAACTGTCGGAAACTCTGCCGGACAACGTGATAGTGGTCAATGGGGACGGAAGGAATTCCGATACGCTGGCAGAAGAGTCGGTAAAGGATTATGATGCATTCGTGGCTGTAACCAGCAGCACCGAAACGAACATCCTGACATGCGCCGCAGCCAAGAAACTCGGTGTAGGCAGGACCATCGCGGAAGTGGAAAACCTGGAATACATAAAACTGGCCGAAGGAATGGGTGTGGATGCGGTGATCAACAAAAAACTCATCACGGCAGGCAGGATATTCAAGTTCACCCTGAGCGACAAGGTCCACTTCGTGAAATACATGAGCGGGACGAACGCTGAAATACTGGAATTCGTGGTCGCACCTGACAGCTGGATCACCAAAGGCAAACTCAAGGACCTGAGCTTCCCGCAGAATGCCATCATCGGCGGAGTCATCAGGGGAAACGAATCTTTCATAGCTGTCGGTGATTCCGTGATAGAGGCATACGACAGAGTGGCTGTCTTCGCATTGCCGGAAGTGGTCAAGGATGTGGACAAATTTTTCAGATAGGAAAAAACCCGGATATGGCGAGTTACTTGCAGATAGAGAATATTTCAAAATCCTACGGACCCAAGATCCTGTTCGAAAACATAGGATTCAATATAAATGAAGGCGACAAGATAGCCCTGATCGCACCTAACGGCACGGGAAAGACATCCCTGCTGAGAATACTGGCAGGCAAGGACAAATCCGATTCCGGAGGAAAGATCACCTTCCTGAAGAATATCAGGATAGCCTTTCTCGAACAGGAATACGGCTTTGACCCTGAAAAGGGAATACTTGACCAGATCATGAGCAGCAGTTCCGCGCTCACCGAGAGCATGGACCAGGAAAGCCTGTGGGCTTACGAACTGAGAGTCAAGCAATTCCTCACCAGCTTCAAACTGCCGGATTTTTCGAAAAAAATGAAGGAACTTTCCGGAGGGGAAGTCAAGCGTGTGGCCATCAGTGAAATGCTGGCCTCCGAAGCCGATTTCTTCATCATGGACGAGCCGACCAATCATCTGGACATAGACGCCATCGAATTTCTGGAAGGCTGGCTGTCAAGAGCCAAGTGCACGCTGCTGATGGTGACTCATGACAGGTATTTTCTGGACCATGTGTGCAACACGGTCATGGAAATGGATCACGGAGCCATATACACCTACCGCGGCGATTATCAGAACTATCTCGAAAAAAGAGAGGAAAGGATAGCCAACTACAACGCCGAAACCGACAAGGTGAGGAACATTCTGCGCAGAGAACTGGAATGGATACGCAGTACGCCGCAGGCCCGGACAGGGAAGGCCAAATACCGCATCGACGCATTCCACGAACTGAAAGACAGGGCGGAGCAGGTCTACAGAGAGAAATCCCTGACACTCGATGACATGAAAGGGGGTACAAGGCTTGGCACGAAAATCATCAACTGCAAAGACGTGTCGTTCAGATACGGAGACCGATATTATCTCAGCCATTTCACCTACAATTTCCAGAGATACGAGAAAGTCGGGATAGTGGGCCGCAACGGAGCGGGGAAAAGCACATTCATAAACCTCCTGACAGGGAATTATACACCGGACATGGTGTGTACCGACGAAGCGGAATACCAGCTCAGGGCACCCGGAGATACCCGTGGTCTGCTTACTGGCGTGATCGAGCGCGGCGAATCCCTGAAAATCGGATACTACAGACAGACCGGTATGGAATTCAATCCGGAAGACACCGTCCTCGACATCGTGAACGACACATACCTGCTCGGAAGGTTCCTGTTCCCCCACGACATGCTGAACAACAAGGTGGAAAGACTCAGCGGAGGAGAAAAACGCAGGCTGTACCTGCTTACCATACTGAAAGAGAAGCCGAACCTGCTCATCATGGACGAGCCGACGAACGATCTGGACATCGTGACCCTGAATATTCTGGAAGAATATCTCAAGGAGTTTTCAGGAACCCTCATCATCGTCTCACATGACAGGCATTTCCTGGACAGGCTGGTGGATCACCTGTTCGTATTCTGCGGCGACGGAGTCATAAAGGATTTCATCGGGAGCTACAGCGAGTACCGCTCATTCATAAAAGACTACGAGGCTTCACGGAAAGCCGCGGCCAAACCTGCCTCCTCCGGCCGGAGCCGGGGCAATGAAATGGCTTCCGACCGGCCTGCAAAAAAAGCGAAACTGACGTACAAGGAGCAGAAGGAACTCGAACAGCTGGAAAAGGATATGGCCGAACTGGCCGATGAAAAAGCCGGACTCGAAAAGCGGATAAGCAGCGGAGACCTGGCATACGACCAGTTGCAGAAAGCATCTGAACGTATCGGAGAGATCATATCCCTGAATGATGAAAAGGAAATGCGCTGGCTTGAACTGTCGATGAAGACAGAGGGCTGACTTCCGCCCGACTTTCACACTTTCCTCATCCGCGCCCACGGAATGACACCTGCAGGAGCCTTTTTCTGCAGAAGCAACTCTTTCATCATGTCCATATACGGGGCGACATGAGAATAAAACATGTAGTAACCCTCACAAAGAGCACTGAGACCGGTCTCCCCTGA
Organism: uncultured Bacteroidales bacterium; assembly: GCA_944322815.1. Lineage (GTDB taxonomy): Bacteria > Bacteroidota > Bacteroidia > Bacteroidales > UBA932 > Cryptobacteroides. The sequence continues at coordinate 31,283 of CALUQB010000005.1, read as the reverse complement.
TTCCGTCCTGTTGAACCTGTGTTTCGGACATTCTCCGTGACAAGCGAAAAAATATTTGCATCTGATGCATTTGTAAGGAAGACCGTTACGCTTGTCTATTCCGAATCTGGACTGTACATCGGAACCCATCATCTCGCGCAACGATGTCTCCATGATATTGCCGACACGGTACTGGGGATAGACGAAATGATCGCATGAATACAGATCCCCGTTGTGCTCTATCACTGAATTTCCCCCGCAAGTTTCGGCATAAGCACACGTTCCCGGCTGGGCGCCGCACCAATTCGCCAGGGTGCAGTCAAAAAGATTCACGAAATACTGTCCCACATCGTTCCTCACCCAATAATCGAAGATATCGCACATGAACTTTCCGAACCCCCTGGAACTGACCGACCATGGCGCTATCTGTGCGCCTTCGGCCAATGGGTCCACGATGTACGGGCGTGCTCCCCTGTCTGGTTTTCCTGATTTCGACAAAGGATACCTGATATGTTCCACGACAGGCATGAACTGCATGAAACGTGTTCCAAGCTGTTTCAGGAACTGATAAACTTCCAGTCCCCTGCCCTCGCCTGCCTTGTTCACCGTAGACATGGTATTATACTGTACTCCGTACTGATACAGAAGATTTATGCCACGGATGACCTTGTCGAAAGTAGGCGCCCCGCCTTTGTCCTTGCGGTATTTGTCATGAATGTCACGCGGACCGTCTATCGAAATGCCTACAAGAAAATCGTTTTCCTTGAAAAAGGAAGCGAATTCCGGGGTAATGAGGGTGCCGTTGGTCTGTATGGTATTGCGGACAAGCTTGTCCCCGCAATATTTCTGTTCCAGTTCCACAGCTTTGCGGTAGAAGTCCGGCCCCAATACCAGAGGTTCGCCGCCGTGCCAGTTGAAAGTGATTTCCTGAACATCGTTGGCCGCAATATACTCCCTGATGCATTTCTCAAGCATCTCATAGGACATTCTCGGCTCCCGGCCTCCGTAGATATCGGCCTTGTCGAGATAATAGCAGTAATGACAGTCCAGATTACAGAGCGAGCCTGCCGGTTTGAGCATGATGTTGAACTGCATCGGGCCTGAGAGCCTGATCGCATCATCAAGAGTGAGGGTATCCTTATATGAGACTGGCATTTTTCTGATTTTCTGAGGTTTCAGGGATTTCAGGCTCTTCCTGTCCGGGTTCTCCCGGTTCAGGTTCCGGAGTCTCAGGAGTTTCCGTATCGTCCGGATCCGTGTCTGGTTCCGGATTATCCGGGTCCGTACCAGGATTCTCCGGCTCTTCCGGCTCTTCCGGTTCTGGCGGAGCCGGCACGAAAATATTGTCCGACACCGCGAAACCGGAATATTCATAACCGTTCACGGCACGCACCCTGCAAAGGTACGTCACTCCACCCTCAACTCCTTGAAACAACACCCCTGTCTCCGTGACCGACTCCACCTCGGCCACCCGGGATCCGCTTTCGGCATTGTCGAGAGACACATAGTAATGCGATGCCCCGTCTACGGGACTCCACGAAAAAAGCAGACAGGCGCCGGCAGTCTCATCCTCCTGATAAACCAGGACCAGATCCATCGGTGCAGGAAGTGTCATAAGGTCCGAAGGACCAGGATCCTTGCAGGCGGAAAGAAACGCAAACGATGCAACCATGGCAGGCAGCCATCCGGATATTTTAATACAGGTCATATATCTGTTATTCTGTTCATATCATGCAAAAGTACAAAATATCGCCCATATACGGATAAAATTCACAGGAATCCGGACTGAATCCAGTCTTTCAAAGAAAGACGTTTGAGAGGGTGAGTCAAAGTACCTTTGAGTCACCCTCTCCTCTCAATATACAGATCGCGCGGACCTGAAACTACTCGGCAGGAACTATGCTGATGGCGAAACCGCCGCCCCGCGCCATTGACATTTTCAGCACAGACTTCGAAGTGACCTTTTTGGACGAAATCTCATAAGCTTCCGGATTCGACTGATAATCAGCATCAGCCGCATCAGCATAAATCGTAGCCATATACTTCTGACCCGGGGTCAGGAAATCGAGGGCGACCTCAACCTTACGTGCATTCTCGTCAGTAACACCGCCGACAAACCACCTTTCGCCCGGATGTTCCGCATCAGCCTTCGCTTTGCGTGCAATGACTATATAATCTCCTGGCTCCGCAAGCAGATAACGGCTTTCTGACCAGTCTACAGCCACGTCCTTGATAAACTGGAACGCATCCATGTGGGCCTGGTAATGCTCAGGCAGATCTGCCGCCATCTGAAGAGGGGAATACAGAGTGACATACAGGGCCAGCTGATTGGCGATAGTGGAATTCACATGGGAATTGTTCCCCGGATTGAGCTTGGACACATCCATCATGAAAATACCGGGAGTATAATCCATAGGACCGCCCTGCAGACGGGTGAACGGAAGCAGCGTCACATGATGTGGCTTGCTGCCGCCGAAAGCCTGATACTCCGTCCCGCGCGCAGACTCGTTCCCTATAAGGTTCGGATAAGTCCTGCACAGACCGGTAGGACGCACGGCCTCATGGGCATTCACCATGATATGATGCTCTGCAGCCTTTTTCACGGCATAAAGATAATGGTTGTTCATCCACTGTCCGTAATGATGTTCGCCGCGAGGGATGATATCGCCCACGTAACCGCTCTTCACGGAATTGTACCCGTATTTTTCCATCAGGTCGTAAGCAGCCTCCATGTGCCTCTCATAATTACGTACGGAAGAAGAAGTCTCATGATGCATCATCAGACGTATCCCCTTCGAATGCGCATAATCGTTAAGAGCCTTGATATCGAAGTCAGGATACGGTGTCACGAAATCGAAGACATAATCCTTGGAATTGCCGAACCAGTCCTCCCAGCCGACATTCCATCCCTCGACAAGCAGCTGGTCGAAACCGTTTGCGGCAGCGAAATCGATGTAGCGGCGCACATTCTCATTGTTCGCGCTGTGCCGTCCGCTCGGCTTTGCGGAACCGTAATCAGTCTGGCCCAGCTTCACGGAAGCGAACTCATTGGTATAGGCCCAGTCACCCTTGCCGGTGATCATCTCCCACCATACTCCCATGTATTTTACAGGTCTGATCCATGATACGTCTTCGTATGCACACGGCTCGTTAAGGTTCAGGATAAGCCTGGAGGCAAGGATATTACGGGCATCGTCTGTCACCATTACAGTACGCCATGGAGTCCTGCATGGTGTCTGCATATACCCTTTCCAGCCCTTTGCATCAGGAGTAAGATGTGAAACGAAGACGAAATCTTCGTCATCCAGATCCAGATGCATGCATGAATAATCGACCAGGGCCGCCTCATGGATATTGATGTACAACCCGTCATCAGTCTTCATCTGCAAAGAGGTCTGTACACCTGTAGCCGAAAACGGAGTCTGGGAAGAATTCGGCGTAACGGCCGATGGCATCAGACTGCGTATTTCGGAAAGCCTGGACTCCACATAGTCATACTCCTGGGTGTCATAGTCGCCCGGGATCCAGAATGCCTTGTGGTCGCCGGTCATGGCAAACTCCGTAAGTTCCTCCTTGATGACGAAATAGGACAGGCTCTTCTGTTCAGGGAACTCATACCTGAATCCCAGACCGTCGTCATACAGTCTGAACCTTACAAGCATGATATACTCCGTCCCGGCCTGCTTCAGTGTTACGGCCATTTCGTTGTAATGGTTCCTGATATGGTCCTCTTCACCCCAGACAGGAGTCCATGTCTCATCGAAAGTACCACGCTCCACATTCTCTACCTTGAATCCGTCATAAAGGGAAACAGGTTCGCCTACCCTGCCCCTCTGGATTTCCTCGCCGAACTCCAGCTTCGGAAGCTCTCCCCTCAACTCGAACCCCATGGTACTCGGAAGGACAGCCGCCTTGTCCTTATAGTCAAGCCAGTAACAAGGTTCTCCTTTTTCGGTGACGGTAAATTTCAGAGAGAGGTTCCCGTCAGGGGAAGCCAATGTCTCTACTCCGGCCGGTGCCGCTTCCTGTGCGGAAAGGGCAGCAGCCGCTGCCAATGATGCAATCAATGCCAATGTTCTTTTCATATGTAAAAAATTTTACCTCTTGTATTCGACCACCAATACCTGACGCGGTCCTACGACAGTGGAATCCGTAACTGTCACAGCCTCGCCTGTGATGACATTCCGTCCGTCATGAAGACCATCCGCGATCTCCGCATAGTGTGACCACGGGACATGTTTCTTTCCACGGGAATTGTTTATATACACGAATACGGCATCCGTATCATTGTAACGGAAATACGCATAGGTATTGTCCCTTGACAGGAAATGCATGGTCTTCCCGCTGTGGATCACTTCCTTTTCCTTTCTCCACTGGAAAAGTTTTCGGGTAAAATCATGGAGTTCCGCTATCTGCCCTTGCGGTACAGGTTTTCCGTCAGTGTTCACGGATGCCCTCGCACGGCCTTCGGCAGAAAAGAAATCCAGTTCATCGCCGTCCCATCCGCCCGGAAAATCCACCCGCAGTCCGCCATGGCCCTGCGACTTGTCCTTGGAAACGAACATCATCTCGTCTCCATAGAAAATCTGAGGGATGCCGCGCATGGTAGCCATCATGGCCATTACGATCCTGTGCCTGTCCGGATTGTGCCTGAGCACGTCTCCTATGCGGTCCGTATCATGGTTGCCCGGGAATATCATCATCTTTGACAAGTCATGATACACAAAATCATGTGAAAGACAGTCATAAATTCTGGTCATACCCTCTCCCCAAGCCTGGGAATCGGTAGGAAGGGCTTTCCATATAGCCTCCTGAAGAGGGAAATCCATGATGGAAGGGAGGTGTGAATCAAAGCCGTCCTTGTTTTCATTGCCGCCCTGCCAGTAGGCAAGCTGCGGAATGGAAGAAGTCCAGCACTCGCCCACTATGTTGAAGTCCGGATATTCGGCCATGACAGCCTCGCACCACCTGCTCATAGGTCCCTTCTCGTTGTACGGATAGGTATCTACCCTGAAGCCGTCGAGACCGGAATACTCTATCCACCATATTGCCCACTGCCGGAAATAGTTCAGGACGAACGGATTGTCCAGATTCATATCCGGCATCGAAGGCACGAACCATCCGCTTTCCTGGAGATTCAGATCGTATGCTGACGCATTCGGGTCCATGTTTGTGGAAAAACATACGTTCGTACCGGTATACTCCGGAAAAACATGGATCCAGTCCTTGAAAGGAAGGTCGTTCATCCACCAGTGCGCAGTACCGCAGTGGTTGGTGACTATATCCATTATGACCTTCAGTCCTTTAGAATGGGCCTTGCCAACGAACTCCCTGTACTGTTCATTGGAGCCGAAACGAGGGTCGATATGGTAATAGTCGGCACATGCATAGCCGTGGTACGACCCTTCCGGCTCGTTGTCAAGCAGCAGAGGTGTGTTCCATATCGCAGTAGCGCCAAGGTCCGCGATATAGTCCAGGTGGTCGATGATACCCTGGATATCGCCTCCGTGCCTGCCGAAAAACTCTTCTCTCGCCGCCTTTTCCGCAGTATCGGGAGTAGAATCGTTGGACGGATCACCGTTTGCGAAGCGGTCAGGCATGATCAGATATATCATGTCGGCGGTTGTAAAACTTTTCCGCTCTGCCGAACCGGCTTGCCGCTGCCCGATAGTGTACGGATACTTGAAAGTATCGCTCCCGTTCGAGAAGACCAGCCAATAGTCACCTGTCACGGCATCGGGTGCAATGAGGACGTCCAGAAACAGGTAATTCGGACTGTCCGCCTTATGTATCTGCTTGATTTTCACCCCGCTGCCACCTTCGATTTTCACATCATACCCGGAGATGCCCTCCCCTTTGACCAGAATCTGCAGAGGAGTGTTCATTCCGACCCACCATGAAAGCGGTTCTACCCTCTCGATCCTGGTTCCGGCGTCAGGGGTGGACGAGGGGTCAAATACAGGACCTCCGCTGCAAGATATGATTCCCGCAATAGACATTGCCATTATTGTTTTTCTTAACATCTGCATGTAAATTTAATATTTATTGTCAGTTTGACGAATTATTCTACGTTGACATTCCATTTCCAAGGAGCACGAAGCTGGACTGAAACAGTCACCTTGTTCTCGGGAAGGGTTCTGGTATACACGATAGTGCTGTCCGCTGTGGAGACAATCTCGAATTTTCCTCCTTTCTCGCCTGCGGACAATGCCGGATTCTCGTGCCTGAGACGGATCATTTCCTTATAGAATTCCGTATAGCCGTTTTCCTCCCATGCCGGCACAGGATCTTTCTCGAAAAACTCGAATCTGTGGTTCCAGCCCATTTCCTGACCGGTATAGATCAGCGGCTGCCCGTTCGGCAGCGTGAATGTCAGTACTGCCATGGCCTCCGCAGCAGCTCCCATACGCTCGAACTCGGTGCCTGCCCATGAATTCTCATCGTGGTTCGAAGTAAACATGAGACGGAAAGCCTCGGCGGGATAAGCTGCCGAATCCCCGGCTATGTAGGACTCCAGATCCGCAACGCCTTTCCTGCCCCGGGCTATGTCATTCAGCAGATGATGGAGTTCCCATGCGTATGAAGCATCGAATGCATCTTCGTGGAGTTCCGGTGTTTCGCCCTCGGCAAGGAAATATACGCCAGGATAGTCGGCACGCAACTGCGGAAGAGCGTCCCTCCAGAAATCGAGCGGCACTTCGCAGGCCATGTCGCAGCGGAACCCGTCCACTCCCTTGTCCAGCCAGAAACGCATCGAACGGACCATTTCGGCACGCATGTCTGCGTTTTCATAATTCAGTTCGGCTATATCTGTCCAGTCATACTGAGTGACCGTGTTTCCCAAAGAATCCCTGACATACCAGTCTGCCGGCCTGTCAGATTCCCATACCGCATCCGGAGATGTATGGTTCGCCACCCAGTCCAGAATGACTTTGAATCCGGCTTTGTGGGCTGCAGTCAGGAAGGAATCGAAATCGGACATTGTACCGAACTCCGGGTTGATTGCGCAATAATCCGAAATCGCATAGTAGGATCCCAGAGTACCTTTCCTTTCTTCCACTCCTATGGGATATATCGGCATCAGCCAGATTACGTCCACTCCGAGTCTCTGCAGACGAGGAAGCTGGGCTTCGGCCGCTGCAAAAGTCCCTTCCGGCGTATACTGGCGGACATTCATCTCATAGATTACGGAACTGTACGCCCAATCCGGATGCGGGCCTGACGACGTCTTCTTTTCTGAAGAACATCCGGCTGCCAGCAGGACGGCAGCGGCAAGTGCCGTAATGATAAATTCCAGTTTTTTCATAATATCATTCAATTTGTCATATGCAACTGCTACAATTCGAATACTACCGACGAGAGACCGCCAAGCATCAGTTCCGAAGCATTCCCGCCAGTTCCCGTTTCTGCAGTTCCGAGCAATCCGACAGGTCTGGACAGGTCATCGTCAAGAGTCAGGACTGAAGGGATGCTGCTGAAATTGTGTACTACCAGCATCTTCTCCCCTTCGTACACCATATACCAGGCGGCAATACCACCGGCTTCCGCATTTGTCTCATTATAAACCGGATGCTTCTGCATCGTTCCGCGGGCAAGGGCAGGATAAGTATTGCGGAGCCGTGCGAATGTCCTGTAGACATTCAGCACTGACCCGGCATCTTCACTCTGCGCTTCAACGGAGATATCCGCCGTCAGCATGTCCCGGTCAACCTTGCCAGAAAGGCTTCCGTCCGCGAGACCCGAACCGTTTCTGTCCCACATTATCGGAGTCCGGACATATTCGTCGCCGTTGCTCTTGGTCCCCCAATACCCGAGTTCTTCACCCTGGTATATATAAGGTTCTCCCTGTGAAGTAAGCAATACTGCGGCTGCCATCTTCATTTTGTCCCTGTCCCGGCCAAGATCGGACCCGGTGCGGTCCTCGTCATGGTTCGAGAGCTTGGTCGCTTCGATATAGTCTTGCCTGTACTGCCGGTAAAAGGTCTGATATCCGAGTATATCGTTCACGAAATAGCATCCCGTACTGTTCTGCAATGCCCATTTCAGCCGATACCAGAACGAAAATTCGAACAATGCAGGCAGGCCAGTATAATACGGCGCCACCTTGTCTGCCTCATCGAGCATCTCTCCTACCATGTAAAAGTCACCCTGACCTCCGGCAGCCTTGTAACTCAGGTTCATGCGATCATGGAATTTCCGCAGGAACAGAGGGTTTTCCCCGCTGTTCTGGTTGTGGTATATATGCTTCACGGCATCCAGACGGAACCCGTCTACCCCCATCTTCACCCATTTGTCCGCTGCTTCGGTGACAGCCTTGAAGGCTTCTGACTGCTCCGCATCGGAGGCCGGGCCGTAGTTCAGGTCGGCAAACCAGTCTGTCCAAAAATGTGAATGATACATCAGAGGAAGTGAAAACCCTATGTTGGCCGGATCGAAGGAAGACGTACTGGCATACAGGGTGAAAGGCTCTCCCGGAGTGATGATATCGGAACTGCTCCGCGCTCCGTATTTGGTCCCGGTGTCCCATGATGCGGACGAGGTCCTGATGAGGAATCCCCAGTCCGAGTCGAAATCTACTGTAAGACTGTAGCTGCCCGCATCCGGTCCCTCATGGAAACGTTTGCATATATCGTCCCCATAATAAAGGTATTTCCCTCCGCCGGATGTGTCAGTATTGTCCGGATCCGGTTCCGATGAAGTCTCTGTCACAGTTACTGTAGGGGCAGTGGGGTCTGTCCAGTCAAGAGTGAAGGTGTAGCGTCCTTCGGCACCTGCATCGGATGTAGCCGGGAACCACTGACCTGAATCGTATCCTGCAGCTCCCTCCGTAGCGATCTGGTCTATCCTTCCGGCCGCGATATCCTCGGCAGGATTCCCGGACAGAGCATAGAAGTCCCTGTACGGGCTGTCCTGCGAAGATACGGCGGACTGGAACCATGGATGGTTCCGGGAAGTATGGTTAAGCACATAGTCAAGATATACTTTCATGCCATGACCGTGTGCCTGGTCTATAAGCGACTGAAGGTCGGCTTCCGACCCGAAGGCAGGATTTACCGCAGAATAGTCAAGCACATCATATCCGTGATATGAAGAGGAAGGATGCACGGGAGAAAGCCATACTGCCGATACCCCCAGGTCGTCCAGATAGTCCAGATGCGAGGCAAAACCCCTGAAGTCACCTGTCCTGTCCGAATCTTCGCTGTCGGCAAAACTGTATACGAGAGCCTGGTACGATATCGATGCCCGTTTCTGTCCGTCCCACTCCGCAGGATGCGGCACCACGGGAACGCCCTCGAATTCAGGAAGAATGACAGCTGCCTCCTGGCTTACCTGCACCTTTACCGATTCACAACCGGGGGCGGAGAAAGTGAGCACTGCGGTTCTGACCGCATCATCGCCGTTCGGAGCAGCCTTGACTCCGAATGTCGTGGAAGTCCTGCCTGAAGTCAGTTCAGGCGTACACCAACTTTCCCCGTGCTCCAGTTCAAGAGACCATGAGCCTGCATCAGTCCTGACTTCCACATATTCCGTTCCCCCTTCTGCCGTAAATGAAAGGGATTCAGGGGTTACGTACAATGAACGGGACTCTTCAGTCACAGGATCTTCGCATCCGGTGAATACAATGGCTGCAGCTGCAGCGAGATGAAGAAGATTTTTTCTCATGGCCGTGCTTTTCATCAATATCCTTCCTTAAATTTACAGGCCTTCAGGAGTGCTTCCGGCAGTCATGACATATACGAGGGAATTGGCCAGGTCAAAATATATGTCATAAGTACCGTCGAGCGTTACAGACATGTTCTGCGAACCTCCGCTTGTCACTACCGGAACAGCTGTGTTGATGTCAATGGCTCCGCCGGACGCGGTACCGTAGTTGGCGGCATCGTTCCATTCGTTGTTGAAACGGATCTTGAAGGCATCGGAAGAAACAAGCGCAACGCCTTTCCGTACATAATATCCGCCGTCTTCCGTCATGGACAGGTCTCCGATATCACCCCAGCCGTTGACCGTTCCCACGATGCCGTAAGTATCCGGCACATATTCCGGTTTCACTCCTGCCTGCACGACATATCCGCGGCCCAGTGCCGGGAGAATCCAGTAGTCGTATGTTCCAGCCTCTGCCACTTCTGCATTCACTGATGAAGTGGAAACGGCAAACGCAGCACCTACAGTCACGGTATAAGGATTCGCACCTGCGGCAAACTCCGTATCTACGGCATACCACTGCCCGTCAGGATCCTTGAATCCGAACTGGGACCCGGAAGTCACTTCCACTCCGGCAGCCTTGTAGGCCTCCAGGTTCGATGAAGCTGATTCCATAGGGATGTCGCCCCAGTCAGGAGTGGCTACGGACTGTCCGTGAACTACCCAGGTAGCCTCAGGTTCCGGCTCCGGTTCCTCGCCACCTTCCGCCGCGTAGTCGGCGGCATTGAGTTCCCATGTCATCTCTTGCGCATTGTTCAGGTTCACATACAGACGGTAGTTTCCGGCAGGAGCCGTGATGTTGTTGCCTCCGTCCAGGATACCGGAAACAGATGCAGCCCCGGTAGCCGCTACGCCCCATGAAACATCCCATGCAGCATCGGCGCGTACCTTGAAACATCCCTCGGCAGGGAATTCCACATCCGCCCAGAAAATCTGCTTCTGCGTATCGAAATTCATCACGACATCACTGCCCCAGCCGTTGAAGTCGCCCACTACGCCAAGCTGGTCGAAAGAGATTTCTTTTGCAAGTACCATTGAAGTACGGTTGAACGAGAAGCGGTAGAAGTTCTTCGAATATGCAGAAATATTGCCTGAACCACCGCTGCTGATGAGCTGTATGGATGCGGCCTCGGCCTCAGGAGCGGCAGCCTCGCCATCGGTACCCCAGTTGCTGTCATCAGCCCAGCCTGTCTCCGTTCCTTTTATCTTGAAGCCGCTGGCAGCCTTGCCGCCGAATCCGATCACACCGGAATAATTGACTTCATCTCCGCTGAAACTGAAAAGTTTCTGGGTCTGACCGTCTGCCCATCCGCAGAAATCACCTATCACATAAACCATAGGGTAGGTCCTCTCGGCCTCTGTCACGGTCACGGTAACCGGCACTCCTTCCGAATAATACGTTCCGAATGTATCTCCGATAGTGGCTCCAACAAGGAAATGCACTTCGGTAGGAATTCCGGCAGCTACTCCCAGACCGCCGTTCTCGGCAGGCAGGAAAAGGACGGAATTAAGCACTTCGTAGGTCAGCTCCGATGAAGTAGCAGTAAGGCCTGTAATCACGGCCACGGTATCGGAATTGTACGCGGCCTCTATGGAATAGTCGATCTGCGTACTGACACCGAAATCAGCGGCATCCCATGTGAAAGTCACAGTGCTGCCCATGTTTTCCGAAGTCACCGATATCTCGGAAGGCAGGCTGTGCAGGACAGGAGCTATAACGTCGCCCGGAGCGAAAGTCCGGACCTCTTCCAGCTCCTGGCAGGCACTGAAAAGACCTGCCGCGGCAGCCAGAACGGATATATATTTCAAGATTCTCATTTCTAATACTTTTAACAGATGGTTGATGATCATTACTCTACAGTCGCATAACCCGGATTCTGATGGAGTTCAGGGTTGGCGGCAAGTTCTGTCGACGGAATGGCGAAAATGTTCAGATGAGAGTCGAATCCCTGTCCGTTGTAGTTGTCACCGCCCTTGTAGGTCCAGAGGAATGACGAAGAAGAGAAGAGTCCGTACCTGATCAGGTCGGTACGACGATGTCCTTCCCACAGAAGTTCGCGGAAACGCTCTGCTACAAGCCAGTCCACATCTATTTCAGAAGCTGCAGGAGCTGTCACCCCTGCCCTGGCGGAAAGTTCCTGAACATAAGGCATTGCCGTATTGGTCTGTCCAAGTCTCATGCATGCCTCGGCGTATATCAGATAGATTTCACCCAGTCTGATCATCGGAAAATCGATGTCGCTGTAAGCCTTCGAAACGGCGACGGAGGCATATTCCTCATCTGTCTGGTCATGAGGGATATTGTTGAACTTCAGACAGCTCCACCCGTTAAGGAATACATACAAGGCATCATTGATGGATTCCGCCCTTCCCTTGATATAGAAGAGGCTGCCGCGGACATCGTTGTTCGACACGCTGTATTCTCCTGAAGCGTAGTCCTGTCCCGTTACGCGGAAATATTTCGAGAGCTCCTCGTAAGGCACCCTGATACCGCCCCATCCGTTGTTCACTCCGTTAGGGAATGATGTGCTGGAGACGTCTGTAGCCGCTATGGCGGCCAATGTCAGATATGAAGTTCCTCCGTATGACTGGGTCTGTTCGGCATCGTATGCTACAGCCCAGATAATCTCGTTCCTGGCCTCCTGGTTCTCGCCGTTGTCACCGCGGAACAGGGCCTTGTAGTCAGGACACAGGCTGTAGCCCATATTGAATATAGTCTCGCAGGCAGTCTTTGCCTCGTTCCACATCGCCGTTCCGGTGTAGACCTCGGCGTTCAGATACAGGCGGGCGAGAAGTCCGTTGACTGCACCCTTGTCGGCACGCGGATAATTTGACTTCGCTGCAGGCATGGCACTCTCGGCGGAAGCCAGATAAGAAAGTTCGTCTACACAGTACTGGAAAACAGCGGCCCGACTCGACTGGGTAGGGTTTACCCCGCCACCGAATGGAGATGTCTCCGTAGTGAAAGGCACGTCACCGAAGGTATCCAGAGCCATCCAGTAGAAATATGCGCGAAGGAAACGGGCCTCGTCACGGAACTGGCGGATCTTGGCAGCGAGCTCCGGAGATACGCCTCTTTCATCCAGCTTGTCGGATGCAGTCTGGCGCAGATATTCGTTCACATAGGATATACCCTGGAGGGTACGGACATAAACGGCATACGTGGCGTCATTGTTAGCTTCTGACCATGTATTGGTATTGAGGGAACGGACCCACGCATTGTCTGCCCATGCGCACTTGGCCTCGTCGGTAGTCACTTCCTGAGTGGACCAGAAAGCCCTTACGAGCTCCGAAGCTCCGGCGTCGCTGACCTGAAGGTCAGTCGTCTCGTTTGATACGAAATGGAAATATATCTTGGTGAGTCCGGCGAGATATCCGTACTCGTCAGTGCCGTAGACGGTCTCCGATACGGCGTCCGATTCATTCAGTGGCAGCGTATCCAGATTCCCGATGCAGGAAGTTGCGGCAAGAGCCATTCCCGCGGCAGCCAGTGAAAGTAGTCTTATATTGGATTTCATCGTTTTCATGATTTAGAAGTTAACATTCAGACGAAGTGAATAAGTGCGCGGACGAGGCCAGATAGACCCGTCGATACCGTTGACGCCAGGGATTTCAGGGTCGACTCCGCTGTAGCCCGTTATCACGAACACGTTCTGTACGGAGAATGCCAGACGGATATCGGTTTCCCACTTTCCGATACCGCGGAACGTATATCCGAGGTTCATGTCATCCATCCTGAAGAATGAAGCGTTCTCCAGGAACATGTCGGAATACCACTGCTCTCCGCTGTTGGCAGCCGTAAAGCCGGTCTCGTTCACCACCTTGGCGAAGTTAGGGAGATTGCCGGCATTCACATCGACATTGGAAGTGGAGTTGGCTGAAGCGAAATCATTGAAGACCCAGTTGCCGGCAGAACCATGGCCGTTGAAACCGAAATCCCAGTTCTTCCAGGTAAGTTTGAGATTGATTCCGTAGAAGAAGTCAGGGTTCGGGCTCTTGTCTGTCATATAGCGGTCAGCCTGGGTGATGGCACCGTCGTTGTCCCTGTCCACCAGTGCATTCTGTACCGGACGGCCTTCGCTGTCGTAAACCTGCTGGAACGTATAGAAAGTATACGGTGCATAGCCTACCATGTGTCTCTGGAGCAGGTTTCCTGTACCTCTCGAGATACTTCCTGTCTGTATGGCATAGTCTGGATCATCGGTATTGTTCAGTTTGGTGAACTTCGTATCCTGGAACGTGCCGTTGAAACCTATCGAAAGATTCCAGTCCCTGGTCTGTACCGGAACGACATTAAGGGAGAACTCTATACCCTTGTTCCTTATCGAACCGATATTTGTCAGGACAGTGTTGCCGAAGTTCGAACCCATCGGGGTCAGCACATTGTTCAGAAGATCCTTGGTGTCCCTTATATAGGCATCGACGTTACCTGTAATCCTGTCATTGAGGAAACCGAAATCGAGACCTACATTATATGTAGTCGTAGTTTCCCATTTGATATTCGGGTCGTATGCGGCAGGCGTCAGATAGAACATATAGCCGTCGGATCCCATAGGATACTGGTGGTAGACATCGGTAGACATCGTGTAGCGTGCCAGATAAGGATAGTTGGACCCGATTTCCTGCTGTCCTGTCTGTCCGACACTCAGACGGAGTTTCAGTGCCGTAAGCGGAGATACGTATTTCAGGAAGCTCTCTTCCTTGATATTCCATGCAAATGCAGCCGAAGGGAAAAGTCCCCAGCGGGTATCTTTGGAGAAACGTGAGGAAGCATCGTCACGGAGTGTGAACGTGAAGAGATATCTCGAATCGATGGAATAATTGATACGTCCGTAGAACGAAATCAGATAGCTTTCCTGTCTATTGTAAGGATAGCGGGAATCGTCTCCCTTCTGCTCGTGTGTCTCATTGAAATAAGTCACGGAATGGTCTGAGCTGTAGAAATGCTGCCATGAGTAACCTGCCATCACGTCCAGATGGTGTATTCCCCATTCCTTGTTGAAATTGGCATAGAACTCGAGCACCTGGTTGCGGCGGAAATTGCTGGTCTCGGTATACTGGCCCCAGCCTCTGGCTTCCGTGTCGGAATAAGCCTGGAACGAACCCGGATTCACTCCGTCATATATTCCCGTATTCGAAATATCCATACCCAGACTGAGGTTGAATCTCAGAGCCTCGAAGCCGTGGACCTTGTAGTCGATCTGTGCATTTCCGATGAAACGCATGGCACTGGCGTAGTTGTCACGGTCATAAAGCTTCGAAAGCGGGCCTGCTCCCAGAAGAGTGTTCGGAGTGAAGTCCTCGCCGCGGCCCGAACCGTAGTTCCAGAAACCGTTGGTGGTGGTATAGTCGATCGACCCGTCCTCGTTTCTCCAATACGGGTCGATGGTCGGGTTGAAGAAGGCTGCAGAACCTACTACACCGCCGTCGGCATACCGCTGGTGTGTATATACACCTTTCGCATTGAGATTGACAGTCAGGTGATTGTCAAAGAAATTCGGCGAAAGGCTGAGGTCGAGGGTTCCTCTGTCATATTTGGCTGTTTCCAGAGTACCCTGCTGGCCGGTATAGCCTACTGAAGCCCTGTATGGCATCCTTTCATTCACGTTTCCGAGCAGGCTGACATTGTGGTCATGGGAGACTGCCGTGCGGAAGACAAGGTCCTGCCAGTCTGTATTGTATTCTCCCATCTGGGCATGTACATAATCTCCCGTAGTAGTTCCGGGGATGAATGTCTTGTCCACGTATGAACGGAACTCCGAAGGAGACATCACAGGAAGCTCCTTGGAATTGGTCTGGACACTGACACTGCCGTTGTACGATACCTGAGGCTTATTCCCGCGGCCTTTCTTGGTAGTGATGATGATGACACCGTTGGATGCCCTGGAGCCGTAGATTGCAGCTGAGGAGGCGTCCTTCAAGACAGAGAAAGACTCGATGTCGTTAGGGTTGATAGTCTCCAGAGGGTTGGCCATACCGGCACCTCCGTCCACTGCGATAGGCACTCCGTCGATGACGTACAGAGGGTCGTTCGAAGCATTGAGCGATGCGGCTCCGCGGATTCTTATCGTAGAACCGGACCCCGGGCCTCCGTCACCCGGTATCACGTACAGTCCGGGCACCTTCCCCTTGAGAAGGTCCTGGGTGGAAGTGATGGCTCCCCTGTTGATATCATCAGTCTTGATTGCAGTGATGGATCCGGTCATGTCCTCTTTTCTGACCGTACCGTATCCGATGACCACGACATCCTCGAGAAACTCGACATCAGTAAGCAGTTTGATTTCAGCAGGCACTTCGCCAGCCTTGAAAGAGATGGTCTTGTATCCGATACAGCTTATTTCCACGACGGCATCGGCAGAAGAGACCGTAAGGACGAAATCGCCGTCCAGTCCCGTAGCTGTTCCGGTGGTCGTACCTTGTTCAATGACCGTTGCTCCGATGACCGGTCCGGCCTCATCGGAAACAACGCCTTTTACCTCGTATCCTCCTTGGGCGGATACGGCAGGGGCAAAGATGCATAGCATCAGCAGCCCCATACAGATAGATAAAATTCTGTTCATAGGATCTTATTGGGTATTAGTTAACGTCACTTCAACGAATTGTTCTACTCTCCCCTCACGTAGGGGAGAATTTACTGCCGGATTCGTAAAAAGAATCCTCTACAGAGGTAGTTTATCTGGTATCTTTGACAAATGCGACCGAGACCGCCGCCAGAAACATGAATGCACCTGCCAGCAGCAGCATCAACGAAGCGTCCGATCCGAAGCACCACCTGACTATCGAACCGCCGGCAAGGCCCATGAAAATCTGGGGTATGGTAATGGTAAAATTGAATATTCCCATATATGCCCCCATATTGGCTGCATCGGCAGCCCTTGAAAGAATCGAATAAGGCATGGCCAGTATGCCCGCCCATGCGATTCCGACACCTATCATCGGAATCATAAGAGCATATTGGTTATGCAGAAGATACAGCCCTGCAAAACCGAGTGCCCCGAAAACAAGGCAGGCAGCGTACACGGGCTTGTTGCCGTATTTCGCCGCTATCTTTCCGAGAAAAAGCGCCGCGATACATGCGGGAACGGGATATATGCCGTTCAGCACACCGACCCATGTCTGCGTGGCCCCTTCCGAAAGCACGGCACCGGTCCCGTCAGTCACGACACCTGTTATGGCTGGCTTCAGATATGTCCACATCATGAAAAGTGCGGCCCATGAGAAAAACTGGGTGACCCCGAGACGGACCATTACCGGAGGCATGGTCCTGAGAAGCTGCACGAAACTTTTGCGGGCAGGCGTAATACCGGTCCCGGACGAGCGGCTTTCTTCCAGACCGTTGTACTCGGCAAATTCTTTCGGAGGATACTCCTTTGTCCTGAATGCTGTCACCAGAACCGTAAGCAGCAGGATAACGCCGCCGGCATAGTAGGAATATGCGATATGCCTGGAGACCTGTCCCGGGACCGCTTCATCGGATACTCCCAGCCAGGTCATGACCAGAGGAAGGAAGGCGCCGATTACGGCACCCAGATTGATAAGGAATGTCTGGACTACGTAGCCTTCAGTTTTCTGGGAATCGTCCAGCATGTCCGCTACCAGAGCGCGGAACGGCTGCATGGTCACATTGAACGAAAGATCCATGAAGAGCAGTATGAAGGCTCCCATGGCCAGAGGCGCGAACGCCAGGAGTACAGGACAGTTCGGCATCATAAGCAAGGCGATTGTTGAAATGACCGCCCCCCCCAATATGTAAGGGATGCGCCGTCCCAGTCTCGTCCATGTCCCGTCAGAGAACATGCCTATGACAGGCTGGATGACCATACCCGCTATCGGTGCCGCAAGCCAGAAATAGCTGAGGTGACTCACATCCGCTCCAAGGGACTCGAAAATGCTGGATGTATTGGAATTCTGCAGGGAATACCCTATCTGCACGCCGAGAAACCCGAAGCTGAGATTCCAAATCTGCCAGAATGATAATTTCGGCTTTCTTTTCATATCAGTCTTAATGTTACCAGTGTCGTCTTATGTGGTAATGCAAATTTAAATATATGTACATACGTGACAATAGCATGAGGATGAAATGCAGAAGTACGGGGATGAAGTGCAAAAGAAAAAGGATAAACAGAATTCATTGTAATCCGGCAAAAAACAGCTAAATTAGCATCCGCACTTACCACATGCACTAAAAATGAAAACACTCAGAGCAGGGAGCATAATCCACCTTTTCGCAGCAATCCACGTGATAGTCACACTCTCATGCAGGATTGTCGGCATCGGTGATTCCATGCTTCTGACGCTTCTGACCATGGCCATGACGGTAATCGTGTGCTTCAAGCGTGGGGCAAGTGTCGAATTCACAGCCGCCAATGTCGTGATTGTGAACATCATCGGATATTTTCTGGGCACAGGCTGCGCACGGCTTCTGTCTCTTGCCACCGATTCCACCCTGCTCATGCACGCGGTCGCCACATTCATCACCACAGAGATTCTGGGCTGGAGTATCATTGTCATGACCAAACTGTTCCGGACAGTAAGGAAGAAGGCAAGCTGGACACCGCGTATCAGATGGCTGGTACTGGCGATAGCGACGATTTTCCTGCTCCGGTTCGCATACAACGAAATAATCAGTTCCAGATATTTCTCCGCGGAGAGTTCTTACCGGATCATCGGGATGCTCATGAACAACTCCGTGGCCATACTTTTCATGCTGGCCCTGAACCTCATTTTCATCAGGTACATACGGAAAAGCAACCCGGTGAATAACCCATACGTAAAAACGGCCGTATTTACGGTATTCGTACTGGCCATGTCCTTAGGAACGACACTTATCGCCGGGTATAACCTGCCTTTCAGTTTCAACCGGACTTTCACCACCGACGAGTTCCTGCTTCTGTTCTCCACCGCCCTGCTGGTGGAAATCTGCCTGTACTGTATCATATATGTCACAGACTACGCATTCACCGCCAGAAGTTCGATGTACAGGGAAATGGCAAAGGCTCATCATGCACAGTACCAGTACCAGAAACTCAAGCAGCAGGTAAATCCTCACTTCCTCTTCAATTCACTGAACATACTCGACTGTCTGGTATGCGAACACAAAGACGAACAGGCAAGCAGCTATATCCACAAGCTTGCAGGGATATACAGATACATGCTGCAGAATGAAGACGAGACACTCGTCCCGCTGAAAAAGGAGACGGATTTCATAATGATGTACGCAGACCTTATGAAAGTCAGGTTCCAGGACGGGTTCAGGCTGGATATCGACATCCCGGAGCAGTATATGGAATACAAGGTAATCCCGTGCTCCGTACAGATGCTCGTGGAAAATGCGATCAAGCACAACATAGTAAGCAAAGACAATATTCTGGAAATATCCGTCTCCTCCGCTGACGGGCAGGTACTGACCGTAACGAACAGCATGAATCCGAAACTGTCTGAAAAGGGATCCACCGGAATCGGACTCGCGAACATACGGCAGAGATACAAGGATCTGATCGGCAGGGACATCACCGTGTCGGACAGCGGAGGATTCTACCGTGTAACCATACCTCTGGTAGCCCAGGCTTCACGAAGCTGGAACGGGACAACGGTACCGGATACCAATAACCTGATCATCATACCGCAAAAATGACACTGAAAGTACTGATAGTAGAAGACGAAAAAATGGCTATGGAGAACCTTTCGAGGATGCTTATCTCGCATTTCCCCGACATAAGGATAGCCGGCAACACCTCCTCCATAAAGGAAACCGTGGAATGGCTGGAGCAACACCCGGAAACTGCGGACGTGATCTTCATGGATGTGGAGCTTTCCGATGGAAACTGTTTCGAGATTTTCCGCCAGACTGAAGTCAGGGCCAAGGTAATAATGACTACGGCATACGACAATTACGCCATCAAGGCGTTTGAAGTCAACAGCGTAGACTATCTTCTCAAGCCTGTTGACCCGGAAGCCCTGAAAAGAGCCATAGACAGATGTATCAGGTCTGTAGAAAATACTGACATCGGGAAACTTTCAAGGATCCTCAATCCCGGACAGGAGTACAAGCACCGTTTCATAGTACGGATGAACGACAAGATCCTGCCTGTCAGGACCGATGACATAGCATACTTCTACTCCGAAGAGAAAAACACCATACTGGCGACGGCAGACGGGAAAAAATACATCATGGCCTCCACCCTGGACATATTGTCCGAAGAACTCGACCCGGCAAAATTCTTCCGCATATCCAGAAGCTGCATCCTCAACATGCAGGCTATAGAGAGTCTGGTAAAGCATTTCAGCGGTCGTCTCAAAGTCATTGCCAGGCCGCGTCCGGATTTCGAGATGACAGTCAGCAGATCCCGTGTCGAAGACTTCATGCTGTGGCTGGAAGGCAAAATATGACAAAATGTCAACGGACATGGTCAGGCACTGAAATTGCAGATACCGGTTTTCGATTTGAAATCAACTTTAAAAACATACAGAACCATGATTACAGAAAAATTGCAGAAAGCCATCAACGACCAGATCACAGCTGAACTCTGGTCTTCGAACCTTTATCTTCAAATGTCTTTCTATATGGAGAAAGAGGGCTGGGATGGCGCAGCGCACTGGCTTGCAAAACAGTCTGAGGAAGAAAAGGAACATGCCATGGACATGGCTCACTACCTCATAAAAAGAGGCGGCACTGCCAAAGTTTCCATGATAGACGTAGTACCTGAAGGATGGGGCGGCTATGCAGAAGTGTTCAAGAACGTTTATGAGCACGAATGCCATGTTTCGGAACTGATCAACTCACTCGTGGATGCAGCTTCTGCTGAGAAGGACAAGGCTACCCAGGATTTCCTCTGGAACTACGTACGCGAGCAGGTCGAAGAGGAAGCCACGGCCTCAGCCATCGTTGACAAGATCGGCAAAGCAGGCAATGCCGGACTCTTCTATGTCGATGCCGAACTGGCGAAGAGATAATCCCGTCCGGAAATATTGAAAAAGGAGATGCAGAAAACGATCTGCATCTCCTTTTTTCTATTAATAAACGGTAGATTATTCAGCCGGTGAAATGGCACCCATAGGGCATGCATCTGCACAAGTACCGCAATCTACACATACATTAGGGTCGATCTTATAGATGTCACCCTCGCTGATAGCGCCGGCAGGGCACTCTGAAATACATGTGCCGCAAGCTACGCAATCATCTGAAATCTTGTAAGCCATAATTTTATCCTTTAATTATTGTTAATGTTCGGTAAAACGGATACAAATTTATCTGAATATTTTGAAATTGCAAAGAATATCACCCTATTTTAGGGAAGTTCTTTGTATCTTTGAGGCTTCTTCAAAAGAAAACATTATCATGAAAAACAAGTATCTGAAACTCATGAGCATTAATATTCTCGTCGGCATTGGCCTTATGGCCACCTCCTGTCTGTGTTCAGGCGCAGAGAACGCGGAAGCTTCAGGAAAGGAGAGCATGGCGGAAAAGCCTGCATCCGCCGATGCCGTTTCAGTGAAGCCGTCGCAGCAGGAGCCTGTCGGAAACATAGTGGAATTCGACAAGACCATACACAATTTCGGTGACGTGATGCTGAGCGACGGCCCTCTGAGCTGCTCGTTCACGATGAAGAATATCAGCGAAAAGCCCGTAGTGATCTACAGCGTAGTCACATCCTGCGGCTGTACCGACGTGGAATGGACCAGAGAACCGATCAAACCGGGACAGAGCGGCACCATTTCCACCGTGTATACCAACGATGAAGGCCCCTACCCTTTTGACAAGACACTCACAGTGTACATCTCAGGGATAGGAAGGCCTGTCATACTGAGAATCAGAGGAATAGCACACGAAAAAAAGATGAGTCTGGAGGAGCTGTATCCGGAAAAGCTTCTTGGTACGGCAGTCAAGAGCCTGGAACTCAGGTGCGGAAACATACAGCAGGGCTACAGCCGCAGCGACGAGACCGGCATCGCGAACCTCACGGACTCTCCTGTCAAGGTGACTTTCGCCAATGTATCCAGAGGCCTGAGCCTGAACGTGACGCCCAATCCCATACCGGCCAGGGAGGTCGCCCGGCTGCAGTTCACGGTCACTGCCCAGCCTGACATCTGGGGGAAAAACCTGTACTATGCCACTCCTGTCATCGCCGGACAGTCATCCGGACGTCAGATCTCAGTCTATGCATTCACCACGGACGATTTCAGCGATATGACAGCAGCACAGCGTTCCGACGGCTCCAGACCCATATTCACTTCGAATCCCTGCAGCATCGGCAAGATCAGAAAAGGCGAGAAGGCTGCCGGCTCATTCTCATTCAGCAATGTCGGCAAGGAAGATTTCGTCATCTACAAGGCTGACACAGACTGGCCGGATACGGAAGTGACCCTTCCGGGCAATGTAAAATCAGGATACAAGGGCAGCATCACGGTCAATGTCGATACGGCCGACATGCCGGAAGGGGAAATGCTGGTGACCGTGACCCTGACGACCAATTCGCCTTCCCGTCCCATCGTGAACCTGTTTCTCACAGGGTGGATAGAATAACCTTACCGATAGATAAATGCTTCATCTCCTGCTCGACATTCTCAGGAATTCCATACTCATCACGGGGCTCGTCATCGTGATGATGATGCTCATAGAATCACTCAACATCGAGTCGAAAGGGACTCTGTTCAACGGACTGAAGAAGACCAGAACCGGACAGATCATCCTGTCCGCACTGCTCGGCTCCATCCCCGGATGCATCGGAGGTTTCGCGTCAGTCTCGCTCTACACCCACAGGATGATAAGTTTCGGGGCACTGATAGCCATGATGGTGGCTTCATCAGGTGACGAAGCCTTCATGATAGTGGCCATGGTTCCGGACAAGGCTCTCATGATTTTCGCCCTGCTTTTCATGATAGCGATAGGCAGCGGGCTGATCACTGATTTCGTTTGCGACAGGATCAGGTTCAGGGACAGAAGTTCCGGACTGGATCTGGCCGGAGACTCTCACTGCAAGCAGGATTTCGAGGTACACGAACATGTGGAAAAAACCCGCCGGTTCACATGGAAAAGAGCCGTGATGTTCGCAGGGGTTTTCATTTTCATAGCTGCGCTGGTCTCAGGGATACTGGACCACAGCCACGGTACAGGTGAACAGGCCGGCAATCCTGCCAGGATCAATTTCCTGGACGAGAAATGGATGCAGTATCTTTTCGCCTGCCTGAGCGTGACGGTCCTGGGATTTCTCGTATTCGCTTCAGACCACTATGTGGAAAAGCATCTTTGGAACCACATAGTGAAAAAGCATCTGCCCACGATATTCTGCTGGACATTCGGGGTGCTGCTTCTGGTAGGTTTCGGACTGAAATACCTGGACATAAGCAGCTGGATCAGCAGCAACACGGCACTGATGATTCTGCTTGCCGCAGCTGTCGGCATGATTCCGGAGTCGGGACCGCACATGATTTTCGTGACACTCTATGCAAGCGGCATCGTACCGCTGCCGGTTCTGCTGGCCAGTTCCATTTCGCAGGACGGGCATTCATCCCTTCCACTTCTGGCCGAAAGCAAAAAGAGCTTCGCCGTAGCGAAGCTCATCAATTTGGTCATAGCCCTCATCGTCGGCTATGGAAGCATGCTGGTGTCCTGAATGTCAAGACAGCGCATTGCACTATTCTGACAGCATCAATTTCCAGGCAGGAACTATCTGTTATGCGAATATAATAAAATTCAAAACAAAAACCTATTCGACACCCGGGGCCTTGACGACATCGCCGTCGTAGACCAGTTCGAATTCATCCACATACAGGACGCTTCCCACACCTCCGGTGAAATAGTCGCCGTAGCGGCTGGCGCACGCACTGATGACTATGTACTTAGGTTTCCTTTCCAGGTCCCTGTACTCAAGAGGTATGGTAAATGACTGGTATTCATCCGATGATCCGGAAGTCTCGAGCTTGCCGTATGCTATGATACCCTGATCGTTTTCGACATCCACGAATGTACCGGTACTTGTATTTACCGTAAACGGGGCATCCCAGTCGGTAATGAACACCTGGATCTGGCAGATGTCGGTCTGGCCTTTCATGGCTTCATACGGAGGCTTGACCCTGTCTATGGTTACCGGCTGATATTTATAATACCCCTTGAGAGACAACGGACGTGAAGAGAAAGGCGTGCCCCATGTCAGTTTTGCGCCCAGACCTGCTATCTGTCCGAAGTCTCCGGTATAAATGTTTCCCGCCGCCAGGGCTATCACTGCATACTTGGTCTCGAGCCTGGCTGCCTGCTTGCCTTCGCCGACCACGGCCACATCATCAGTAGGAGTCGTAGGAACTATACCGAAAGCGGCGGAACCGGGGTTCGCAGAATCCCATATATGATGCTCGGGCGTGGCATCAATGCCCGGCATCCATGCCTTGCCATCCTGATACCAGTCATCGAAATCAGAATTCTCCACCTGCAAAGCCTGCTCGGTAAAGAAAGTTTCTTCCGCAGTGACATCACCGTTGGCAACCATGATCTCGTATTCGGTTTCAGGCAGGAGTCCCGTAAGTGTCGCAAAGATATCCGTTCCTTCGGTCCGCACGTCAGCCGCATCATTCCACGCCCCTGCCCCGACTTCCCTGTACCTCATATAAGGGGTACCTGTACCGTCGAATACGGCAGATACGTCCGCATGGCCTGCCCATGCATTTATGGAAGTGAACATCAGGTCCACATTCACTGTTTCCACCTGTATCTGCCATGTATAGGTTTCATTTCCATACTTCACTTCCACCGCTGCCCAGTTCAGACAGTCCATGACTATCGGAAATCTTTCGAACGGCTCCATCTGCCCCTTCTCCTTCTCATAGGAAGTGATGACGCAGCCCTCGCGTTCCAGCTTCATGTCAGTGAATTCTATGGCATGGATATCTTCGTTGTCGGAGACTTTCAGGAACACGCGCCTGTCGAAAAGGCTGATTTCAGCCTCTCCCACCTGACCGGCACACCTGACATATCGGTCCACCGGCTGAGTGGCCGTGATAGTCCACTCATATTCCTGATAGGTATTAAGAACGATTTTCATCGGGGAAGTCAGATCCAGAATGTCTCCGGCATGCAGATCATCGCATTTGGCCGCACTCGTGAATGTGAAATCCGTCACTTCCAGGCGGGAAAGATCCGCGGTCTCGGAAATCTCCACCGACACTGTCCTGCTTTCCGCATCTATCTTCACGGACTCCTGTCCTTCCACGCCGAAAGACAAAACTTCGGCATAGACATGAGGATAAGCCATGTCATTCTCTTCCAGGCAGGAAGCCAAGGCTGTCATTCCAATGACAGCAGCTGCAATATATCCTGTGATTCTCATTTCCCGTTCTCCCTGGTACGTTTCAGATACTGGTCACCTGTAGGAATATAGAAAGAGAGGCCGAAACCGATGGTCAGCAGGTTCACCTTGAAGTTGATGCCGCTTTTCTCCATCTGGCTCATCTCCACCTGATTCGTCACCTGATTCACTTTCTGGTAGTTGAAACCCAGCAGGCCTACCGAAATCTCGAAAGCCACTTCATTCGTCAGAAAGGCCATCACCCCCGGAACAAGGCCCAGCTCAGCGCTGTAAATGTCCTGGTAAGTCCCTACTTTCTCCCCTTCTATCAGCTTGTATGTCTTGGCCTGACCGTAACCTCCTGTCGCACGCACTTCGGTGAACATGGCGAAACGCTTGCTGTTTGCGAACGGGATATATGTCCTCAACGTCAGCGAACCCGTATAACTCTGCTTGAAATAGTGGAATCCCTGAAGAGAAAAGGCCATGTCGTCCATCAGGTTCAGGTCCACATTGTCCAGGCCGAGCACGGAACGCCCGTAGTCGAAACGGGCACCAACGGAAAGGTTGTTCGCAATGAAATACGAAGCATAAGGTGAAATGTTGAAAGACATCATGTTCCCGTGCAGGTTCTGTATCAGGGAAAAAAGCATGGAATAGCCGGAATCGTCGACCATGTTTCCGATGCTGTAGTCATTGTAGGCCAGGGAAACTCCTGCCCCCACGGTACCCTTCGGTATGAAAACCGAATTCGGACGCCCGATACCACGGTCAAAACCTCCGACGGAATTGGTATCCTTCGAAAAGGCATTGACAGATGCGAGCATCGCACCTGTCAATACCAATGTCAACAGAAAAATCCTTTTCATCTTGAATATCTTTATTCGGACAATTCGTCCGGATCATATACGAACTCGAATTCGTCTACATACAATGTACTGCCCACACCTCCGGTGAAATAGTCGCCGTACTTGCTGGCACATGCCGTGATGACGATATACTTGGGAGTCCTGGTCTTGTCCCTGTAGTCAAGTTCAATGGAAAATTCCTGATACGAAGACGATGAAGCGCTGGTTTCGAACTTTCCGTACGCTATGATATGCGGGTCGTTTTCGAAATCCACGAAAGTACCGGTATTCGTATTCACGGTGAAAGGCTTCTCCCAGTCTGTCAGAAGGATCTGTATCTGGCAGATATCAGTCTGGCCTTTCAGGTTTTCATACGGAGACTTGACCATATCGATAGCTTTCGGCTGATACTTGTACCAGCCTTTAAGGGCAAGCGGTCTGGATGTAAACGGAACACCCCAGTCAAGAGAGGCACCAAGACCGGAAGTAGCTATAAACTTGCCGGTATAGATATTTCCTGCCGCAAGAACTATCAAGGCTTTCTTGCTTTCAAGCTTTGCTGCCTTTTTCCCTTGCCCCGATACCGCTACATCATCCGTAGGAGTCGTAGGGACAATGCTAAATCCGGAAGAACCCGGGTTCGCAGAATCCCATACCTTGTACGAAGCACTGAGATTAGGCATCCATGCACTGCCATTCTGATACCAGTTGTCGAAACTCATATTGTGCAATGTACCCGCGACCTCAGTAGTGAAAGAGATTTCCCTGGTCTCCCTGTCCTCATCCGATACTGCCCTGAATACATATTCGGTTTCAGGCTCCAGTCCGGTGATATCTGCCGTATAGGTGCGGGAGCCGGTTTGAGTGACCACGTCCGTCACGTCCGTCCAGGCTGCATCTGAAGCTTTCCTGTACTGGAAGGCAATGCCTGCAGGCTGTGATGCGGCGAACCATTTGCCTTTCAGAGTCGCGAACATGGCCCATGCATTAGCGGACACCGCATCTACCCCGACTGGCGACATGAGTTCGAAATCTATTACCGTTTCCTTGAAGACACCTTTCGTATCCACTGCAGTGACCGATACAGTAGCACTTCCTATCGGACAATCCGCAATATATTCCGTAATATCCACGACAGCACTTGCATCCCCTTCCTGGACAGATGCGGTCCTGATACCGGCAACCTCGAGCGCAGCTATCTCTGCCGATGATGCGCCCACCAGATCCACCTGTGCTGCCGATGCCCTGCCTGCGCTCATTGCTGAAGCCTTGAAACCGTATGACAGAAGCAGGTTCCGGAAACCGTTCTTCGAGGTGAACGTGAGTACCTTGCTGGTATTGTCTCCCGCATTCAGAGTTACCGGTCCGTTGTCCGGTATCTCGAAATCCGCAGACATCTCAGGTACATCCTTGTTTCCGAAATCGAGGACAAGGTCATATTTCTTCTCGGTCATGGAATCGTCCAGGACTATATAGAAACCGCCTGCCCCGTTGTCATTCTTTTCTTCGAGGGAAAACGAAAGGTTGTAATGCTGCCGCGGCTTCACACTGTCGTATTTTCCGGCCATAACGGACTCCAGTCCGTCAAGGTTCTTCAGATACAGAGACCATGTAAGGGTCCCTGTCGGACTGAAATACCCTGCTTTGCCGGATGTCCCGTTCTTATTCGAGAACACGAGGCTGGCACTGCCGTTGCTGACCGTCAGCTCGTATATTTCGAAATTCTTCCGGATATCCTCGGAAAAAACCGCCGTCACCTTGACATTCGCCAGAGAGCATGTCACGTCTATGTTCGTCACCTGATCTGCCCGGACTTCGAATTCAGCCGAACCGGAATAGAAAGGAGCATCGAACATGGCTGTTTCAGGTGCATCGGCAGATGAAGCAGTGACTGTATATTTGCCGACTTTGAGTGCAAGGGGAGTCTCGGCCAGAGTCCTGTGGTCCTCCACGGAAGCGACCTCCTGACCGAGTTCGTTGGAAACCTTCAGGGAGAACGGGATATCCGCCTCCTGAACCGACTTGAAGACCAGGTCTTCGCTGTCATCCCTGTCGAGACTGACATACAGATAGCCTGTGCCCTGATCAGCCTCCCGGAGCGTGTCATTCTGGCACGACATCAGGGACAGCATGGCCAGAGAAGCCATCAGCGTTTGTGATATATACCGTTTCATATCTATCCTTTCCACTGCCGGTTATTCTGTCACGAAAGATACAGGCTGAGACAGTGACTGGCCCTTGTTGTCAGTTACAGTAAGAGTAAACGTATGGATTGCCCCTGACTCAGGGGTAAAGCCATTTATCATCGGGACAAGTTCTGTCAGGGTGAAATCCACCGACACCTGATCCTCGAGAGCCTCCCCGGTAGGGAACAGACTGCCAAGCATACCGATTGCGGTCTGGTCTCCGATCAGATCCAGAATTACATAATCCTCGTCAAGATGACTGTTTGAGGAGGAAACCATAGCAGACACAGTGGAAAGGAATCCTTCTGTCTCTGATTCTACCTTCACGACAAAATCCTTTATACCTTCCGGTGCGGATATCCGGATAGTAATATCTTTCATCGGAACGGTGATCGGAGTGACTTCGAAATCAGGGTTCGACTCCCATACCATGGTCGGCGCAGTGGAAGGCTGAGGCTTGTCATCTCCTCCCGGAGTTTCAGGATCATCATCGTCTTCTACAGGAACCTCGTCGAATCCGGGTATATGTATGTTTTCGTTCTTGTCATTCACTGTATTGTCTACTGTCAGGTGCAGGCCGCCCTGCTCTATGCTTCCCGTCACCTGTGCATCCAGATTCAGGATATGGTGATCTTTGGCAGCCACATCGGTTATGGACAGCGACTGCTGTACCACCTCGGCTCCGTCGAACCTCTCGCCTTTCACGAGCACGCTGAGAGGAGCGACATTGAAGAAAGCCGCGCGGCCTTCTTCATAGGTCTTCTCGTCCCACACCAGTGTCCCGTCCTGGCTTCTTACAGTCACTTCCCAGGAAGTAAGTTCGTTGAGAAAATTTTCTGTAGGGTTCAATGTCACCATCATGTTCGTGATGGAGCATACAAGGTCCACATTCGAGACTTTTCCCACCACTACGGCGAAGTCTTTCGAACCTCCGTAGACCGGCTGGTCCCATGCTACGGCCTTGGCTCCGGGTGTCGAAGCCGTCAGCGTATAAGTTCCCGAAGCGAGTTCGAGGATTTCAGGCATTTCCGACACGCTCTTCCACTCCTGGGAATAGCCGCCGTCCTTCCCTGTTATCTTCACGGCCAATGTGTTCACATCCACTTCCGGAAGAGCTTTCGTGACATACCCGGACTCGTCCGAAGTAAAGGTAAAGGCTACGGACCCTACGCCGCTTTCTTCTATGATATCTGTTTTCCTGCATCCTGCAAGCATCACCGCTGCAGCCGAAATTGCAAAAAGTATTTTTTTCATGATTGATTATTTCCCCGGTTAATATTCCAATACGATATTGTCGATATAAAGTATGCTTCCGAAATTTCCCTTTTCCGCAACATTTCCCCTTACGGTTATGGTCTTGTTTCCCTTAACCGCAGGTTTGGAAGCCGAAGTGGATTTGAAAGACATTCTTATGCTTGCCGCTTTCTTCGTTATATCCTGATAAGTGAAAGGTACCTTGAAAGGCTTCCATGAATCTGAAGCAGGACCGGATGCCGTCTCGTAAGAGCATATCTGCCGGCCGGATGCATCCAGCAGCTCCACCTTGAAATAGAAGGTTTCGCCCCCTTCCGGAAAATATTTGTAAGAGAACTCCAGAGAAGAAGGTCTGCTGGCAAAGGCATGTCCGTCGGAGGAATGGTCCCCGTTCCCGTCAGCCGTTCCTATAAACAGTTCTCCGGCCACCCTTTCACCTACTGCACAAGCTTCTGTAAGCCAATCTCCGACATTGACTGAATATATCATGGCTGAACGGCTGCCGGCTGCAGCGTCATTGCTGTATGTTACCATCGGGAATCTTACCCAGTTCCAGTTCGCAGATACTACCGCCGTGGACGAAGGCATGGTTTTCTTGCTGTTGACAGCCCACCAGGAAGATGAAGCGTCCGACCATGGCTGATCCCAATCTATATTATGCTCTTGCTTTGTCCATAAAATACTATAAACAAATCCATGTGTCTGCGTCGTCCACTCCTCAAACCCGTTGTTCCCTATCTGCAGGGCTTCTTCGGTAGTCAGGGAACCTGCAGCCTTCGCTGCGGCCTCATTCCCGTTATAGACTGTCCTGAAAGAATATTCGGTCCCCGGCTTCAGACCGGAGATGGTGTCGAAGATGATTTTCTGCCCCTCGACGGATTTGGCCGTGACAGGAATCCAGACCGCATTGTCCGAGCTGTACTGCAGCTCGCAGGCAGAAGGATTGCCGACAGGCACATTGGCCGTCAGGCCCTCTATCCTGCGGGCGAAGGCATTGTAGTCATGAAGGGTCACGGAGATTTCGGGCATCGCCTGGGTCAGGGTATAGGATTCGGATCCTGCCGTCTTGCCGACCCTGTCGGTGACTGTCAGGCTTACTGCAGCCTTAAAAGGATTCGAAGGGTCGCTTGCATTTACACCCAGTCCGGAAAAGTCGACGGAACCTATATGGGAGCCTTCCGAAACTCCGTTCCAGCGGATACCGTATTCCGCGAACCGGGCCTTGACGGATTCATCCGCTATCGTCAGATCCACTGATGCCGGCAGGCCGGAAGCTGCCAGAAAGTCTGATTCAATACTCAGGACACATGATTTGATTCCTGCATGTACCAAAAAGTCAGCCTGCACATCCTGATAGTCCACAGCCTCGATGAAGGTGAAGTTCCGGGAACCGTCGAATCCTCTGAATTCTATGGACGGAGCGTCTCCGGGAGCAGCTGTCGCAGGAATCCTGATTTCGTCTTCCACCAGGTCGACAGTATCATCGATCATGACACCCACGGTCAGTCCGCCCTGCCGCGGATCAATGTCCACATGGAAAGTCATGAAATCGTTCGGGCTGCAGGTGCGTGCCGGAGCCTTGTAGTACTTCCAGGTACCGTCTTCATTCACATAGACTTCCAGAATCAGATCTCCGGCCGGAATATAGCCGGCACGGGTCTCTCCGCTGTCAAACTGAAGGCAGTCCTGGATTTCAGGGTTCTTTACCCTTGCATAGTGCTCAGGGTAGTCCGACAAGAGATTTTCACCGAACTCGACCGCGACTTTCACGTTGGCCATCCTGGCGACAGCTTCCACTGTCTCCGAAGTCTGGGCATGAACGGTGAAATTCACGTCAGCGGCGAAATAAATGGCATCGAAGCCTACTCCGAGAGCATTTCCGTGCGATGCCAGGAGTCTGTATTCCCCTGCATTGAGAGGAATCTTCCTGTCAACGGAATTTGCATAAGTATCCCTGTACAGCCGCACGCCTCCGGCGTTGAAAATTTCGATCTTGAAATCGCTGACTTCGGGAACTTCTACGGTAGACTTCACAG
>CALUQB010000004.1 GCA_944322815.1 uncultured Bacteroidales bacterium | reverse complement strand
GTGGCGAAAATGCGGTTAGTCCAGCAGAAAACTTCCGGACTAACTACGATATGGGGCGGAAATGCGGTTAGTCCAGCCGAAAACCACTGGACTAACAACGTTACGGGCCGATAATGCGGTTAGTCCAGCAGAAAACCACTGGACTAACAACGCTATGTGGCGAAAATGCGGTTAGTCCAGATGAAAACCTTCCGGACTAACTACGATATGGGGCGGAAATGCGGTTAGTCCAGATGAAAACCCTCCGGACTAACAACGATATGTGGCGAAAATGCGGTTAGTCCAGCATAAAACCACTGGACTAACAACGCTATGTGGCGATAATGTGGTTAGTCCAGCAGAAATCTTCCGGACTAACAACGATATGGGGCGAAAATGCAGTTAGTCCAGACAGAAAACCACTGAACTAACAACGTTTCAGGGCTATAATGCGGTTAGTCCGGTTGGGTGGTGATGTTGGGAGAATGGTTATGAGATATTCGCTGGAAAATATTACATTCGGCTTCTGCGTATATTTGGCTTCGCCACATATACTGTAGCACTTCGGCAAAGTAAATAAATTTCCTTTGCTCTCAGTTTCTGCGTATATTTGCCGCTGTCGCGTCACATATACTGTTCACGCCTCAGCAATGCAATTCGAACAAGTTCGCTTGCATTGCATTCGGCTTCTGCGTATATTTGCCGCTGTCGCGTCACATATACTGTTCACGCCTCAGCAATGCAATTCGAACAAGTTCGCTTGCATTGCATTCGGCTTCTGCGTATATTTGCCGCTGTCGCGTCACATATACTGTTCACGCCTCAGCAATGCAATTCGAACAAGTTCGCTTGCATTGCATTCGGCTTCTGCGTATATTTGCCATTCAATGTTTAAAACGTTTCGGATGAAATCGATTTTAGGTATGGGAAATGCCCTGACGGATATCCTCGCCGTCCTTCAGGATGACTCTCTTCTCCGACAGTTTCATCTGCCCAAAGGCAGCATGCAGCACGTCGACAAGATGACAGGCGACAAAATCTGGCAGACTCTGAGACAGATGGGCGTACAGTATGTCGCCGGAGGCTCGGCAGCGAACACCATCACCGGCACAGCCATTTTCGGAATGAAGTCCGGCTTCATCGGAAAGATCGGCGATGACGAGCTCGGTCATCTTTACAAGAGCGACCAGGAGCAGTATGGTATCAGATCCACCCTTCTGAAAGGAACGAATCCGTCAGGCAGGGCCATGGTCTTCATTACTGCCCCGAATGCCGAAAGGACATTTGCCGTATATCTGGGTGCAGCTCTGGAGCTGGTCCCGGAAGATCTCAAGCCAGAGTTTTTCGAAGGATATGACTATTTTCACCTGGAAGGCTATCTGGTCCAGAACCAGAACCTCATCAGGCGGGCCGTGGAACTGGCAAAAGAAGCCGGATGCATCATTTCCCTTGACATGGCATCATACAATGTCGTGGAATCGAACGAAGCGTTCCTGCATGATATAGTGGACCATTACGTGGACATAGTTTTCGCGAACGAGTCCGAAGCCAAGTCTTTCACCAGGCTGGACCCACGCGATGCCCTCGATGAACTTGCGCGGCACTGTTCCATAGCTGTGGTCAAGGTCGGCAAGGACGGATCCATGGTCAAAAGCGGGGATGAATACCACTATATCGAAGCCTGGCCGGCACATACCATAGATGCTACCGGAGCCGGTGATACTTATGCCGCCGGTTTCCTGTATGCCCACTCTCTCGGCATGCCTCTGAAAGTCTGCGGGGAGATCGGCTCCATCATAGCGGCAAAAGTGGTGGAAGTCATAGGCACGAAGATCGATATACCGCGCTGGAAAGATGCGAAAAACGAAATCCGCGCCCTGATAGCTGCGAATTCTGCAAACCATAAAGTAGAGTAGATGGCCTGCATGCTGAAATCATGGTTCCGGAACCTCCGGATGAAAAAATACTCCAGCACCCTTCCGACAGGCCTGCTGCCTCTGCGGAAGATCCGTTCCGCCCTGATTCTCCTTGACGGTACAGATCCGGGATGTCTCAAGTCCAGCGAGCGCATCGAGACGTTCATGTTGGCACATGGCATAGCCGTATCCTTCATTTACACCGACCTGCGGAAAATAGGGAAGGACACGACAGTATATGCCTGTGGACATGAAGTCATAAACAGGTGCGATGTCGACTGGACCGGCATGCCTGACCGCAAGGGCAAGGGCAGGCTTTTTTCCTCAGACGTCGATCTGTTCGCTGACCTCACCGGTTCGGATGACTTTACCTGCCGTTTCATATCTGCCGTCGCAAGGGCAGGATTCAAGATAGGAACTGTCGCTTATCCGGGAAATCCTTTCGACCTGGTCATTGCCGACCAGGCCAATGCCGCCGGCCCGCCGGCCCGGCCGGAAGAGGGGACTCCTGCGACCATGTCCAAAATAGAAGCAATGTTTGATTTTCTTAACCGTATAGTATAATTTAAGATATCATATCAATGAAAAATTTTCTGAGCTATCTTTTCGTGACTGTCAAAGGTATCTGCATGGGTGCCGCTGATGTCATTCCAGGTGTGTCAGGAGGTACGATAGCATTCATGACCGGGATATATGAAGAACTGGTAGGCTCCATAAATTCCATAAACGGGAAAGCCGTCAAACTCCTTTTTACAGGAAAGTTCGCCAGTTTCTGGAAGCATATAAACGGCAATTTCCTGCTGTCTCTCATAGCCGGAATCATGATCAGCATCCTGTCTCTGGCCAAGCTGATGCAGTATCTTCTGAAT
Source organism: uncultured Bacteroidales bacterium (assembly GCA_944322815.1). Lineage (GTDB taxonomy): Bacteria > Bacteroidota > Bacteroidia > Bacteroidales > UBA932 > Cryptobacteroides. The sequence continues at coordinate 114,669 of CALUQB010000004.1, read as the reverse complement.
TACCAGCCGATACAGACATGGGCATTTTTCTTCGGCCTCATCGTGGCTTCATCCATCTTCATACTCAGGGGAATCAAAGGCTGGAAAGCCTATGATTTCGTGATGTTGCTGTTCGGCATAGTTCTCGGTGTGGTCGTATGTACATTGTCTCCAACGGAGACACCGGACGGCCTGTGGTTCATATTCCTGTGCGGGGCTATCGCGATATGCGCGATGATCCTTCCAGGCATTTCCGGCAGTTTCATCCTGCTAGTACTTGGAAAATACGAATATATGATGAGTACCCTGGCCGACATCATTTCAGGAACGGGGACATGGCTGGATTTCGTGACGGTCATAGTTTTCGTGATCGGAGCCGCCACAGGTATCATAGCCTTCTCCAAGTTCCTGCACTGGCTGTTGCAGCACTATCACAGGCAGACTCTCCTGGTCATGGCAGGCTTTATCATCGGGTCGCTGGTGAAGGTATGGCCGTGGAGTGACAAGGCCACTCTGGTCATGTCGCAATATCCTGAACTGATGGCTCTGAATGATGCAGGCGGCCTGACAGAGGCTTTGGTCGAACAACATTTCGCCATGATCGACATGCATGTGGGCGGGGCTGTGGCTTACGCCCTGATAGGCTTCGTCCTGGTGGTCGGGATAGAATTCGCTACCATGCTAATAGGAAAAAGACGTCAGAAAGAAAGAGGATGAGTCAAAAGGAAGTTATTTTTTGACCCACTCTCTTGCGGTTTTAGAGGTTGAGCCTTGCTGCCATCTTTTTGAGAACAGTGTCCGGACCTGAGGAAATGAACTCCGAATGTCCCGTACGTTTCCCGGTGAGACCGGATCCTGCCGGTTCAGGTCCCGAAAAACTTGCATCGGTCGATTCCGATCCTGCCAGGAGTCCTTCTTCCTGCATCACTTCCATAAGATGTCTGGCTACTGCCGGAGCCGGATCGATGACAGTCACATCCGGACCTGCGACTTTTCTGATCACGTCAGTCAGGAAAGGGTAGTGCGTGCAACCCAGTACTATAGTGTCAGCGCCTTCGTCCAGCAGAGGTTTCAGACTGTTCCTGACCACTTCTTCGGCATGCGGGCCGGACGTTTCCCCGCTTTCCACCAGTTCCACGAACCCTTGCCCGATATGTTCTACCACGACCACGTCTCCGTGCATGGTGTCTCTGGTATGCCTGTATTTTTCAGCTTTCAGGGTTCCTGCTGTCGCCAATACGCCTACGACACCTGATCGTGTTACTGCTACCGCAGGCTTTATGGCGGGTTCCATGCCGATGAATCTGATCGGATATTCTGCACGTAACGTTGATATAGCCGCTGCTGTGGCAGTGTTGCAGGCTACCACTATGATGTCCGCCCCTTTTCCGATAAGCGTTTCCGTAATTTCGCGTGCCCGTGCGATGATGTATTCCCTCGTCTTCTCTCCGTACGGGCAGTGAGCATTGTCTGCATAGTAGACATAGTCTTCCTGAGGAAGAAGTTTTCTGATCTCCCTGTATACTGACAACCCTCCTATGCCCGAATCGAATATCCCGATCATTATCGATGATTTTCGGCAAATATACGCAGAAACCGAGAGTAAAGAAAATGAACTTGTTCGATTTTCTTTACCGAGGTGCTACCGTATATGTGGCGCGACAGCGGCAAATATACTCAAAAAAAATTGCGCCGGAGCGATGTGCCCGGCGCAATTTCAATTATCCGGAATTTCCCTTTATTCCTTTCCTCCTCCGAGAGCCTTGTACAAGGTCACGATGTAGGACAACTGGTTGTATTTGTCGGATACGACACTCAGCTGGGCATTCAGCAGAGACTGCTGCGCTGTCAGGAGTTCCAGATATGATCCGTAGGCGGATTTCTTGTAGAGCAGATCAGCTGTCTTTACAGTCCTTTCCAGATCCACGCACTGAGCCTGATGCTTCTCCAGCATGATGCCGGCTGTCTCGATGGCGAACAAGGCATCATTCACTTCCTGTCCGGCGTTGAGAATGGTCTGCTTGTAGTTCAGCTTCGCTATCTCTTCTTCAGCCTTTGAGATGCGGAGGTTCGATCTCAGCTGGCCCTGGTTGAATACAGGCTGTGCAAGCTGTGCCACAGCGTTCAGAAGCACGCCTGCAGGGTTTGCAACCGCCTGTCCGAGACTGTTTGTCCATCCTGCGCTTCCCGAAAGGGTGAGTTTCGGATAGAAGGCTGATCTGGCCTGATTGGTCGTGTAGTATGCCGCTGCCAGAGCCATCTCTGCCTGATATACGTCAGGCCTGTTTGACAGGAGCTGGAGAGGAATTCCCACGCTGAGTGTCGAGTCAGGAAGTTCCTGCTCTGCCAGCGTGCTCCTTTCGATGGTTCCGGATACTCTTCCGAGCAGGGAGCAGAGTGCGTTTTCAGTCTCTTTCTGCTGCTGTTTGAGCTGGGCGTTCGAAGCTTCGAGGCCGTAGAGGTTTGCACGGGCCTGAGTCACAGCGTTCTCGTTCACTGTGCCTACTCTCATCTGTGCCTCAAGAGTCCTTACCTGCTCTCTCCAGATGACTACGCTTTCATCGCTTATCCTTACCTGCTCATCCATCATCAGGAGGGCATAGTAGCTGGTGGCGATGGTCGCTATTATCTGCGACTGTACTGCCTGTCTGTAGGCATCCTGCTGCAGCAGTGTGGCCTGCGCCTCCCTCTTGGCGTTCAGAAGCGAACCGAAAAGGTCGATGTCCCAGCTGACAGCACCGCCGAGGTTGTAGCCGAAAGTGGCCTTGTTCCCGTCAATGCTGGAAACGGAGCCTTGCGGTGACAGGTTCAGAGACGGGGAGTATGCCCATCTGGCTGCGTAGAGTCCGTCCTGTGCCTGCTGTACCCTGAGTATCGCTGTCTGCAGGTCCGTATTGTGCACGAGACCGGAGTCGATCAGGTCTTTCAGATACGGGTCGGTGAACAGCTCTTCCCACGGCATGGAGCCGAATGAAACGGTGTCTTCCGGGTTTGCTATCAGTTCTGACCGGTACAGGCTGTCCACGTTTACCTGAATGTCTTCAGGCCTGTGGTACTTGCGGTAGATGGAGCAGCTGCTGGCCATCACCGCTATCATTGCGAATAATATTACTTTTCTCATATCTCACTCTCCTCTAACTCCCTGTCCTCTCTTCTCTTGCCCATGACTTTCTCTTCAATGTACTGGAATACCACGAAGAACATAGGCGTGATGAACAGCAGGGCAATGGTTCCGATTATCATACCTCCGACGACACCTACACCGAGTGACTGGTTACCGTTAGCACCTACACCTGATGCCGTGACGAGCGGAAGCATACCGAATATCATCGTGAGCACTGTCATGAGGATAGGCCTCAGTCTGACTCCTGCAGCTGCTACCGCCGCATGGCTCAGTGACATGCCTTGCTTTCTTCTCTCAGTGGCGAACTCCGTGATCAGGATGGCCGTCTTCGAGAGCAGACCTATCAGCATGACGACACCGATCTGCATGTAGATGTTGCTTTCCAGTCCCCACATCCTGGCGAACAGGAAGCTACCCATGATACCGAACGGCACGGAGCAGATGACCGCGAACGGCAGGAACAGACTCTCGTACAGACCGCAGAGGATCAGGTAAATGAAGACGATGGCTATGATATAGATGATGGTGGTCGAGTGCGACTCTGCCAGTTCGGCCTCTTCCCTGGTCATGCTGGAGAACTCATAGCCGAATCCTGTAGGGAGTGCAGTCTTGGACACTTCCTGGATGGCTGCGATGATGTCTCCTGAGCTGTAGCCTTCGGCAGGCATACCCTGTACGGTGATGGACGGGAACATGTTGAACCTGTCGAGGTTTTCCGCACCGTATGTCTTGGTCAGCGTGATGAACTGGCTGACAGGCGCCATTCCGGACGGAGTCTTCACATAAATATTGTCCAGAGCCTGCATGTCATCCCTGTATTCAGGCTTGGCCTGGAGCATGACACGGTACATCTTCGTGAACCTGTTGAAGTTCGAAGCGTACATACTTCCGAGGTAGCCCTGCATGACTGAAAGTACCTGGTCGCTGGTGATACCTGCTCGCTGGCACTGTGCAGCATCCACATCCACCTTGTATTGAGGGAAGTTCGCACTGAACGAAGTATATGCCATCTGTATCTCAGGTCTCTTGTTCAGCTCGTCGATGAAGCCCTGTGTCACGTCGAACAGTGTACCCATACCTTTTCCGGACCTGTCCTGCAGAGTCACGAAGAAGGAGTTACCTGTACCGTAACCGGAAATCATAGGCGGAGCGAAGACGAAGATCTGCGCATTCTTTATATGGGCGGTACGCGCGTATATCATGTTGGATACGGCAGTGTTGCTGTTCTCTTTTCCAGGACGTTCGTCCCAAGGCTTGAGCTTGATGATCATCATACCGTGGGATGCTCCAGAACCGCTGAAGCTGAAGCCGGATACCTGGTTGTAGACGAGTATCTGAGGCAGGTCCTTGATGCTGTTGGCCACTTCATCAAGGGCTTTTGTAGTCTCATGAAGAGTGCTTCCAGGGACGGCATCCACGCTGACGAAGAGCGTACCCATATCCTCGTTAGGCACGAGCGAAGTCTTGCTGGTGCTCATCAGGTACATCAGAACGCCGACAGCTGCTATCAGGATCAGGCCGGCAGCCCATTTGTTCCTGATGAAGAATGTCACGCCGTGCTTGTATTTCTTCGACATGCTCTGGAATGCGGCATCGAACGCTATCCTGAAACGTGTCGAGAACTGTTTAGGTTTTTCGCCCGGTTTCACTTCCTCGTTCGGTTTGAGGATGAGGGCGCACATCGCAGGCGAGAATGTCAGGGCGTTGACAGCGGAAAGACCCACTGCCACTGCCATCGTCAGACCGAACTGCGTATAGAATACTCCGGAGGTACCGCTCATGAACGATACCGGGATGAACACTGCCATGAAGACGAGTGTGGAAGTCACGATGGCGGAAGAAATGCCGTTTACGGCGTCCACCGTAGCCTTGTACGGTGACTTGTATCCGGCATCGAATTTCGCCTGTACCGCTTCCACGACGATGATGGCATCATCGACTATGGTTCCGATTGCCAGCACGAGAGCGAACAGGGTCAGGAGGTTGATACTGAAGCCCGCAACGATCAGGAAGGCGAATGTACCTATCAGCGCCACGAATATACCCAGGGTAGGGATGATGGTGGCCCTGATGTTCTGCAGGAAGACAAGCACTACGAGCACTACCAGCAGGATGGCTTCCAGCAGGGTCTTGATCACCTCGTGGATGGAAGCGTCGAGGAAGTCTTTCGTACTCATGATGTCGACCAGTTCGATACCTCTCGGCAGGGTTTCCCTCACTTCGGAAAGGTAGCTGTCTATCTCGTTTATGATTTCGTTCGCGTTACTTCCGGATGTCTGGTTGATCATACACTGCACGCCCGGTGCACCCATCACTTTTCCGGAGTAAGAGTAGCTCACGGCTCCGAGTTCTATGTCGGCCACGTCATTCATCCTGATGATGCTTCCGTCAGGAAGAGCCTTGATGACGATGTCCCCGAATTCCTCTTCCGTGCTCAGACGGCCCCTGTATTTCAGGGTGTACTGGAAAACGTTTTCGGAATCCTCTCCGATCGAACCGGTCGAAGCTTCGATGTTCTGGCTGGAGAGAGCTGCCGATATGTCAGACGGCTGGAGTCCGTACTGCGCCATGATGTCCGGTTTCATCCAGATACGCATCGCATAGTCACCGCCCATCACGTTCGCTTCACCGACACCGGAGATACGCTGGATCTCAGGCTTGATGTTGATGGACATGTAGTTCGTGAGGAATGTCTCGTCGTATGTGCCGTCCGGACTGTACAGAGCGAAGATTTTCAGTGTACTGCTCTGTCTCTTCATGGTCTCGACACCGACTCTGGTGACCTCTGCCGGCAGAAGTGAAGTGGCGCGAGAAACCCTGTTCTGCACGTTCACCGCTGCCATGTCAGGGTCGGTCCCCTGCTTGAAATAGATACTGATGGATGCACTTCCGGAGTTACTTGCGGATGATTCCATGTATGTCATGTTCTCCACACCGTTTATGGCCTCCTCCAGAGGTACGATCACACTGTTCTGCACTGCCTCGGCGTTCGCACCGCTGTACGTGGTGCTTACCCTTACGGTAGGCGGCGCGATGTCAGGATACTGCTCCACCGGCAGGCTGACAAGGCCTATCAGTCCGAGCAATACTATGACCACCGAAATGACGACAGACAGGATAGGTCTGTCTATGAAATATTTAAGATTCATCTTTTATTCTCCTTCTTTTTCTCCGGCAGTTTCTTCAGCAGAGGCTTTCTGCTGTGATTTTGCGGCATCGGTCACGTATGTGCCATCCCTGAGCAGTCCCGCACCTGTAGCTACGATGACATCTCCGGCTTCAAGACCGCTTTCCACGATGTATTCTTTTCCGTTGTTGATACCGAATACGGTGATCATGGTAGATGTAGCCTGGCCGTCCACTACCTTATAAGCGAAAATCTTGTCCTGGATCTCGAAAGTGGCCTCCTGAGGAATGACCAGACAGTTCTCTCTGTAGTAAGGTATGGAGATGGTGGCGCTGCTTCCGTTGATGAGAAGTCCCTGAGGGTTATCGAAGACAGCCCTTACCCTGACTACCGAATTCTCCACGATACCGCTGATGGCATCTATCTTTCCTGTGATTCCGTATGCCGATCCGTCGCTCAGAATGAGTGATACCGGAGGATAGGAAGCGATGGTCTTCTCTATGGAACCGTACTGCCTGATGAGTCTGAGGGCTTCCTTCTCTGTGAGTGAGAAGTAGGCGTACATTTTCGAATTGTCAGTCACGGTGATGAGAGGCTCTGTCATGGCGGAGCTTACGAGTGTTCCGACACGGATGGACGTCATGCCTGCGACACCTGTCACCGGGCTGGTCACCTTGGCGAAGGAAAGGTTGTTCGCGGCGCTTACTTCCTGAGCCTTTGCCTGGGCGAGGGCGGCTTTTGCACTCAGATACGAATTTCTGGAAGTCTGCAGTTCGAAATCGGAAATCACGTTTTCCCTGTACAGTTCTTCCTGGCCCTCAAGAGTCAGTTTGGACGTAGCTTCCTGGGCTTCGGCCGTAGCTACGGCTGCCTTTGCCTGCTCGTAGGTGGCGGCATAAGGGATGGTATCGATGATGAACAGAGTTTCACCTTTTTTCACGTTCGCACCTTCTTTCACGAGCACGTCCGTGATGAATCCTGACACTTGCGGACGGACTTCCACGTACTGCTTTCCTTCAAGCACGGTGGAATAGGTCGTAGAAAGCGTCCTGTTTTCTGTGGTCAGCGTAAGCAACGGATAAGCGCTGGCCTGAGGCTGGCGACTTACTTCTTCCTTGCAGGAAACCAGACCCGCAAGAAGGCACAGCCCTGGAATAAAAACTTTCAAAACTTTCATCTTTACTATAAATTATTATTGTATATATTCTTTTTTCCGGCCTTCCGGCCAATTTTTCCGACCTTCCGGTCAATTTCCGATTGGCCGTGGACGGCCAATGTCGTTGTTTTTCTGTCTGTTAGGACCTTATCATTGCCGTCAGGAACCCTCGTCTTTTCTGATATCCGGCAGGACGGTATTTTCACAGATGCAAAAATACCTCAATACTTTTATACGGCATTTGTATAAATGTCGTATTTATTTGTAAATTTGTCACATTGGGACTTGAAATCCGGTCCGGATATTATAAAATTTGTCCGAATAGGACAATGTTTGTAAAAACGGTACATGCATGAAGACTTTGAATATGCAACAACTGTGCTCGTTCGCGCAGGATGACCAGAAAATCGAAGGCAAGTTCGCTTTGCTTACGGTCAATGATTCCGCTATGCTTCATAAATTCCGGGTGATAGGCTGCAGAATCATGCTTCTGGTGTTTTCGGGAAGCATGGAAGCGGAAGTGAACGGGAAAAACGTGGTTATGGAAAGGTGTGATTTCCTGGATATTCTGGAAGGAACCAGTTTCAGCCTGTCATCCGGCAGCCCGGATCTGGATTTCTATTGTGTCCTGACTTCGCGCGAGTTTATAGTGGAAGTCCTTCAGAATATCGTTCCGGGACCGAAGGACTATTTTTCCCTCTTGCTGGTGAATCCTGTCCTCCGCCTGTCGGCCAATGCTACCGCCAAACTTTTCAAACAGTTGCGTCTGGTAGATGATGTGCTGTCTGATCTGGGACACAATTACAGGACGGAGATGGTACGTACGTATTTCAAGGGCTTTGCTCTGGAACTGGGAAATCTGCTTATCAGGGAGCAGCATCTTCCTGTGCTTGACAAGCAGACCCTTGCTGTAAAGGATACCTTGATGGCCAATTTCATGGATCTGGTATGGAAGAATTTCAGGGAGAGGCGGGAGGTGTCTTTCTATGCGAAGGAACTTTGCGTGTCGACCAAGCATCTGGCCCGCGTGGTGAAGTCCTGCACCGGGAAGACTCCGCATGAGGTGATAGATGCGGAAGTACTGGGCCTGGCCATACAGCTTCTGAAGAACGAGGAGATTCTGGTTCAGCAGGTGGCAGACATCCTCCATTTCACCGACCAGGCGGCCTTTTCGAAATTTTTCAAGAAATATATCAAGATGTCCCCGTCGGAATACAGGAGGAATATCGACTGAAATTTAGTATATTTGTCTGGAATACATGTGAAATGGCAAGACCATGAGATATCCCATAGGAATACAGGAATTTGAAAAAATCCGTAACGGAGGTTATGTCTATGTGGACAAGACCGCACTGATTTACAAAATGATATCAGAGGGTGAGTATTATTTTCTGAGCCGACCGCGCCGGTTCGGAAAGAGCCTTCTGGTTTCCACGATGGAAGCATATTTCCAGGGCAGGAAAGAACTGTTTTCAGGCCTGGCGATAGAAAAACTTGCTGAAGACTGGACAGAGTCACCTGTGTTTCGTCTGGATATGAGCGGCAAGACATATCAGACAGTGGATGATCTGAGTGATACTCTGGACAAGAATCTGAAAAAGTGGGAAGAGAAGTATGGGGTGGAAAAGGGTTACAGCCAGCCCGATCTGCGGTTTCAGGATATAATAGAAACCGTGGCTGAGAAAACAGGACGGCAGGCCGTAGTCCTGATAGACGAGTATGACAAGCCTATGTTGGATGCTTTGGGGAATCAGGAACTTGGAGAAAGTGTCAGACGTATCCTGCAGGGATTCTACAGCGTAATAAAGAAGGAGGGCCGGTATATCAGGTTCGGTTTCCTGACAGGTGTCACGAAACTGGGCAGGCTGAGTGTGTTCAGCGGGTTGAACAATCTGAATGACATTTCCCTTGACTCTCGTTATGCGGATATCTGCGGTGTTTCGGAAGATGACCTGCATGAGTATTTCGGTGACAGTGTGAAGGAACTGGCGGCAGAGAACGGGCTTTCTGCAGAAGAATGTTATGCCAGGCTTAAGAAGTGGTATGACGGATATCATTTTGCCAGGTCCGGTCCGGGAATTTATAATCCGTTCAGTCTGCTCAATACCTTTCAGAAGAACGAGTTTCATGAATATTGGTTCGAGACAGGGACTCCGACATTTCTGGTCGAAATCATGAAGAGAACGTCATTCGATGTTTCGACACTGGAACACCAGGATGTGGATTCCACTCTGATGAGTACTGTCGATGCCATATATGAGAATCCTGTCCCGCTTCTGTTCCAGACCGGATATCTGACCATTTCCGGCTACAATGCCGATTACTTCATCTATCATCTGACATTTCCTAATCTGGAGGTCAAACGTGGCTTCCTGAACTATCTGCTGAAGTATTATACGACATTGAACGATGTATCGGGCAGTAATGTAGTGTTTAGCCTTTCATCGGCACTGCAGCAAGGAAGACCGGAAGATTTCATGTCTGTCCTGTCATCGCTTTTCGCCGGAACCCCATATCAGATTCAAGGAAATGCCGAGAAGAACTTCCAGTATGCGATCTATATCATTATGGAGCTTCTCGGTATATACATCGATGCCGAGCGGCAGACCAGCAACGGCCGTATCGACCTGCTGATCCAGACCGACAGGTTCATTTACGTCATCGAACTGAAAGTGGATTCATCGGCAGAGGAAGCCCTGCGCCAGATCGGGGAAAAAGGTTATGCCAGACCGTTTGCATCAGACAGCCGCCGCCTCTACAGGATCGGAGTGAACTTCTCCACCTCCACCCGCCGCATAGAAGAATGGAAGATTGAGTAGTCGGAACACATATTTTTTCAGGCCACGTAACTGTGCGGTCCTCATATTGATATTCTGTCTTGCCAATATCTGAAGGGTCGTAAATGTGTCTGAATTTTACTATCGGTTCAAAACAGTTTTTGCCATTTGCCGATTGAAATTTGTTATTGTTGCTACAATTATTATATTTGCAATAATTGAAATTATAATAATATAGCTTCGTATGAAAAAACAGGCATTCCAGAACCCGTTTGTGGTAGGAAAGTACATTTCGGACGAGTATTTCTGCGACAGGAAGAAGGAGACGGATTTCCTGATCCGACAGATACGGAACGGACGGAATACTGCTTTGATTTCCCCCCGCCGTATGGGAAAGACAGGACTTATTCAACATACATTTTCCATCCCTGATATCCGCAGGGATTTCCATACATTTTTTGTTGATATCTATTCTACCGGTTCATTGGCGGAATTTGTCTATTTGCTCGGCAAGGCCGTCTATGACGAACTGAAACCGCGGTGGAAAGCATTGCAAGAGAAATTCTTTCAGACAATAAAGTCGTTGCGTGCAGGTTTCAGCCTCGATCCTGCTACAGGAGAACCGAAATTTGAAATAGGGCTTGGAGAGATAGTTTCTCCACAGACTACGTTGTCAGAGATTTTCGAATATCTGGAGGCAGCTGACATGCCGTGCGTGGTGGCGATAGATGAATTCCAGCAGATAGGAACATACGGGGAAAAGAATGTTGAGGCGCTGCTGAGAACGGAGATTCAGAAATGCAGAAATACTGTGTTTGTATTTTCCGGAAGCAAGAGACATCTGATGAACAATATGTTCAATTCTTCTTCAAGGCCATTTTACCAGAGTGCCATATCTATGGGACTTGAGCCGATTCCTTTGGAAATTTATGCGGATTTTTCTTCAAGTATGTTTGAAAGGTACGGACGGCATATCGATATTGGAGTCGCGGAACGGGTTTACCGGAATTATGATGGCTGTACATGGTTTGTACAGATGATGATGAATGAACTGTTTGCCTTGACAGAGCAAGGTGAAAACTGTACTGAAGATAAGATTCTCATGGCGGAACATAACGTGATTTCAGTTCAGGAAAACAGTTTCAAGGACTTGCTTTCGAGACTGGCGCCGAAGCAGAAGATGTTGCTTCAGGCAGTGGCCAGGGAAGGGGATGCAAAAGGTATTACATCAGCGGAATTCGTCAATAAGTACAGGCTTTCATCGGCGAGTTCGGTGCAGGCAGCTGCCAAAGCCCTGTTGAAGAATGATATGCTGACTTATACCAATGGCTCATACAAGGTATATGACTATTTCTTCGCAGAATGGCTAAGGGAAAATTTCTGAACTTATATACCTATATATCTTTTCCTACCCTTCGATCTCCGCGAACATACCGGTGCTGAGGTATTTCTCCGCACGGTCAGGGAAGACTACCACTATGTTTCCGCTGCTGATATGCCGTGCGGTACGGGCGGCGGCGAGCATGGCGGCACCGCTGCTCATCCCTGCGAAAATAGCCTCTTCTGCGATGATCCTGCGAGCCATGGTGATGGCCTCCTCGCTCTCTATCATCTCCTGGATGTCTATCTGCGACGGATCGTAGATGGCAGGTACGATAGCTTCCTCCATGTTCTTCAGTCCCTGGATATAATGTCCCCGGACAGGGTGGGCGCAGACCACCTTTATGTGCGGATTCATCACTTTCAGGAACTTCGACAGCCCCATGATGGTCCCTGACGTACCCAGTGCGCAGACCAGATAGTCTATCTTTCCCCCTGTCTGCTGCCATATTTCCAGGGCTGTGGACTGGTAGTGGGTGAGATAGTTGGCCGCATTCTTGAACTGGTCCGGCATGAAGTATTTTCCGGGATTTTCCGCGACCTTTTTCCTGGCCAGCCTTATGGCCCCGTCGGTTCCTTCGTTTCCCGGGGTCAGGGTTACGGTCGCGCCGTAGGAACGTATGATTTTCCTGCGCTCCACGGATACCGCATCGCTCATGACTATCTCCACGGAATAGCCCTTGATGATGCCCACTATGGCCAGTCCTATGCCGGTATTTCCGGAAGTAGGCTCGATGATGGTCTGTCCCGGCTTCAGCCTGCCGTCTGCTTCAGCATCCTCTATCATTTTCAGGGCTATCCTGTCCTTGATGCTGCCGGTAGGGTTGAAACCTTCAAGCTTCGCGAATATGTTGACTGCCGGATTCGGGTTAAGTCTGTTGATCCTGACCATCGGGGTGTTGCCGATGGTTCCGAGGATATTGTCCTTTATATCCATTTTCCTGTCTGTTTGGGAAGTCCGTTTATTCCACAAATTTACAAAAAATTCCCATAATTTTTATTATTTTTGTATGATGGTCGTTCCGACCAATATCTCATTGGCCGTCACGGCCAATATTATGACGGACTTGACAAACTAAAACTTTTTAATATGCCGCTGACATTGCCCGAAGGGTACAGGAATGTGCTCGAAAACGTAGAGAATACCGAAAAAGCGATCAAATATGTGAAGGATATGTTCCAGGAGAACTTGTCGGCCCAGCTGGCGTTGCTGAGGGTGACCGCACCTATGATGGTGCTCTCCGGGACAGGTATAAACGATGACCTGAACAGTGTGGAGAGGCCGGTGTCCTTCCCGATCAAGTCGATGGGGGAGAGGAAGGCTGAGGTCGTGCATTCCCTTGCCAAATGGAAGAGGCTCAAGCTGGCGCAGATGAATGTCGGACCGGGAAGAGGAATCTACACTGACATGAATGCGTTGAGGCCGGACGAGGAGCTTGACAACCTGCATTCTATATATGTCGACCAGTGGGACTGGGAAAAGGTCATCAGACGCGAGGACAGGAACATCAGTTTTCTGAAAGCTACTGTAAGAAGGATTTACGAGGCGATAAAGGTCACGGAAAACAAGGTGTTCGTGGAATTCCCGCAGATAGAACCGATGCTGCCGGAAGATATTTTCTTCATTCATTCGGAGGAGTTGCTGCAGCTTTATCCTGGTATGACGCCGAAGGAGAGGGAAAACGAGATAGTACGGCAGCACAAGGCAGTCTTCGTGATAGGAATAGGTGCCGATCTTTCTGACGGGAAACCGCATGACGGACGTGCCGCAGACTACGATGACTGGAGTACGGTGGATTCTTATGGCTTCGAGGGGCTGAACGGGGATATCCTGCTCTGGAATCCTGTCTTGCAGAGTGCTTTCGAGGTGTCGAGCATGGGTATCAGGGTGGATGAAGCCGCCATGGAGAGACAGTTGGCCATCAGGCATCAGGAGTGGAAAAAAGATCTGTATTTCCATAAGAAACTCCTCGCCGGAGAACTCCCGTGTACCATAGGCGGAGGTATCGGCCAGTCGCGACTGTGCATGTATCTGCTACGCAAGGCCCATATCGGAGAAATCCAGAGCAGCATCTGGCCGGAGGATATGGTCGCGACATGTCGTGAGCACGGCATCGATCTGGTGTGATATGTGAAAATTTTCTATCTTTGCAGGATATGCCTGCCGCATCGGAAAATGCGCTGTGGCAGGCAGGGAAAAGAAAATTCATAAAGATGATAACAGCAGAGCAGATAAAGGAACTCAGGCAGAGAGTGGAGACCCTGGACAAGTGTCTCAACATAGACGGGAAGCGTCAGGAAGTGGCGGAGAAACAGAAAAAGACTCTGGAGGCGGGATTCTGGGACGATCCCAAGGAAGCGGAAAAATATCTGAAGGAACTTTCAGGCGTGAAATCGTGGGTGACAGGTTATGACGAGGCTGCTTCTGCAGTGGCTGACCTGGATGTTCTCTACGAGTTCGCGAAAGAGAGTGCGGACACTGCTTCCGAAGATGTGGAGACTGCTGAAATGAAGGAACTTGCAGCAGGATTCAAGTCAGCGTCGGAATTGGTGGAGAATCTGGAACTGAAAAACATGCTGGGTGAGGAGGGTGACAGTCTGGGAGCTATCCTGACCATCAATTCCGGTGCCGGCGGTACCGAGGCTAATGACTGGTCTTCCATGCTGATGCGTATGTATATGCGATGGGGAGAACGGAACGGCTATAAGCTCACTGTCACTGACATGCTTGAAGGAGAGGATGCCGGTATCAAGTCTGCTACCATACAGTTCGAGGGCGACTATGCATTCGGCTATCTGAAAGCCGAGAGCGGAGTCCACCGGCTGGTGCGCATATCCCCGTTCAACGCCCAGGGCAAGCGCCAGACCACGTTTTCGTCAGTCTTCGTATATCCTCTGGTCGATGATACCATAGAGATAGAAATCAATCCTGCCGACCTGGAGTGGGATACCTACCGTTCCAGCGGAGCAGGCGGACAGAATGTGAACAAGGTGGAGACAGGAGTCCGTGTCCGTCATATCCCGACCGGTATCGTGGTGGAAAATACCGAGACCCGTTCCCAGCTGGACAACCGCCAGAATGCCTTGCGTATCCTGAAATCGCGTCTGTATGATTTGGAATTGAAGAAACGCCAGGAGAAGCAGGCCGAGCTGGAGGGACAGAAAAAGAAGATAGAATGGGGTTCCCAGATCCGGAGCTATGTCCTGCATCCGTACAAGATGGTGAAGGACTTGCGTACTGGCTATGAGACTTCCGATACCCAGGGAGTCCTGGACGGTGACCTGAACGAGTTCATGAAGGTTTATCTTATGGGTGCCGGTTCCGGCAAATAAGGTATTCGGTGACCGTTTCCGGTCAATTCCGAAAGGTAATTGGCCGATGAGGCCAATTTTTTATTGCCCTTCGGGCAAGAATATTTCCAGAAAGAAGTTTAAACAATAATTGATATGGTAGAATTCAAATATGCACCGATGTTTCAGCTTGGCGAGGACAAGACTGAGTATTATCTGCTGACCAAAGACTATGTGTCAGTAAGTGAATTCGAGGGTAAACCGATCCTGAAAGTGGAGAAAGAGGGACTGACGGCCATGGCTAATGCGGCTTTCCGTGATGTTTCCTTCATGCTTCGTCCTGCGCATAACGAGCAGGTGGCGAAGATCCTGTCCGATCCCGAGGCCAGCGACAATGACAAATATGTGGCCCTGACTTTCCTGCGCAATGCCGAGGTGGCTGCGAAGGGAGTGCTCCCGTTCTGTCAGGATACCGGTACCGCGATAGTCCATGGCGAGAAGGGACAGCAGGTATGGACCGGGTATTGTGACGAAGAGGCGCTGTCTCTCGGTGTCTTCAAGACATATACGGAGGAAAATCTCCGCTATTCGCAGAATGCCCCGCTTTCCATGTATGAGGAAGTGAATACGAAGTGCAACCTGCCGGCCCAGATAGATATCGAGGCTACTGAGGGCATGGAATACAGGTTCCTGTGCGTGACAAAGGGCGGAGGCTCAGCGAACAAGACTTATCTCTATCAGGAGACCAAGGCCGTCCTGAATCCTCAGACTCTGGTTCCGTTTCTGGTGTCGAAGATGAAGACCCTCGGCACTGCTGCATGCCCTCCGTATCATATCGCTTTCGTCATAGGAGGTACTTCCGCCGAGAAGAACCTGCTGACCGTGAAGCTGGCTTCCACTCATTATTATGACACGCTGCCTACTTCCGGTGATGAGACAGGCCGGGCTTTCAGGGATGTGGCTCTGGAGCAGGAGGTGCTGGAAGCTGCGCACAGGCTGGGCCTTGGAGCACAGTTCGGCGGCAAGTATTATGCCCATGACGTGCGTATCATCCGTCTGCCGCGTCACGGTGCAAGCTGCCCTGTCGGTCTGGGCGTCAGCTGTTCTGCGGACAGGAACATCAAGTGCAAGATAAACAAGGACGGTATCTGGATAGAGAAACTTGATGACAATCCGGGACGGCTTATCCCTGAAGAACTGCGTCAGGCAGGGGAGGGTGATGCCGTGAGGATAAATCTGGACCAGCCTATGTCCGAGATTCTCAGCGAACTGCACAAATATCCGGTTTCCACCCGTCTGAGCCTGAGCGGAACCATCATAGTGGCTCGCGACATAGCTCATGCGAAGATCAAGGAGCGTCTGGACAGGGGAGAGGCCATGCCTCAGTATCTGAAAGACCATCCAGTGTATTATGCCGGTCCTGCGAAGACTCCTTCAGGAATGCCTTGCGGTTCCATGGGACCGACTACCGCGGGCAGGATGGATCCGTATGTGGACCTTTTCCAGTCTCATGGCGGCAGCATGGTGATGCTGGCGAAAGGCAACAGAAGCCAGCAGGTGACAGATGCATGCAAGAAGCACGGAGGCTTCTATCTCGGATCTATCGGAGGTCCTGCAGCCATCCTTGCACAGAACAATATCAAGTCTATCGAGTGTCTGGAGTATCCTGAGCTCGGTATGGAGGCTATCTGGAAGATCCGCGTGGAGGATTTCCCTGCTTTCATCCTCGTGGATGACAAGGGGAATGATTTCTTCAAGAAGTTCGGACTGTAGTATGAAGGATTTCAATATAGATGACGCTGTCAGCGAGGACGGCAAATGGGAAACCGTGAGCAGCGAATATCTGTTCAGACGTCCCTGGCTGACAGTGCGTCATGATGAGGTAAAATTGCCTGACGGCAGGATAAATCCCGAATTTTATGTTCTCGAATATCCTGACTGGATAAATGTCATTGCCATTACTGAGGACGGGCATTTCGTTATGGAGCGGCAGTTCCGTTACGGATTGGGCAAGACCTGTTATGAGATAGCGGCAGGGGTGATAGAAAAAGGCGAGTCACCCCTGCAGGCTGCACGGCGTGAACTGGAGGAGGAGACAGGCTATGGCGGAGGTGAATGGAGCGAGCTGATGCTTATTTCGGGGAATCCCAGCACAACCAGCAATCTTACCCACTGTTTCCTGGCCAAGGGGGTGCACAAAGTCTCTTCGCAGCATCTTGACAGCACGGAGGACTTGAGTGTATGTCTGCTCACTGTGGAGCAGGTCAGGCAGCTTCTGGTTTCCGACAAGCTCCGTCAGGCTCTCATGGCAGCTCCTCTCTGGAAGTATTTCGCCATGAACGGCCTTCTCTGACTTTTTGCAGTCAGTTATTTGTCTGTCGGTTTTATTGTTGTCTGTACAGCTGATGAAATTGAATATGAAGAATATTTATTATTCTTCATATTCAATTTCATGTTATGGAAAGGTTAAGGGTAAAGACGCCAGAAATACTATGATAAAACAAAGACAGAGGCGGAAAATCCGGCCTCTGTCTCTTTGTGCGGGCGAAGGGACTCGAACCCATACGCCTTGCGGCACCAGATCCTAAGTCTGGCTTGGCTACCAATTACAACACGCCCGCAATCCTGAAAGTGACCCCAGACGGGTTTGCAAAGATAGATATAAAAACCTGAAAAACAAAACCTATTTCCGAAGACTGGCCATGGACGCCATATTGGTGGCGGAATGAATCCATACTACTTCTTCATGAACCTGGCGCAGCACCAGTTGTCCATGCTGTCGGATTTCACGAACTCCAGACCTGCCTGTGCGGCGACTCCTGAAATCATCGGGAGATCCTCTTCGTAGAAGCCGCTTACGATGAGCAGTCCGTCCTTTTTCAGGCTCCGCGAGTAAGTAGGGATATCTTCCAGCAATATGTTCCTGTTTATGTTGGCCAGCAGGACATCATATTTTCCCATCTGAAGCAGAGATGCGTCTCCGCAATAAGTCTCGACATGCCGCGATACCTTGTTAAGTCTGGCATTGTCGAAAGCCGAAACGGCGGCGATTGCGTCTATGTCTATTCCGTATGTATGTGCAGCTCCCATTTTGGCGGCCAAAATGGCCAGAATCGCCGTCCCGCATCCCATGTCCATGATGACTTTGCCCTTGATGGCGGACTCGTTTTCAAGCAAAGCCCTGCACATCATGTAAGTGGTCTGGTGGTGTCCTGTGCCGAAAGCCATCTTGGGATCTATGGTGATATTGAATCTGGTCCGTTTCAGCCCCTTGTGGAATGTAGCCTTTATGGTGCATTTCCCGTCTACCACTATCGGAGTGAACTGTTCTTCCCACAGGGCATTCCAGTTGCACGGAGGTATCAGTGTGGAGGTGAACTCCACGCCGAATTCGAGATCAAGACCGCTGAGCACCAGTTTCATCATCTGGGCACTGTAGCTGTCTTTCTGAATATAGCCTTTCAGGCAAGGTTCTTCCACAGTAAAGGATTCGAACGGAAGTTCATCCAGTTCGGCCATCAGAATTTCGGCATTCTCTTCACTGAAAGGGGAAATCTTCATCGAAACTTCTATGTATTCCTGACTGTTCATATCATCTTCTTTTTTTCAGATTTTATTTAGGGGGAGATAAATTCCGTTTATTCCATATCCAGGGACTTCTGTTCTTCGGCAGACAGTGTATCCATCTGCTCGTCTACAGCCTGGACATAGTCTATGCTTTTCTTGTAGTCGTTTATTTCCTGTTGTCTGCGGTTCTCCGAGACGGCCTTGTCGACACCTTTCCGGAAGATGTTCCGGATAGATTCCGCCAGATTGAGTTTCACCTCATCTACCGCAGCTGTGAATACAGGGATATTGGCGTTTTTATATTTCGCCTTGCCTATCTTGAATTTCATGTCCTCAAAATCACCCCAAAGGTCGATCCCGACCCTGAATGGAAGCGGAGATTCTATGACGGAAACATGGTATTTGAAAGAGGAGTCCAGATTCTGTATTCCGCTCATGGCCAGAACATATCTGTCTATGTCCAGTATGAACGGGAATATTTCCAGCCTGCTGTCCGAGATCAGACCCTCCACTGACATCTGATCTATGTAAGTATTCTCTCTGTCCCTGAATTTGAGGATCTTGGCTATTTTCCGGATACTCTCGTCATTGTGCAGCTGGAGATGGCTGCCTCCTATCCTTATGACGCCGTTGATGGTCGGAGTCAGAATGCTCATCGTAGTGTCGATATCAGCCGTCGCCGCCATTTCCAGATTCAGTTCACCCTTGAATGACTTGAGCAGCGGCATCACCGTATCAATGGCAGGCAGCATCTCTATCACTTTTTCCGCCGTGATTCTCGAGAAATTCAGGTTGAATCCTGTCTTCAGGTCCTTTTTGGTCTGAGTGGCATAGAAACCTTCGAAGAACAGGTCACCCATATTGGTTGTAGCCGAAGTGTTTGTAAACTGTACGCATCTTTCTTTTACTACGAGGTCGGCGGTCATTCTGTTCATCTCCAGCTTCGAGTACCTTACGTTTTTCGCATCCAGTTTTATTTCTGCCGCAATGTTGGCTGGAATGACCAGCAATACGTCAGAGTCGGCTTCCGTTTCGGTGCTGTCGGCCATGATCATTTCTTCGAACTCCTCATCTTCCATCGCTGTCATGTCTTTGCCTGCGAAATCAGCGGCCGTGAATGACTGTCCTGCAGAATATGCCGCCAGAAGCTGGTTGAGGTCCAGACTGTCTGATCTGACATCCGCATCCAGTTTCAGGAAGCCTGTACGCAGTATGGCCATTCTGAGTCCGGTGAGTGTTCCTGTCATCTTGAGATTCGAGTGACCGCTGTCAATTACCAGTCCATTGAGGTTTATCTCGTTATTGTTGAATGTGCCGCTGAAATCGCTTATCCTGTTCCTCAGAGGGAAGAACGGTGACATGACATTCATCCGTTTGAAACCGAGACTCCCTTCCATATCCCATTCACGGAAATATTTCCTGATGTTTTCCCCGACATCCAGGCTGATGTCATTCTTTCTGAAATCAGTTTCTGACAGCCAGGACGGAATCTCGCGGGCAGGCCGGTTCCGGCGGAATTGTCCGAAAAGCGAGTCAAGAGGGACATCCGGGTTCGCTTTCGACAGCGAGTCCACGAAGGCTCTGGCTTTCCGCCGTCTTTCTATGGAATTCATGGCAGCATTGGCCGTAAGGTCCAGATTCCTGATGGCGAGCCTGTTTACAGGCCCTTTCACGAAGACCATGCCGGTATTGCTCGACAGGTCGAGCACAGGAACATCCGGGCTTCCTTTTTTAGGCATTATGCTGAACTTGTTTGCTGATCTGGCGACAGCGATTACCGATGTATCGGCTCCTCTCATGGACAGGAAACCTGCTTTCAGCCTGCCTCCGAACGGATAAAAGGCCGATGAGTCATTCTTGTCGAGCACGGCTGCGGAGTTCTGGGCCAGAAGGGATATCTTCCTGCCCAGCAGTGACATCTGGTCTTTGTATCTTAGCCTGACACTGTCCACGTATGCTGCCAGCCCCATCATGCGTTCGCCTTCGGTGATTTTCCGGTTGTAAATATTCGCATAGGTGCCGAGTTTCACGTCCAGACTATCTATGTAGATATCCAGTGAATCCTTCTGAGAGTACAGAACCAGGCTGCGGCTTTTCACATTGCCCTTCAGGTTTGCATTAGCGAAAGTGTAAGGGGAGAGCTGTGACATCAATATGTCCCCGGAGAGTGCCGCTGACATCTTTCCTGCAGCTGAGTAGCCGGAAAATCGTCTGATTACCGATGAAAGTGTGTCCAGGTTCAGGAAAAAACTGCTGTTCACACTCAGTCCGGGATCCTTCCCGAGCAGATCTTCGGCTTTTCCAGACCCGGCCAGAGCTATGCCTTTCCCGATGAAGAGTACGCTGTCGAGCTGCAGATCCATACGGCCTGATTCCGATCCTTTCAGAATGGCCTTGAGTCCGATTTTGTTGTCACCCAGCATTTTGTGGGAAATGTCCGCTACCGGTATTTCCAGAACTGCATCGATGGCAGGAATGTGTCCGTCGGAGTCTATCCAGCCGTCTATTCCGGCGGCCAGCGAGATCACGGCATCTGTCTTGAAATCGCCAAGCCCTTTCATTATGTTCTTTCCGAAATAGTTTATCGGCCTGCTCACTTCGCAGTCATGTATGTAGCATCCTCCTTTTATATAGATACTGTCTCCCTTGAAACCCACATCGGCCTTTGCGGAGACAGGAATGTCGGCGAATCTGGCATCCAGTCTTTCGATGGATATTCTACGTATGGTATCTTCCGGAAATGAAATCCTGGTGTCAATCTCTACCGGAAGCTTCATCCTTCCGTATGTACCGGTGGCCATGTAAGCGGTGGCCAGCGCTTTCATGTTTATGCCATGGTCCTTTCCCCGGAGGACGAAATGATCCAGTCTTGCGGCTATGGTGTCGGCAGGGAAGCGGCCGGTCATGAAAAGTGTGTCCACCCTCAGTCCGAGACGGCTGTTCCGGATATCCTTCGTCTCTATGCGGCCGAAGAATATCATCTTTCTCAGGCTTAGTGACAGGTTCGTAGAATCCGGAATACTGCTGAAAATGATGCGCGGCCTGTCTTCAAGCCGTATTCTCCCGATCACCAGGTCCGGCAGTCCGGAAGACACGGTATCGGATTTCTCCTCTGCCGTCCCCATGAACTTGAGAATATTCCATGAGGCTGTACTGTCATTGTATGACGTGGCGTAAATTCTCGGTTTTGACAGGATGATCTGTGGAATGTTTATCTGTCCGGCTATCAGGCTGGACAGGTTCAGTGCAGCTGAAAGTCTGTCGAATGACATCAGTGTATCGCATGTACCCCCGCGGCCCTGGCTGGTGTACCAGTCCTGTCCGGCACCGTATGCTTCGAACCTGTCTGCCGGATAGGTCACGGCCAGACTGTCGAAGGTGACACTCAGATATGGGAAATGCCTGAACACTGAAGCGCGGACCTTGCCGAACGATACGTAGCCGTCCACCATCCGGGAGGCTGCCCTGTTTGCCATGCCTGTCAGGACACCAGGTGTCAATGCTATCTGCAGGACTATCAGGATGACGGCCCATATACCTGCAACGGCCAGTATGATGTTTCTGAAAATTTTCCAGCCGCGTTTCCTGTCCCCGCTGCTGAATGAATTCCGTTTCATGTCTTACGATTCCTATTGACGTCAAATATACGAATACTGTTTGAAAAACCGATGGCCATACGGCAATAAAGAAAAAGGATGGCCGACTTTCCGGTCATCCTTTTTCTATGGAATATCTCTTACGGACAATTACTGCTCGTCCATGAGCTGCATGTGCTGTACGTAAATGGCCTTCTTGATTTCCTCTCTTCTCTTCACTGACGGCTTTACGAACGCCTTTCTTGCACGCAGTTCGCGGATAGCTCCTGTCTTTTCGAATTTTCTTTTGAATTTCTTGAGCGCTTTCTCAATGTTCTCGCCTTCTTTTACCGGTACTATAATCATGTCTAATCACCTCCTTTTGCGGCTGCAAAGATAGTCAGATTATTTTGAATTCAAAATATTTTTGAATATCTCCATTCCTTTCGTCGCCACTTCCCTGATATGAGTGATCCTGGAGTCGGATACAGGTACCTCTTTAGGGTCTATAATATATATAGGAGTGTCATATCCTGCATATCTGTACAGGCCTGCGGCAGGATAGACCTGCAGCGAGGTCCCGACAATCAGCAGGATATCTGCCTTTTCCACGGCGTCTATGGCTTGTTCTATTTTGGGAACGGCTTCTCCGAACCATACTATGTGCGGTCTGAGCTGTGCCCCGTCAGGAGCGAGGTCTCCGAGATGGATCTCTCCGTATCCTATGTCGAACACTGACTCTTCAGAAAAATTGTCCCTGTCGTTGCATTTGTCTTCCGGTCTGACCTTCGTAAGCTCTCCGTGCAGGTGGATGATTCGGGTACTGCCTGCCCTTTCGTGCAGGTTGTCCACATTCTGCGTCACTACGGTCACGTTCCAGTCTTTTTCCAGCTCTGCTATGGCAATGTGGGCGGCATTTGGCCTGGCCTGTCCGAGTTCTTTCCTTCTGGTGTTGTAGAAATCGAGGACCAGTTCCGGATTCCTGTACCATCCTTCGATGGAAGCCACGTCCTCCACCCTGTAGTTCTCCCAGAGTCCGTTACTGTCTCTGAATGTGCTGATTCCGCTTTCCGCACTGACCCCGGCACCGGTCAGCACTGCTATGTTCTTCTTTTTCATGACGCTATGATTGTTATCCTTTATTCAAAATAGACGCGGCCCAGCCAGTATTCATACAGCGGGTCCAGGAATACAGGCTCGTCCTTTTCATTGAAAGTGATGATTTCCTTTTTTTTCAAGGCGTCCTTCACTCTTCTGACATTGGCCGAAGAATGAAGGCCGTATTTTCCTACCACTTCCACCGAACTGAATTTGTTTTCTCCGTCAAGGATGGCTTTCAGGAAGTTCAGCTGGTGGGTAGTCAGGTCATCGGTGATGGATCTGAATCTGGTTTCATGGATGGAGAGAATCATTCCCAATGCATCCATGAGGGTGCCCTCATTCAGAAAACCTTTCGACAGGGAGTCGCAGATGGCGGCAAAGTGGTTGATATACCACAGGTTTCCCTTGAAAAGCTCCACGGCTCCGTCTATAAGGTCCTGGCTGATGACTTTTCCTCCTGTCTGGAATCCTCTCATGATGTGGTCGGAGATTTCCCTCTTGTCTACGGCCGGAATCGGGATGTGTTCTGCCTGGCGGTAGAAGAATTTCCTTTCCTCGAAAATGAACTTCATGGCGTTCACTTTCGAACCCGTGAATATGAACGAAGCATAGCCTGTATTTCCGGTTTGCCTGTCCCTGAGTGTTTCCAGCAGAGTCCCGAATATCCTGTCTGAAGATTCTTCGCCCAGATCAAGTACGTTCTGGAATTCCTCCAGTATGACGAAAACCGGTTCTCCGGACCGTCCGGCTATCTTTTGCGGCAGCCTGAAGAGCGACTGCAGATCATTCACGTCGGGAATCCCTTTCAGGGAAACTGTTTCGTCTTTCAGTGAGAACTGTTCCATGTCGAACGTGAAATGCGTCCCGCCGAGCATTGCATCCACTATTTCTTCGTATTCTGCAGGGGTGGATGCTGCGGACCTGACGAGGGCCGAACACAGTTTGAGCATGAATGTCTTTTCGTCCCGGACATTGAACAGACTGACCCTCACGGAAGAAAACTGTTTTCCCGACATCCGCATATTGAAAAGTGTCTGTTGTATCAGAGACATTTTCCCGGTCTTCGGCGGTTCGTATATGCAGATATTCTCCTCTTTCTCCAGAAGATTGCGTAAGGCATGGCATTCGGTCTTCCTTCCGATGAAGTTTCGTCCTGTCACGAATTTGTCATATATGAACGGGGTATCCATTTCAGATAGAGATTTTTGGAAAACAAAAATACCAATTTTTTTTGTCATCTCGACAAAAAGTGTTATTTTTGCAGTCCGATTTGTGAATATGACTGATAAGCCATTGACAAAGAGCTGCTTATGCAGCCGCTTACAGTTAAAACTTTTTAGTTTTCATTGATTTATGTACGCAATAGTAGAAATTGCTGGCCAGCAGTTCAAGGTAGAAGCTGGCATGGAGATTTTTGTAAACCGTCTCCCAGAAGAGAAGGGTGCGTCTCTGGAACTTGACAAGGTTCTGCTTGTAGATGCTGACGGAGCCGTAAAGGTAGGTGCTCCGTATGTGGAAGGGGCTGTAGTGAAAGCCACTGTCCTCGATGATTCATGCAGGGGCAAGAAAGTGCTTGTCTTCAAGAAGAAACGTCGTAAAGGTTATCAGAAACTGACTGGTCACCGTCAGGACCTGACCAAGATCCAGATTAACGAAATTGCTTAATTTTAGAGGAGGAATTTATTATGGCACATAAAAAAGGCGTCGGTAGTTCCAAGAACGGTCGTGAATCGCATAGCAAAAGACTGGGTCTCAAGAAGTTCGGAGATCAGGTGGTAAAGGCAGGCAACATCATTGTCCGTCAGCGAGGTACAGTGCACAATCCCGGACAGAATGTCGGGATGGGCAGAGATCACACTCTCTATGCGCTTATCGATGGAAAAGTGAAATTCTGCAAGAAGGCTAATGCCAAATCATATGTCTCGGTAGTTCCTTTCGAGAACTAAGCCCGGAGACAGAAAGCGGATTAAGAGGATTGTGTACCCCTCCGGGTGAGACGCAGTCCTCTTTTTTTTGTCCGGCCGATACGGTCTGCCGCTTCTTCTCCCGTGACAGTCTGCAGATTTTGTATGGAATGAATTAAAATTAAATATTATGTTGACACTGAAATTATTGCGTGATGATCCGGAGTACGTGGTCAGAAAACTTGCGGTCAAGCATTTCGATGCCCGCGATATAGTATATAAGATAATTGAACTTGACAAGACCAGACGTGCTCTTCAGGCAGAACTCGACAGTTGTCTGGCAGAGCAGAAGCAGAAAGCCGCCCTGATAGGAGGCTTCATGAAAGAAGGCAGGAAGTCCGAGGCGGAAGCCGTAAAGGCGGAGGTGGCATCTCTGAAGGACAAGTCCAGGGAACTTGAAACCAAATCGGACGAAAACAGCCATGAACTGGAGTCTCTGCTGGTCCTTCTTCCGAATATCCCTTGTGATCTGGTGCCGGAAGGAAAGAATTCGGATGACAATGTAGTGGTGAAGATGGGAAACGAGATTCCTGAACTTGGCCCGGACGCACTTCCTCACTGGGAGCTTGCCAAGAAGTTCGACATAATAGACTTCGATCTGGGTGTCAAGCTTACCGGAGCAGGTTTCCCTGTTTACAAAGGTAAGGGTGCGAGACTCCAGAGAGCCTTGATCAACATGTTCCTGGACATCAATACGGCTGCCGGCTATCTTGAAGTGGAGCCGCCTGTGATGGTGAATGAGGCATCCGGTTTTGGTACGGGCCAGCTTCCTGACAAGGAGGGACAGATGTATCATGCGACTTTGGACAACTACTATCTGGTGCCTACGGCAGAAGTGCCGGTGACCAACATCTATCGTGACGTCATTCTCGGAAACAATGATTTTCCTGTAAAAATGACTGCTTATACTCCGTGCTTCAGAAGAGAGGCCGGTTCGTATGGCAAGGATGTCCGCGGTCTGAACAGGCTTCATCAGTTCGACAAGGTGGAAATAGTCAGAATAGAAAAACCGGAAAACTCCTATGCCGCCCTTGATGAGATGATAGCTCATGTGGAAGGTATTGTGAAGAGGCTTGGCCTTCCGTACAGGATTCTCCGTCTGTGCGGAGGTGACTTGAGTTTCACATCGGCCATTACGTATGATTTCGAAGTTTATTCTGCCGCGCAGGGCAGGTGGCTTGAGATCAGCTCGGTTTCGAATTTCGAGTCATATCAGGCTAACAGACTGAAACTGAGGTATAAGGATGCTGACGGGAAGACACGGCTGGCTCATACCCTGAACGGAAGTTCCCTTGCTCTGCCGCGTGTAGTGGCTGCGCTGCTGGAGGATAACCAGAAAGACGGGAAGATCATCATTCCGGAGGCTCTCAGACCGTATACCGGTTTCGATACCATAGGTTAGACTGCGTTCCGGTTTGGGATTCATGGAGGACAGGATGAAGGCATGATGAAATCCGGAACCATAATGGGAATTGACCCCGGAACCAATCTTTTGGGCTTCGGGGTCATTCGTGTAGATGGTAGAAAAGTGTCTTTCGTGGATATGGGAGTGGTCGATATGAGGAAAGAAAAGGATCATTTCAGCAAGCTCAGGAAATTGGGTCGGGAAATGAACCGCCTTCTGGACATTTATGCTCCGGACGAACTTTCTGTCGAGTCTCCGTTTTACGGCAAGAATCCGCAGGTTATGCTGAAGCTTGGCAGGGCGCAAGGGGCTGCCGTGACAGCGGCTTTGCTCCGGGACATCCCTGTGACTGAATATGCTCCGAGACAGGCGAAGATAGCCATTACCGGAGTCGGTGCGGCTTCAAAGGAGCAGGTGAGCAACATGATATGCAAAATCCTGAATGTGGATCTGGATCCGGCATATCTGGATGCGACTGACGCCCTCGCTCTGGCCTTGTGCCACTATTTCCATGAGATCAGTCCCCTGACCCGGGTCAGGACTTCGGGAGACTGGAAGCAGTTTCTCGAAGCTCATCCTGAAAGGATTAAATGATGTGTGTACGGGCACAGTTTTTGCAGAAAAATAGCCTGCCTGTTATTGTTGCCGGGCCGTGGTTGCGGTCAGGTTTTTTCTGTATTGATTTTTTGGAAAATTATGACTAAAACCTTTCCCCAGCGACTTACGTTGCGTCTGATGGCAGTATTTTTCATGCTGTTCATGGCATTGTCTCTTGGCGCCCAGTCCAGATATTTCGTCAAAATGAAACTGTCGGATGCTTCGACTTCCGATCCTGTAGGCTTCGCTACGGTTTCCATCACCCTGAAAGGTCATGATACTGCATCAGGCTATGTTCTCAGTACGGCGGAGGGTACCGCGCAGCTGTCTGTAGTCGTGAAAGGGACTTATATCCTGAAAGCCGAGCTGATGGGCTACAAGACTTACGAGAAAGAGCTTCAGATAGACAAGTCCATGGATCTGGGTGAAATCAAGATGGATCCGGATGTCGAGGTCCTCGATGCAGCCAGTGTCACCGCCATAGGAAATCCGATCATCGTCAAGAAAGATACTGTCGAATACAGCGCTTCATCATTCAAGACTTCCGACAATGACATGCTGGAGGAACTGCTGAAGAAGCTTCCAGGCGTGGAAGTGGGGTCGGACGGTTCCATCACTGCAAACGGCGAGACTATCACGAAGGTCATGATAGATGGAAAGGAATTCTTTCTGGATGACCCGCAGCTGGCGACAAAGAATATTCCTGCCAAAATCATAGAGAAGGTGAGGGTAGTGGAGAAAAAGTCCGAACAGGCAGAGTTTACCGGTATTGATGACGGTGATGAAGAAACCGTCATTGACCTTTCGGTCAAAAAGGGAATGATGGACGGATGGTTCGGCAATGCCATGGCGGGAGGAGGTCACGATCTGCCGGACAAGGGATATTATACGGACGGCATGTCTCCTGCGTCCGACGGGTGGAGGTATCAGGCTGCCGGTATGGCGGGCCGCTTTTCCGAAAACAGCCAGTTGAGCATAATCCTGAACGCGAACAATACCAACAACCGTGGCTTTAATGACCTGGCAGGAAGCATGATGCAGACCATGAGAGGCTCCAGAGGGTTCGGCCGCGGCACAGGCGGATGGGGAAGAAACGGTATCACATCATCGTGGATGGCCGGTGCGAACGGAGCGTTCGATCTTCTTGACGGCGATATGGAGCTGAACGGAAACTATATGTACGGAGGTTCCAGGACCGATGTGGAGGAACAGAGTTCCAGAACTACGTATATGGATGACGGCAGCATGCTGATCTATGACAATGACGGCTACAACATATCCAATACCGACGGTCACCGTTTCGGTGTAAGGTTCGAGCACAAGTTCAGCGAGAACACGTCCATCCTCTTCGAACCGCAGTTCAATTTCGGAAACGGAGGCTATACGGAGTATTCGGATTTCCTGACATTGAGCGAGATGGATGCTGACAGGGATACCACGAACCTCGGTTTCAACGAAAACCGCGGTGCCAACAGGAACTGGACCACGAACGGTTTCCTGCTATTCCGTCAGAGACTCGGAAAGCCGGGCAGGACGCTCTCCGTGATGTTCAACTACAGATTCAGCAATAACTCACTGCTGGGCTATAACCAGTCTCTTACCCGGACATTCGAGCTGGACACGCCTAAGGACAGTGTGATAAACCAGCGTTTCGACCAGAGTTCGCGGAATTATTCCATGTCCGGGCGCGTTGTCTATACCGAACCTCTCGGACATGACTTCTATCTGGAAGCGAACTATTCCTACAGCTGGAACAAGAGTACATCGGTCAAGGACACCTACAACAGCGGCGGGCTGGTATCCGATCTCCTGGATCTGGAAAACGGTCATCTGACGTATGATCCGGCAGGAGAAGTGTATGATGATATCTATTCGAACAATATCATGAACAGGTATGTGAACCAGAGTGCCGGTCTTAATTTCATGTACCAGAAGGAAAAGCTCAGAGCGCAGCTCGGTGCGGCTCTCCGTCCTACGGATACTTACAACGAGACGAATGGCGAGGTCTACGATACTCTGGTCCTGAACTGGTCGCCGCAGGCCATGCTTTCCTATGATATTGACGACAATACGAATGTAAGGATGTTCTATTTCGGACGTTCGTCTCAGCCTTCCACTTCACAGCTGATGCCTGTTCCGGACAATTCCGACCCTCTGAATGTTTCTCTGGGAAACCCGTATCTGATTCCGTACTTCAACCATAACATAAGGGCGATGTTCGGATATACCGACAAGGAGACTTTCATGTCGATCCACGGCCGTTTCGGCGGAAGTCTGGTGCAGAGTCCTATCGTGAATGCACAGTGGTACGATGATAACGGGGCGCAATACTCCATACCTGTGAACGGTCCGGTTTCCGGTTCTGTAGACGGACGCGTGATGATAAATTCACCGTTCGCAAAGGATTCCAAGTTCTCTGTCTTCTCGATGACCTATGCCAGGTACAATGAATCCAATTCCTATATAGGCAAGACGGACGGGTTCGATACAGGCCTGTATTATGACAGCAAGAATGCGGAGTTCGACTATGACAGGTTCATGCAGGATTTCGCTGACCGGAAAGACGAGATGTTCACAGAGAACAGGACACAGAGTCTTAGCTTTACGCAGAGACTGCGGTTCACGTTCAGGAGTGATGCCGTCGAAGTGAATATCGGAGGCCGTACCCGTATGTCGAAGTCGTGGTACACCATCGCTTCATATAATCAGAAGCCTACATGGAACAACCAGGTGGATGCTTCAGTGAACTGGACCATACCTGGAGGCGTGAACCTGATATCCGGCCTTGATTACAACTGGTACAACGGCTATACCACGCCTCAGGAAGATGAATTCATCTTCAATGCAGAGGTGAACAAGCTTCTTTTGAAGGACAAGCTGACTCTGGCTGTGAAGGCATACGATATTTTCAACCAGTCGAAGAATCTGTCCGTGACGGATGAGTCGAACTATCACCTGGAGACCAGAAACAATACTCTCGGAAGATATATCATGGTTTCCCTTACTTACCGCTTCGGGAATTTCAACGGTCCTCAGGGTGGACGCGGACCTGGCGGCCGCGGACCGATGGGACCTCCTCACGGGAGGCGATGATGTCTTCAGGCCATCGGTAAAAAGCGGAGTGTCAGGCGAGTTCGTCCGACACTCCGCTTTTTACATAATTCCGCCATTTATCTATAAGTGCTTTCATGTCATCCGGAAGAGGTGAGTCGAACAGAAGATGCTCTTTGGTCCTCGGATGTATGAACCCCAGTGTCTTCGCATGCAGTGCCTGGCGAGGCATGATCTTGAAACAGTTTTCTATGAACTGGCGGTACTTCGCATAGATGGTGCCTTTCCGTATTTCAGAGCCGTCGTATCTTTCGTCATTGAACAGCGGATGGCCTATCCAGTTGAAATGGACCCTGATCTGGTGTGTGCGCCCTGTTTCAAGCCGGCATTCCACTACTGTCACGAAACCGAATCTTTCCAATACCCTGTAATGCGTGACGGCATGTTTTCCGTTGTCGCCCTCCGGAAAGACCTTGAATCTCATTCTGTCGTTCGGATCCCTGCCAATGTTTCCGGTGATGGTGCCTTCATCATCCTTCAGATTTCCCCAGACTACGGCGACATATCTTCTGTCTATGGAGTGTACGAAAAACTGTTTTGCCAGATCCAGCTGGGCCTCGTCATTCTTCGCGACTACCAGCAGACCGGAAGTGTCCTTGTCTATCCTGTGCACGAGGATACCCATCCTTTCGTCTTCGGCATCAGGCCCCTGGCTGATTCCCAGATGGCTGGCCAGGGCATTTACCAGGGTGCCTGAGAAATGTCCGTGCCCCGGATGTACCACCATACCGGCCTTCTTGTTCACTACGAGGAGGTCTTCATCTTCGTACACTATGTCGAGAGGTATGTCCTCCGGAAGTATTTCCAGTCCGCGTCTCTGATACGGCATCACGAAAGAGATGACATCGCCGGGACGTACCACGCAGTTCGCCTTGGCTGTCTTTCCGTTCACCTTTACGTATTCCTGTCTGATGGCCAGCTGGATTCTGTTTCTGGACGTATTCTCCAGATGGGTGGCCATATATTTGTCCACGCGCATCGGAGTCTGTCCCTTGTCCAGTTCCAGCCTGAAATGCTCGAACATTTCACGCTGTTCGTCATCCAGGTCTTCCTGATCGTCGTTTGCAGTGTCGGTGTCCGGCTCGTCCATGAGCTCGTCATCCATGTCGAATATCTTTCTTGTCATCTGGATTCCTGGTTTGCTTCGTTTTCTTCCTCCTCTTCAGGCACCGGCACCTTCGTGATGTCGGTGGTCAGATACAGGGATATGTCCATACCCATCAGCAAAGGGGTTTCGCCATAGTCGGGGTCCTGTCTGTAGACTACGGAGTTCAACGAGTCGGAGTAGTCCCTGACTGTCTCATCGAAAATGATATCCTTGACATTCAGTGAATTGTCGTGGATGGCTTCCACGGCATTCCTGAATTTCATTCCTGTCACGACAGGTGCGTATGTCACGCAATCATCGTTGTTGAGTCCGAGTACGAGATCTATTTTGGATTCGCTCTCTATCATCGTGCCAGGAGTGATTTCAGTGCCTTCATGCATCTGTTTCAGAACATTGTTGGTAGCGATGTCGGTCACATATTCGAGCCGTCCGATCTGCAGTCCCTTTGACAGGATTTCAGCCTTGGCCTGCCTCATGGAATAGCCTATCAGGTTCGGCATCATCACTTTTTTCGCATTCACCGCATTGATGGTCAGCAGGATTCTCCTGCCTTCCTTGACCTTGCTGCCTGCCTTGGGGTTCTGCCTGTATATCAGCCCCTTGCCCATTCTCCTCACATATACGGAATCTATGACTTCCAGTTTCATCTTGTTGGCCGACACCACTTTTTCAGCTTCATCCACGCTCATGTTCGTAAGGTCCGGGACGGTGATTTCGAGGTTGTGTCTCGTGATCTTGTCCAGCATGAGCCCTGTCCCGAATATCAGGACGATGACCAGAAGTGCTCCGGCGAGGATGTTGGCAGTTATCTTGTTGAATATGAATCCTTTTATGTTCATGATATTTTATTTTTATGCCTTACGGCCAATGTTTGTACTTGACTTTCCATACCGGTTCCCTTCTAGAACAGGCTGGCCCCCATGAATAATACCCTGAACAATCCCTCGCCCAGGAGCACGAGACCTGCGATGACTATTATCGCTCCCGTAAGCCTGTTTATCCACAGTATTGTGCGCAGCCTGAACCGCTTCCTGAAATGGCTCAGCAGCCAGGTGACGGCGAACCAGTAAAATGCCGACCCGAGACTTACCGATATGATGATCGGCGCTACTCTCCAGTCGGAACTGTCCAGCGGCCCTATGCCGAAGAATGCGAAAAGCGCGAAAATCACGAATATCGCCCCCGGATTCGATAGTCCCATCGCCACAGCCTGGAGAAAATCGGTCACTGAAACCGCAGAGCCGGAAGTTTCCCTGGCTTTAAGTTTCCTGAACGGATCCGATGTGCTCATTTTCCATCCCAGCACGGTGACCACGATTCCTCCGACAAGGAGTATAAGTTCCCGGTGCTCGTTTATCAGTTTTTCGGCTGCCGCCAATGCGAATATGGCTATGATCGAAAACGCCGTATCGACCACGCAGGCCCCCATTCCGGTGATGAAACCGGATTTATGTCCCTTGCTCAGGGATTTCTGGATAACGAGTATGGCTATCGGCCCCACCGGGGCAGAAGCGCATATGCCTATGGCAAATCCTTTGGCTATGTCCAGAAACATCGAGTCCACGTCTATTCACGCATATCCTGCAAATATAGTGATTTGTTTATTTGCGTTCAGAAAATTTTGAAAATTCTAGTATTTTTGCAGTCTAAATCATGTATCCGATGAAAAAAAATCCGAATCTGCTTTTCTCCTGCTTTACTCTGGCTTTCGCAGTGCTTATGTCACTGCCATTCCTGGTTCCGCATACAGGTTTCATCGCACTCATAGG
Organism: uncultured Bacteroidales bacterium; assembly: GCA_944322815.1. Lineage (GTDB taxonomy): Bacteria > Bacteroidota > Bacteroidia > Bacteroidales > UBA932 > Cryptobacteroides. The sequence continues at coordinate 81,638 of CALUQB010000004.1, read as the reverse complement.
TTTCCTGCCTCTGCTGATGATGGACAGGATAGCCACATTGACAGGGTACAGGCATTTCTGGATCTGGCATTATATATCATTTGTGCTTTGGAATGCTTTTACGACATTCTGGGTATGCAATGCCACTGTCGGAGGAGGGCTCTTCGCCATTTTCGCGAATGCATTCCAGATGTCCGTGATCTTCGGCATATTCAGATTCAGCAAACGTCACTTCGGAGGAGTATTGCCATACATACTGCTGATGGTGATGTGGATAGCGTGGGAACGGGCTTATTTCGACGTGGACATATCATGGCCGTGGCTTGTGCTCGGCAATGCATTTGCCGGAAGCATCAGGTCCGTGCAGTGGTACGAATATACAGGCACTCTTGGAGGGTCGCTGTGGATCTGGATGTCGAACCTGGCTGTTTTCGGACTCATGGTCGCCCTTTCAGACGGCAGCTGGGCCATGAAATTCAACATGAAAGCAAAGGTCGCTTCCATAGCCGGATGCATCGTCATACTTACTGCACCGTTCGCAGTCTCTGGTATCATATATGACAGCTACGATGAAAAACCTGACCCTATGGATGTGGTCATCGTGCAGCCGAATATCGATCCGTATCATAAATTCGAGGCCATGACGCAGGCGCAGCAGAATGCCGTCTTCATTTCGCAGGCCGAAGGTGCCCTGGCAGTCAGGAAAGCCGACAGCACTGCCACCGGACCTCTTCTGGTGCTGGCTCCGGAGACATTCACGAACGATGTGGTCACCAATGATCTGAATTACAGCAGGACACTGAGGCTCTTCGATGCTTTCCTGAAGGATTATCCAGGAGTGAATATCCTTTTCGGCGCTTCATCACATACATACATCGATTCTGCCGGACGTCCTTCCCATACGGCCAGGCAGATACGTGACGGAAGATGGATAGAGTCCCACAATTCGGCCATTATGACGGATGGGAACGGACATCCTGAAATCTTCCACAAGAACAAGCTTGTAGTGGCGGTGGAAATGACACCGTATCCGGCTGTTTTCCGTCCGATAGACGACATGCTGGGCGGAGTCATGGGCAGATGCATAGGGCAGGACTCGATTTCCGTACTTCATGTCCGCAGTATGGACGGTACCGTGATTCCGGTAGGCAGCGCCATCTGCTATGAGTCGGTATATGGGGAGTATTATACTGGTTATGTCAGAAAGGGGGCGCGGGCCATGACCATCATCACTAACGATGCATGGTGGGGAAATACTCCAGGTTACATACAGCATCTCAGATATGCTTCTCTCAGGGCCATAGAGACGCGCCGCAGCATAGCCAGGTGTGCGAATACCGGCATTTCCGCATTCATAGACCAGAGGGGTGAAATTCTGGAAACTTCACCGTGGTGGAAGCAGGCAGTCATGCACGGCAGCATAAACCTGAATGATGACATGACATTTTTCGTCAGGAACGGAGACATTACGGGCCGTGTCTGTACCTTCGTTTTCTGGCTGCTGACGGCTGCCCTGGCAGTCCGGGTCGCCTTGTCTTGGAAAAAGGACAGGGATTGAATCCGGGTTTTAACGTATCAGTGACATGTATTTACGTGTCACGCGGCCTTTCCTGTCCGTCTCGGTTATGTACGGCATCACTGTCAGGTCGAATTTCTCAAACAGCAGAAAAGCAGTGTCCGGGTCGGTATTCATGACTTCATCTATATCCGTCAGGAAGAATTTCTCCCTCCTGCCAGCCTGTGACAAAGAGTCTGCGGCAGCCAGTTCCGCTTCACAGACAGGGCACCCTTCCGTGTGGAATACCACTGTAGCGTTGCGGAGTCTGTCCAGCCTTACGGTTTTATTCCGTTCTTTTCCTCTGATTTTCATGATACCCGGCACTTCTACGGCCGGAAGTCTTTCCCCAGCGGGAGCCTTTGCCAGCAGGTCTCCGAGAATTTCGGAGTAGGACAATACCTTCAGGGAGTCTTCTCCGGTAGTCCATATTGCCGGTTCTCCGGCAATGTATCTGTCTATCAGATACTCAAGTCCGCATTTTATTCCTTCTCCTCTGGAAGCACCCAGCCAGTACATCAGGTCTCCGGCCATCTGCTTGAAGCGCAGAGTGTCTTTCTGCCCCAATGTCTTGCCGGCGATGGCATCGCAGATGCCTTTCACATCATCGCTTCCCGGACGCCCTCCATATGAAGCGAAGACTTCGTCATAGAATGCCGAAGACTCCCGGCTGCCGTATTCGTATGGCTTGCAGTATATCTCCATAAGCCGGCCGAGTGCCATGACATCCAGTTTCCTGCCGATGACAGTCCCGTCGCGTGAAATCATGAAGATGCCAGGAGTCTGCAGTATGCCGTATTTCATCTGGTAGTCCGAAACCGACATGGGATCCCACAGGTATTCCACATTTACCTGCGGATTCCTGATATCCAGGTATTCGGTCTTGAACCGTTCCATATTCTCTCCGGACTGTTGCGTGTAGATGGCGTACAGGTTTACAGGGTATTCCGTTCCGTTGAGCAGGCTTCTCAACATGATGCTTTCCATCTTGCATGTGGCGCAGCCGCTGTCGTAGAAGAAAAGTATGGACGGCCTGTCGTTCCAGGAGCCTTTTCCGAAGAGGCTTACATAAGCTCCAGAGTCGTTTTCCAGGTAGAGTTCCGGAGCCTTTTTCCCTATCAGGCTCTGCCTGTTGAACTCCGCGAATATCCTGGCCCCCATGAAATCGCTTTCGCTTTTCATTGTCACTTCACCGTCCGAGAACCATTTGTCGAATATGTGGATGGCTACGGATTCGTCTCCCATCAGTTTGGATTCCATGAAGTGGCTGTACAGCCGCAATGCCGTGAACTGTCTGACGAGCGAGTCCGTACAGCTGCTTATCAGGAAATCCGTTTCCTCGCATTTGACTTCGGCGGGTTCTGTCTCTATGATGAGCATGTACTCGTCAAGCTTGGCCCCTAATGCATTGGAGACGGCAGTGTCCAGCTGGGCAGAGGCCGACAATGGCATTGACAGCAGTGCTGTCAATGAAACGATTATGGTCAGAAGTCCTGATTTCATTCTGATTCGAGCAGTTTCATGTCGACGTTTTCCGGAATGAAAAGGGAGGTGTCGCCCCCGTGCTTGATGAGATCCCTGACTGCAGTCGACGATATGTGGGCGAATTCCTGGGCCGTAGGGATGATGATAGTGTCTATCTCGGGAGCCAGCCTGCGGTTTGCATCGGCTATGGAGCGCTCCGTCTCGAAGTCGATCATGTTCCTGACACCTCTGACAATATGTCTGATGCCCAGCTCGCGGCAGATGTCGACGGTGAGACTGTCGTACTTCGTGATGCTGACCCCTTCGAGTCCTGCCGTGGCCTGTCTGATGATTTCTATCTTGCGTTCGGTCGGAAAGTGGCCTCTCTTGTCGATGTTTATGCCTATGGCTACGACTACTTCATCGAACATGGCCAGCGCGCGTTTGAGAATGTTCAGATGACCTGCGGTAAACGGGTCGAATGAGCCTGGAAATAGTGCTGTGCGTTTCATGGTCTACAGTTGCCAGTCGATAGGTGAAAGTCCTTCGCTGACGAGTATTTCGTTTGTTTTCGAGAAATGTCTGCATCCGAAGAATGCTCTCCGAGCCAAAGGGGACGGATGCGCGGCTTCCAGGACGTGATGCCTGGAGGTGTCTATAAGCTCCTTTTTGGCTCTGGCGTAGCTGCCCCACAGGAGGAAGACTATGCCATCCCTGTGGTCCGAAAGCCAGCGGATGACGGCATCGGTGAATTCCGTCCAGCCTATGTTGCTGTGTGAGTTGGGCATTCCGGCCTGGACTGTGAGAGAGGCATTCAACAGAAGTACCCCCTGTCTGGCCCATTTTTCCAGATTGGGGCGGCCGCTCATGGTGATGCCCAGATCATCATGTATTTCCTTGAAGATATTTTTCAGTGAAGGCGGGGCAGGTATGTTGTCCGGTACGGAAAAGGAGAGTCCCATGGCCTGTCCTGCCCCATGGTACGGGTCCTGGCCGAGTATCACGACCTTGACCTTGTCGGCAGGGGTGAGTTCGAATGCCCTGAAAATGGCCGGTCCGGGAGGATAGATGGTCTTTCCGGCAGCCTTTTCATGGTGAAGGAAGCGTACCAGGGATTCGAAGTACGGTTTTCCGAACTCTTCCTGAAGCGCTTCCTTCCAGCTCTGTTCTATCTTTACGTTCATTTCTGTTCCGAAAGTTTCGGACAAAATTGGTTAAAAATAAGGAGATGTCCAATAAAAATTGCGGGTGACCGGAGTTTTCCGCTCACCCGCAATTCCAATACTGTCAGAATATGCAGTCTATGACATCGTCAATGGTCTTCACGTAGACGAAAGTCAGACCTTTGACATAGATTTCCTTGATATCCTCTATGTCCTTTCTGTTTTCTTCCGAAATGATGATGGTGTGTATTCCTGCCCTTTTTGCAGCCAGAATCTTCTCTTTTATGCCTCCGACAGGAAGTACCCGGCCCCTCAGTGTCATTTCTCCGGTCATGGCTATGCCGCTTTTGACCTGCTGTTTTCTCAGGGCGGAAATCATCGAGCTGACCATCGTGATACCAGCCGAAGGTCCGTCTTTAGGTACAGCACCTTCAGGTACGTGGATGTGGATGTCCTTCTCGGCGAATTCGTCGGACGTGATACCGGCGATTTCCGGATGGGCCTTTATATACTGGTAGGCAATGGTGGCCGATTCTTTCATCACATCGCCCAGATTGCCTGTCATGGAGAGGTTTCCCTTGCCCTTGCTGATGGAACTTTCTATGAAGAGTATCTCTCCTCCCAGTTCAGTCCATGCCAGCCCGGTCACTACTCCAGGGGCTTCATTGCCTTTCTGCATGTCGTGGAACGCTGTCGGCAGTCCCAGGTATTCCTTCAGGTTTTCCTTTTTCAGGACTTTCGGATACTCCTCTTCGAGAGCTATCTTCTTGGCTGTCACCCTGGCTATCTTGGCGATCTGCTTTTCCAGACCACGGACGCCTGACTCATGGGTGTAGTCGCTTATGATTTTCTCCAGGCAACTCTTGTCGATACGCAGCTGTTTCTTGTCCAGTCCGTGTTCTTTCAGCTGCCGCGGTATCAGGTAGTCCTTGGCTATGGACATCTTTTCCTCAGCCAGATATCCCGTGACGTTTATCATTTCCATCCTGTCGCGCAGGGCAGGCTGGATAGTGGCCGTGGTATTCGCTGTGGTCAGGAACAGAACGTTCGACAGGTCGTAGTCGATGTCCAGATAGTTGTCATGGAATGTCGTGTTCTGTTCAGGATCCAGCGCCTCCAGCAATGCCGATGACGGGTCACCCTTGATGTCTGTGCTTAGCTTGTCTATTTCGTCCAGCACGATGACGGGATTCGAGGTCCCGGCCCTGTTGATGGCATTCAGGATCCTTCCGGGCAATGCTCCGATATATGTCTTCCTGTGTCCTCTGATTTCCGATTCGTCATGTACTCCGCCAAGGGCGATCCTGACATATTTCCTTCCGAGCGCACGCGCAATGGATTTGCCCAGACTGGTCTTTCCGACTCCCGGAGGACCGTACAGGCAGAGAATCGGAGATTTCATGTCACCTTTGAGTTTCAGGACCGCCAGATACTCTATGATTCTTTCCTTCACGTTTTCCAGGCCGAAGTGATCCTCGTCCAGAATTTTCTGTGCATGTTTCAGGTCCAGATTGTCCTGAGACATCTCTCCCCAAGGCAAATCCAGCATGAACTGGATATAGTTGTACTGTATGCTGTAGTCCGGAGAACTCGGGTTGTATCTTTCGAGCTTGGCCATTTCCTTCTCGAATATTTCCTGGACAGCGGCAGGCCACATCTTTTCCTCGGCTCTGGCGCGGAACTTTTCGAAATCTTCCATTTCGTCCATTCCGAGTTCTTCCTGGATCGTTTTCAGCTGGCTGTTCAGATAGTATTCCCTCTGCTGCTGGTCGATTTCCATCTTCACCTTCTGGTTTATGTCCTGCTTGATTTTCAGAAGTTCGATCTGGGTGTCAAGCACGGCCAGAAGTTTCATGGCCCTCTGTTTCAGATCTCCGTACTGGAGAAGCTGGATCTTGTCATCGAAATTGTCCACTTCTATCGTGGTGGCGATGAAATTCACCAGAAACTCGAACCCGTCTATGGATTTCAGGGCAGAGGTAGCTTCTTTCGATACGAATGACGACATCCGTATGATGGAAATCGCCTTCTCTTTCAGCGATTCCGCTATCATCCTGACATTTTTGTCACTGTTGTCGGGTGCGGTATCGTTGAGGTAGTGGACGAGACCGAGCATGTATGGCTCGTATTCTGTCACGGCATCCAGACTGAATCTCTTGAATCCCTGGAGGATGGCGGTGATGGTACCGTCTGGCATCTCCAGTGTCTTCAGTATCTTGGCTACCGTACCGAACTGGTACAGGTCTTCTTTCCGGGGATCTTCGACTGATATGTCATTCTGAGGTACGGCGCCGATAAAGGCATTGTTCTTTTCCGCATCCTCGATGAGTTTAATGGATTTTTCTCTACCTATGGTAATAGGGTATATTGTCCCTGGAAACAGTACGGCATTCCTCAGTGCAAGCAACGGGAGGGAGTCAGGGAGTTCTGACTCGTCTATTTTCATGAATCCGTCCCCCTGCAGTACCGGTATGATGTTCACTTCAGTGCCGGATGGAGATAAAATGTCTTTGAATTCCTTCATAATTATACGTTTCCTTTTCGTTTGGCGGCCCCTACTGACAATTTGTCAGCATGGCAGGCCGTTTTCAAGCGGAGCAAGTACTGGTCAATCTCTGTGCCAATACTCCACTTTGTTCAAAAAGAGGGCATGTGCAGGTACGGATTCTCCGGCATCGGAACGTATGCCGCCTTCCATGAGCTGCCTTATCCATTCCGGATCGTGCTTTCCCCGGCCCACTTCCACGAGAGAGCCGACCATGGCTCTGACCATGTTCCTGAGAAACCTGTCAGCCCTGACAGTGAAGACCAGATAGTCCCCGTCTTCGCATGGATATCCGAGCAAGGTTGCATGACCGGGAATGTAGGTTTTCCATCCGGCTTCATAAACGGTGCAGACTGATGTCCTGTTGTTCCCTCCTTTTTTTTCGAAGCAGCTGAAATCGTGTGTCCCTTTCAGGAACAAGGCGGCACTGTTCATCATGTCCATGTCCAGTCCGAACTTGCAGAACCAGGAGAAATTCCACATGAAGGGATCTTTTTTCCTGTGAATGAAATAACGGTATTCTCTGGATGTGGCTGAAAATCTGGCGTGAAAATCATCGTCTGCACGTGCTATCTCGTGGACTATGATTCCTTTACCCAAGATGGCATTTAATTTGTATCCCAAGGCCCCCGGCTCTGGAATCAGCGTGTCTTCCGCATCGAAATGGGCGATGTAGTTCACTGCATTCACGGCAGTATCCGTACGGCCTGCTCCGGTGACTTTGATACCGGTTCCAAGTGCCAGGGAAAGCGCCCTTTCCAGAGACTCCTGGACGGTGATGCCATTCGGCTGGATCTGCCAGCCGCAGAAGCCGGTCCCGTTGTAGGAGAGTCTTATGAAATATCGCATTGACGTAAAGGAATATTGATTAAATTTGTAGTTTGTGTGCAAAAATAAATATTAATATTTTATGGACAATATAAACATCAAGGAATTGAATGACCGTATCCAGCAGGAAAGTTCTTTTGTGGATATTCTCACAATGGAGATGAACAAGGTCATAGTCGGACAGAAACAGCTGGTGGAAAATCTGCTGATCGGACTTCTGGCTAACGGCCATATATTGCTGGAAGGTGTTCCGGGACTTGCCAAGACCCTGGCGATCAATACTATGGCATCTGCTATAGACGCCAAATTCAGCAGAATCCAGTTTACTCCGGATCTCCTGCCTGCCGATGTGATAGGAACTCTCATTTATTCACAGAAGAGCGAGCAGTTCCAGATCAGGAAAGGTCCCGTTTTCGCGAATTTCGTTCTTGCCGATGAGATCAACAGGTCTCCGGCCAAGGTCCAGTCAGCCCTGCTGGAAGCCATGCAGGAACGGCAGGTGACTATCGGTGACGAAACTTTCAGGCTGCCAGAGCCTTTCCTGGTGATGGCGACCCAGAATCCCATAGAGCAGGAAGGTACCTATCCTCTACCCGAGGCCCAGGTCGACCGTTTCATGTTGAAGGTAGTGGTCAGCTATCCTAAGAAAGAGGAGGAGAAGCTCATAGTCAGGATGAACAATTCCGGTACTTTCCCGAAAGCTTCGCCGGTGCTTAAACCTGAGGATATCATCAAGGCCCGCGAAGTGGTCCGTGACGTATATATGGACGAGAAGATAGAAAGGTATATCGTGGACCTGGTATATGCCACCAGGACACCTGCCGACTACGGTCTCGGAAAACTTTCGGATCTGATAGCATACGGCGGTTCTCCGAGAGCCAGCATTTCGCTTTCCATGGCTTCCAAAGCCTATGCCTTCATCAAGAGAAGAGGTTATGTGATTCCTGAGGATGTCAGGGCCGTCTGCAACGAGGTACTGCGTCACAGGATAGGATTGACATACGAAGCCGAGGCTGAGAATGTCACACCGGAGAATATCATAGCTGAGATCATAAATGCGGTAGAGGTTCCATAATGGACAGGAAAGATGCAAATGACCTTCTGAAAAAGGTCAGGAAAATAGAGATCAGGACCAAGGCTCTCTCGCATCAGATTTTTGCAGGAGAATACCATTCGGCTTTCAAGGGCCGTGGCATGACTTTCAGTGAAGTCAGGGAATATCAGTTCGGTGACGATGTCAGGAATATGGACTGGAATGTCACGGCCAGAATGCGTTCTCCGTATATAAAGGTCTTCGAGGAGGAGCGTGAGATGACGGTTGTCCTGCTGATAGATATCAGCCGCTCGGGGCTTTTCGGTACGTCCGGCCAGAACAAGAGGGATATGATAGCCGAGATAGCGGCGGTGCTTTCGTTTTCGGCCATCATAAACAATGACAAGGTCGGTGCTCTGTTTTTCAGTGACAGGGTGGAGAAGTTCATCCCGCCCAAGAAAGGCAGGAGTCATCTGCTTCATATCATCCGGGAGATTCTCGAGTTCGAGCCTGAACATAACGGAACGGACATCGGAGGGGCGTTGCGTTTTCTCACGAATGCCATCAAGAAGAGATGTACGGCTTTCCTTCTGTCCGATCTCCTCGATGCGGACAGGGCAGGAAACCCGAATTACGAAGATGCCCTGAAAGTGGCTGTGAACAGGCACGACCTGTCGGTCATAGAGGTGCATGACCCGCGTGAAAGGATTCTCCCTGATGTAGGGCTCGTGCATGTGAAGGATTCCGAAACCATGGAGACCGCGTGGATAAATACTTCCGACAGGAAGATGCGAACCGCATACGCCAAATGGTTTGCCGACTTGTCGGCGGCAGCTTCACGGCTCTTTATGAAATACAAGGTGGACAATGTCAGCATATCCACCGACAGCGATTATGTAAAAGGTCTGATGGCCTTCTTCCAAACAAGATAATATGTTTTTCGAAAATATCAGAATATCTATGCTTGCACTGATGCTGGCTGGTCCGGTCCTGCTGTCCCAGCCGGTGCATGCCCAGGATTCGACATCGGTGGTGCCGGCAGGGGAAGCTTTCCTCGAGCAGCTCCAGCCCCGTGATTCCGTGCTGGTGGCGGATCAGTTGAGGTACGGTTTCGAACTCAAGGATGTGAAAGAGGGGACTGATTTCATGTTTCCTGACTATTCGGAAGGATTCTGTCCCGGAGTGGAGATAGTTTCTCCGTGGTCTCTGGACACCGTGGAGGTGCATAAGGGGCGCAGAAAGGCTCCGTCAAAGCTGGACATAAGGGGAAGCGTGACGATCACGTCTTTCGATGAGGGTAAATATGAACTGCCTCCTGTGTATATCGTCAGAATCTCTCCGGACGGGGTTGCCGATACTCTGGCTTTCGCACCGAAGGTTCTGGATGTAAGGACTATGCCGGTGGATACGGCTACCTTTCAGATTCATGATATAAAAGGCCAGATCCAGTATCCTGTGGAATTCCGAGAAGTCTTTCCGTATCTTGCCGGTGCCCTGGCCTTGGTTCTCATCGTATTGCTGGCCATATACCTCACCCGGAAATATTTCAGGAAGAAGTCGGAAGCTGAGGCAGGAAGGGAGCCAGCCCATATCAAGGCGTTGAGAAAGCTGGACAAGTTCAGAGGTGATTCTTTCTGGGCTCCGGAGAAGCAGAAGTCGTTTTATTCAGGTATAACGGACGCTCTCAGGGAGTATATTGTTTCCAGGTACGGAGTATCAGCCATGGAGATGACTACCAAGGAAATTTTCGACAGCCTTAAAGGCCGGGATATCAGGCCGGACCTGTACGAGGAGGCAAAAGACCTCTTTGAAAGGGCCGATTATGTGAAATTTGCAAAATATGTGGCATCGCAGCAGGAAAATGCTTCTGCAGTTCCTTCTGCCGTGAAGTTCGTGACCATGACCTATCAGGAGGAACTGGATGCGGAGTCCGCAGGGACGGACGGAACTTCATCGGGGAAGGGGCAGGATGCAGCGGTAGCGAAGCCGCTGGACAGGAAAGAGGAGGTATAGGCCATGTTTTTTGAATATCCAAGATTGCTGTGGCTTGAGTTGCTGCCGTTTCTTCTGATATTGCACTATGTTTATCTGGAATGGAGACAGAGAGCCCCTCATCTGAGGGTGTCCACCATAGTACCGTGGCAGAAGTCCGGCAAATCCGTATATGGAGTACTGAGGCATATCCCGTTTCTTCTCAGGACGCTGGCCCTGGTGATGATCATCATCGCCATAGCCAGGCCGAGATCTGCCGGCGAGATCGAAAGGGTGGATTCGGAAGGAATAGATATCATGCTGGCGATGGACGTATCCACCAGTATGCTTGCGAGGGACTTTACTCCCGACAGGCTCAGCGCCGCGAAAGATATTGCGATAGAATTTATCGCCCAGCGTCCGTATGACAGGATAGGCATAGTCGTATTCGCGGGGGAAAGCTTTACCCAGTGTCCTATGACTACAGACAGGTCTACTCTGATAAATCTGATGAAGGAAGTCCAGACTGACCTGATAGAGGACGGTACAGCCATCGGCAACGGTCTCGCTACCGCAGTGGCGAGGATGAAGGATTCCGATGCCAGGAGCCGCGTGGTCATATTGCTGACTGACGGAGTGAACAACGCCGGCGAGATCACGCCACAGATGGCCGCCCAGATAGCGAAGACATACGGAGTGAGGGTGTACACTATCGGTGTCGGGGCCAGAGGTATGGCGCCGTATCCCGTGATGACTCCGTGGGGTGTGGATATACAGAAGGTCCAGGTGGAGATAGACGAAGATCTCCTGAAAGAGATCGCCGAAACTACAGGCGGACAGTATTTCAGGGCTACGGACAATACAAAGCTCATGGAAATCTACAGCGAGATCAACAAGATGGAAAAAGTGAAGACTACTGTAGATAGTTTTCCTGTTTACCGGGAACTTTTCGGAAAATACGCCTTGGTGGCACTGGCTGCCTTGCTTCTTGAATTCATTTTCAGGGTGTTTGTCCTGAGACGGCTGCCATGATCCGAAAGGATTCATCTTCTGAAGTATAACGAATATATTGAATATATCGAACTTACGGTAGGCTTATGATTAATTTTGCTCAAGCTCAATATCTGATTCTTCTTTTGCTGGTGCCGCTTTTCTTTGTAGCTTATGCCGTGATGAGGCATTTCAGGAAAAGACGGCTGGCGAAACTGGGTGATCCGGTTCTGGTCAAGGAGCTGATGCCGTCCGTGTCGGCATCGAAAGGATGGGTACGGGTAACGCTCTTCGCTCTGGCTTTCTTCTTTTTCATCATAGGACTTTCACGGCCTCAGATAGGTGCGAAGCTGAAGGAAAGGAATATAAAGGGTGTCGAAATCATGATTGCCCTGGATGTGTCGAATTCCATGATGGCCGAAGATTATTCTCCGAATCGTCTGGAGAGGGCCAAGCTGGCCATATCCAGTCTCGTGGACAAATTGAGGGATGACAGGATCGGTCTGGTGGTTTTCGCCGGGACGTCTTTCGTACAGCTTCCTGTCACTACTGATTATGCATCGGCAAAGATGTTCCTTAACAGCATAAACACAGAGTCGGTACCTATCCAGGGAACAGCGCTGGGTGAGGCTCTGATGACATGTATCAGGAGCTTCAGCAACCAGAGCGAGCGCAGCCGTGTCATAATAGTCATCACTGACGGCGAGAATCATGAGGATGATCCTGTCGCTGTAGCCAGACAGGCTGCCGAGATGGGGATAAAGGTCTTTACTATCGGGGTAGGCTCTCCTGAAGGAAAACCGATACCGTATCATGGCGAGCTTCTCAAGGACAAGGACGGGAATATCGTAGTTTCCAAACTGGACGAGAAAGTGTTGCGTGACATAGCTTCGGCAGGAAAAGGCGCCTATGTCAGGGCCGGGATGAGCGAATTCGGCCTGAATCCGATAGTGGACGATATCAGGAAGATGGACGAAGAAATGTTCAGTTCGGTTGTCTTCGAGGAATTCGATGAACAGTTCATGTATTTCTTTGCCATTGCACTGGTCTTCCTGGCCGTGGAGATGCTCATAGGAGAAAGGAAGGCTCGCAGACATTTGCTGAAATAGCAGGTCTGCAGTCTGTATATAATTATTTGGAACGATGAAACATTTCGGATACATATTTTTGACTGTGATGCTGGCATTGGCCGGAACGGCCGCAGTGTCGGCACAGGAATCTGACAGGAGGGATGTCCGCAGGGGAAACAGAGAGTTCAAAGACGGGAATTTCCAGGAGGCGGCTGTCGACTATCAGAAGGCTCTGCTCAGAGACTCGACTTCTTTCGCCGCTTCATACAATCTTGCGAACACACTTTACAGGATGGAAAATTATACCGAGGCCAAGTCATTGCTGGACACCATATCAAAAGCGGCTGTGATATCGGAACATGCTTCGGATTATTATTACAATAGTGGCAATACCTCTGTGTCCATGAAGGACTGGCAAGGTGCTGTAGATGCGTACAAGGAGTCTCTTCTGAGGAATCCTGGCGATCTGGAGGCGAAGGAGAATTATATTTACGCCAGAAAGATGCTTGAAAACCAGCAGAACCAGAATCAGAATCAGGATCAGAACCAGGACCAGAATCAGGACCAGGATCAGGATCAGGATCAGGATCAGAATCAGGATCAGGATCAGAACCAGGACCAGAACAAGGATCAGAACCAGGACCAGAACAAGGATCAGAACCAAGACCAGAATCAGGACCAGAACAAGGATCAGAACCAGAATCAGGACGGACAGTCTCCTCAGCCGCAGCCTCAGATAAGCAAACAGTCAGCGCAGCAGATGTTGAATGCGATCATGGCCAAGGAAAAGGAAACCCAGGAGAAGGTCAAGAAAGAAAAGGCAGCTGTATTGCAGTCCAAGCAGAAAGAGAAGAACTGGTAATACTCCAGTCTCAGGGTGTAGAAAAGAAAAAGTATGAATATGAAGAAATTATTGCTGACATTATCGGTTATATTCCAGGCTCTTGTGATGTCTGCCCAGTTGAGGGTGGAAGTGCCTGATGTCGTTTCTCTGGACGAACAGTTCAACGTCACCTTCGTCTATGAAGGGGAAAACACTCCATCGGGATTCGAATGGTCACAGGGCGATGACTTCCAGCTGGTCTGGGGCCCGCAGCAGGGTCGTTCGACCAGCATCCAGATCATAAACGGAAAGCGGACGAAATCTTCGCAGTTCACTTATACCTACATCCTGACACCGAAAAATACAGGAACCTTCACTATCCCTGCCGGGACAATAACCGTAAAAGGCAAGACATGGTCGACTTCTCCGGTCAATGTCACCGTCGTTGCTGAGGGTGCGTCGGCACAGAGCCGTCCCCAGTCTTCAAGTCAGCCCGGACAGGCATCGGGAAACATTTCTGAGGACAATCTGTTCCTGTCCCTGACATTCAGCAAGCGGAATGTAGTGGTGGGAGAACCCATAGTAGCTACTCTGAAACTGTATCAGAGAGTGAATATCGCCGGTTTTGAGGATGCACGTTTCCCTTCTTTCAACGGATTCTGGAATCAGGAGATAGAAGCGCCGACCAATATAGAATTTCACCGGGAAAGCAGGGACAACAAGATATATAATGCGGCAGTCCTCCGAAAATATATCCTGATACCTCAGCAGTCAGGTACACTGACCGTCGATCCGGCAGAACTGGTCTGCCTCGTGAATATCAGGACTGTCTCAAGCGGCAGTGTCAGCATCTTCGATGAGTTTTTCGATGAATACCGGACTGTCAGGAAACGGATCAGCACACCGTCTTACAAGATACAGGTTTCGCCGCTTCCGGCAGGTGCACCTGCATCGTTCAAGGGCGGTGTGGGGAAATTCAGCATATCTGCCGAACTGAGCAAGGACTCTCTCAGGACACATGATGCGGCATCTCTTATTGTTACGATAAAGGGCCAGGGAAATGTTTCCCTGCTCGAAGAACCGGATGTGGTTTTCCCTCCGGATTTCGAGGTCTATGACACGAAAGTATCCGAATCCGTGGACAAGGCATCCGGCATGTCCGGGAGCAAGACATACGAATTCCCTTTTATTCCGCGCAGTGCAGGTGACTTTGCCATTGCTCCTGTAAAGTACAGTTATTATGATATCAATGCCGGCAAATATGTGACCATAGAGACTCCTCTGATTCCTTTCAGCGTTGCCAAAGGCAGTGAATCAGAAGTTTCAGGCGCGGCCGTCATGCCTGGTGTCACGCAGAGAGGTGTCCGTAACCTGAATCAGGATATAAGATTCATCGACACAAAGAATCACAGGCTGTCTCCGAAAGGTGATTTCTTCACAGGGTCTTTCCTGTTCTGGGGAACTGCAGGTCTGATCATCATTCTGGGAGCTGCAGGATATTTCCTGTTGAGGATACTCGCGGCACGCCGGGCTGATGTCATCGGCTCCAAAAACCGCGGGGCTACCAAGATGGCACGCAAGCGTCTTCGCAGGGCATCCGAATTCCTTTCCGGGAATCTCTATTCGGCATTCTATGATGAACTGCACAAGGCTTTGGTCGGTTACGTGTCCGACAAACTGAACATGTCTGTAGCCGATTACTCAAAAGACAAGGTTTCTGAAGCTCTGGCGGGGAAAGGTGTGCCTGCAGAAGTCACAGGGAAATTCGTCGCTATTCTGGATGCGTGTGAATTTGCCCGTTATTCTCCTGAGCAGGGAACCGATGCGATGTCCGCCCATTATCAGGATGCAGTGGAAGTGATTTCATCCATAGACTCATATATGAAGAACACCAAGAATTCCTCGACTCTGAAGGTCGTGACAGCCATGATATTCCTCAGCATCCCTCTGTCAGGTTTTGCTGCAGACGGATATGTGGATTCGCTTTTCAATGCGGCTTCGGCAGCTTATTCGGAAGGAAACTGGATCGAGGCTGCGGATACATACTCGTCCATAGAGAATCTCGGACTGGAATCGCCTTCCCTTTACTGCAATATGGGGAATGCCTGGTTCAAGTCAGGCGATGTGGCCAAGGCCATGCTGTACTATGAGAAGGCATTGAAACTGGACCCTTCTTATGATGATGCCAGATATAACAGGACTGTCATTTCCGACTTCATCCAGGATAGGATAGAGCCTGTACCCGAGTTTATCCTGAAAACATGGACGAGAGACCTGTGTTATATCCTTGATTCCGATACATGGGCCGTGACAGGACTGGTGTTTCTGGGGCTGGTTGTCATCGCCTTGCTGCTGCTTTTCCTGTCATCTTCTCTGGCATTGAGGCGAACGGGCTTTTTCACTGCCATAGTGGCTTTCCTGCTGATGGTCATGTCGTTCGCATTTGCTTTCTGGCAGAAGAATGACTATATGCGGAAGGACGGTGCCATCATCATGACTCCGGTAGTTTCGGTAAAAAGCTCCCCTTCTTCCGAAACTTCGACAGATCTGTTCATACTGCATGAAGGAACCAAAGTCCTCATACTGGATGAGGTAGGGGACTGGAGGAACATTGAACTGGCGGACGGACGTCAGGGATGGATGAAAAGTTCAGATATGGAAATCATTTGATACGGAAAATCAGACGATTATGAAGATAACATTCCTGGATGCTGCAACACTGGGCAGCGATGTGTCATTGGACCCTATCGCCAGACTCGGCGAACTGGTGTGCTGGCAGACTTCTTCTCCGGAAGAGGCCCTGGCCAGAGTCTCCGACTGCGATGTGTTGATCGTGAACAAGGTAAGGGTGACTCCACAGCTGATAGATGCCGGAGCGAATCTCAGGCTTATCTGCGAGGCAGCTACCGGTGTGAACAATATAGATATCGAATATGCGGCATCGAAAGGTATTCCTGTCAGGAATGTTGCCGGGTATTCCACCGAATCCGTAGTCCAGAGTACTTTCATGCATATGCTGAATCTTATCGGACATCTGCCATACTATGACGGAAAGGTAAAGTCCGGAAAATATTCGTGGAGCGGGCTTTTTACCGACGTCACTCTGCCTTTCTTCGAACTTGCGGGAAAGACCATCGGCATCGTAGGCATGGGTACGATAGGGCATCGTGTCGCTCAGGTGGCGGAGGCTTTCGGAATGAAGGCAATTTACTTTTCGACTTCAGGCACTTCGCACTGTCATGACTATCCGAGTGTGCCCCTGGATGAACTGATGGCCGTTTCCGATGTGGTCTCTGTGCATGCCCCTCTGAATGACAGGACTGCAGGGCTGATAGGGGAGAAGGAACTTTCCCTTATGAAACCTCAGGCCGTCATATTGAACATGGGCCGAGGGGGAATAGTCGATGAGGCGGCCCTGGCCAAGGCTGTCGATGATGGCGTGATAGCCGGAGCAGGTCTGGACGTTTATTCTGCAGAGCCACTGAATGTGGCGAATCCTCTTTCCAAGGTGAAACATCAGGAGAGATTGTCCATGACTCCTCATACTGCATGGGCGTCAGTCGAGGCCCGTACGCGTCTGGTGGACAAGATTGCCGCAAATATTGCCATGGGCTGGCAGTAGTGACAGTCCGTGGCAGAGAAAAGTACAGTCATGATCATAAGGGAATTGGACGGCCGCAAGCCGGTCATAGGAAAAAATGCCTTCATAGCCGAGAATGCGGTGCTGGCAGGAGATGTGTCGATGGGCGAAGACTGCAGCATCTGGTATGGAGCGGTGCTCAGGGGTGATGTCGGAAGCATTGTTCTGGGTGACAGGGTAAATATCCAGGACGGAGCTGTGCTTCATGCTACAAACCATAAGTCGGAAGTCAGAATCGGCAATGACGTGTCAGTCGGGCACAATGCCGTAGTGCACGGGGCCATAATAGGAAATGATGTGCTGGTAGGGATGGGGGCTGTGGTCCTGGACAACGCCGTGATACCGGACGGTACTATCATTGCGGCAGGGGCAGTGGTCCTCTCCGGCAGCGTCCTTGAACCGGGCATCTATGCCGGAGTCCCTGCTGGAAAAGTCAAGGACGGTTCGGCTGCCCTGACCGCCAGGATACATGACAACTCGGCAGGGTATCTTGAGTACAAATCGTGGTATGAAAAATAAAGAAACGGTGTCCGCAATCCGGGCACCGTTTCTTATCTACTCCCACTCGATAGTGGCAGGCGGTTTTGAACTGATGTCGTAGACGACCCGGTTCACTCCACGCACCTTGTTTATGATATCATTGCTGACCTTGGCCATGAAGTCGTACGGAAGATGTACCCAGTCTGCAGTCATGCCGTCGGTGGAAATCACGGCGCGCAATGCTATGGTATATTCGTATGTCCTTTCGTCTCCCATCACCCCGACGCTCTTGACAGGAAGAAGCATGGCGCCTGCCTGCCAGATGGAATCGTACAGGTTCGTGGCTGTCATGGTGGGGTCGGATGCGGACGGTACGCCATCGATCTTGTATTCTCTCAGTCCGCGGATGAATATGTCATCGGCTTCGCGCAGGATGGACAGCTTGTCTTCTGTCACTTCTCCAAGAATCCTGATGCCGAGTGACGGTCCCGGGAAGGGATGTCTACCTATAAGCTCCTCCTTGATCTGCAGGGCGCGTCCCACTCTCCTGACTTCATCCTTGAACAGCGAACGGAGCGGCTCCACTATCCTGAGATTCATCTTTTCAGGAAGACCGCCTACGTTGTGATGAGACTTGATGGTGGAAGAAGGTCCGTTTACTGATGCTGATTCTATTACATCCGGATAGATGGTGCCCTGGGCAAGCCATTTCGCATTCTCTATCTGCCGTGCATATTTGTCGAAAGTCTCGATAAAGAGCCGTCCTATGACTTTTCTCTTCTTTTCCGGTTCGGTGACTCCCTTGAGTTGCTCCAGAAATACAGCGGACGCATCAGCTCCTATGACGTTCAGACCCATGTCCTGATACGAAGCGAGCACGTCTTCGAATTCGTTTTTCCTCAGAAGACCGTTATTCACGAAGATGCATGTCAGATTGTGCCCTATGGCCTTGTGCAGCAGGACTGCAGCTACTGTGGAGTCCACGCCTCCGCTGAGACCCAGAATGACCTTGTCGTCTCCGAGTTTCCCTTTCAGTTCCGCAATGGTCGTGTCTATGAATGAAGCCGGCGTCCAGTCTCCCTTGCATCCGCAGATGCCGATAGCGAAATTCTCCAGTATCCTGGTACCTTCCGCGGTATGGTAGACTTCCGGATGGAACTGTACCGCATAGGTCTCTTCACCTTTTATATGATAGGCAGCGTTTTCCACATCGGCTGTAGAAGCTATCACTTCTCCGCCTTCGGGAAGTCTAGCGATGGTATCTCCGTGGGACATCCAGACCTGGGAATGTGCCGATACGCCTTTCATCAGCGGGGAATCAGGGGCTGTGACATCCAGCATCGCCCGGCCGTATTCCCTGGCTATGGAGGCATTCACTTCACCTCCGTACTTGTGGGCGAGGTACTGCGCCCCGTAGCAGATGCCAAGCAGCGGCAGTCTGCCTTTTATCCCGCTGAGATCGGCCTGAGGGGCTTTTTCGTCCCTGACCGAAAACGGGCTGCCCGAAAGAATGACCCCTCTGACAGTCTCGTCCAGAACAGGAATCTTGTTGAACGGGTAGATTTCACAGTACACGTTCAGCTCCCTGAGCCTGCGGCCTATGAGCTGCGTGACCTGCGACCCGAAGTCGAGAATGATGATCTTTTCTGTCATTTCAAGATAAATTTGACGCAAAATTAATATAATGAATATGAAAAATAAAATAAAAAATTCGTTTTAATACGAGAATTTTCTACTTTTGCAGTCCTTTTTTAATTCAATATATGGAAATTAGGAATATTGCTATTATCGCACATGTCGACCACGGCAAGACTACCCTTGTGGATAGAATGATCTACCAGGCCAAACAGGCCCGTGAAGACAAAATGGGGGAGCTGATACTTGACAACAACGATCTGGAAAGGGAAAGAGGTATCACTATCCTGGCGAAAAATGTGTCTGTCCCGTATAAGGGGGTGAAAATAAACGTTATCGACACTCCGGGCCACAGTGATTTCGGCGGTGAAGTCGAGAGGGTGTTGAACATGGCCGACGGCGTGCTTCTTCTGGTAGACGCGTTCGAGGGCTGTATGCCACAGACCAGGTTCGTTCTCCAGAAAGCCATCGAAATGGGCAAGAAGCCTATTGTGGTCATAAACAAGGTCGACAAGCAGAATTGCCGTCCCGATGAAGTACAGGAAGAGGTTTTCGATCTGATGTTTTCCCTGAATGCCTCTGATGACCAGCTTGATTTCAAGACTCTGTACGGAAGCGCCAAGCAGGGCTGGATGTCCCGTGACTGGAGAACGCCGACCAATGACATCACGGCACTCCTGGATACCATCATAGAAGTGATACCGGCTCCGGCGCAGAATCCGGGTACGCCTCAGATGCTGATTTCCTCATTGGAATATTCTCCATACGTAGGACGTATTGCAGTCGGCAGAGTGACCAGGGGAGAACTCAAGTCGGGTATGAACATAAGTCTCTGCAAGAGGTACGATATCATACAGAAGCAGAAGATCCGTGATCTCATGATTTTCGACGGACTCGGAAAGACAAAGGTGGACACCGTGCAGTGCGGGGATATCTGTGCTGTCGTAGGTCTTGAAGGCTTCGAAATAGGTGATACGGTAGCTGATTTCGAAAATCCCGAGCCGCTTCCTCCTATAGAGGTCGACGAGCCTACCATGAGCATGCTTTTCTGCATCAACAATTCTCCGTTCTTCGGACGGGAGGGCAAGTTCGTCACATCCAGACATCTGAAAGAGCGTCTTGAGAAGGAGCTGGAGAAGAATCTCGCTCTCAGGGTGAAACCTGGTCCGAATGCAGACTCCTTCATAGTATACGGAAGGGGAGTGCTTCATCTTTCAGTCCTTATCGAAACCATGCGCCGTGAGGGCTTCGAACTTCAGGTGGGACAGCCTAAGGTTCTGGACAAGACCATTAACGGACAACGTTGCGAACCTATAGAAAATCTGACCATAGAGGTTCCGGAAGAGTTCGTAGGCAAGGCCATAGAGATAGCCACCAGAAGGAAAGGCGCTCTTATCCACATGGAAAACAGGGGTGACCGCACGCATCTGGATTTCGATATACCGGCCAGAGGTCTCATGGGACTGAGGAGCAATCTCCTGACTGCTACTCAGGGAGAAGCGGTCGTGGCGCACAGGTTCAAAGGTTACGAACCGTACAAGGGCGATATCGAGAAGAGGACAAACGGTTCTCTGGTATCTCTGGAGACCGGAGTGGCAGTGGCGTATTCCATGGACAAGTTGCAGGACAGAGGCCGCTTCTTCGTTAATCCGGGCGATGAAATATATGCCGGCCAGGTGGTCGGAGAACACACCAGGGAAAGGGACCTCAACATAAATATCTGCAAGACCAAGAAGCTTACGAACATGAGGGCTTCGGGAAGCGATGACAAGGTGATGCTTCCGCCGCCTATAGTCTTCTCTCTGGAAGAGGCTCTGGAGTATATTCAGGAGGACGAGCTTGTCGAAGTTACTCCCAAGTCCATGAGAATAAGGAAGATAATTCTTGATGAGATAGAGCGTAAAAGAAAAAGTGGAAATTTAGATTGATTTTATAAAAATTATTCCTATCTTTGCACGCTCAAATCTATTTACGGGTTATGGACAAGAATTTATTTTTGATACCTTTAAATGGATTGTCCCACGGACGGATGACGTCCAGTATGAAAGTGGGAAAGGAGTTTTTTGAAAGTTTTGAGAATTCCGAGATTCTGGATGCGGATCTGCTGATCGGGGTGGAAACGGAGAAGTCCGGGCAGTATATCGGCATAGACTGTCATATATCGGGCACTGTTTCAGTGGCGTGTGACCGTTGTCTCGAGCCTTTGACTGTTCCCGTGGAGACGGAAGCCCGTCTGAGCGTCAAGTTCGGAACAGGCGGAGAGGATGACGGAGACGAAGACAGTTCTTCCGATAGGGAGATCGTCTGGCTTCCGGAAGACAATACTGATTTTGATCTGGCTCAGGTCATATATGATTACGTATGTCTTTCCCTTCCTCTGCTCAGGATGCATCCTGAAGGAGAGTGTAACCCGCAGGTCATGCGGTATATCAGATCCGGAATATCGGTGTCAGATGCGGAAAATGCCGGTCCGGACAGCCCGTTCGCTGCCCTGAAAGGCCTTTTCGGAAACTGATGGTTTTGATAACATAAAAAATAATAATAAAATGGCACATCCGAAACACAAAGTCTCCAAACAGAGAAGAGACAAAAGAAGAACACATGATAAAGCAGTAGTGCCTACTTTGGCTACCTGCTCAAACTGCGGAGCGACTGTACTGTATCACAGAGTATGCCCTGAGTGCGGCTACTACAGGGGTCGCCAGATCATTCAGAAGAGTGCCGAATAAGCACGGTCTTCTGACCAAGGCCCTGTAGTTCAACGGATAGAATGGAAGTTTCCTAAACTTTAGATAGCAGTTCGATTCTGCTCGGGGCTACGATATGAAGAGATAATCCGGTGATTTTCATCGGATTATTTTTATTTGCAGGATCGTATGCAGAACCAAAAGCCTACTTTTTCAGGAAAAAAAGTCCTGTGTTTTCAGCATTTCGTTCAACTTCTGGTTTGACATTGTCTTGCCGAAATCATATCCCCGATCAAGGATTTCTCTTACTACCCAATGTATCGGTACGACCACCTTGGTCCCCGTCTTCTGCGTCTTCAGCGTTATGGTGTCGGAGATGTTCTGGTCTTTCAGTCTTGAAAAGTCAGAAAAGCGCAGTCCTGTGAAAGCCCCGATATCCGTCAGATAGATCTTGTCTACCTCCTCTTTGGGCGCAAATCGATATGGAGATACGGACAATCAAGGTCAAGGACCTGGAGATGAACACCGGGCAGATAGAGGGGCTTCCGTCCAATCCGCGCCAACGGACGAAGGACGAGATGGACAGTCTCAAGAAGAGCATCAGCGAGACCCCGGAACTGCTGGAGGCACGCGGCGCGATAGTGTATCCTCATGACGGGAAATACATCGTCCTTGGAGGTAACATGCGCCTTTCTGCCGTGAAGTCGCTCGGCTGGAAGGAGATGCCGTGCGTGGTGCTCCCTGACGACATGCCTGTCGAGAAACTGAAGGAGATAGTGGTCAAGGACAACGGCTCTTTCGGAGAGTGGGACATGGATGCGCTGGCGAATGAATGGGATGACCTTCCGCTGTCTGACTGGGGGATTGACATTAACTGGCCGGAAAAAAATATCGAAATATCGTCGGCATCCGGAGGAGAGGCTGGAGAGGGAGGCAAATCAGAAGGAGCGGAAGATGATTCGTTCTTTCAGTCGATGCTGACGGACTGCATTTACGAGAGCAATAACGAATTTGAGATACCGAATCTTCTTCCGGACAGGCAGGCCGGAAACTGGAACTTCCGTTTGCTCCATGGGGAGCGGACAGCCGTCTGAGGAAAGATGTGTCCACATATCATTTTTATGTCGAGGATTACAGGTTCGAGGCTATATGGAAAGATCCGATAAAAGTTTTATCCTCTGGAGTGAAGGCTGTTGTAGGGCCGAACCTGTCGCTGTTTGACACGACTCCGGTGGCATACGGCCTTACTCAGATATACAAGAAACGTTGGATCAGCCGGTATTTCCAGGAATGCAGAATCAGGATATATGTGGACCTTAATGTCGCTCAGAAGTTCTATGGATATAACCGTCTCGGCATTCCTGACGGATGGGATGCTTTCGCCACGAGAGGATATAATGACAGGTTGGAGTATCTGAAAGCGGAGCTACAAATTGCAAAGGAGATTTCAGGCAAGGACGTGCCGAATCTGATAGTGTACGCTGGAGGTGCAAACATAAGAGATTTCTGCATAAAGAACTCCCTTGTATATGTTGAACAGTTTATGCAGAGTAAGAAAGGAGGTAACAATGGCCAAGACCAGCGGAGGAATACGTACATACAGACCTGGTAGCGACACTTATGGCAAGCGAGAGGCGGAGGTAATGGCGATGCGTGCTTCCGGAAGGTATTCCTCTGTGGAAATAGGACGGGGCGGTGGCTGGCTTGCAGTGGAGAAAAGCCCGATGAGGCATAAGTCGGAGGAATTGGAAGCAGCCCGCATTCTCGCTGACAAAGGGTATAAGGTGACATTATTGAACGAATCCGGGAGGATGCGCACGCCTGACGGATACATCGGGACATTCTCGTTTGAGCAGCGCACACCAACCAAGGACGGAGCGAGCACAATGCGCAATGCTTTGACACACGCCAAAGCCAAGAACGCGGAAATAGCCCTGATATATTCAAAGGGTCATTCGTTCACGAGAGAAAGTGTGGAAAAAGGGATAATTGATTATGAAAGGCTGGAAACGTACCGATTCAAGAGAATAATCGTTGTGGCGGATAATGGGATACCCTGATATGGCTGATCGTTCTGCCGATCCTCAAATTGCTACAGGCCTTATTTAAAAAACTCCGAGTCACAGTGCCCGGAACTACAATCACGGCTGCTACTCAGAGTCTGTATTTCCGAGATGTACGACATCTCTACTGCGAAAATGCGCAATATTTTTGAAAATAGAAAAAATTGCTGAAAAAAACTTGTATAATGATATAATATTTTATATCTTTGTGTCGTCAAACAATCAGGGAATGAGAAGATATAAAGTAAATGAGGTATTGAAGATGCTTGAAGCGGACGGCTGGTATCTTGTAAAGCAGAAAGGCAGCCACAGGCAGTACAAGCATCCGACAAAGAAAGGTAGAGTGACGGTCAATGAAAAACCCTCTACGACACTTGACCAATTTATTCTGAGCAGTATTTGGAAACAAGCAGGGTGGAAATAGCCGCCCTGCAAATAAAAAGGAGGTTTCATCTTATGGGCAAGATTATAATTAATGTGGACTGGACAGGCAACTATGCCGCCGCCCCTGAAAACGAGGATATCGCCTGCGTGACTACAGGCAGGACGTTCGAGGAGCTTAAAAAGAATATGGAGGAAGCCCTGCGTTTCCACATAGAGGGAATGCAAGAGGACGGAGAAGCCATACCTGCTGAGTTTGGCGGAGAATGGGAGTTTGAATGGCACATGACCACTGCCGCCATGTTGCACTATGTGGAAAAGACGGTGCCAAAGTCTGCCATATCCAAAGTGACAGGCATAAACCAACAGCAGTTGACCCACTATGCATCAGGGTGGAGACGTCCTCGCCCGGATATGCAGAAAAGAATACTTGACGGCATACATGCCATAGGAAAAGAGCTTATCGCTATCTCTTGATTGTTTGACAGCATCTCTTGATAGCATGTGAGGGACATCCGCAAGGGTGTCCCTTTATTTATGATACAGGTAAAGGTTTTTTATAAAAGATTTTCGCGCATGGTAATCAAAAGATTATTCGTGCATGAAGAAAATTATTCTTGAAAAGCTGAAAGCCAAATTCGAGGGGGTCAGCGATTCCATTCTGGACAGGATAGCGGAAAAGCTCGCGAAGACTGTCAAAAACGAGGCGGACGCCACAACAGCGGTAGAGGG
Organism: uncultured Bacteroidales bacterium; assembly: GCA_944322815.1. GTDB lineage: Bacteria > Bacteroidota > Bacteroidia > Bacteroidales > UBA932 > Cryptobacteroides. The sequence continues at coordinate 56,599 of CALUQB010000004.1, read as the reverse complement.
GTGACGCTCCAGCAGCTGTTTTTCCAGTGCGAGATTCCACGAGAACCTGATGGTTATCGGCCTGACATCGTCACCGGAGGAGTTCGCAAGCACCTACGATCATGAAAAGGGCCGCCTTGCAAAGTTTTTTAAATATTATTGAAACGCATTGCAATTCGAAAATAATTACTATCGCAGTACCGTGTGCAGAGCCAAAAAATTTTGCAGAATACATGATTTTACATAATTTTGTCTCACGAAAAGAAGAAATCGTATAAAAAACAACAAAATAAAGATTCCCGTAAAAAAGCAGGTATTCTGCTCGGGGCTACGATATGAAACAGATTATAGCTACAGAAAATGCGCCTAAGGCCGTCGGGCCTTATTCTCAGGCGGTAGAAGTAAACGGAACCCTTTATATTTCCGGCCAGATTCCTGTGGTACCTGCCGACGGGTCCGTACCGGAAAGCATCGAAGCTCAGACCAGGCAGTCCTTGAAAAACATAGGGGCGATTCTGGAAAAAGCCGGCATGACGTATTCAAATGTCGTGAAGACTACCGTACTTCTGGATGATATCGCGAATTTCGGGGCGATGAATGCCGTGTATTCGGAGTTCTTCACTGTAGAAAAACCGGCCAGAGCCTGCTATCAGGTAGCGGCACTTCCGATGGGAGTGAAAGTCGAGATAGAGGCAGTCGCTGTCAAATAAGTGACTGTTGACATATACCGACCGGCAAAACTGGATTGACAGCTGCAAATAAGCGAATTTTATTCGTATATTTGCAGCTGATATTCTTTATGCCAAGTCATGAGTAGAAAATCCATAATCCTCTGTGTATCTGTTCTGGGAGTTTTCCTGATAGTAGTCGCGGCCGCCTTGTATTTCCTGTATTCCGGCACCGGCGAGACGAAGAACAGTCTTGCAGACAGCAGGGAATACATGCTCTTTTCAGCGATTCCCTCTGATGCGGATGCCGTATTGAAATACGATGATCTGTCCGCCATGCTGAATTCTCTTGTGTCTGACCGTTCTGCCATGCATTATTTCGTGACCGAGAGAAACGAGCCAGGGAAAATGGCTGCCTTTCTGACGGAACTGTATTCCTCATCGTCCCTCTATCATGAACTGATGTCTTCATCCGCAGTACTGTCCGTACATAACATAGGCGAACCGGCTTCCCTTCTGGTCCTGGATGCAGGCAAGGCAGGAGACGCTCCATCAGCAGCAGCTGATCTGCTCTTATCGAATGCCACAGGGATGGGAATGTCGGCTGAGTATGCTGATATATCGGAATATGCTCCTGCAGGAAGTCCGCTTAGGAAAAGATCCCTGCTTCTCGTATCTTCATCGGATATTCTGATTCAGTCCGCCCTCAGGCATATCAAGGCGGAAGTGTCAGTCCTGGACAAACCTGGATTTTCAGAGTCAGCGGACATGGTTTCGGCCGGTAATATGATAGTGATCCCCGAATCAGGAGTAGGACGGCTTGTTTCACGCCTTCTTTCTCCATCCTGCAGGACTTTGGCTGAATCCATATCCGGATTTGCAGACTGTGCCGCCTTCGAAATCCGGAAGTCCGGTATCGATGGTTTTTCGCTTTCAGGACAGGCTTTTTCCGATGGGAGCCAGGGCGACATGCTGAATATCTACCGTGATCTGATCCCTTCGAAGGCCGGAGTATCAGGGATATTGCCTTCATATACCATTTCTGCCGTTTCCGTTCCGTTTGATGATGTGTCTTCTTACCAGAAAACTTATCTGGCCTTTGCCCAGACGAAATCCCTGGTCAAGGACATCGAAGCCGGCAGGGCGGCATTGAAGAAAGCTACAGGTACTGATCCGGAATCGTGGGCGGAGGCTCTCGCACTGAAAGAAGTGGCGACGGCGCAGTTTACCGTAGGCGGAAATCTGGAGAAAATCCTTCTTGCCCGTTCGGACAGGAAGTTCCCGCAACTGTTGTTCAAGGGGATCCAGGATGTGTCGGAAGATGATTTTGAAGACAAGATACTGCCATACGGATACAAGGGATATTTGTCTTCCCTTTTCGGAGACATGTTTTCGCTGGAAGATGAATCTTCCTTTATCATGCATGGCGGATGGCTGATAATAGGCAGCCGGAATGCCCTCTCGGAATATATTTCCGGACGTGCCCTGGACTATGTCCTTTCAGATTTTCTCGCAGATGCTGCCGTCGAGGATCGCCTTTCGGCCAGAGATTCATATCTTGTGTCCTACATGTCGCTGACAGAGGATGCGGGACACACTGAAGGCCTTTGTTCCAAAGATCTGTTTCCGGGTGTCAGTGCTTCATTCGAAGGCATAACATACGAACCTGTATTCTTCACGGTTTCAGATACCAAGTCAGGGCTGTCTCTCGACCTGGACCTTTTCCGTACGACAGTGCTCAAGAGCCAGGCTCCGGCTTTCGAAAGAGACACTGACGTGGTGATACCGGAAGGGCCGTTCCGCGTGAAGAATTCCGGTACCGGCAAATGGAATCTGTTCTACCAGCAGGACAACTTCTACCTCTGCCTCCAGGAGGAAGGTGGAAAAGGATTGTGGGGTGTGCCTTTCGATGCTCCGATCTGCGGCTGTGCGCAGACTGTCGACTATTTTGCCAACGGCAAGCTCCAGATACTTTTTGCATCCGGTACGAAACTCCACCTGATCGACAGGCTCGGCCGTTTCGTGAATCCTTTCCCTGTGGATCTGAAGAAGCCTGTGCTTCTGGGACCTGATGTCTATGATTTTTCCGGGAACAGGAAATATAACGTGATGATTCTCCATACGGACAATACCATTGAAATGTACAATCTTCAGGGCCGCCGTCCTGCAGAGTGGAAAACCATTACTTCTGCCGAGACCATCAAAGGTCTTCCCGAGCGTATCAGGATAAACGGCAGTACATATTGGGTCGTGCGGACATCCATACAGACTCTCATTTTCGGATTTTACGGTGGAGAGCCGCTCACGGCCTTCACGGGAGACCGGATGATAAGGCCTGACAGCGAAGTCGTCCCTGTGGACGGAGGCGCAGTGGAGGTAGTCTGCTATGACGGCAAGAAGCATACAGTGAAGATTTCGGACAAGTGATATCAAACATATTGCACACTAATAAAATTAATTGAGATGATTGAATTCAAATCGGTAAACAAACTCTATGAAGAGAGTTTCAAGAAGAACTGGGACCGCCCTGCGTTGTCGAACTATCAGGGAGTGACCCTGCACTATCGCGACGTAGCCAGAAGAATAGCCAAGATGCATATAATGTATGAAAAATGCGGATTGAAGAAAGGTGACAAGGTGGCTATCTGTTCAAGGAATCAGGCAAACTGGGGCGTTTCCTTCCTTTCGGCCCTGACGTACGGAGCAGTTCCTGTCCCTATTCTCCATGAGTTCAAGGCCGGCAACATACACCATCTGGTGAATCACTCCGAGGCCAAGATACTGTTCGTGGACGATGTGGTCTGGGAAGGTCTTACGGAAACTGAAATGCCTTCGCTCGTAGCCGTCGTACAAATCAGCACTTTTGCGTTCCTGTACACGAAAAACGATGATATCAAGGTCATACGCGAACATCTGAACGAATATTTCGGACAGAAATATCCGAGAAACTTCACTCCGGAGAGCATTGACTATTATGAGGATTCCGCCGATGAGCTGGCCCTCATCAATTATACTTCCGGCACATCAGGTTTCTCCAAAGGAGTAATGATCCCTTACAGAGCGCTTTATTCGAATATCAAATTCGCCATGGGCGTGCTGCCGATGATCGGTGAAAATTCGAACGTAGTGGCCATGCTCCCTTCCGCACACATGTACGGAATGATGTTCGAGCTTCTTTTCGAACTGACAGTAGGTACCCACGTGCATTTCCTGACCAGGGTACCGAGCCCGAAGATCATCATGCAGGCTCTGGCTGAAGTAAAACCTGACATAGTCATCGCCGTGCCTCTCATCATCGAAAAGGTATACAAGTCGAAGCTGAAACCGCTGCTCGACAAGGCCGGAATCAGGTTCCTGACTCATGTGCCTGGACTTAACCAGATGCTGATGAAGAAGATACGTACCGAGCTCGTCAATGCTTTCGGCGGCAAGTTCGAAGAGATCATCATAGGAGGCGCCGCGTTCAACAAGGAAGTGGAGTCTTTCTTCAAGAAGATAAACTTCCCGTTCACGGTAGGATACGGCATGACCGAGTGTGCTCCTATCATATCCTATGATGACTGGAAGACGAACAGGGAGTTCTCATGCGGAAAGACGGCTCCGAACATGGAAATCAGGATAGATTCACCTGATCCTGAAACCGTGCCGGGAGAAGTATTGGTCAAAGGCATGAATGTCTTCCTCGGCTATTACAAGAACGAGGAGGCTACTGCTGCGGCATTCACTAAAGACGGCTGGTTCCATACGGGAGACATGGGCGTGATGGACAAGGACGGATATCTCTATCTGAGAGGACGTTCCAAGTGTATGATTCTCGGCCCTTCCGGCCAGAATATCTATCCGGAGGAAATCGAGTGCGTGCTGAACAACATGCACTATGTCGTGGATTCCCTCGTCATCGAGGATCATGGCGGACTTACTGCCTTGATCTATCCTGATTTCCATCAGGCGGAAGTGGACGGTCTCGACAAGGATGCCCTCATCCAGGATCTGAACAATTCGCTTTCCGTTACGAACAAGGAACTGCCGAATTATGCCAGGATAGCCAAGATAGAAGTGATGCCTGAGGACTTCGAAAGGACTCCGAAGAGAAGTATCAAGAGATATCTTTATCAGAGATAATAACGCGCGATATGGAGAAGTTCGATCACAGTTATCTGCAGATGGCAGCCATCTGGGCCCGGAATTCATATTGCAAGCGGCGTCAGGTCGGAGCCTTGCTGGTAAAAGACAGAATGATCATTTCAGACGGGTACAACGGTACTCCGTCCGGATTTGAAAATATTTGTGAAGACGAGAACGGGATCACCAAACCGTATGTGCTTCATGCCGAAGCAAATGCTATCACGAAAGTGGCAAAGTCCGGAAACAGCAGCAGCGGTGCAACCCTGTATGTCACGGCTTCTCCATGCCTTGAGTGTGCCAAGCTCATAATACAGGCAGGAATAACACGTGTGGTTTACCGTGATGAATATCGTCTCACCGATGGGATAGACCTGCTGAAAAAAGCGGGAATAGAAGTGGAAAAAGTCGACTGACACGTCAGCCGGCTTGATAAAGGAACGAATTTGACAGAGAATGAACAATAGAACTTATACGCTCCTGACGGCAGTACTCGGTATTGTCCTGGGTGTATTGGCCACCCTGATAGTAGTGAAATATACAGACAGCAGGAAAGAATTCGACGGAGATTACAACAGGTGGCGCAAACTGAATCTTATTCTGCAGGAAGTCGAAAGGAATTATGTGGATACCATAGATATGAAGGCCATGACTGACGCAGCCGTAGTGGCGGCTTTGTCAGAGCTTGATCCGCATACGGTATATCTTCCGCCGGTACAGCTGGAAGCCTCAGAAACGGAACTTGCCGGTAATTTCGAAGGCATAGGTATCCAGTTCAATGTCCCGAACGACACTGCCATAGTCCTGAGTGTCATACCGGGAGGACCATCGGAGAAAGCCGGACTCTTACAGGGTGACAGGATACTGAAAGTGGACACTTCTGTCATAGCCGGGAACAAGACACCGCAGGACAGCATGGTCGCCAGAATGAAGGGGCCTGCAGGTACGAAGGTCGGTATTACCGTCAGAAGGGACGGTACTGATATCCCGTTTGAAATAACCAGAGGAAAGATTCCTGTCAACTGCGTGGATGCGGCATTCATGATCAATGACACTACCGGTTATATCCGCCTTTCCAAATTCACCAGGACTACATACTTCGAGTTCTCCAATGCCGTGGACAAGCTTCTGGCATCCGGCATGAACAGACTTCTGTTCGACCTCAGAGACAATACCGGAGGCTATTTCGACCAGGCTTTTCTGGTCTGCAATGAATTTCTCGAAAAGGATGCGTCCATAGTCTATATGGAAGGTCTCCACAGACCGCGACAGGATTTCAAGGCAGACGGTTCCGGAAAGTTGAAGGGCATAGACCTTGAGGTGCTTATAAACGAGTCATCTGCTTCGTCCAGCGAAATTTTCGCCGGAGCCATGCAGGACAACGACAGGGGAGTCATAGTCGGGCGCAGATCATTCGGAAAGGGTCTGGTGCAGGAACCGGTGAATTTCACCGACGGCTCCGGACTCCGTCTCACGGTCTCTCGTTTCTATACTCCGTCAGGCAGATGCATCCAGAAACCGTATTCAGATCACTACGCCTATGACATATATGAACGATATGCCCATGGCGAGATGACCGATGCCGACAGCATGAAAGTGGACAAATCCCATGAATATTATACCAAAAGCGGCAGGATAGTCTATGGCGGCGGCGGAATCATCCCGGATGTCTTCGTGCCTGTGGATACTACAAAAGCCAGCGATTTCTTCATTAAGGCGAACCGGAAATCCCTTCAGGTGAGATTCTCGTCGGCCATGTTTGACCGCTATCGCAGGACACTTTCAGAGATAGATGATTTCGATTCGCTGAGCAGATATCTTGATGCGCTTGACCTGCGGACTAAGTTCCTTGAATTTGCAGCCGGCGAAGGTGTGGTGATAAGAAAGTCCGAAATGAATGATTTCGACACCTACATGATGCCTCAGATTCTGGCCCTGGTAGGACGTTATTCGAAACTCGGAGACGAGGCTTTCTACAGATTCTATATGGAGATAGACGAAACGATAAAGGTAGCGCTGGAAACTACTGGGCTATAAATCTGTAGACTATATTCCCGAACTGTTTTTTAGGGGCTGATTCCGATGCGGTAAACCGTGAAAGGAGTGCAGCCCTTTTTGCATAGTCTCTCAGGCATGGATCTGCAGACGAGACCCCATCCACTATTTCCGCGTTTTCCACTTTCCCGGAGCGGGCGACCGTAATCCTTACGGTCACGTCACCTCCTCCCATGCATCTGTATGCAGGAATGGACAAATGTACTGCCTTCCTTCCTTCCAGTGCATAGGAGACCACTGACGGTCCGGTATAGACTTCCTTCGTGCTGTCAGTCTCTTTCTGTCCGGGCTCGCTGACAGCGGCATAGTCATCGGAGTCCAGGTCTTCACTGGCAAATGCGCCGCTTTTAAGTTCCTTGTCAAGCCGTTCGGCGTCTCTGTAAAGCTGTTCCGCATCTGTATTCCTGTCATCACGCAACGGCCTGTTTCCGGCGTCCACGGCTATGTTTCTGACAACCTCATTCCCTCCTGAGACCGCAGGTGCAGCGGATGCCGCTGCAATGAGTTCATCCAGACGGTCGCTTATGCTTTCCTTGAATTCGGTCTCGCGAGTCTCTTCCTCTTCCTGTTCGATGCTTGTAAAGTCCAGCAGGTAGGATGTCTCGCCGCGTATGGTCGAACTGATCTGTGAAGCAAGAAGCACGATAAGAGCACCGAGATGCAATATCACGGTCAGATACAGTCCTGATTTGTCTTCATTGGATATTCTCACTTCCAGCTGCTGTTCTGGTGGAGGGCTTTCTCTATGGTGGCGGATATGATGTCTATTGCTACCTTGTTGTGGCCTCCCTGCGGTATGATGATATCTGCGTATCTTTTGCTTGGTTCTATGAACTGCAGATACATGGGCTTCACTGTCTTGGTATACCTCTCTATGACAGTCTCCACAGTCTTTCCTCTTTCAAGGATATCCCTGGCCATGACCCTCATGAGCCTGTCATCATCGTCTGCATCCACGAATATCTTGATATCCATCTGGTTCCGGAGTTCCGCGCAGGTGAATATGAGGATACCTTCGATGATGATGACATCTGCCGGCTTCACGATGACAGTCTCGGTCCTGGACCTGGAGCAGGTAAGATAGGAGTAGACAGGCTGACGTATGCTCTTTCCGTTCTTGAGAGATCTCAGGTGTTCGTTCAGAAGCTTGAAATCTATCGAATCCGGATGGTCGAAATTCACTTTCTGCCTTTCTTCCATGGGCAGATAGCTGGAGTCCTTGTAATATGAATCCTGCGGAATCACTACTACCTTTTCCCTGAGCTGGGATGTAATGGCCTGGACTACCGTGGTCTTGCCCGATCCTGAGCCTCCTGCTATTCCTATCACCAACATGCGTGTCTGTTTTAAAATTCAGCGTTCTTCGGTGTTCTTGGGAACGGAATCACGTCCCTGATATTGCTCATGCCTGTGACGAAGAGCAGAAGTCTTTCGAAACCGAGACCGAAGCCGCTGTGAGGTGCGGAACCGAATCTTCTGGTATCAAGATACCATTCGAGTGTCTCCCGGCTCATTCCCAGTTCTGAAATCCTGGCCTCCAGTTTCTCCAGAGAAGACTCTCTCTCGGATCCTCCGATGATCTCACCTATCTTCGGGAAAAGCACGTCCATGCCCCTGACAGTCTTCCCGTCATCGTTCTGTTTCATATAGAAAGCCTTGATGTCCTTAGGGTAGTCCGTCATGATGACAGGCTTCTTGAAATGCTTTTCGACCAGATATCTCTCATGTTCGCTCTGGAGATCGACACCCCAGCTTACTGGATACTCGAATTTTTCCCCTGAAGCTTCCAGGATTTTGATACCCTCTGTATAGGTGAGTCTGACGAAATTTGTCTTGATGACACTTTCGAGTCTGGAGACAAGTTCCCTGTCGAACATGTCGTTAAGGAACCTGATGTCGTCCATGCAGTTTTCCAGTGCATAGCGCACCAGAAACTTGATGAAGTCTTCCGCCAACTCCATGTTGTCTTCTATTTCATAGAATGCCATTTCCGGCTCTATCATCCAGAACTCTGCCAGATGTCTCGGCGTGTTCGAATTCTCCGCCCTGAAAGTAGGACCGAATGTGTATATTTCACCGAGTGCCATCGCTCCCAGTTCTCCTTCAAGCTGTCCGCTGACAGTCAGGCTGGTCTGCCTTCCGAAGAAATCCTGAGAGTAGTCGATCTGTCCGTTTTCCTTGCGCGGAGGGTTGTTCAGGTCCAAAGTAGTCACCTGAAACATTTCACCTGCCCCTTCGCAGTCGGAAGCCGTGACTATAGGAGTATGCAGATAAACGAATCCTTTGTCATTGAAATATTTGTGGATGGCAAACGCCATGGCGTGCCTGATTCTCAGAACGGCACCGAAAGTATTTGTCCTCGGTCTCAGATGGGCTATGGTCCTCAGGAACTCCAGCGAATGCCCCTTTTTCTGGAGCGGGTATGTATCCGGATCGGCTTCACCGTAAACTGTGATCTCTTTTGCCTGTATTTCAACGGCCTGACCGCTGCCGACTGATTCTACCAGATCTCCTCTTACGGCCAGGCATGCGCCGGTGGTGATCCTTTTCAGAAGGTCATCATTGAATTTCGCCGTTTCTACTACTATCTGTATGTTGTTTATCGTCGAACCGTCGTTAAGAGCTATGAAAGCTATGTTCTTGTTCCCTCTTTTCGTCCTGACCCAGCCCTTGGCCAATACTTCATGGCCGGGTTCGCTTTTCAGCAGATCCTTGACTTTCGTCCTCATCGTTTTTCCCTTTTATTTTAATCCTGTGCCCTTTCAGGGCAATATTCAATCTTGCAAAGATAGAACTTTTCCGGTCATTCGCCCAATATTTTGCCTTTTATGTCGGTATTGTCATACCTGCCGCCGAATCTTTCAGCACCTGCCCCGATGGCATATACCGGTACCGGACCTCCGGTATGGCCGTGTGTAGTCCATCCTATGAAGGCTGAGTCGTTAAGCTTCCTGTTTTCATCTTCCTTCATGGTATTCAGATGGCCGGATGCGATCCATGCGCTGTCCAGTTCCTCCCAATGAAGATTCACTTCCGCACGTGTTCCTGTTGCGCCAAGTGTGATGCCTCCTGTTTCATGGTCTGCAGTCACCAGTATCAGAGTCTCGTCAGGGTGTTTTTTGTAGAATTCCAAGGCTGTCTCCACTGCATCATCCAGTTTCAGCACGGCTTCTATCATTGGCATGGTCTTGTTGTCATGCGCACACCAGTCTATTTCCCCCTGTTCGTACATGATGAAGAACGGCTTTTCGTCACCAAGGAAGTCCAGACATTTCTTCATCATTTCCGCAGATCCTATTGTAGTGTCAGATTCCTTTCCCGTAACGTACGAAGGTACTTCAGTTCCTTTATATTCTTCCTGACAGAGAACAATACGTTCCGCTCCGTTCCGCAAGGCTTCTTCGTATTCTTCATTTCCGAAACATACCGTATAGCCTTCATTCTCGAGAAGCTCTTCGCTTCCGGTCCGGTCACCGTCCTTGCCTGCATAGTCCAGGAATCCTGATCCTGCAAAAAAGTCGTATCCGCTGGCCGGGATTTCCTTTGTGATTCCGTAATAGTCGTGCCTGCTCGCATTGTGTCCGTAGAATGCGGCCGGTGTGGCATGGTTGACCGGAACTGAACTCATTATTCCGATCTTGTATCCCTTCTCCTTGAGTTCAAGAGCTATGCTGGTAAGAGTGTCGCCGTCAGGTGTGATGCCGAGCATTCCGTTGTTCGTCTTTTCTCCGCAGCTGATGGCAGTGCCTGCGGCTGAAGAGCATGTTATATTCTTGTCAGCAGAGTATGTGGATGCCATCCCCAGTACGGGAAATTTTGTGAACGAGACCTGTTCCAGTCCTCTTTCGCCTTCCAGATAGGATAAATAGGATTCAGCAGCTGCCACGTGCGTAGCTCCCATTCCGTCACCGATGAACAGGAATATGTATTTGGCCGGTCCTGGATTTGCGGATTTATCATGATTGCCCATATTCGCGATCACGACACATGCCACGATCAGCAGTATCCCGCAGACGATACCTGCCACCGTACTTTTTCTCACTTTGCTCATTTTATTACAGTTTTGTTCAAGTCCGGCAAATTTAATATTTTCCGGACAAAAAAAGACTGAGGGAATCCAAAATTTGAATCCCCTCAGTCTTAATTTCAGAATCAGTCAGTACTATTCAGCTGATTTGCGAGCTGCATACATGATCTTAAGAGCCGAACATCTTCTGAGTTCCTGCTTTACGTCAGTGATGATACCCATTCTGACGTCAGCGTCTGCCCTGATAGATACTGTCATGTACTGTCTGTCCACTTCACTCATCGCATCGCGCTCGGCGGCGATGAAGTCACGGATCTCGTCAACTGATTTGAAAGAATCGTTCAACTGTATACGTGCATCGGTTCCGTACATCCTCTGGAGTGAGGCTATAGGTGTTCCGATGTTGATGTATGAGGTCAGGTCCTTTCTTTCGAGCTTCGCCACTTCGGAAGCCTCAGGAAGGTTTACCATGACCTTATTCTCGGTTTCACGCATACTGGTAGTCACCATGAAGAAGAACAGAAGCATGAACACAATATCAGACATTGACGCTGTGGTCAATCCAGGAACTTCTTTTTTTGCACCCTTATTTCCGAATTTTGCCATTGTCTATTCTCCTTAATTTTTAGAAACGTCCTTAGGCTCTGCCTCAGAAATATTCTGAGGAATGGCCTCCCTCACGATGGCCTGCTGATCTGAATCCAGATTCAGATACGCCTTTCCGAAATGCGCTTTCGCAAATTCATCCCTGAGTTCGTTGACAGCCTTCACCAGTTCGTTCTGGACTTCGATGTAGGCCTTGTAGCTTGTACCACGGTCGTTCTGCAGAGAGATGATACCTTTCGAAACATTGTATGTACCGAACCCTTCGATCTCCTTCGGACTTCTTTCCGGAAGGTTAGGGTCATTGTTAGGGTTTACAAGGAATTCCTTTATCTTGTCTTTCAAAAAGCTGACATCCATAGGTTCATTACCAGCGAACAGTCTGTCAGCGGAGTTGATCCTCACGATGATGATGTTCCTCCTGTTGACTTTCTGGTCCTGCACCTCCTGATTTTCATCAGGAATAGGCGGAAGACGGCGCTGCAGTCCCGAGTCCTGATTCATGGTAGTGGTCATCAGGAAGTATGAGAGCAGCAGGAATGCGATATCCGCTGATGATGCTGAATTTAATTCTGGAGTCTTCTTAGACATAGTTTTCTTTATTTATTGCGGATTGCATTATATATTCCACCACCTACGATGGCCAGTATGGCTACAGCGCAGAGGATGTAGGTAAGGTTCAGCACGGTATCGGTGAGTTTAAGTGTCATTTGGCTGACCTCAGGTCCTACATATCCCTGGGCAGGGGCGCCTGATGAAAGGAAGTAGACTGCACCTACGACCACTACAACCGCTACGAGCTCAACAGCTATCTTGATGAGGTTCTTAGGATTGTTGATGGCGCTGATGGCTATACCGAAAAGTATAGCGGATGCGATGCCTACTATCATCAGCACGTACGCCCAGTAGAAGAGGGTATTCACGGAGGCATCGCTGAAGCCTACTGCGTAACCCCATGCCGTTATGGCTGCACTGACTATCATCAGTACCCACAACAGTATCTTTACTATTTTCTCGAATTTGCTAGATGACATTGTCTGTTATTTTTTATTCTCATGTTTAACCAGAATATCTACAAGTGAAATGGATGCGTCTTCCATGTCGATGGAGAGAGAGTCGATCCTTGATACGATGTAGTTGTAGAAAATCTGGAGAATAATGGCAACGATCAAACCGCCGACTGTGGTGATCAAAGCGACCTTCATACCTCCTGCCACAACGTTAGGCGAGATATCACCGGCTGCCTGGATGGCATCGAATGCCTGCACCATACCGACCACGGTTCCGAGGAATCCGAGAGATGTTGAAAGGGCGATGAACAGGGCGATCCATGTAAGACCGTTCTCCATGAGGCTCATCTGTACTGAACCGTATGAAACGACAGTCTTCTCTACGACCTCGACACCCTGATCCATGCGGAGGAATCCCTGGTAGAAGATGCTGGCTACAGGACCGCGGGTAGTGCGGCAAACTTCCTTGGCAGCCTCTACACCGCCTTTTTCGAGGGCAGCTTCGATCTTTTCAAGAAGCTTCTTGGTGTTTGTCTTTGAGAAGCTCAGGTAGAGGATTCTCTCGATAGAGATAGCCAGACCGAAGATAAGGCAGAGGATGATGGAAGCCATGAAGCCCGGACCACCTTCGATGAACTTTGTTTTAAGCTGCTGGTGAAGAGGAACTTCGCTCTGACCTGCCTGGAATGGATTAGCTTCAGTAGCAGGAGCTACTTCTTCTGTTGCTGCTGCAGAGTCAGGAACTGCAGTAGTGTCAGTCTGAGCTGCTGCAACCTGAGCGGTGAAAGCCATCATTGCAATAGTTGCAAGTGATATGAAAAAATTTTTCATAATTGATTGAGTGTGTTTAATTAATAATGTATTAGTTATGTTATAATTTTTCTGTAGGTCCTTTTCCATGTCCGGAGGTACACTCCTCCTTTAAAATCCGGTGCAATTTAGCAAATAATTTTTATATGACAATAATTATTTTGTTATTTCTCCTCTAAGGTTTTGCCCCAGTCCGGCAATGACTTTGTCCTTTTCCGTGTACATGCCCATAAGATGGAAGAGTTTCGCCAAGGCTCCTTCGGTCGTGCAGTCATGGCCGCTGACGACTCCGGCGTCCTCCAGTTTCTTCCCGGTGGCATACAGATCCATGTTTACCGATCCGGCGAGACACTGGGTGACGTTGACTATGATTTTACCCATGCCGATGCCTTCTTTCACGAGGTCGAGGAACCATTTTCTGGAAGGAGCGTTTCCTGCTCCGTATGTTTCCATAATGACGGCCATCGTTTCCGGCCCGCACAGGATATTCCTTACGACCTGCGGCGTGATTCCCGGATGGAGTTTCAGTATAGAGACTCTGGTGTCGAGCTGTTTGTGGAATACAGGTTTCCTGTCCCAGTCGTCCGGACGGCGGATGATACCGGTGTTGTATCTGATGCTGATACCGGCTTCCGCCAGAACAGGGCAGTCATCGGATCTGAATGCCCTGAAATTTTCGGAATTCACTTTTCTGGTCCTGTTCCCACGCATCAGGGCATTCCCGAAACAGATGCATACTTCCGGTACTATCGCATGCCCCTCATCGTCTTTCGCCGCAGCTATTTCCACGGATGAGATCAGGTTTTCCTTGCCGTCCGTCCTGGCCACTCCGATAGGGAGTTGGCTGCCTGTGAATATCACGGGTTTTGTCAGGCCTTCTATCATGAAGCTCAGGGCCGAAGCCGAATAGGCCATGGTATCCGTGCCGTGCAGGATCACGAAACCGTCGTAGCTGTCATATTTTTCTTCTATCAGACCTGCCAGTGCCTGCCATGACCGCGGTTCTACATCGGCCGAGTCAATGACTGACTCGAATGTGCAGGAATCGATCCTGTATGCGAATTTTCCCAGTTCCGGAACCTCTTCGAGTATCTGTGAAAAGTCGAAGGGCTTCAGAGTTTGTTCCACAGGGTCCAGTTTCATTCCGATGGTGCCTCCGGTGTAGATAAGCAGTATGGATGATTTTACGGAATTGTCATTGAAATCGAATTTCATGTTGTCTGTATCGGGCTGTTTCAGATGTTGAACAATTTGCGGGCGTTGGCTGTCGTGATTTCAGCCACTTCGCTGACGCTGGTTCCTTTCTGCAAGGCTATCTTTTCCGCGATGAGAGGTATGTAGCTGCTTTCGTTCCTTTCTCCGCGGTGCGGGACCGGAGTCAGATACGGGGAGTCGGTTTCCAGGACGATACGCTCCAGAGGTATGTCTTTCACGGTTTCGGCTATTCCTGCCTTTTTGAAAGTGACCACGCCTCCGATGCCGACATACCAGTCACCGTATCTTTCCATTCTCCTGAATGTCTCTATGCTTCCGCTGAATGCGTGGAAGACTCCTCTCGGGTGGAGTGATCTGCACCGTTCCAGCGCGTTGAAGATAAGTTCCGTGGCTTCTCTGGAATGGATGATGACGGGCAGGCCTTTGCGGCAGGCCAGTCTGACCTGCCATTCGAAGGCATCTTCCTGTTCCTTGACGAAGTCCCTGGACCAGTAGCAGTCCATGCCGGTTTCCCCTATGGCGATGGTGCCGCTGTCCGTCAGTCCCTCTATCTCCTCGAGATTCTCTCTCCATCTGCTGTCTACGGAAGTGGGGTGGAGCCCCAGTCCGGTAAATATGTGGCCGGGGAATTTCGCGGCCAGGTCGAGCATGGCCCGGCGGGACGAACTGTCGATGTCCGGAAAGATCATCCGGGTCACCCCTGCGTCCATGGCGCGATGTACGGCATCTTCCGCATCGTCATGGAACATTTCATCGTAGAGATGGGTATGGGTGTCTATATAGTAGTCCATAGTGGCGTATGCCGTACCGGTTATCAAGCATCGCTTCCGGTCACGACAGTTGCAAAAATAGTCATTTTTTCCGGTTTATGGTGCATCTTTGCATGAGGTCGATGTCGATGAATCCGTCTGTTTCCAGTATTCCGCACAGTCCGGCCACGGTGTTGTATCCGATACTGCAGGTTTCCGACAGCTCGTCCATGGATATCCGCCTGTTTTTCTTTATCGCCAGCAGAATCCTGCTCATCTGCTCTGTCTGGCAGGAGTCCAGTACACCTCTATAATATTCCGACAGTTTCCTTTTCCCGCCTTCTGCCTTTTTCAGACTGAATCCGAGGCTTTCCATGAGGTTCTTTTCCGAAGTTATCGGGGTAGCGCAGCCTGTCCTGATGAGGTAGTTGCATCCTGCGGACATCGGGTCATCCGCCCTGCCGGGGAGGACGAAGACATCCCTGTCGTATGAGAAGGCCTGATCTGCGGTGATCATACCTCCGCCTTTCAGCCTTGATTCTATCAGAATGGTGGCCCGGCACATGCCGGCGATGATTCTGTTCCTTCTGACGAAATTGACGGGTATGGCCTGAGTGTGGAGCGGATAGTCCGTGACCAGGGCGGAGCCTGGCTTTTCTTCGATCCGCCGGGCGGCCGGCCTGTGGGCTGCGGGGTAGACGGTGTCGGCTCCGGTGGCCATTACGGCTATGGTGTCCAGGCCGTTTTCCAGTGCTGCCAGATGTGCAGTGATGTCCGTCCCGTAGGCCAGGCCGCTGACGATCACCGGATTTTCTCCAGTGCGGGCCAGTGCATCCACTATCCTGATGCACCATTCTTTTCCGTATGGGGAGATGTCCCGCGTGCCTACTATGGCGATGAAGGGACGGGGTGTTGCCATGCAGGCGGCGGGGGCGGCGCTCCTGACGTACAGGCCGGCAGGAGCGTCCTCGCATTCCGCGAGGAGGACCGGGTACCCGGTCTCGCCCCGCCCCACGAACTCCACGCCCAGCCTCCGCGCCTCTTCCAGCTCGGCAGCCGCCATGTCCAGCGACCTTGCACATATTTTATCCGCATGTCCGGACCATGGTCCCAGTACCTCGGAAATAGTCTTCCTGTCCTGCCTGAACACCGAAGCTGCGGAGCCGAAACAGTCCAGCAGAGCGGAAGCTATCCGCGGTTCATACCCGAAAATCCTGTTCATGGCACAGAGGCATGTCTTTTCTTCACTGAAATCTTCCATTTTTCCGTGAAGTTATGATACAACAGCAAAAAAACCATGCAGGGAACCAGTCTCCCTGCATGGTTTTTCTTTATTTTAAAAGAAATTTTCCTTTTTTTGATTTTTTGTTCCGCCGCAATATCCTGCCGACGTCATATTATCAGCAGCGCATCACCGTACGGTCCGAACTTGTAATCCTCCTTCAGTGCCGTAGCGTATGCCTTCATCACGTTTTCATATCCGCCGAAAGCAGCTACGGACATGAGCATGGTCGAACCCGGAATATGGAAATTCGACACGGCGGCATTCGGTATGGCGAACCGGTATGGCGGGAAGATGAATTTGTTCGTCCATCCGTCATACGGATTCACTTCATCGTAAGAGGTGACATAAGTCTCCAGCGCCCTCATCACAGTCACTCCCACGGCCAGGACCTTATGTTTCGCCCTTTTGGTCCGGTTGATGATATCCGCGGTCTCTTCGGGGATGATCACTCTTTCCGAATCCATCTTGTGCTTGGAAAGGTCTTCCACATCTACGGATCTGAAATGCCCTATGCCCATGTGCAGAGTGATGAACGTCTTGTTTATATCCTTGAGAATCATCCTGTTGAACAGTTCCCGGCTGAAATGCAGACCTGCTGCCGGTGCAGCCACCGCACCCTCGTTCCTGGCGAAGATGGTCTGGTAGTTTTCCGCATCTTCAGGCACTACATTTTCTCTGACGAATCGGGGAAGGGGAGTTTCGCCCAGAGAAAAGAGGGTCTCCTTGAAATCCTCGTATGAGCCGTCATACAGGAATCTAAGTGTCCGTCCCCTCGAAGTGGTGTTGTCTATGACTTCTGCCACCAGGCTTTCGTCCTCACCGAAGTAGAGCTTGTTCCCTATCCTTATTTTCCTGGCTGGATCGACGATGACATCCCACAGTCTCTGTTCCCTGTTCAGTTCCCTGAGAAGGAAGACTTCTATTTCCGCCTTTGTCTTTTCCTTGTTCCCGTACAGTCTGGCCGGGAAAACCTTGGTATCATTGAGTACGAAAGTATCGCCTTTGCCGAAATAGTCTATGATATTCTTGAAAAGTCTGTGTTCGATTTCTCCCGAATCTTTGTGCAGGACCATAAGTTTGCATTCGTCTCTCCATCTTGGCGGTTCCTGCGCTATCTTTTCCTTGGGGAGGTTGAACTGGAATTGTGATAGTTTCATCGTATCGGATTCACGTTAATATATTTTCCGCCGTCGCGAACGGTCGCGACATTTATTTATACGAAATTTTGCTGAAAATGTTTCAAAATTTTGGAAATGTTTGAAATTTTTTCTATTTTAACAGGATTTCCGATCCGGATCTTGCCGCTTATCCCATTTTCACTCTGAAAACTTCCTGTATGGAAGGATATGTGTTGTCCAGGAATCCGGGAAGGCTGGACGGGGCCACCCATGCTGCCTTGGTGATATCTTCCTCACGCTGCGGGGTCAGGTTTACCGGATCGGTATATTTCATGTCGAACCACCATGTGTGTTTAAGATGCCAGAGGCCGTTCCTCCTGTAGCAGTGGTCCGTGATGCATATCAGTTCTCCAAGCTTGAGTTTGTCTACGCCGGTTTCTTCCTGCACTTCCCTGAGTGCTGTCACTTTTATGTCTTCTCCTTCTTCCCTGTGCCCTTTGGGAAGATCCCAAAGTCCGCTTCTTCTTATCAGGAGAAAGTCTCCGCGTCTGTTCGAGACCAGTCCTCCGCCTGCGTCCACCTCCTTGAATTCCCTGCAGATGTTTCCGTATGTCCCCTCGGTGTCGTCAGTCGGGATGTAGATCCTGTTCAGCGAATCGGAAGTCTCGAACATGTCCACGAGGCTGTGGATACTTGAATCTTCTCCCGGACTGAACCTTATGGCATTCGGATCGGTCATTACGTGTTCCTGAGGTCCGCAGATGATTATGCAGCGCTTTTCAAAATATATCTTATGCATTATGTCAGTGAAATTTATTATCTTTGCAAAATGCGTCTGCAAAGATATACAAAGTAAAATAAATTAACGTTATATGAATATGGAAAGTAAAGAAACATCGGTAGCCAAGTCCCTGCTTGATATTAAAGCCGTACTGCTGAGTCCGGAGAAGCCTTTTACATGGGCTTCAGGGTGGCTTTCGCCTATTTATTGCGATAACAGGAGGATCCTCTCTTTTCCGGATATCCGCGAGAATGTCTGCCGTCTGATGGCCGATATCATCAAGGCCAAATATCAGGATGCCGAGGTCATCGCAGGAGTCGCCACAGGGGCTATCGCCCATGGCATGCTCATAGCATATTTCCTTGGCAAGCCGTTCGTATACGTACGTCCGAAGCCGAAGGATCACGGGACAGGTTCGCAGATAGAGGGAATCCTGGAGAAGGGAGCCAAGGTCGTGGTCGTGGAAGACCTCATCTCTACCGGAAAGAGCAGCCTGGCTGCTGTGGATGCGCTGAACAAGGCCGGAGCGGAGGTCCTGGGCATGGTAGCCATATTTTCATACAATTTCAACCAGGCCAGACGTGCTTTCGAAGTGGCTGACGTGGAGCTTACCACACTTACAAACTACGATGCCCTCATAGACGTTGCCTGCCATACCGGCTATATCAAGGATTCTGATCTGGAACTTCTCAGGGAGTGGAGATTTTCTCCGGCTACATGGGGTAAAACCGAGTAACCATGGCCACGGAGATCAAGAGCAGACATGCCATAGTATCCAGGCAGCCGTACGAACTGTACATGGGTTTCACGGATATGAGGAATTTCGTCCAGTTCCTTCCCGAAGACAAAAAGAAAGGGATAGAGGCTGACTATGATTCCATCAAAGGAACGGTGCAGGGTTTCAACGTAGGCGTCAGGGTATCTGAACGTGTCCCGTATTCGAGGATAGATTTCCAGGATGACGGAGCCCCGTTCAGGTTTTCCGTTTCCATGTTTTTCGATCCGGCTCCGGAAGCCGGGAAGACGGATTTCCATATAGAATTTTCAGCCGACCTGAATTTCATGATGAAGATGCTGCTCGGGTCCAAGCTGCAGGATGCCCTGGACAAGATGGTGACAGCTCTGGCTGATGCATCCGAGGGCAGGATGCCGGAAGGTTTTGACCCGTCACAATATGGTTTCGGCAAATGACCGTTTTTACAGTTATCTGACTGAGGCGATCGGAGCGGAAAATGCTGCGGTCGCCTTGTCCGCTTTGGAGGAGCCGGCTTCGGTATCGGTGAGGCTGAATCCCTTCAAGTGTCCCCCGGATCTGAAGAAGACCGTTTTTCCCGACAGTGCGCCTGTTCCGTGGTCGGAGTACGGCCTGATGCTGCCGGAAAGACCGGCCTTTACCCTGGACCCTCTGTTTCATGCAGGGTGCTATTATGTACAGGACTCCTCATCGATGTTCGTCGGGCATGTGCTGAGGCGGATTCTCGAAAAATCCGGATATCGCCGGACCTTGAGAGTGCTGGATTTGTGTGCGGCTCCGGGAGGGAAGACCACAGATGCGTCCGCTTCGCTCAGGCAGGCTTGCGGCAACGGTTTCCTTCTGGTATCGAATGAAGTGATCAGACAGAGGGCGGGAGTACTTGTATCCAACGTTGCCTTGTGGGGGGATCCTAATGTAGCCGTGATATCAGCTGATCCGGCGGAAGTGGGCCGTATGGAAGGATTCTTCGATATCATTCTGGCTGATGTGCCGTGTTCTGGAGAGGGAATGTTCAGAAAAGATGCGGAAGCCGTGGCCCAGTGGTCGGAGGAAAATGTCGCGCATTGTGTCGCGAGACAGAGACGAATTCTGGCTGACATGTGGCCGGCATTGGCCGAAGGAGGCTTCCTTATATATTCCACCTGCACATTCAACAGGCATGAGAACGACGGCAATGTCTCATGGGCAATGGACGAACTTGGTGCCGGGACCGTCAGGCTGGAAGACCGGCATCCCGGAGATGGTGTCTTGCAGACGGAGTACGGTTACAGCCTGGTGCCTGGTTTCGTCAAGGGTGAAGGCCAGTATTGTGCCGTTCTGGAGAAGACTTCCGGTCATCCGCGGGCCGAGGTGAAGCCGGCCGGAAAAAAGTCCGTTGTACCTGAAGCGGAGGAATTTTTCGATATGCCTGTCCGCGGGATCATGAAAGGAGACCTGATAAAGGCATGGCCGGAGAACGTGGCCGATGATATGGCTTTTCTGGAAAACAAGGTCAGGGTGCTGTCTTCAGGATGTGCGGTGGGGCGCAGGAAAGGAAGGGATCTGGTCCCGGATGCTGACCTGGCTCTGGATATATGTCTGGGAAAGGATGCTTTCCCGCGAGTGGATACAGACAGGATGACGGCTCTGAAATTCCTGCACAGGGATACGCTGGTCCTGCCCGATGCGCCTGCAGGTTTCGTCCTGGTAAGCTACAGTGGTGTGCCTCTGGGATTCGTGAAGAATCTGGGTACCCGCTGCAATAACCTGCATCCGCAGGAACGTCGCATAAGGATGGATGTATGAGATTGGAAACAAAAGGATTGTCATGAACAGGAAAATTGTACTCGCTGCCGTATTGTCTGGCGTATGCCTGGTTACGGGAGCATTGGCGCAGGCTCAGGAGGAGACTGCGGAGACTTACAGGAAAAGGTATGAGCTCGTCGTCTCGAAGCTGGGCTATGACGGCGTGGGGGTGGAGACTATCCTGAATCAGTGGGCGAAGCTGGATTCGCTGGACGTGGATATGCTTGTGGCGAAATTCAACTATTATTTTACCAAGTCGCAGTCTACGGAAGTGGTGGTGAAGCCGCAGAAGAAGTATCTGGGCGCATCCCCGGTGCTCTCGCTGAAAGATTCTACGGGAACCGATATCCATTATTTCCAGGAAGTCATGTATGACGATGACTTGTTTGCGGATGCCATGCGGAATCTGGACAAGGCGATAAGTGTGAAGCCGGAGAGGATAGACCTCAGATTTACCAAGACGGCAGCCCTTATGTCCTATGAAAAGGGAAGTCCGGACATGGCGCTTTCATATCTGCTGTCCATGGTGGATATGGACCAGGAGGGATGCGAATGGGAGTATCCGGGATACGAGATCACAGATGCCTTCTTCGCCGAGGCTGTCCAGGAGTACTGCCATGCATTTTTCAGATTGGGCACGCCTTCGGCGTACAATGCTTTCAGGACGCTTTCGGAAAGGATGCTGCTGATAAATCCTAAAGATCCGGTTTTCCTGACCAATATGGGAACATACGATTTCATAGTGGCGAAAGACTACTCAAAGGCTCTGAAATACTATCGGAAAGCCTTGAAAATCAATCCTGATGACTATACCGCACTGAAAAACAGCGTCTTGCTGGCACGTCAGCAGAGGAATCTGAAACTTGAACGCAAGTTCATGTCCGATTTCGTAAGGGTGGCCGGCGAGGAAGAGAAGACCGCGGCTGAGACACGTCTGAAATTCCTGTCAGAAAACTAATGCTTGCCGGCCTTGTACAGCTGGTATGAGTTGTATATGTTCTGCCATATACTGTAGAAGCCTCCGGCGATCGAAGTTACCGGTGTCATGAAGGTGTAGCCCATCCAGATGGCCAGGACGGTGTTTTTCTGCCCCATGGCCTGTCCTGCAGTGATGGTGGCAGAGTATTTTCCCCCTGTTTTCTTTCCGACAAGGAACTGTATCGCACAGCATATCAGTGCCACTATGGCGAGACCTGCCTGGTATATTGCCGGGACCGTACTGTGGACTATCGACCTGGTCGTCATCAGTATGGCCAGCATCAGGGCAAAGGCCCACAGGTAGAACGGAAGATCCTTGAATCTGCATATCCATGCATGGAATCCCGGTGTGAGATAGCGGGAAAGGAATGCGAGCAGGCAGGGGGCTATCAGCATCGGGAAGACTTTGGCCATGATCATGCTTGATGCCGTGAAGAATGATATTCCTTCCGCCGGGTGAATGAAGGGGACGAACACCGGTACGAGCACGGAAGCGGTAAGATTTATCAATATGGTGTATGCCGTGATTCCGGCCATGTCGCCGCCGAGTTTCCCGGTCACCACGGCTGCAGCCGTGGCGGTAGGGCATATCATGCAGAGTATGAAGCCTTCTATCAGTACTTTCCAGTGGAAGTCAGGAAAGAGTATTATGGCAAGAGCCGGTATGATGAAGCCTGCCGCCTGGATCAGGAGGAGTACCATATGCCATTTCCGGGGTTTGAGGTCTTTAGGCTCTATGCGGCAGAAAGTGAGAAACAGCATGACGAATATCAGGAGAGGCTGCAGGATTTCCACGGTCTTTTTCAGATATGGTCCGGCCGGAGCCAATGCAGGGATGTTGTCATATATGATGTACAGGGTGATTCCTGTCAGGATGGAGATGACGAGGGTCCATGTCTTGACGAATCCGATGAACTTTTCGGTAAGATGTTTCGTTTCCATGATGTATTTTCCGATATCCGGCTTTAATTTTTTCAGAATTCGAGGTGCAAATATGCGAAAAAAACAAATAATCCGTATCTTTGTACGATTGTATCAATTTTCGTATTATGAACAGCAGAATAGTGTATCTCACTCTTGCATTGGCGACTGCATTTTCATGCAGGCAACCTGAAATCACGGAATCAGCCCTGGATCCGGCAAATCTTGACCGTACCGTAGCCCCAGGTGATGATTTTTATCAATATGCCACCGGCGGATGGCAGGCCGCACATCCTTTGAAACCGGAATACTCAAGTTACGGCTCTTTCAATGTCCTGACAGAGAACAATGAGAAGAAGCTCAGGACGCTTTTCGAGAACATGGGGGCGAGCACTCCGGTGCCAGGCAGTGAGGCCCAGAAGATAGATGATCTTTACAAGATGGGACTTGATTCGGTACGTCTCGCCGCAGAAGGGGCTGAGCCTTTGAAAAAAGGCCTTGCCGAAATAGAGGCGATATCCGACAGCCGTTCTTTCGCAGAGACTGTGGCCAGGATGCATGCGGCTTCCGTATTTCCGTTTTTCGGCGGATACGTGGGGGCAGACATGACCGACAGTGATGTGAACGTGCTCTATATTTCCCAGTCAGGACTCGGAATGGGGGACAGGGATTATTATCTGGATACGGCCAATGCCGGTATCAAGAATGCTTACAGACAGTATCTTTCCCGTATCTTTGCCTTGAGCGGCATGGAGAATCCGGATTCTGCCGCGACCGATGCGCTGGAGGTGGAGGATGCTCTGGCCCGTATTTCATGGTCGAGCGTGGAACTCCGTGACGTAAAGAAATCCTATAATCCCGTATCTGCAAAAGACCTGAAGGCTGCATATCCGGATTTCGACTTCGGCGCGTGGTTCAGGGAGCTGGAAATAGCCGAACCTGAAAAGATCATAGTAGGGCAGCCTTCTTATCTGGAAGCTCTCAATTCCCTGTTTGCCGATACCGATATGGGGAAACTGAAAAAATATCTGGCTGCACATTATATCTCGGAATACAGCACTGTGCTGAGCGAAGATTTCTACGATGCCCATTTTGACTTTTTCCAGAAGACCATGGCCGGTGTCCAGGAGAAGCAGCCACGGTGGAAACGTTCCCTCAGTGCAGCGAGCGATCTTCTGCCTGAAGCAGTCGGAAAGCTTTATGTGGAGTCATACTTCCCTCAGGAGTCGAAGGATGCCATGCTCCGGATGATTTCGAATATCAGGACGGCTCTGGGCGAGCATATTGATTCCCTCGCATGGATGACTGATTCCACGAAAGCCGTAGCCAAGGAGAAACTGGAGGCCATAGTCGTGAAAGTCGGTTATCCGGACAAATGGAAGGATTATTCCACTCTTATCATAAATCCGACATTGTCCTATATGGAAAATGTCAGGAACATCTGCGCATGGAATATGGCGGACAATCTGTCCCGTCTCGACAAGCCTGTAGACAAGACCGAATGGCTGATGAGTCCGCAGACGGTAAATGCCTATTACAATCCTACCACGAATGAAATATGTTTCCCTGCGGCTATTCTGCAGCCGCCTTTCTTCAATCCTGAAGCAGACGATGCCGTAAACTACGGGGCTATAGGAGTCGTGATAAGCCATGAGATGACACACGGCTTCGATGATCAGGGACGGCATTTCGACAAGAACGGCAATATGACCGACTGGTGGAAGAAGGAAGATGAAGAGACTTTCAGGAAGATGACCGATATCCTGGTGGCACAGTTCGACTCGGTGTATGTGCTTCCGGGAGTCAGGGCGAACGGCGCCCTCTGTCTTGGCGAGAACATAGCGGATCAGGGTGGTCTGCGTGTAGCCTATACTGCATTGCAGAATTCATTCGGAGATACCCGGCCTGCAGACATAGACGGTTTCACTGCGGAACAGAGGTTCTATCTTTCCTATGCCAATATCTGGGCGATGAATATCACCGATGAGGAGAAGGCGCGGCTGACGAAACTGGATGTCCATTCTCTCGGGGAAAACAGGGTGAATGTGACATTGAGGAATCTTCAGACGTTCTTCGATGCATTCGGAATAGAGGAAGGCGATCCGATGTACCGTCCTGTAGAGGAACGTGTCATCATCTGGTAGCCGTATCATGAGTGTTACGGGGTTCATTTCCGGAAAGCTGCGCTTCCGTGGAAGGATAGTCATCGTTTCCATCGCGCTCAGCTTTCTGGTCATGATTGTCGCCGTATCGGTTTCGTCCGGTTTCAGAAAAGAAATACGGGATGCCCTGTCTTCTGTATCGGGAGACGTCAGGCTCCTTCCGTCGGATCTGGACTGGCTTTCCGAAGATTCTCCTGTCGGAAGATATCCGGCATATCTTTCCCGTCTGGATTCAGTACCGGGCGTCAAGTCTGTTTCACCAGTGGCTTACAGAGCCGGAATAGTCAGGAAAGACGAAGTGGTCCACGGAGTCCTGTTCAAGGGGGTGGAAGATTTCCCCGCTTCTGATTCGGCCGCTTTGGCGGTGAGCATTCCGTCAAGACTGGCGGACATATTGTCAGTCGGGGCAGGAGACAGTTTCCAGGCTTATTTTGTCGGAGAAAGAGTGAAGGTGAGGAAGTTTTCGGTAGCCGGTATATATGATGATCTGGCTGAAGCGGATGACAGACTGGTAATATACTGCCGCCTGTCCGATATCCAGAGAGTGAACGGATGGTCTCCGGACCAGGTATCGGCGTTCGAAATATCTCTGGAAGATGCTTTCCGCACGGAAGAAGGCATGAAAGACATGGCTCAGGAAATAGGTTCCATAGCCATGCTGTATTCTTCTGATGAAGATTCCTCGGTGGTGAGCGTTTCGACAGCGGAAGCTAATCCGCAGCTTTTCGACTGGCTCTCTCTCATAGATTTCAATGTCGCGGTCATTCTCGGCCTTATGACTGTCGTTGCAGGTTTCAACATGGTTTCAGGCCTTCTGATCCTCCTTTTCGAGAATATTTCCACTATCGGTATTTTAAAGTCTCTCGGGATGACTGACAAGGCTATAGCAAGAGTGTTCCTGAGGGCTTCTTCCGTCATTGTGTTCAAAGGAATGCTGGCGGGAAACGTCTTGGCCATACTGTTCTGTGTGATTCAGGGTACCACGCATCTGATTCCTCTGGATCCTTCGAATTATTTCATCCCGTACGTTCCGGTCCATCTCGAGATATGGAAAATCCTGGCAGCGGATGCAGCGGCTTATCTGCTGATAATGCTGCTGCTTCTGCTGCCGTCAATGTTCATTTCACGTGTGGATCCTGCCAGGACAGTCAGGATGAGTTAGGAAGAAGGTGGTGGGGCAAAACCCCCTTTGGACAGCCACTCTTTATGCCGGGCAGATTTCGCAGAATGCGGCGTAGATGTTCAGTATATTATCCACGTAGTTCATGGTTTCCGTACCGTTGAACTTGCCGAACTTCAGCGGAGTTTCCTGCAGGGTGGCGTCTTCTCTCATGGAAGGAATCACCTTGAGGATGTCATCCCATCTGGTGTTGTCCAGATTCCTGGCTGCTGCCAGGTTCCTGCAATCCTCTATCCTTCCTTCACCTGCATTGTACGATGCCAGGACGAACTTGAATCTTTCGAAATCCGTCATGCCGTCATCGCTGTACATTTTCTCGAGTCTTGCCAGATGCATGGTCCCGGCCTTGATATTTTCCTCAGGATCCAGAAGATCCGTGATTCCGTAATATTCAGCTGTCGACGGCATCACCTGCATCAGGCCTGTGGCTCCTCTGTGCGAGACTGTGTTGATGGAGAATTTGGATTCCTGATATATGACGGCCGCAAGCATTCT
Organism: uncultured Bacteroidales bacterium; assembly: GCA_944322815.1. Classification (GTDB taxonomy): domain Bacteria; phylum Bacteroidota; class Bacteroidia; order Bacteroidales; family UBA932; genus Cryptobacteroides. The sequence continues at coordinate 29,902 of CALUQB010000004.1, read as the reverse complement.
CCAGTCCCATCCGAGTTTTCCTGCATATTCCTTGATGATCCTGTCGTACGGACTCAGCTTAGATGTAATCACGCCTCTGTCATACCTCGAAAGCGGATTTACCGTCTTGTGGTACTTCACCCATGACTTCTTGTATTCGTCAGTTCCGGTATAGGTGGCTATCCAGGTGTTGACTTCCTTTATTTTCGCGATGTCACCGCTGTTTATCGCCCATACGGCATTGTCTATTTTCCTGGAAAGAATGACTTCGTTTCCGTGATGGCCGCAAGTGTCCGGAAGTACCATGATGTCTATTACACCGGCTTCCAGAGAGTCTACATAGTCACAGTGATTGTCTGCAAGCGTGATTTCCACGTCGGCTCCGACGTGTTCTCCGAACTGTCGCAGCATTTCATAGCTGAAACCTGTCTTGAATCCGCTTCTTCCATAGTTTTCGTTTCCGGTATTGATCACACATCTGATCGTGCCGCCGCCGAATGTTTCGTAAGGACTTGTACTGTCCACGGCATTGGAACGTTCTCCTATCGTCACTGATCCGAAAATCAGAACGAACGCGGCACAATACCTCATTACCGAGCGCATTTTACCTGTAATTTTCATAACAAAATCTCCTATTCCTGCGAGCTTCTCAGCTCATTGCCTCCGCTGGCGGAGGCTCTTTTAGGTTGTACATAAAACGGCCAGAAAATACCCACTTTGAAGGCCTGCTGAGGCCTGATGTAATGGTGTGCGCTGAAATAGTCCGCCGATTTGTTCGGCCATCCCATTCCGAGGTTCACAGCCTTGATGAAAATGCAGGCCCTCTTCCACTGGATGTTCACGAAAACATCTATGTAAGGGCAGTTACCGTACAGCTCCTCGTTCTGGGTGTGGAATACGCCCATCACAGGATTGTATGCCGGAGCATGCCATTTCGTAGTGTATGTGGCGTTTGCCCCGATCTGCATCTGCATCACATCCCTGACGACATTGAACTGGAAGTAATACCTGAAGTTCAGTGCCAGCATAGGCAGAGGCAGCACGTCTTCATTGGAAGACAGCTGGAAAAGTGCCTGATGGTCAAGGTGGAATTTCCAAAGCCTGAAGTTTTTCATGACAGAAACTGTCATGACGCTCATTGGTACTTGGTTTTGCTGTATCGATCCGTGGTTGTCGTAGTATATGTTGTTATCCAGCAACGCATACCCGAAGGAAGCACTCAAATTCCATACCGGTATGTTCAGCGAAGCTTCGGCCTTGGTGGTGGAAATCTTGCCGAAACTGTTGTCCCACCAATAGTGGTTGGTATGCAGATGCTGTTCGTAATAGTCTGGTTCCCTGAGGTTTGTCTCAAAGTGGAAGTTCAGGTTGAGAGGGCTTTCCCTGTGTCGTCTGAACGGGTAGAAATTGACTGACAAATTGGCATTTATCGAGAAGTCGTTCAGTTCGCTTCCGAGGAAAGTGTATCTGCCCTTTGCATCCCAGTGCATGTATTTCTTCAGCTGTCCCTGCGCTCCCGCGAAGAGGTAGACGGAGTTCCTGACGACAGGCTTGGCCGGCTGCAGATAACTCATCCTGTTGAAGTCGTAGTAGTTCAGCAGTTTGTCTCCCAAGCCGACATCCAGCTTGGAGACTATGCCTTCGCTGGACCATGGCTGGAGTCTCAGGAAGATCCTGTTGTCCAGTTTCATCACTCTCATGGAATCCCTGCTGGTAGTAGGATTCAGGAAAAAGTTGTTGTTGTAGAACTCCCTGCCCTCGGTGTCGTTTTCGGAAATGAAGTCATTGTAGGACTTCGTGTAAACCGAATATTCCGAGCAGTGTCCTATGAAAGCGGTGGTGATGTCCGTATTCAGGCTGTCAGTATTCTCCAGAGCTTCCTTGGCTTCCTTTTCAGCCCGGTCTATCTCGTATTTCCGGATGGCCGCACTGTCTCCGCTCGCCACAAGTTCTTTCCAGTAGGCTTCTTCTTCCCTGCGGGCTTTCCGCTTCTGTCTGGCCTCCTTGGAGAGGAAGTCGAACGGAATCCTGTATGACTGGTCCAGGAAAATAGTGTTTTTCTTCACTTCATTGCCGGCGTCAGTCAGCCTGACAGCTATTTCCCTGGCGTCCACCGTCGTATCCCGTATCCAGAAATTGTCTGCCACTCCTCCGTTCTCGCTTTTCCTTATCCTGTGGTAGATATAGCCTGCATTCATGAAGTATCTTTCCCCCATGTAGTTGGTTGCAGCCACGAATGTCCTGTTGTCCGTATCCTCATTCTGCAGCATGCCGTTTCCTCCGAACCTGTCGTATTCCAGTGTCAGGTTCAGCTCCGGAAGAATATTCTGGGTCGTCATCACTCTGACATCGCTTTCCTCCTTTTCCGTATTGGCGAAAAGGGTTCCCCAGTATGCCAGTTCGGTGTACGGAGTCTTTGTATTGTACATCGGGAGAGTCTCGGGAGTGTAGTTGTAGACCATGTAGGGCGTGTAGAATACGGCATTTTCAGCCTCTTCCCTCCGGAAATAGTTGTAAGTCTCTGTCGGGGATCCTATGACACCGAGATAGGTGGCGTTCACGTCTTCCTTGAAGAAAGGGTATTCCGTGAAATGGGCGTTGTAACTGGTGTCTATGTCTTTAAGTTCGATATCGTTGAAATACCTGTCATGATTCCACATTATCATTCTCTTGTACTGCATGGAATCAGGAATCACGTATGTGCTTAGGATACGCGGGGTGTTTTCTATGATACTGTCCTTATAGGCCCTGATACTGTCTTTTCTGGCGAGAATGCTGTCCATCTCCACCATTTTCCTTGCGGTTTCCAGCTCTGCCAGATATTTTTTCTTTTCCCTCCGGGACAATGAATTGAACCATGCGATGGAGTCCCTGTATGCGGTCTCCGTAGAATCCTTGAATACGAGAGAGTCCAGACGGTGAAGTTCCAGCGAGTCCCCTATGCTTCTGAGCGAGTCTCTGACCGCCGCACGGGTGACGCTGTCCTTGAGTGCGATATAGTATTTGAATTTAAGGGTATCCGTATATCTGAGAGAATCGGGAACCACGATGGTGTCAGCCGGATTCACAACGGAATCCGCAGGCGTCAGGGAATCTGCAGGCGTCAGGGAATCTGCAGCCTGAATACCGACAGAGTCAGGTGCGGCGAGTGAATCAGCCGCAACGCTGTCCATGGCATGGACACTGTCCGCTCCTTCTATGGTCGCCAGGCTGTCCTGCTGGATCAGGACTCTGCTGAATCTTCCTGCATCAATGCCGAATGACTGTACCGCTGCGAAAGCAGTAAGCACTGCCGGAAACCATATTTTTGATATAAACTTCTTCATATCGAGCCGGCAAAGGTAGACATTATTTTTGATTTTCCAAAATTTTTGAAACCGACCCCTTTGCTGCTCAACCTTTTGAGTAGTGCTTATGCTATCAGGATGCCTTCACTGCGCATTTCGTCCATGGCCTTGATATGACCGTCGCGGTCCACATAGCCGAGGGCGTCTTTCAGGACGGTGACTTTCTTTCCGGCTTTGAACAGGTCTTCCGCCGTAGCCTTGACGCAATATTCCGTAGCTATCCCGCAGACATAAACCTCGCTTATGTCCAGAAGGTCCAGAACTTCTTCCACGGACTGTCCCGCCTTGTTCATTCCTTCCCATCCGGAATACTGTTCCTGGTTTTTGTCGCATCCTTTGTAGAATGTCAGTTCTTCCGATACATATGGGGTGAGTTTGTCATGTATGGCGCTTCCTCTCGTACCTGTCACGCAGTGGGCCGGCCACTGTCCTCCGTTTTCAATGAATGAACAATGGTCTGCAGGGTGATGGTCGCAGATGAAAAGGATGGGGAACTGTCCCAGGATGGCGTTTTCGTCATCCTGGCCGGATTCTGGCGCAGTCTTGCCGTCAATGAAGGCGGCGGTTTCGTTCACTGCTTCTTTTGCGTTCGGACATGCCATCGACCCGTCGATGAAGTCATTCAGCATATCCACTATTATCAGTGCGGAATCTTTCATGTGGGTAGCGGATTTAAATGTGGAACTCGTGGATTTCCTTTGAAAGCCTGTTTATGATACTCATTTTCATGTCGTACAGATCATCGGAGATGTCGACCTTGTAATAATGCGGGTTGATAAGACGTCTTTCGCTCGGGCTGAAATGGCTCAGGGTAGCGTTGTAGTATGCCTTCTTTTCAGCGAGGCTGTGCTGCCGGCAGCATATTTCCCCGTTCTCCATCACCTTTTCCTGAAGAGCTGCGGCAGTATATGTCCCTGCTTCGAAGGTCTTGAACTTGTACCTGTCGTATTCGTCGAAGATGGTGAATGTCTCGCCGGCGGTGATCTTGCGGGAGAGGCTGTCTCCTCTGAGGCAGGTCACATCGGCCTTGAAGATGTTTCCGTTTTCCTGGTCATGTTTCATGATTCTGTAAGTGATCTGGAATCCCGGATTTATCAGCTTGACCTTGTCTTCCGACCTTTTCAATACAGGCTCGTCATCTATCTGGACCAGTTTGTAGACATTCCCGAAGCACGGGTTTGCCTTGCTGGTGGCGATGGCATCGCCGACTCCGTAGGAATCTATGCAGGCTCCCTGTCTTTCCAGATCGGAGATGATGTATTCGTCCAGTGAATTGGTGGCGAATATCTTGCAGTTCCTGAGTCCGTGATCGTCCAGAATGCGTCTGCATTCGGTAGACAGATAGGCGAGGTCCCCGCTGTCCAGCCTGATGCCGTACATAAGAGGGTATGAGTCATCTATACCGTTGTCCTTGTAGGCCCTGATGGCATTGAGAATCCCGCATTTCAGGGTGTCGTAGGTATCTACGAGCAGTATCAGGGCTTCTCCGCGATGGGTCTTGATATAGGTGTCGAACGCATGGTATTCTCCGGATACCGAGCAGCCGAACGATGTCACGTAGCTGTGGGCCATGGTACCGGTGGATCCGCAGTCGAAGATGGCTCCGGTGAGGATGTTGGACGTGTTCGCGCAGCCCGCTATGACAGCGGCCTTGGCGCCGTAAACGGCAGCCCACGGGCCGTGGGCCCGGCGCGAACCGAACTCGCTCACCGGCTTGTTCGTAGCCCTGCACACACGCGAAGCCTTCGTGGCCACCGCCATCTGATGGTTCATGATGCACAGCATGGGAGTTTCCAGCACCTGAGCCTCTATCATGGGACCCTCCACGATGATCACAGGCTGGTTCGGGAAAGCTATTTCCCCCTCCCTCATGGCGTATATGTTTCCGGTGAATTTCATGCCGGCCAGATATTTCCTGAATTCCGCATACTCATCCCCCGGCAGAAATCTTTCGAAGAAATCCTCCGGCATGTTTCCCAGATTCCTGACCATTTCCAGCACTTCTTCCACACCGCTGACCACGGCCCAGTTGTTGTTTTCCGGGGCTTTCCTGTAGAAAAGGTTGAAAATGGCGGTCCTGTCCCTGAAGCCGCTTTCATAAAAAGACTTTCCCATCGTGTACTGGTACTTGTCAGAGCAATATGCGTTGTTAAGAGCCATAAAATAACGTCAGTCCGACAGTTTTGTGTTATCTGGCGCAGGGGAATCCGCCGGACCGTATCAAGGATTCCTTCAGGATCCTTGCTGTCTTAAACCCCTTGCCCCGTTCCGGACTTCATCCGGGTACAAACTACAAAATTATAAATTATTTAAAATAATAAGACCGTAATGCCATGAAATTTTGTCAATGCGGAATTTAAGCGTTAATTTTGAAAATTCACATTCAATTTCCATTCAGATGAAGACAGAACTGGAAGACCTGTTCAGATCATATACCGGACATGATCCTGAAACTATATCGCAGCTGACATCGTCCGGCAGCAACCGGACATATTTCCGACTTTCGCATGACGGTTTTTCCTGCATCGGGGTAGCTGGCACGGTGGCGGAAGAGAATGACGTCTTCTGTGCACTCGCCGCTCATTTCGCTTCGAAAGGCATAAATGTCCCGGAAGTCTATGCCGTCAGCCCTGACAGGATGTATTATCTCCAGGAAGATCTGGGAAACGAAAGCCTTTTCGACAGGCTCTCGTCCGGAAGACTGGCAGGGAATTATTCGTCCGAAGACGTGGCTTTGCTGAAGAAGACCATATCCTTACTGCCTGAAATACAGATAAAGGGTGCTGAAGGATGGGACTTCTCCCGATGTTTTCACGGACATGCGTTCAGTGCACGGTCGATCATGTTCGATCTGGATTATTTCAAATATTGCTTTCTGAAAACGACAGGGATAGAATTCGATGAGGAAAAGCTGGAAGATGATTTCGTGAAACTGGCCGGCATCTTGGCCGAGACCCCTGCCGATGCCTTCATGTACAGGGATTTCCAGTCCAGGAATGTGATGCTGAAGGATGGGGAACCCTACTTTATCGATTTCCAGGGAGGACGCCGCGGCCCTGTCTATTATGATGTAGCTTCGTTCGTATGGCAGGCCAGGTCGGATTTTCCCGAGACCTTGAAAAATGAACTCGTGGATACGTACCTGGCTTCGTTGCGGAAATACAGGACAGTAGATGAGGAAGCGTTCAGAAAGGAATTGAAGCTTTTCGTCTTTTTCAGGATGATGCAGGTGCTTGGGGCTTACGGATTCAGAGGATATTTCGAGAAGAAAAGACATTTTCTGGAGAGCATTCCGTATGCGGTGGCCAGTCTGCGCGGTCTGCTTCCGTATGTTTCTGACATCTGTCCGTATCTGTCGGCCCTGCTGGAAAAAATGATCGCCATGCCCCGTTTTTTACGCTCCCGGGAGAAAGGTCCGGCAGAGCAGGCTTCATGTCTGAGAGTGCGGATTTTCAGTTTTTCCTACAGAAAAGGTATTCCGGAAGATGTCTCAGGGAACGGAGGAGGCTATGTGTTCGACTGCAGGGCCATACATAATCCGGGAAAATACTACCGGTTCAAGTCTCTGACCGGAATGGACAGGGAAGTGAAGGTTTTTCTGGAGGGCAGGGGAGAGGTGACGCCTTTTCTGGAAAACGTCTATTCTCTCGCGGATGCGCATGTGGAGAAATACATCAGCAGGGGATTCACTGACCTTATGTTCTGTTTCGGATGTACAGGCGGGCAGCACCGCTCCGTATATTGTGCGGAGGCGCTTGCAGGGCATCTGAGTTCAAAATACGGTATTGGCGTGGAACTCTTCCACCGGGAACAGGGAGTGAAAAAGACATTCTGACGATGAAGACAGCCATGATATTCGCCGCGGGGCTTGGAACCAGGCTCCGTCCGCTTACGGAACATTTGCCGAAGGCTCTGGTAAGGGTAGGGGACAGTCCGCTGCTCGGAATAGTGCTCCGGCGTCTGGTATCTTTCGGTTATGACCGCATAGTGGTGAATGTGCACCATTTTGCCGGCCTGATAGAAGAATACCTGGATACGCTTGACATACCCGGAGTGGAGATACTTGTTTCCGACGAGAGGGATCTTCTGCGGGATACGGGAGGAGGAATCCTCCATGCGGAACCCTTGCTGGGCGGAGACAGGTTCCTGGTACACAATGTGGATATTCTTTCGGATCTGGATCTGGATTGGCTTGAAGCACAGGTCCGTACGGATGCCGTGGCCACTCTGGCGGTAAGTGACAGGAAAACCTCCAGATATCTGCTGTTCAATGATGATATGAGACTGGCAGGGTGGACCGATATTTCCACCGGGGAAGTCCGTACGCCGTTCGGTTCTCTGGATGTATCCGGATGCAGGAAATATGCGTTCTCAGGCATCCATATACTGTCTCACGATGTCTTCTCCCTTTTCCGCCGGAGAAATTTCGGAGAGAGATTCCCGATCATGGACTTTTATCTGGACATAGCCGCAGAATACCCTGTTTACGGGGCAGTGCCGGACTCACTGGAACTTGTCGATGTGGGAAAGCCTGAAACGTTGGCTAAGGCAGGGGATTATCTGCGGTGTCATCCTGAATATGGCATGAAGGTCGGACAGACGTATTCTTCCTGAGTATCACCAGGAAAAGCACGGTCAGAAAGACGCCTGCGGATACCAGTGTGACGTACTGCCATACGGTCATGATTTCACTGTATGAACTCATTTCGCGCAATGCGTCGTTCTGTCCGAGCAGGGCGGCGAATGTGTTGTTGGTACAGTGCATCAGCATGGTCAGTTTGAGCGAGCCTGTCCTGTAGTAAACATACGCGAACAGCATGCCCAGAATGAATGCCGGCAAAGCCTGCCACGGATTCAGATGTATCAGTGCGAAAAACAGTGATGATATGACCATGGCCCATACCGGTTTCATCCGGGTCAGAAGCCCTCTGAGCACCAGTCCACGGCAAAGCCATTCTTCAAACAGAGGTGCGAAAACCGATACGGAAAGCAGGGTCGCCCACAAGGGGGTACCTGTCAGCATCTGTTCGTTCAGCCTGTCGAACCATTCGGGAGTCGGCGGCAGAAGTTTTGACAGCGGGTCTACGGCGAATCCTGTTGCGAGTGTGGCGATCATCACCATGGGAACGAGGAGCCAGAATCCCAGTCTGCCGAAATTCCTGCCGTCTACCGGAACAGGGCTGACCTCATCGAAGTCCCTGTTGAACTTGCTTTTTCCGACGGCATATAGCAGAGGCGGGAGAAACATTACCGGATATGATACCAGCATCGAATATTCGTTCATCGTCCCGCCGCTTCCAGGCAGCATCGTCATGAGTGCAGTTACGAGATTCCCCAGTAAGGCTCCGGCCAGGAGCAATGCCAGGAGAATGAACATTCCTTTGATGTCCGGAAGGTAATAGTCGAAGTCCGACAGGATGTTATATGATGATCTGATTTTCCGTTTAGGCGATATGATAGACATTGGCTGACGTCGGTTTTCTATTTGGAATCCTGTTTATTACGGATTTATAAAAAGCGAGGGTGGCAGAAAGTCCCCTTTTGACCCACCCTCACATATTTGATCAAAAAAAGATTAACGTCAGTCCGGCGAAATCTCTCGAGCCGAGTGGAATAATTCGTCGGACTGGCGTTATATTATTTATAAAGAGGTGTAGGGTAGATACCCTTGTCCGCGAACTCCTGGAACTTGGCCACTACCCCCGGCCTGTCCTGTTTGTAAGTGACTCCGAACCAGCGTGAAGGTGTGGAGAGCAGCTCGGTCTTGGCCAGACCGTTCTTGATCATGTAGTCCACAGCGTAAGGGATATAGAATTCCTTTTTCAATTCTGTGATGTTCTCTTTCAGGAACTGGATGAACACGTCATGGCTGTTCTCGAAATAGTCTGGAGTGAAACCCCACATGTTCATGGAACAAAGGGCCTTGCCGTCCACTTCCACTCTTTCTCCCTTGCTGTTGTCCGCATAGACTTTTCCGTCTGCAGCCTTCTCTACGTTGTGGTGCTCCTCGACATGGGTGAGGTAGTGATCCGCATCAGCGGTGCAGAGACCTCTTGAAACTCCGCCTGATTCCGACAGGGTATTGTCCAGCTCGAAACCTACCAGACAGTACTGCCCCTTGGTCTCTGCATGGGCCATGAGCCAGTCGGCCATGATCTTGAAAGAATCCTTCCCGTAATAGTCGTCTCCGTTGATGACTGCGAACGGTTCCTTTATCACGTCCTTCGCCATGAGGACCGCGTGGGCCGTACCCCATGGTTTCTCCCTTTCAGGATTCAGGGTGAAACCTTCCGGAATCTTGTTCAGTTCCTGTGTCACATAGTCGAATTCAAGTGGTGTGCCGTCAGGACAGGTGACATTCTTGTATCTTTTTTCTACCATTGCCTTGAAATCATCGAGAAAATATTCCCTCACGATGTAGACGACTTTCCCGAAACCGGATTTTACTGCATCGAAAATGGAATAGTCGATGATGGTTTCTCCGTTGGGACCGAGTCCGTCCATTTGTTTAAGGCCTCCATAGCGGCTACCCATCCCGGCCGCAAGTACTAGTAGTGTTGGTTTCATGATGTGTATTGATTAGTTTGATTATAATGTTTTCTATATTCTTCAAATTTAATTATTTTTGCTGAATAATAGATTCAGAAAAGGAAAAACTTTCAAATATCCGGGATATCCATGAAAAAGTTAAAGGAAATATTCAAAGGCGGACCTGGCAGTTTCGGCGGATTCGTGGCTATCAGTACATTGGTTTTCGTACTGTTCATATTTTTCAAGCCGGGGAACAATATTTTCCATTGGATAGGGGCTTCCCGTGAAAAGGCCCGTCAGGAAGAGCAGATCCGTCAGTACAGGGAAGAACTCCGGAAACTCGACACCAGGATAAACCTGCTGGTTACCGACAAGGATACCCTGGAAAAATTCGCCAGGGAACAGTTTCATCTGGCCGCGCCCGGTGAAGACGTATATATCCTGAAAAACGAGTAGTTTTCAGGATATATACGCTCTCGGTTCCGGATATTTCCATTTCTTACAGTTCCGGCAGGAAGGCTTCCTTCCGGCTTTCTAGAAACCGGTATATGTCATAGGCGTTATGGCTCTGAGTTCATCCTTTACGGAATCACTGACATCGAGCCTGTCGATGAAGTCGGATATCGTCTCATGGTTTATGACGGAGCCGGTACGTGTCAGGGCTTTCAGGGTCTCATACGGGTTCGGATAGTTCTCGCGCCTTAGTATGGTCTGGATGGCTTCTGCCACTACCGCCCAGTTCCTTTCCAGATCCGCTTCTATGGCCGCTTCGTTGAGGATCAGCTTTCCAAGACCTTTTTTCAGGGAATTCAGCGCGATGATCTGATGCGCCACAGGTACTCCTATATTCCTGAGCACAGTGGAATCCGTCAGGTCACGCTGCAGCCTTGAAACAGGCAGCTTCATGGACAGGAAAGTCAGTACGGCATCGGCCATTCCCAGATTTCCTTCCGCATTTTCGAAATCTATAGGGTTGACCTTGTGCGGCATGGCTGAAGAACCCACTTCGTTCTTGTTTACTTTCTGTTTGAAATATTCCATGGAGATGTAGGTCCAGATATCGCGGGCCATGTCGATAAGTATGGTGTTTATACGCCGCATGTTGTCGAAGATGGCTGCCAGATTGTCATAGTGTTCGATCTGTGTGGTAGGGAACGATCTTTTCAGTCCAAGAGATGCCACGAACCTGTCTCCGAATCCGATCCAGTCTATTCCGGGATATGCGATCTTGTGGGCGTTCATGTTTCCCGTCGCCCCTCCGAACTTGGCAGGGTAAGTCAGCAGCGAGAACTGCCTGAGCTGTTCTTCCAGTCTCACCTGGAATACTCTGAATTCCTTGCCCACCTTTGTAGGCGAGGCCGGTTGTCCGTGTGTCTTGGCCAGCATCGGGATATCTTTCCACTCATCCGACATGGTCCTGATGATATCCAGGACTTCGTTCAGGAGCGGCAGCCAGCAGTTTTCCACGGCTTCCTTGAGCGAAAGCGGCACGGAGGTGTTGTTTATGTCCTGTGACGTGAGGCCAAAATGTACGAATTCCCCCCATTTCAGGATACCCATCTCGCCGAATTTCTCCTTGATGAAATATTCCACGGCTTTCACGTCGTGGTTTGTCACCTTTTCTATGTCTTTTACCCTCTGGGCCTCTTCCGCAGTGAAGTTCCTGTAAATATTTCTCAGAGCTTCGAATTTCCCGTGGTCGAAGTCTGCCAGCTGCGGCAGCGGCATTTCGCACAAGGCTATGAAATATTCTATTTCCACACGGATGCGGTAGCGGATCAGCGCAAATTCGCTGAAATATTCTCTGAGAGTTTCTGTTTGACGCTCATATCTCCCGTCTATGGGCGATACTGCCATAAGTGAATCGGTGTTCATTGCTGTTTTATTTGTACATCATACAAAAATACGAATAATCGGTGAAAATCCGAAAATGAATTTATCCGTCCCTTCCGTCATATCAGCATGCGGTAGAGCCGGACAGTCCGGACAGCTTCAGCCACATCATGTACACGGAGGATGTCCGCTCCTCGTTCCAGCGCCGCCAGGTGCAGTACCTGAGTCTGCGGAAGCGCCTCTTCCGGTGTTATGTCCAGAAACTTGTATATCATGCTCTTCCTGGAGATGCCTGACAGAATCCTGCGGCCCAGGACCGAAAACCTGTCCAATTCACGCAGAAGCCGGTAGTTCTGTGCTACAGTCTTCGCGAAGCCGAAACCGGGATCCAGAATCCAGTCCCGTATGCCGGCCTTTTCCGCCCTGACGGAGAAATTCCGGAAATACTCCAGCACCTCTTCCGTGACATCATCGTAGGAGCATCTGTCCTGCATGTCTGCCGGAGACCCTTTCTTGTGCATGGCCACGTATCCGAGACCGAGTTTTCCCACAGTCTCCAGCATATGCGGATCATCTTCTCCGGCAGATATGTCATTCACCGTGAAATCACCAATGTTGTCGAAACACTTCCTGACGATTCCGGACCTGAAAGTGTCCACTGAAAATTTCCCGTCCGGGAATTCCTTTCTGAGAACCTGCATCAGAGGGGAGAGACGCCGCCATTCTTCGGCTTCGTCCGGAAGTACGGCCCCCGGCCTTGACGAGCATGCCCCTATGTCCACGATGCCGGCTCCTTCCGCGAACATCCTCTCCGTTCTTTCCAGGACCTGTTCCAGGTCAATGTTCCCGTCCTTTCCCAGACATCTGCTGTCTGCAAAATATGAATCTCCGGTGAGGTTCAGAATCCCCATCACCGTTATGTCCCTGTCCTTCTCTTTCATGTTTCCCATCCTTTCTTGCTCTTGTCAAAAGATTTTGTAAAAATATCCTTTTAAATTATCTTTATGAAATTTTTTAAATCATGCTTGTAGTATTGGAAGGTTTGGACGGAGCCGGGAAGTCTACCCAGGTCCGGAAAATGAGAAGATATCTGGAGGACCGCTGCGGGAATGTGGATTACATACATTTCCCTCGGTATGACGCTCCCGTATACGGGGAACTGATAAGCCGTTTCCTACGCGGTGATTTCGGGGAAAACGACTCGGTGCACCCACAGCTTGTAGCCCTGCTTTTCGCTGAGGACAGACATCAGATCGCCCCTTATATGAAACGGGAACTCGAAAAGGGGAAAACCATACTTCTGGACAGGTACGTCTATTCGAATATAGCGTACCAGTGTGCGAAACTGGATGATCCTGCCGAACGCGAAAGACTGAGGAACTGGATATTCACTACTGAATACACTTCTTTCGGCCTTCCGGTGCCGGATCTGAACATCTTTCTGGATGTTCCCACGGGCTTCGTGGAGCAGAAGCTTGCCGCTGACAGGGCAGGGCGAGACAGGGACTATCTGGCCGGTGCCAGGGATATCCATGAAGCGGATATGGGCTTCCAGAAGAAAGTGCGGGACATATACCGTCTCCAATGCGAAAGCGATCCTAAATTCGTAAGAGTGGACTGCTCCGCGGAGGACGGCACGATGCTTCCTCCCGATGATATCTTTTCCAGAATAAAGGCTGTCACAGACTTGGTCCTGGCGTAAACGAGCGTGATCATCCGTCAGGCCTGCGTCATAATATGAATGTCTTATGAATATAATATTGAACAGAAGCAAAAGGTTCTGCGGCTATCTGGTCGGAATCGTTTTTTTCATATCCGGAGTGCTCAAGCTTCTGGATCCGACAGGCACTTCCATGATAGTGGATGAATATTACAAGTTCATGCACCTGGATTTCCTCTCCTTTTCCGCCAAACCGGTGGCGGTGGTTGTTTCCATGGCCGAGTCACTGATAGGGGCTGCACTTATCACTGGCGTGTGGAGGCGGATCACCGCCATGGCCACATTGACAGCCATGGGCGTGTTCATGCTGATTTCCATGGCGTTGCTGATATTCAATCCTGTCATGGACTGCGGCTGTTTCGGGGAAGCGGTACATCTGACTCATGCCCAGACATTTGTCAAGAACCTGATCCTGTCGGTTCTGAGCTGCATATCTTTTTTCCCTTTTTCAGCCCTGGGCAGACCGAAGAAGCGGAAATATGTCGCCTTTTCCATGGTGACAGCCGGCCTGATACTTTTTGCGGGTTATTCCCTGCTCTATATTCCGGTAGTGGATTTCACCGATTATTCGGCATCTGCACGTCTGGAAGCATCCGAAAGATTCACAGGCAGGGCATTGGCCGTGGATGACGAGTATGAAGCCGTTTTCATTTATGAAAAGAACGGGCGTACCAGGGAATTCACCCTCGACGATCTGCCTGATTCCACATGGACATTCGTATCTGCCGAGACCGTAAAGAAAGAGACTCCGAAGACTGACGAATCTGTCATATCCCTTCCTGTCATAGACGAAACGGGAGAATATCATGACCGTCTGGCAACAGGCCACAAGGTCATGGTCGTGAGTGTGTATGCTCCGGAAAATCTGTCACCGCGAAAATGGAAGGTGCTGGCCAGGTATCTCAGGTCTGTTTCGGAGAATGGTTTCCGACCTCTGCTTCTGGTGGCTGCCTCGCCTGAGAAGGGCCGGGAGATTCTCTCCGGATTTGGGGATATGGACGGAATGGATATGGACGTGATGGAGCGTTCGCTTTTCTATTCCGATTACAAGACCCTGATCACTCTCAACAGATCGAATGGAGGGGCCACGTATTTTGCGGACGGTTTCCTGGTGAAAAAGTGGTCGTTCAGGGGGCTTCCCGGAGAAAACAGGATAGCGGAACTCGGACAGGAAGATCCTACGGAACCTCTGCTTTCGTACGGAACTGCAGGAAACCTTCTTTTTCAGGCATTCCTCCTCTATTCCTTTGCAGTCATGCTGCTGCTCTGATATATGAAGGCGATGTGTTGTAAATGCAAACTGCTGCGTTCTGACATACCTAAAAAGAGACTGCGCCAAAATTTACCATTTTGACACAGTCTCTTTTCGTCAAGGAAAAAATTTCCTAGAATCTGTCTTCTGAAGAAACAGTCAGTTTCTTGCGTCCGTGACGGCGGCGTGCAGCCAGAACACGACGTCCGTTAGGTGTAGACATGCGCTCACGGAATCCGTGTTTGTTGCGACGCTTACGCTGCGAAGGTTGAAATGTTCTTTTCATTATCTTGTGTTTTTATTTTTTCTTCATAATTTGGGAGTGCAAAGGTAGTACTTTTCACTTTAAATACAAATAATTTTTCTAAAAACTTCCCTTGCCTTCAAAGAAAATCACCATCTTTCCATCGAAATACCCGTCTTTCAGCCAGGAGTCCACTTTCCATGTGTGGATACTGCCTGGCTTGATATTGAATTTCCGCATGGCTGCACTCAGTTCAGCCGCGATATCCCCTCCTTTCAGATAGAGGATTCCCTTTGAGAACTTTCCCTTCGTCCACGGCAGGAAATTCTCTATCGATGTCACGGCCCTGGATACTATGAAGTCGAATTTGTCAGGCAATGCTTCTGCGCGGGCGTTGACAGTCCTTACATTGTCAAGCCCGACTGATCCGGCTATGGATGAAGCCACGGTGATCTTTTTCCCTATGGAATCGCAAAGCGTGAATTTCCCTCCCGGGAAGAGAATGGCCAGGGGAATCCCCGGAAATCCGCCTCCGGTACCTATGTCCAGCAGGCTGATATTGCCCGAAGGGCTCCTTAATTCATAGTAGACGGACGGCATCGCGATTTTAAGGTATTCGGCGATGGCGAGGGAGTGCAGGATATGGTGGGAGTACAGTTCTCCTATGTCTTTTCTGGAGATGACGTTTATTTTCGAGTTCCAGTCCGTATACAGTTCCCCGAGCTGGCGGAACTGTTCTGTCTGCCTGTCCGTCAGACCGTCGAAAGAGCCGGATACTGTCTGTATGAATTCATTGAAGGTCATGTCTGTCGCTTTAAGTCTTACTTTGGGGAATACGGAACTTATTGCAGTTCATCCGATATGTTCATCATTTTCAACAGCTGTTCCTTGGCCCTGCGGATTCTGGTCTTGACCGTGTTTATGGGCAGGGACAGCGTTTCTGCGATTTCCTTGTAGCCGAAATTGTCTATCAGATTCATTCTGGCCACTGTGCGGTAGTCCTCTTTCAGCTTGTCGATGTTGGCTATCCACTTGTCGTATTCCTGCTGTTTGATGATATCCTCTTCGGGGTTGTGCATCGGAGCCGGGATGTCATCGATTTCGGAAAGCTGGTCGTTGATGGATGTTACAGGCATGTTGTTTTTCTCCCTGTCTTTCCTTCCGATATGGTCCAGGGCCGTATTCCTGGCTATCCTGAACAGCCAGGTGGAGAAGCGGTATTCAGGATTGTACAGTCCGATCTGGCTGAAAGCTTTCTGGAAACTTTCCAGCATGATGTCTTCTATGTCTTCGTTCTGCGAAACATATTTGGCGATATGATTCCGCACCCCGACATTGTATCTTGTGTATAAAACGATGTATGCCGCCTGATTCTGTTCCAGAGCGAGCCGGATCAGTTCCTTGTCCGGCATATCAGTGAGCTTCGAGCCAGTTTTTTCCATAATTGCATTCAACTGTCAAAGGTATGGATAATTGTATGACGTTCTGCATTTTTTCCGTGACTATTTCTTCCAGGATATCGGTTTCTTCCGGAACGGCATCGAATACAAGTTCGTCGTGTATCTGCAGGACCATCCTGCTCTTCAAGTCCCGTGCCTGCATCTGTCTGTCGACATCTGCCATGGCCAGCTTTATGATGTCGGCTGATGTCCCCTGTATGGGCGCGTTGACTGCATTCCTTTCCGCAAGAGACCTGACGGTAGCGTTTCTGGAGGTGATGTCCGGCAGGTATCTCCGTCTGCCGAACAGGGTTTCCACATATCCTTTTTCACGGGCAGAGGCTATGGTGTCCTGGATGAAGGTGGAGATGGCAGGGAAATTCATGAAGTAGTCGTCTATGATCTTCTTCGCATCGCCGCGCGGTATTTTCAGTCGCTGCGCCAGTCCGAAAGCGGAGATCCCGTACATGATTCCGAAGTTTGCCGTCTTGGCTATGCGTCTCTGGTCCGGTGTCACGTCCTCCGGATCTATTCCGAAGATCTTGGCGGCAGTGATGGCATGCACGTCCAGCCCGTGTCTGAACGCTTCTGTCAGATGGCTGTCACCGCTCAGATGGGCCATGATTCTCAGTTCTATCTGGGAATAGTCGGCGGACATGATGACCCCGTCAGGAGCCGACGGTATGAAGGCTTTCCTGATTTCACGCCCCCTCTCTGTCCGTACGGGGATATTCTGCAGGTTCGGTTTTGACGAACTGAGTCTCCCGGTGGCTGTCAGGGCCTGGTTGAAGGTGGTATGCACCTTTCCGGTCTGAGGGTTTACGAACCCCGGGAACGGCTCTACATATGATGAAAGCAGTTTCTTTACGGCTCTGAATTCCTGGATTTCGTTTACTATCGGATGCTTGTCCTGGATCGCCGCCAGGGTTTCCTCATCGGTTGAATAGTAGCCTTTGCTGCCTGTCTTTTTCGCCTTGGGGTCGAGTGCCAGTTTTTCGAACAGTACTATGCCTACCTGCATGGGCGATGATATGTTCAGATCCGGCTCCTGAGCCATTTCCCTGATCCTCTCCTGTCTTTCGGCCAGATCTGCCCTGAGTTCCGCTTCGAAATTCTTCAGCTGCACCATGTCCACCCGGACACCGGTGCGTTCCATTTTCGCCAGTACACGGATCAGAGGTTCTTCCATTTTCAGATACAGCTTGTCTTCTCCTGTTTCTGAAAGTTCCTTCATGATTCTGTCTGCCAGCATCACGTTTACTATCGCTTCCGGATTCCGTGATCCGTTTTCCGCAGCTTCGCTTTCCTCGAACAGCGATCTCTGTACAGGCTGTCCGGATTCTTCATCCAGGCTTATGCCCAGATAGCTCATGGCCAGGATTCCGGCCTTGTGGCTTTTTTCCGGGTTTATCAGATAATGCATCAGCTCTATGTCCAGAAGTGTCCCTGCGACTGTCATTCCTTCCCTGTCCAGAGCATTGATCTGGGACTTGAAGTCGTATCCGCACTTTCTTATTCCGGAGTCTTCGATGATCTCCCTGAAATCCCCGCATTTTCCACTGGCGCAATAATTCACTCCATCGCAGACCGCTCCTGCGGTCAATTTTGCCACGGTCGCGAAAATCCCGTCGCCGCAGAAATCGGCCACCATGCTGAAAATTCCGGTTTTCCCGGCTATCCGCGAAAACTCGGCCGGAGTTATTTCCTTTATCTCAAGTTTCTTTTCTTCCCTTTTGACAGGCTCGACATGGCTGATGAATCTTGAAAGGGACTTGAATTCGTATTTTTCGAAGAGCCCGGCGATTTCAGGGGAATAGTCTGATCTGACCTCGGCATCTTCCGGCTTCAGGTCGATGTCCACGTCTGTCCTGATGGTCACGAGGGTATGGCTCAGTTCTATATGGTCCCGTGCTTCTTCGAATGCAGCCTGCTGTCTGGGTGTCAGTTCGCCAATATGCCTGTAAATGTTTTCCACAGACCCGTATTTCGCTATGAGTTTCCCGGCCCCGACTTCGCCCACGCCCTTGACTCCGGGAACGTTGTCTGACGTGTCGCCGCATATCGTGAGCATGTCTATCACCTGCTCGGGTCTTTGTATCCCGTACTTCCGGCATACGGCCTGTCTGTCCACAAGTTCTCTCTCTCCGCCTGCCTTTCCAGGCTTGTACTGGATGACATGTTCCGAAATCAGCTGTCCGTAATCCTTGTCAGGAGTGACCATGTATACAGTGAAACCCTCTTTCTCGAATTTTCTGGACATGGAACCGATGACATCGTCGGCTTCATATCCCGGAACCATCATCACCGGTATCCGCAGGGCGTGGCACAGTTCCGTCAGCGGTTCGAGGGCATCGATGACCAGCTGCGGAGTCTCTTCTCTGGTAGCCTTGTATTCCGGGTATATCCTGTTCCTGAATGTCCCTCCCGGAGGGTCGAACGCCACTGCCAGGTGGGTAGGCCTTTCCCTCTCTATCAGTTCAAGTATGTATTTTGTGAATCCGAAGAGTATGGATGTGTCTGTCCCTCTGGAGTTTATCATCGGTCTTCTGATGAAGGCATAGTACATCTTGAAGATCAGGGCGTGACCGTCTATCAGATAAATATTCTTTCCCATTTCCACAAGCGATTAGCTTTCAAAGATAGTGCATTTTATTTTTTTAATGCTGATTTATTTTGGAAATAATGAATTATATTTAGAAAAAAATTCATGAAGATACTGATTGTTGAGGATGACCTGTCTCTGTCGGAGGTGATGTCCGTCTATCTGAAGAAGGACGGACATACTGTCGTGGAGGCTCATGATTTCGGTTCTGCTTCCCAAAAGCTGGATCTGTATGCTTATGACTGTATTCTTCTGGATATCATGCTGCCGGGAGGCAGCGGTCTGGAACTTCTGTCCAAAATAAAGGGCATGGGGTCCAGGACGAATGTCATCATTATTTCCGCGAAGGATTCCATAGATGACAAGGTGACTGGTCTGGAACTGGGCGCTGACGACTATCTGGCGAAACCCTTCCATCTGGCCGAACTTTCGGCCAGGATCAGGAGTGTGGCCAGACGCAGCAGGATGGACGGGGATTTTTCCCTGAAGGCAGGCAATGTCACTCTGGAGCCGGAAACCGGGAGGGTGTTCGTCGGAGGGAATCAGGTAGACCTCTTGAAGAAAGAGTTTGCGATATTGGAGTATTTCATGCACAGACCCGGCCATGTGGTGGACAAGGCCGTATTGGCGGAAGCCATCTGGGGCGATCATGTCGACCAGACAGACGATTTCCAGTTCCTGTACGCGCAGGTGAAGAATCTCAGAAAGAAACTCCAGGAAGCCGGTGCCGATATCGAGATCAGGGCCGTCTATGGTTTCGGGTATAAATTATTGGCCTGAGCGGACATGAGCGAAGGTCACTTGAACTGATATGGAAAGATGAAACTTCTGCTGAAAATCACGGCATGGCTGGCTTTCGCCCTGACCATCCTTCTGACCGGATGGGCATTCTGCTTCTACATGGCCACTACCGATGAAATTAACGATGAGACGGATGACTCCCTGATAGACTATTCGGACGGCCTTATCATCAGAAAACTGGCTGGCGTGGATCTCCCCTCGGATGACAACGGGACCAACAATACCTATTATATATCGGAGGTTTCGGAAGAGTATGCCATGTCCCGTCCGTGGATCAGTTTCGAATATAAGGAGGTGTTCATTTCAGCAAAATCGGAATTCGAATCCGCCAGGGTGCTGTACCGTATCTTCCGGGACAGTGATGACAGGTATTTCGAACTGACTGTGGCAGTCCCGACTTTCGAGAAAGAGGATATCCAGCGATCCATCATGTGGTGGATTGTGGCTCTGTATGTGGCGATGCTTCTGTCAGTGCTGGGCATATCCGTGCTGGTCATAAGCTACAACATGCGTCCTCTGAAGGCCATGCTCCGCTGGCTGGACGACTATGTACCCGGCAAAAAGATGCCTCCTGTACCGTCAGGGGACAATGTCACGGAGTTCCGTCAGCTTTCGGAGACCATCAGCAATGCCGCGGACAGATTCGAGGTCCGGTATCAGGAGCAGAAACGCTTTATCGGGAACGCTTCCCATGAACTGCAGACTCCTCTGGCTTCCTGCAGCAGCAGGATAGAGATGCTTCTGGATTCTCCTGATCTGACGGAGGCCCAGATACGCGAACTGGTGAAGGTCCACAGGGAATTGCAGGGACTGATAAATCTGAACAGGACACTGTTGCTGCTCACCAGGATCGAGAACGGCCAGTTCCCTGAGACGGTCATGGTGGATTTCAGCTCAGTCCTGAAAGATTCGGAGGAAATGTTTTCCGAGATCTATGCCGGCAGGGGAGTGTCGGTTGTCTACGATGTGAAAGCGCCGTTCCTGGTCAGGATGAATGAGCAGCTGGCAGCCATACTGGCCAGGAATCTTCTTAAAAACGCCTTCCTGCACAGTTCGGCCGGGTCCTGTATAGCTGTGCGTGTGGATTCCCGCGGATTTTCCGTATCTAACCGGGGTACGGAGCCTCTGGACAGCAGCCGTATCTTTACGCGTTTCTATCATTCCCAGTCTGCTTCCGAAGGTTCTACCGGTCTTGGTCTGGCTATCGTGGATTCCATCTGCCGCGGATACGGACTTTCCGTGAAATACGCCTTTCTCGACGGCAAACATGTTTTTTCCGTGAAAAAATCATGAATATTTTCATATTTCAGTTTCTTTTCAGAATCTCTGCTCACCTTTGCATCAGAAAAAATGATGAAAGAAGTATTAACCGTTAAATTTTTGAGATATGAAAAAGATTTTGTTTGTTTTCGCAGCCATGATGATGTTCGCAGGAATAGCAAGTGCCGACAATGACCGTATCGTTCCGTATGAGAAGCTTCCGGCAAAGGCGCAGGAATTCGTGAAAAAGTATTTCCCGTCCGAAAAGGTTTCCTATGTGAAGGAAGAGGCGGATTTCATGGAACTTTCCTACGAAGTGGTCTTCGCCCAGGGAACAAAGGTAGAGTTTACCGGCCAGGGCGAATGGAAGGAAGTGGATTGCAGGTATTCCACATTGAATGAAGATCTGGTGCCTGAGCAGATCCGCTCGTATGTCAGGCAGAATTTCCCGGATACGAAGTTCGTGAAGATAGAAAAAGGATACAGGGACTATGAAGTCAAGCTGACGAACAGGCTTGAACTGACATTTGACCTCAACTTCAATCTTGTCGATATCGACGATTGAGCATGAATCCTACCGGAAGCCGGGCTATGATCCATCCTACAGCGGCCACACTCACGGCAGTGATGATGACATCCCGGACTGACAATATCACCGGATATGCCTGGACCATGAAGTTTCCAGGCATTTTTATTATTCCGAAATGCTGCTGCAGCAATGAAAATCCTATCCCTGTCACGAGTCCCGCCCCAAGTCCAAGGAGGGATATCATCCATCCTTCCAGAACGAATACTTGTCTGACAGTGCTTTCTTTCATTCCCATGCTTTCCAGTATTCCGATATCCTGTCGCTTCTCGATGATAAGCATGGACAATGAACCGAAAATATTCGAAGCTATGATGATGACGATGAATACCAGAATGGTGAATATGGACAGTTTTTCATATTTCATCATCTTGTACAGGGACTTGTTCTGTTCGAATCTGTCACTGACTTTGTAGTCCGGTCCCAGACGTTCCGAGATTCCGGCTTTCAGTTTCTCCGCGTCTTTCTGCCTGTATCCGTCCCTGAGCCTGAGTTCCACTCCTGAGACTTCATCTCCGTAGCCGAGAAGTTCTTTCATGACTTCGATCGGGACGATGATGTATCTGTCATCTATTTCGCTGTTGATGGCGAAAATTCCTGATGGCCATACGTTGACAGTTTCTATCGATGCCATAGGATTCGTCAGGGAGAAATTCCTGTCGCGGGCAGGGAAGTAAAGTTCCAATGGGGAAAGGAAGCGGGGGTTGACCCCCATTCTGTAGGCGATTCCGCTGCCTACGACAGCCAGCGGTACGTCACCCCGGTGCAGGGCGAATTCCCCTGACCTGATATGCTCCCTCAGCGGCGATTCCTCTTCGTAAACCCAGTCTGCGCCTTTGGCCGTGACCATCCCCTGTCTGCCGTCGTAGTTTACGAACACGTTCTCCGTAATGACGCAGCACATGTTCTTCACGATTTCCTGTCCGTATATCCAGTCGTATGCCGGGCCTTCCGGGACGAAGGTCTTTCCTTCAGCCGGTGTGATGAGGATGTCCGGATCGAAATCGTTCAGCATGGACTTGACCAGAGAGTCGAATCCGTTGTAGATGGACAGCACTATGATCAGAGCCGCCGTCCCTATCGCCATGCCGACAGCGCTGATTGCAGAGATGATGTTTATCACATTGTGCGATTTCTTTGCAAACAGATATCTCCAGGCGAAAAAGAACGGCAGGTTCATGGCAGTATGTCTTGGCCTTTTATTTTTTCAGGAGTTCTTCTATGCGGGCCACATAGTCCAGGGTGGTATCCTGGAAGAAAGAGATTTCGGGAATGATTCTCAGCTGTCTGCCTACCCTGTTCCCGAGCTCTCCTCTGAGAGCCTTGGTATTCTCTTTCAGGATTTCCATCACCTTTGCCGCCTTTTCTGACGGGAATATGCTCACATAGATATAGGCTACGGACAGGTCAGGACTTATCCTTACTTCGCTCACAGTCACCATGGCCCCGTCAAAGGCTGCCATGCCCTTGCTGCGGATGATTTCAGCGAAGTTCCTCTGGATTTCCCTGGCGACTTTCTGCTGTCTGGTATTCTTTTCTTCCATTAGTCGACCTTGATGATGAAATAGTTCTTCTTTCCTTTCTGTGCCAGGATGTATTTGCCTCCTATCAGGTGGCTCTCACCGATTTCGGCATTAATATCCGCCACTTTGTCCTTGTTTATGCTTACTCCTCCGGCCTGGATCATCTTTCTGCATTCTCCTTTTGAAGGGAATACCTGTGTCTCTACCGCCAGAAGGTCGATGATGTTCAGAGGCAGTTTCTCATGGCCGAGTCCGAAAGTGGCCACACCATCGAATACCTGAAGGAAGGTTTTTTCGTCAAGGTGTTTCAGCGCTTCCGAAGTCGCGTTCCCGAAAAGTACGTTCGAAGCCTCGACAGCCTTTTCATACTCTTCTTTCCCGTGTACCATCACCGTGATTTCTTTTGCGAGCAGTTTCTGCAGTGTCCTCAGATGAGGGGCCTGTGCGTGTTCCGCTATCGCTGCCTCGATTTCTTCCTTCCCGAGCATGGTGAATATCCTGATATACCTCGCGGCATCCTCATCGGATACGTTCAGCCAGAACTGGTAGAACTGATATGGTGAAGTCCTCTCGGGATCCAGCCATATATTGCCCTTTTCGGTCTTTCCGAATTTGCCTCCGTCGGCTTTCGTTATAAGCGGGCAGGTAAGGGCGTATGCTTCCTTTCCGAGTTTCCTGCGGATCAGCTCCGTACCGGTGGTGATGTTTCCCCACTGGTCGCTTCCTCCCATCTGGAGGGTGCAGCCTTTATGCTGGTACAGGTAAAGAAAGTCATAACCCTGGAGCAGCTGGTATGTGAACTCAGTGAAAGACATGCCTTCGCGCGAATCGGACGAAAGACGTTTTTTCACTGAATCCTTGGCCATCATGTAGTTCACGGTGATGTGCTTTCCGATATCTCTGGCAAAGTCCAGGAATGAATAGCCTTTCATCCAGTCGTAGTTGTTCACCAGTTCGGCCTTGTTCGGGGCATCGGAATCGAAATCCAGGAATCTGGATAGCTGGGCCTTGATGCAGGCTACGTTATGTGCCAGAGTTTCCTCGTCGAGCAGATTCCTTTCCTGAGATTTCATGGAAGGATCGCCTATCATGCCTGTGGCTCCGCCGACAAGGGCGAACGGCTTGTGTCCGCAGTTCTGGAAATGTTTCAGGATCATCACGCTTACAAGATGCCCTATATGAAGAGAGTCTGCCGTGGGATCTATGCCTACATATGCTGCGGTAGGCCCTTCCATCAGCTTTTCTTCCGTACCAGGCATGATGTCCTGTATCATGCCTCTCCATCTGAGTTCCTCTACAAAATTTTTCATCGAATTGACGTTGTTTTAAATATCCGTTTTAAACGTGCAAAGATACTCAAATTATCTCACTTCCGCATACATGAGCATAAAATCATGGAAGCGGAAGAGGGATGTCCGCCAAGGCCGGTGGATTTCAGTCCGAAGCGGCCGTACCTTTAAGTGCTGTAAGCCAGCCGGGAACATACCCGAGCCTGTTCTGAAGCTGTGCTTCGTAGAGTGATTCCGGGTTTGCAGGCGTTCCGTGACCGATATCCGCTTTTACCTGGGATTTGTCGAAAACCACTTCGGCTCCATGGAAGCCTACTATCGTCGGAGGCAGGAATTTCCAGTATTTGGAATCATAGTCCCACCAGATCCATGTTCCGGTATAGGTAGTGGAAGTCGCGTTGAAATTCCATATCGTCAGGTCGTCCAGGTGGTTCGGCATCTGGACGGCATCGCCTCCGGCCCGGAGTTCTTCCCATCCGCCTTCGCAGCAGTCTATGAGTGTGGCTCTAGGCTGGGTGGCATGGCACTCGAAGTTCGTATCCGTTCCCCATCTGATTCTCCAGAGTACGGCTCCCATGCTTTCCTTCGATATGCCGAAAGTATGGTATTGTCCAGTATGGACAATCTGCGTCCCGATGAGGTGCTTCCCTGAATCGTCCAGGTCAATGCCTTGGGCGTTGTCTGCGCAGGCACCGATGAATACCCTGGAAGACCCCTGGGATCTGATGGCGGCATGGCCTCTGTTTCCTTCAATGTTGACATTGTAGACTGATACGTTCGCACAGTTTATGATGGAGCATGCCTCGCTTACGCTAGTGAAGTCGACTCTCCTTATCCAGGAATTTACCAGACGGTTCATGCTGACAGGCTTGTATGCCCCGTCATCGTGCCATGAAGCATGATGGACGAACTCCTCTTCGGCATGGCCTGCGAATGTGAGATCTTCCACTCCTACATTTGCATAATGTGAGTACCTGACTATTTTCCATCCCCAGTCCGCGTCTATTTCATGCATTATCGGTTCGTAGAATGTCACTTTGTTTCCGGAAACCGATTTTACCTGATGCAGGTCCTGTACGGACACTCCGTAATTGTTTGCCATTACCCATGACGCATCGGCCTGGTATGGGGAAAGTTCCTCCGCTACGACTTCCGGCGATGAATTTTTCAGATACAGGCATACCCAGTCGCCGGAAGATATGCCGTTCAGGCCGCCGGCAGTGACAGAATATGAGCCTTTCGGGGAATCTTCCGTCACTGTACCCAGGACGGTACCTGCCTGGATGCCCGTATTGTGCTTGAACTGGATCATGTCAGGGGATGAATACAATACGTCAGGATCGTCAGGCTGGTTCGGATCATCCATGGTGATGGTACTCTTGTCTTTCCCCGCACCTTTCATGATGATGTCGCCGCTTCTGACAAGTATGGTATAGCTGAGTCTCTGACCGGCGGAGACGAGGTCATCATCGGCTGTGTGCAGTATGAAATTCCCTTCAGGGAAATAGAGTACGGCCTTGGCCGATGCCTTGTCCGGGAAAGTGATCTGCGTTTTCAGATTTCCTCTGATTTCCGGAGCTCCGAAAATGTCCTCGAGCATATCCAGGAATGCCTGTCTGTCGCTTATGTCATCGTTTCCGTTTCCTCCGTAATCTTCTATGTTGTACACTTTGTAACCGTTGCTGGCAGTGTATTTCCCGTCTGCTCCTTTTGTGACAAAGACTTCTTCGGGTGCGCTTTCTCCATGGTCGTAACCGGCATAGGAGAAATCCAGCAGAATGTTGTTCCTGTTTCCGTCCACGAAATCCTGGAAGACATCGCTTTCAGGCAGCCCGAAAATGGTCTCGGTGGCATCGATGGTCTGGCTGATGCACTTGTTGGCCTCTATCGAAATATTGTTTGCCGTGGTTTTTACATGCTCGAAATAAGTGCCGTCCGTAAGTACGGTAGTGAAGGTCATCTCGGAATACTCTCCGGGGAGGACGACTATCCGGAAAACATTCCCGTCGTCTGTCGCTGATCCTGATCTTGTCAGTCCGGCGCTGTACAGCCGCTCCTGATCGGAAGGGACTGCAGACCAGGTACCGGCCGACATGTCTACCGTGTACGGCCCTGTCAGGCTCTTGTCAGCCCTGACTTCAATGCTGCTGACGGACATTCCCTCTTCAATATTCTCTACGGATATTTCCAGGAGTCCTGCCACGTTTCTGAATGTCAGTTTGCCGTTTCCGTCCGCCATGGCCACTGCCGGGTTCAGCATGGTCGCGAAACTGTCATCTGAGGATGTTGTCTGCTCTGATGGCAGTTCCGCGGAAATTTTTCCTGATGCGTATCCAGCCTTGTCGGAGTAGGGATACAGGGCGGCGTACTGTTCGTCGGGAATGGCAGCTCCGAGAAATGTGCCCGAGACGGTGCCGGCGCCTTCCTGAAGAGAGAAAATGTTGTTGTTGGTACCGTCGAATATGCTTATGCGTTCGTTTTCGGACCAGATGACTTTCATGTTTCCGTCAATGGCTGTCCTGGTGAACTGTCCGTCATATTCTGCGGTGAAAGTCATGGTGACACGTTCCTTGACGGTCTCTGGATTTTCTTCTTTTCCGCATCCGGCTGCCGCCAGCAATATTGCCGCCAATACACAGCATGTCAGTATCTTTTTCATTCTATATGCTTTTTAATGATGAACGATGATAAAACCAATGATATTAATGAGGGTAGAGCGGATTCCCTGTTTCGTCGACATCTACCCAGTCGGTCACTCCGACCTGAGGGAATGTAACATCGTCTCCGTCGATGACGGCGCGGAATCTGTAGGAATTCCCTGCAGCCAGTTCCCCGTCAGGTACGGGAACATCCACTTCATATTTCTTGACATCAGGTTCTCCGTTCAGTTTCAGGTTCAGCGTGAGTTTCATAGGCTGGTCAGTCTTCAGCGGAAGCATGGTGTACTGCAGTTTCAGCCCGTTCACTCCCATTGCCGCGGGAGCGGCATCATATTCCGTTGCCGGAGGGATGATTCCGGTGGAAAGGTCCATCACGGCTCCTGGCTTCGGTACGGAGATGGTCGCCGAGACTATGCTCTGTACGTATACTCCGTCCCCGTATGTGTCTATTTCTATCGATACCTGAGTCGCGGAATGATTCAGGACTATAGGTACAGTGACCTGGGAACCTACTACATCGTAATTGTCTTCGTTCCACCACAGATAGTCCACGCCGTTTTTCAGCGCGGAGGAAATTCCGTTCGAGAAGACAGGCGGGAAGTCGGTCGTGTTCGTGGATACGGCGTAAAAGTCGAAAATGCCGTTAGTCAGCAGCATTTTGTATCCGCTGTCGCCGGTGAGTGTCCCTGTCTGCTTTGCCGTATATGAACCTCTGGCTACAGCAGAGGTGGAGGTGACATCGTCAGTGGATCCATGGAACGCGTATATCATTACCCGCGTTCCTGTGCCTATGGGAGACATGGACTTTGTCGCGAGATTCAGGCTTTCTACAGAGGCATGGAATCCGACCAGATTGTTCCCGAGTCCGCTTCCATCCTGACTGTCCTGATTCCCGGATGAACTCCCGTCATCCTGTCCGCATCCGGGATATTGGACGATTTCTATGATTACCGTATCTTCACATCCGGATAGAGTGAGCATGGTTACGGCCGCAAGCATGGCCAGCGATGATAGCAAATTTTTTTTCATGGTGTTTGCCGGTTTGTAATATATTCTCAAATGTATGTAAAATAAGCGGGTAAAACAAATAATCATGAAATTTGAAGATTTGTCCATGCCTGGCGGGCCGGATTCCGGTATTTTTGCGGAAATTTACGGACCGCATGATTATGGACACTCTGAAGAAAACTGTTATGACTGCAGCTGTCATAGTTCTGGCAGCCGTCTCATGTGAGAAAAGCAATGGAACCGAAAATAACGTGCCGGAGACGGAACCTCCCGTGATGGAGAGACCTGTGGAACTGGAGACCGCCGTATATACGGCATATCCGTCCGGAGTCAACGCTTGCGTGGATTCATATCTGACTCTGGAGTTCAAGTCGGCTCCCACGATCGGGCAGTCCGGACAGATCCGGATTCTGGACGAGAACGGTTCGGCCGTGGATATCATAGAAATGAAAGATATTGCGGCATCTCATTCGGAGAGGCCGCAGATGACATCGGCATCACTTTTCACTACCGGGATGGATGCCATAGGGTCATCGGCTACCGGATATTATCGTATTGTCTATTATGATCCGGTGAAGGTCGAAGGAAATTCCGTGACAGTCAGGCTGCATACGGGCAAGCTTGATTTCGGGAGGACTTACAGTGTGGAGGTCGGAGAAGGCGCCATATCCGCTGACGGATTTTCAGGAATCGGAGCAGGGGAGTGGACATTTACCGTGATGCCGCAGCCTGAGAAAGATGCCGAAGTCACTGTAGGGAGCAGGGACTGCGATTTCATGACGGTCCAGGGGGCCGTGAATTTCGCCAACAGTTGCGGACAGAGTCACGAGATGGTCATTTCTGTCGCTCCCGGCATATACGAAGAGCAGCTTTATATCCGGAGCAAGAACCATCTTACGATACGGGGTGCGGGAAAGGAGTCTACGGTCATAAGGTTCGACAACTGCAACGCTTATACGGATGGAGTGGGAAGCGGCGTGACCTCAGTTCCTGATTATGGTACGGCTGTGGGAAAGGTCGGCGGCAGGTCAGTGGTCCTGGTGGAAAACTGCGACATGCTCCGGTTCGAAAACATATCTCTGGAAAATACCCACGGACACGGAAGTCAGGCGGAGACTGTTTATTTCAACAGCGATGACGGCCGTCTGATAGCGGTGAACTGCAATTTCACCGGCGAGCAGGATACTGTGGAACTGAAAGGATGGTGTCTGTTCAGGGACTGTACACTGACTGGAGATGTGGATTTCATTTGGGGATATGTCAGGACTGCCTTGTTCGAGTCTTGCGAAATCCGTTCCTGTGAGAATGCGAACGGAGGCTATATCGTCCAGGCAAGGTGTGAAAGCGGTGACCGGGGTTTCGTTTTCCTGGATTGTGACATTACCGCGGAAAGCGGAGTGGCTGAAGGTTCGGTATATCTTGCCCGTTCAGGAGGGAATGCAGCAGACTCCGACAATGTTACTTATGTGAATTGCAGGATGGGGGAGCATATTGCAGCTTCCGGCTGGTATTCTTCTCCGGAACCAAATCCTTCCGTCTCTTCAGGGGTGAACGGGTGGAAAGAATATGGCAGCAAAAATGTTTCCGGAGTTCCGGTGGATGTCTCGTCCAGATACCAGGGCAGCCGTCAGCTTTCATCTGCAGAATATGAGGATATGTACAGGGATGCTGCCGCAGTGTTTTCTGACTGTCCTCGCGGTTCCGATTGGGCCATCTGAAAGTGTTTCCGGATGGTTTCCGGCCTCCGGCAATAAAAAAGTGAAAATAAATTTGCAGATAAAAAATTCTTGCGTATCTTTGCAATCCCAAAACGAAACAGGGGACAGTT
>CALUQB010000003.1 GCA_944322815.1 uncultured Bacteroidales bacterium | reverse complement strand
ACTTGCATTTATAACGAACAATGTCTGTTTTTAATTTTTTGCAAAGGTACAAGGCTTGAAATTGTCGGGCAATACCCATTTTTAGGGATTTAATAATACTCGGATAACAAGCGCCGGACAAATAATATTTCCATGATATCCCGACTGAATGCCGGCTGCCGGAAAGCAGTTTTTCCGCAGCATCCATACTTGCCTACGGATTCGTTTTACGAATCCTCCAAAGAGGCAGTTCTCTGAAATTCACTCCGTTCTTTTCATCGGACTCACGTTAAATCAGCTTAATTCAAAAGGCTGTCCCGGGAAACCTTTCCGATTACATGACGGAATATCCTCCGGAATGTTACATTAAATTTATAAAAATTCCTTATTACGGCATTGCCGGTATGTCCAAAAATGAAACGGGACACTTAAAATTTCAGAATCCGGAATTTTTTTATTAAAATTGTAGTCTTTGCGGCCCGCCGCAGACATTGGAGCGAAAGCGAACGTACAGGCGGCGCGAACATGAACAGAAAACGAACTAGACAAGACCGGACTTATGAGAGTTTTGAAATTCGGAGGCACTTCTGTAGGCTCAGCCACAGGCCTTCTTCAGGCGAAAAGCGTCATCGAATCATGCACTGATGACATCATAGTGGTAGTCTCCGCCCTTGGAGGCATCACAGACCAGCTTATAAAGACATCCAGGACAGCTGCGGCAGGTGACCCTGCATACGAGGAACAGCTGGCTGCCATCACGGAGAGGCATTTCAGACAGGCGGAAGACACTGTCATACCGGAAATGCTCCCGGAAGTGAAAGCCAGGCTGGCAACCATGCTCGGGGAACTGTCGAACATCTTCAAGGGAGTCTTCCTGATAAAGGATCTGTCGGCCAAGACTTCAGATGCGATAGTCAGCTACGGTGAAAGGCTGTCTTCCGTCATCGTGAACGGGACCATACGCGGTTCGGTCCTGTACGATTCCCGCGAATTCATCAAGACCAAACCATATTTCAACAAGCATATAGTGGATTTCGCGGAAACGGAAAAGCTCGTACTCCAGAAATTCGCGGAACTGCCGCACATAGCCATCGTGCCAGGATTCATAAGTTCGGACACGGCCAACGGCGATGTGACTAATCTCGGCCGAGGAGGATCGGACTATACGGCATCCGTACTGGCATCCGTACTGAACGCCGACACGCTGGAAATATGGACAGACGTGGACGGATTCATGACAGCCGACCCGAAAATCATCAGCAACGCCTACACGATAGAACATCTGACTTTCGTGGAAGCCATGGAGCTGTGCAACTTCGGAGCCAAGGTCATCTATCCGCCGACCATATTCCCGGCTTACCACAAGAACATACCCATCAAGATCAAGAATACGTTCAATCCTGCCTCTCCGGGAACATTCATCACGAGGAATCCGGAGGTAAGCGACCACAAGAGGGCGATAAAGGGAATCTCCTCCATCAACGACACCTGCCTGATCACCATACAGGGACTTGGAATGGTAGGAGTCATCGGTGTGAACTACCGGATCTTCAAGACTCTGGCCAAATCCGGCATCAGCGTCTTCCTGGTATCGCAGGCTGCATCCGAGAACACCACATCCATCGGTGTGAGAAACGGGGACGCCGACCTCGCAGTGCAGGTCCTCTCAGAGGAATTCGCCCAGGAAATCAGGATGGGAGAAATAAACCGTATCAAGCAGGAAAGGAACCTCGCGACAGTGGCTATAGTGGGTGAAAACATGAAACACACACCAGGCATCGCAGGAAAGCTTTTCGGGACTCTCGGAAGAAACGGCATCAACGTGATAGCCTGCGCACAAGGTGCATCGGAGACGAATATCTCGTTCGTCATTTCCATAGACAGCCTCAGAAAAGCGATGAATGTGATCCACGACTCGTTCTTCCTGTCAGACTATCAGGTACTGAACATATTCCTGGCCGGGAACGGGCTTGTCGGGAGCAACCTCATAAGCCAGATCAGGATGCAGCAGGAAAAGCTCATGAAAGAGAAATCCCTGCAGATCCGTGTCATAGGAATCACGAATTCCCGGCACTACATCATGGACAGGAACGGCATCGACCTGGACACATACGGCGAGAAACTGGAAAGTTCCGAAACGGCCACTTCGCCAGAGATATTCAGGGACGAGATTCTGGGTATGAACATGTTCAACTCCGTATTCGTGGACTGTACTGCCAGCGCGGAAGTGGCAGGCATATATCAGAGCCTGCTCGAACACAACGTCTCCGTGGTCGCAGCCAACAAGATAGCCGCATCTTCAGAATATGACAGATACAGGCTGCTGAAAGACACTGCCAGGAAAAGAGGCGTCAAATACCTCTTCGAGACGAATGTCGGCGCCGGACTGCCTATCATAAACACCATCAGCGACCTGATCAACAGCGGTGACAAGATACTGAAAATCGAGGCCGTGGTTTCCGGAACCCTGAACTTCATCTTCAACGAGATGAATGAAAACGTACCTCTCAGCCAGGCCATCAGGATGGCAAAAGAGGCCGGCTATGCAGAGCCTGATCCGCGCATCGACCTCAGCGGCACTGATGTGATACGCAAGCTCGTCATCCTGTCACGCGAAGCAGGCTACAGGGTGGAACAGTCCGATGTGGAAAAGCACCTTTTCATTCCGGAAAAATATTTCAACGGCACTCTGGAGGAATTCTGGGCAACCATCCCGGAGATGGACGGGGAATTCGAAAAGAGACGGAAAAAACTGGCGGCGGAAGGCAAATGCTGGAGATTCATCGCCACGATGGAAAACGGCAGGACGGAAGTAGGCCTGAAGGAAGTGGACAGGGAAAGTCCGTTCTACCACCTGGCCGGCAGCAACAATGTCATCCTCATCACCACTGAGAGGTACAGGGAATACCCTATGCAGATCAAGGGATACGGAGCCGGAGCGAGCGTGACTGCCGCAGGAGTATTCGCGGACATCATCAGCATAGCCAATATCAGATAGCTCCCCTTACATGCCGGAGTGGCGCCGAGGGGTATATGAACCAAAGACGACATGACATGAAATACATCATAATATTAGGCGACGGGATGGCCGACGAGCCGGTTCCGTCACTGGGAGGAAAGACCCCGTTGCAGGCTGCCGCCAAACCTGAAATCGACTGGGTGGCGGCCCACGGCCGCAACGGTCTTCTGGATACCATTCCTCAAGGATTCGCCCCGGGGAGCGAAATAGCAAACCTCGCCATACTCGGCTACGACCTCCCTAAAGTATTCGAAGGCCGCGGCTCTCTCGAGGCCGCAAGCATGGGTGTCCCTATCGGGGACAATGAGATGGCCATGCGATGCAATCTCATCACCATCGAAGACGGCCGGATCAAGAACCATTCAGGCGGACAGATCAGTTCGGAAGAAGCGGCGCAGCTCATGGAATACCTGCAGCAGGAACTTGGCGGCGGGGATGTGAACTTCTTCCCCGGAGTATCATACAGGCATCTTCTCAAGATGAAAGGAGGGAACAAACACATCATCACCACCCCGCCACACGATGTCATCGGAGAAGAATTCGAAAACTATCTGGTAAAACCGGATATGGAAGGAAGCGAAAAAACTGCGGAAAAACTGAACAGGCTGATCCTCAAGTCAATGGAACTTCTGCCAGGGCATCCTGTGAACATCGCCAGGGCGAAGGCAGGAAAAGACATGGCGAACAGCATCTGGCCATGGTCACCGGGGTACCGCCCGAAGATGGAAACCATGCAACAGCAGTTTCCCGAAATCAGAAGCGGCTCGGTGATCTCCGCCGTAGACCTGATAAAGGGCATAGGAGTATATGCAGGTCTTGACCCGGTATACGTGAAAGGAGCTACCGGACTCTACGACACGAACTATGAAGGAAAAGCCGAGGCGGCCATCAAGGCACTGAAGGAACAGGATTTCGTATTCCTGCATCTTGAAGCCAGCGATGAAGCAGGCCATGACGGTGATCCGGAGCTGAAAGTTCTGACCATCAGATACCTGAACGACCGGATAGTGAAACCGATATTGGAAGAAATCAGGACATGGGATGAAGATGTATCCCTCGCCATATTGCCTGACCATCCGACACCATGCGCCATCCGCACACACACTGCGGCACCGGTACCTTTCGCCATCTACAGAACGAACGGAAGCGGTGACAGCGTCCGCGCATTCGATGAATTTTCCGCACGTGAAGGAAGCTACGGCCAGATCGCCGGGCGACAGTTCATAGAGCTCTTCCTCCATGGAGACTGACTGCCCTGCGGACTGAAAAAGACTCTCCGTCGAACTGATGTTATATAAAACGGACTTGATATGAAATACTACAGCACAAACAGACAGGCACCGCCGGCCACCCTGGCCGAGGCTGTGAAAAAAGGCCTGGCACCGGACAAGGGGCTTTACATGCCCGAACGCATCGGACATCTTCCGGAAGAATTCTTCAGGAACATTGCGGACATGGATTTCCACGAAATTGCCACTGCTGTGGCAGAAAAATTTTTCGGAGAAGACATTCCGTCTGACGACCTGAAAAGAATCGTCTGCGACACACTGTGTTTCGACACCCCTGTAGTGAACGTTCATGACAACATCTGGTCTCTGGAGCTTTTCCACGGACCGACTCTGGCATTCAAGGATGTAGGAGGCCGCTTCATGGCGAGGATGCTGTCATATTTCATCGCACGGGAAGACAGCAGGAAAAAAGTGACGGTGATAGTAGCCACATCCGGAGATACCGGCAGTGCCGTGGCCAACGGTTTCCTCGGGGTAGACGGCATAGATGTCATCGTTCTTTATCCTGAAGGAAAAGTGAGTGAAATCCAGGAAAAACAGTTCACCACGCTCGGGAAAAACATCACAGCCCTGGAAGTCGCCGGAAACTTCGATGACTGCCAGAGGCTGGTGAAGTCGGCCTTCATGGACCAGGACCTGAACCGTATGCTGACACTGACGTCAGCCAATTCGATAAACGTAGCCCGTTTCCTCCCCCAGGCTTTCTACTATTTCAACGCTTACGCACAACTGAAAAGAGCCGGCAAAGCCGGCAATGTAGTATTCTGTGTGCCTAGCGGCAATTTCGGAAACATAACGGCAGGTCTCATCGCATGGCGCATGGGGCTTCCTGTCCGGAGATTCATAGCTGCGAACAACCGGAACGATGTCTTCCTGGAATATCTCCGTACCGGAGTCTACTCCCCACGCGCTTCAGTGCAGACGATAGCGAACGCCATGGATGTCGGCGACCCGAGCAACTTCGCCCGCGTGATGGATCTCTACGGAAATTCTGCGGAAGCTGTCAGGAAAGACATCAGCGGATGCAGATACACTGATGAAGAAATACGGAATACCATAGCCACAGTTTACGGCAAATACGGATATCTGCTCGATCCGCACGGTGCCTGCGGATATCAGGGGCTGGCTGACAGTATCAGGGATGATGAAAACGGCATTTTCCTGGAGACGGCACATCCTGCGAAATTCAAGGACACTGTCGAGGAAATCATCCGTACTGAAGTGGATGTGCCTCAACGCCTGCGCGATTTCATGGCAGGAGAAAAGAAGTCAATACGGATTTCCGGCGATTTCGCGGATTTCAAGGAATATCTGGCAGGCCGGGCATGACATCATGCTGTCCTAAAACCAATGAAAACATTTCATCATGAATGAGATAAGGAAAATCTGTATCATCGGTGCAGGGAACATGGGCGGGGCGATAGCCGGAGGCATTGCCGGTGACACCGGCTTCCCAAGGCAGAATCTGACTGTCACCGCCAGGACTCAGGAAACCCTCGACAGGATCGGCAGCCTGTATCCGGGCATTTCCACTACATTGAATAACTCCGCTGCCGTTCATGATGCAGATCTGGCCATCATTGCAGTGAAACCATGGCAGGCGGAAGCCATAGCGGAAGAGATAAGACAGTCTCTGGACTCCCGCCGCTGTACCATCGCGTCCGTAGTGGCCGGTATAAGTTTCCGGGAATGGGCAGGATGGCTGCAGAACGGCAGCGAGACCCCGGCACTGCTCAGAATCATACCGAACACTGCCATTGCCCTGGGACAGGGCACCACATTCTTGGCCTCGTGCGGAGTCCGGGAAACCGTCCTGAAAGAGGTGAAGGAGATTTTCGGACGGATGGGTACGGTGATGGAAGTGGACGAAGACATGATGGCAGCAGGTACGGCTCTGGCATCATGCGGGATAGCTTATGCCCTGCAATATATCGATGCTGCGATACGCGGAGGAACGGGCATAGGCTTCACTCAGGAAGAGGCCAGACGTATAGTCATCAGCACCATGAAAGGCGCCGTGAGCCTTCTCGAAAAGAACGGGACGATGCCACGGCAGGAAATAGACAAGGTCACGACACCGGGAGGTTACACTTTCAGGGGACTGTCCGCCATGGAAGAATACGGTTTCTCCGAAGCCGTATTGCAAGGTCTCCGGCACAGTCTGTGAACAGGTCCGTCCGACTCCGTAAAAGTGAAATATGATGAAAACAGGATTCAAAAGAGCAGTCATAAAGATCGGCAGCAATGTTCTCGCAGGGAAAGACGGGATGCTGGACACCTCAGTCATGTCCGGTATCGTAGACCAGACCGTCCGTCTGCGGAAAGCAGGGATAGAGGTGATTCTGGTGTCATCGGGGGCAGTGGCTTCCGGGAAAAGCATAGTAAGATGCGACAGGAAGCTGGATTCGGTATCAGCCAGACAGCTATACTCATCTGTAGGACAAGCCAGACTCATCAACATGTATTATGAGCTGTTCGAGAGGCACGGCATAGTATGCGGACAAGTCCTGACTACGAAAGAAAGCCTCTCCACCAGGGATCATTACCTGAACCAGCAGAACTGCATGAACGTGATGCTCGAAAACGGCGTCATTCCTATCATAAACGAAAACGATACGATATCTGTCACTGAACTGATGTTCACTGACAATGACGAACTCTCCGGCATGGTGGCTTCCATGATGGATGCCGGATCCCTTATAATACTCAGCAATGTGGACGGGATTTACAATGGCCATCCTTCCGATCCGGGGGCATCCGTGATACGGGAAATCCGCAGAGGGGACGATGTTTCCGGCTTCATCGGTACGGAAAAGTCCAGTTTCGGACGAGGAGGCATGCTGACCAAATACAGGATCGCGTCGAAAGTGGCTGACGAAGGCATAGAGGTAGTGATAGCGAACGGCAGGAAAGCCGGGATTCTTCCAGGCATACTGCTGGGCGAGACAGATGTCTGCTGCACACGTTTCCTGCCTGCGGCCAAGCCTATATCTCATGTCAAGAAATGGATCGCTCATTCAGACGGCTTCGCGAAAGGCTGCATACATGTCAATGACGGCGCATTGCAGGCTCTGACAGGAGACAAGGCATCGAGCCTTCTCCCTGTGGGGGTTACAGCCGTGGACGGTGATTTCGAGAAGGGAGACATAGTCAGGATCATGGCTCCGGACGGGACCGTCGTGGGTGTAGGCAAAATATCTTCGGACAGCGTCCGGGCACGCGAAAGCATTGGCCTGAAAGGCCGCCGTCCACTCATACATTATGATTATCTTTATATCGACTGATCGCTATGGGAACTGATTTCAAGGAAATATTCCAGGCTGCGAAGAGGGCTGTCGCCGACCTGGCAGCCGCAGATGATGCGAAAGTGAGCGATATGCTGCGGACTTTGGCTGATGAAACGGACAAAAGACAGACTGTCCTGCTGGATGCGAACAAGGCTGACCTGGAAAAAATGGACAAGGACAACCCCATGTACGACAGACTCAGGCTGGACGGCAGGAGACTGGACGGCATAGCTGCCGACATGAGAAATGTGGCCGGACTTCAGAGTCCCGTGGGCAGAATCCTGAGCGAGACCGTCAGACCGAACGGAATGAAGATATGCAAGGTCAGCGTGCCGTTCGGAGTGGTCGGAATCATTTATGAAGCCAGGCCGAATGTAAGTTTCGATGTTTTCTCCCTGTGCGTGAAGTCAGGGAATGCCTGCATCCTGAAAGGCGGAAGCGATGCTTTCCATACGAATTCAGCCATCGTGGAACTGATACGTTCAGTTCTGCGGGACTGCGGATTCGATGAGAACATAGTGACTCTCATGCCTGCCGGACATGACTCCACGGCCGCCCTCCTGGAAGCTGCCGGAGATGTGGACTTGGTGATTCCGCGTGGAAGCAAACGTCTCATAGATTTCGTTCGGCAGAATGCCAGAGTGCCTGTCATAGAAACAGGTGCCGGAATTTGCCATACGTATTTCGACAGGGACGGAGATCTGAACAAGGGAGCGGCCATAGTGACGAACGCGAAAACAAGACGCGTAAGTGTGTGCAACGCGCTTGACTGTCTGATAGTCCATAAAGACAGGCTGTTCGATCTTCCGGGGCTGTGCAGCGGAGTAAAAGACCATGATGTCGTCATATATGCCGATGAGGCTGCCTATGCCGCTCTGGAAGGGAACTATCCGGCAGAACTGCTCCTCCATGCGGATGAAGACAGTTTCGGGACCGAATTTCTTTCTTACCGCATGGCTGTCAGGACTGTCGACAGTCTGGACGAGGCCTTGCAGCATATTTCCAGATATTCCTCGAAACACAGCGAATGTATCGTCACGGAAAACAAGGAGACGGCGGACCGATTCCTGCGCGAAGTAGATGCAGCCTGTGTTTATGCCAATGTTTCCACGGCATTCACGGACGGTGCCCAGTTCGGATTCGGGGCAGAAATAGGGATCAGCACCCAGAAACTTCATGCCCGCGGTCCTATGGCACTGCCTGAGCTGAACACTTACAAATACGTCATTACGGGGGACGGACAGATCAGGGTGAAATGACTTCTGCGAAATCAGGGAATCACGAAAAGCCGGAAGGGCAGTATGGCCCTTCCGGCTTTTCGTTCAATGCAAAAGGAAAAGCTATTCGTCCTTTTCCTGCTCCATGTATGCCTTCAGGAGTTTTTCCTGTACATCGCCCGGTACAGGCTGGTAATCGGCAAATTCCATGGTAAATGTAGCGCTTCCTGACGTCAGGGAACTCAAGGTAGTGGAATACTTGTAGAGTTCTGCGAGCGGAACACGGGCCTTGATGATATCGAAACCCTTGTCATTCCCCATTCCCTCTATGATGGCCCTGCGGTTCTGGAGATCTGACATGCAGGATCCCATATACGCACTCGGAGTCATCACCTCTACATTGTAGATAGGCTCCATGATCTTCGGTCCGGCATTGCGGAAAGCCTCCTTGAATGCATTTCTGGCAGCAAGCACGAACGATATTTCATTCGAATCTACAGGGTGCATCTTTCCGTCATATACATAGACCCTGATATCCCTGGCCAGAGAGCCTGTCAGAGGACCTTCATTCATCTTGTCCATGATACCTTTCAGGATGGCAGGCATGAAGCGGGCATCGATCGCACCGCCGACGATACAGTTGTAGAACTCGAGCTTGCCGCCCCAGTCCAGATCGTAGGTTTCCTTTCCCTTGATATTCAGGACTGTCTCCTTTCCGTCGATCTTGAATTTGTTTCCTGCCTCTTCACCTTCCACATACGGGCATATCAGCAGATGCACTTCTCCGAACTGGCCTGCGCCTCCGGACTGTTTCTTGTGCCTGTAGCTGGCTGCAGCCACCTTGGTGATGGTTTCACGATAAGAAATCTTAGGAGCGAAAAGCTCTATTTCTATCTTGTTCTCGTTCTGGAGTCTCCATTTCACGATGTTTATATGCTGCTCGCCCTGTCCGCTCAGAATAGTCTGTTTCAGCTCTTTGGAGTATTCCACCACTATGGTAGGATCCTCTGCCGAAATCTTGTTCAGGGCATCGCTCATCTTCTCTTCGTCCTTCTGGTCCTTGGCTTTCACTGCCGTACGGAATTTCGAAGGCGGGAAGTTGATATGCTCATAAGCGATATCGGTACCCGGCTGCGACAGCGTGACATTGGTCTTCGCGGCGCGGAGTTTCACGGTACAGCCGATGTCT
Organism: uncultured Bacteroidales bacterium; assembly: GCA_944322815.1. Lineage (GTDB taxonomy): Bacteria > Bacteroidota > Bacteroidia > Bacteroidales > UBA932 > Cryptobacteroides. Next base: position 128,348 of record CALUQB010000003.1, on the reverse strand, counting down.
CCTGCAAACATGTCGGTGACTCTTTCCTTTTTCTTTCCGGCCACTGCATAGATGGTAGTGATCCTTTCCTTGTCCCCTGTTTCAGGGTTTTCCAGATCCTGTCCTTCAGTAAGCTCACCGGACATTACCTTGAAATATACCACCTCGCCCAGATGCTGCTCGATGGCTGTCTTATATATGAAGAGTGTAGTAGGAGCATCCTGCTTGCACTCCATCTCTGTTCCTGACTTGGTCATGGCCTTCCTCTCGGCAGGTGAGGATGCCACCTTTATGGTGAATTCCATGAGGCGTTTTACGCCTATATCCCTCTTGGCAGAAAGGCAGAACACCGGCAGCACATCTCCGGCCTTGCAGCCTATGCCTATACCCTTTCTGATTTCGTCTTCGGTGAGCACGCCTGCTTCGAAGAATTTCTCCATCAGCGTGTCGTCATATTCTGCCGCCCTCTCGATGAGCGCAGACCTCAGTTCTTCCGCCTCCGCCAGGTACTGCTCTGGAATTTCGAGATCCTCTCGCGTACCGTTTTCATCCTTGAAATGATAATATTTCATCTTCAGGACATCGATGAAGCCGTAAAAGTCCGGACCAGGATTCACAGGGTACTGGATAAGGACCGGCTTCTTTCCGAATGCTTCCTTCATGGTATCAAGGGTATTCTCCCATGAAGCCTTTTCCCCGTCAAGCTGGTTCACGGCCACGATCATCGGGATCCCGTATTTTTCAGCATATCTGGCGAATATCTCGGTTCCCACTTCCACTCCCTGCTGGGCGTTGATGACCAGGACGGCTGTCTCGCATACCTTGAATGCAGACACTGCACCTCCCACAAAGTCATCCGCACCCGGAGCATCTATGATATTGAACTTGGTGTCCATGAACTCCGCATACAATGGAGTGGCATATACCGACCTCTGGTTGATCTGCTCGATCTCTGAATTATCGGAGACAGTATTCTTCGCTTCCACTGTACCTCTTCTGTCTATGACTTTACCTTCGTAAAGCATGGCTTCAGATAATGTGGTTTTACCTGATCTTGCGCTTCCGATCAGTACCACATTCCGGATGTCTTGAGTTGAATAAAATTTCATTTCTATCGTTATTAATTTAGTGTAACATCTACCCGTACAGGAAACTCCTTATCTGCAGAGGGGCCATCTTTGCAAATCTACTAAAATAGTATCGCAAAAACAATAGCACCGGGCATCCCGTTACGGAAATACTTGCTCCGTTTCCGAACGGCGGTATATCTCCAGGACCTCCTCTCCAGTGAATCCGACCCGGGAAAAGACGAAAGACCCGAAATCCCCTGGATCCACTCCCAGTTCGGAACATATCGAAACGAAACTGCACCTGCGGTCAAGATAAGGTTTTCTTTCTTCGAGCATCTGACCGAAACGTTCGAAAATCTTTTCAAAATCCTTCATGGCTGTCAATTTTGGTTTCTGCAAAACTGCAATCCGACAGAACAAAATGCAAGCGTAAATTGCCATTTTTTCTTTTTCTTGCACATATTTTTCTTTTTTTTATATTTTCCAATCCGAATATGACAAGAAACCATTGTCATCACACCTGATATCAGACACCGGAAGGAACCGGAAGAGAATCTGCAAACCGGCGTTATTCAAAGAAACGCATTATCTTTGCAGCCGATTATATGGTTTTCTCTCATGACAGGACATGCGGAACTGATCTTACGGATGAATGAAGGGCTGACAGAAGCCGGATGCGACGAGGCCGGCAGGGGACCTCTGGCAGGTCCAGTATTCGCAGCTGCCGTAATATTGCCGGAAGATTTCCATCATCCCCTTCTGAACGACTCGAAGAAGATGACGGAAAAAGCCAGGAATATCCTCCGCCCGATAATCGAAAAAGAAGCGGTTTCATTTGCCGTAGAGGCTGTCAGCGCCGAAGAAATAGATATCCTGAACATCCTGAATGCATCCATTGCAGGAATGCAGAGAGCCGTGATGAGGCTTGCTGTCATCCCCGACTTCCTGCTTATAGACGGGAACAGGTTCAGGCCGTTCACATACATTGCCGCACTGGCGGAAGAAAGGGCATTGGCTGAAAGCCGGAAACCGGGACAGGGGAAAGGAATGACAAAGACATTGGCCGGAGGCCGGAAATACGGAAAGGAAATTCTGGCCGGATTCGACAGGATTCCGTACAGCTGCATAGTGAAGGGTGACGGCAAATTCGCACCGATAGCCGCGGCATCAGTCCTGGCGAAGACATACAGGGACGAATTCATGAGAAAACTGGCGGCCGAATATCCGGAATACGGATGGGACAGAAACATGGGCTACCCTACCAGAGAACACCTGGATGCCATAAGAAAATACGGATATTCGCCATATCACAGGAAAAGTTTCCACCCGAAAGAACTGGAACCTGCACTGTGGTAAACAGACGGGGTCATAATGTTGTTATAATCAGAAACTGTTTCTAAATTTGCCGTCTTCAGAATCATAACAAAAAAAAACATAAGGAAATGAAAAGAATCTTGACTATTGCAGCGCTGTCGCTGATGCTTCTGCCGGCACGGGCCGACGAAGGAATGTGGCTGCTGCCGCTGCTTCAGAAGATGAACGAAAGCACTATGCAGGAACTCGGCTGCAGGCTTTCGGCAGACCAGATCTACAGCATAAACCACTCGTCACTGAAAGACGCCATCGTACAGTTCGGCGGGGGATGTACAGGAGAGATAGTGTCCGATGAAGGACTCCTGCTCACCAACCATCACTGCGGCTATGCAAGTATCCAGCAGCTCAGCACCGTGGAGCACGACTACCTGACTGACGGATACTGGGCCATGAACAGGAGTGAAGAGCTTCCGGTAGAGGGCCTCACAGTGACTTTCATGGAGAGCATGGAAGATGTCACGGATGATATCAGAAAAGCCGAAAACAAAGCCAGAAAAGAATACAAGGACAGTTCGTACGTGGAAGATCTGGTGACGGAAGCCATCGGGACGGTCATCTCGGAACTGCAGGGAAAGGCAGAGGAAGCGAATCCGCACTGCTCCGCCGCAGTCATACCTTTCTATGATACCAACGTATGGTACCTGATAGTTTACAAGGAATTTTCCGACATACGTTTCGTAGGTGCACCGCCTTCATCCATAGGAAAATTCGGTGCAGATACCGACAACTGGGTATGGCCTCGCCACACAGGAGACTTCTCTGTCTTCCGTGTCTATGCTGACAAGGAGAACAATCCTGCGTCATACTCCGAAGACAATGTCCCGTATTCTCCGAAAAAGCATCTGAGCATCTCCCTGAAAGGAGTATCCGAAGGTGACTACACCATGATCATGGGATATCCTGGCAGGACCACCAGGTTCCAGACTTCTCCTGAGCTTGAGCAACAGCTGAAACTCAATGACATAAGGATAGCTGCCAGGACGATAAGGCAGGATGTCCTCATGGAAGACATGCTGGCCGACCCTGCCGTCAGGATAAAATATGCCAGCAAATACGCCATGTCATCCAACGGATGGAAGAAATGGCAGGGCATGAAACTCGCTTTCGGGAAACTGAACGTCATAGGACGCGCCGAGCAGGAAGAAAAAGCCTTTTCGGAATGGGTGGCCGCCAAAAAATCCAGGACAGAACACTATGGTTCGGCACTGGAAACCATCCGGACCGGAATAGAAGAAGGCATGCAGCCTAACATACAGTACGCTCTCGCCACAGAGACCATATACAGGATAGAACTTCAGCAGCTGGCGACCAGGATGAGCAGCGCTTTCAATTCGACTCTCGGCAAAGATACTGAAAAGGATACCGTAGCCGCACTGCAGACCGCATACGAACAGCTTCTTCCTCTTTACAAGGACTATTCAGCATCCACCGACAGGAAAGTGGCTGCCGCCATGCTCGGACACTATCGTGAAAATGTGGCCGAAGGCCAATATCTGACAGGAATTTCAGACCATTTCGGCACGATGGACATGACAGAGTATGCCGATTCCCTCTTCGCCTCCAGCATATTCGTATCGCCTGAAAAGCTGCAGAAAGCCATCAATGAGGAAGGCTGGAAAGCCGTATCGGAGGATCCGGCCACCATACTGGCCGAAGAAGTCGGCAGAATCATCACGGACACTTATCCGGGGCTTATGGAAAGCGACAGAAAACTGGCAAAAGGCAGGAAAGCCTATACTGCCGGCCTTCTGGAATGGAAGAAGGGGGAACCTTCCTACCCTGACGCCAATTTCACCATGAGACTGACATACGGGACAGTCAAGGGATATTCTCCGAAAGATGCCGTCATCTACCGCTACTATACCACTCTGGACGGTGTGATGGAAAAGGAAGATCCGGACAACTGGGAATTCGTAGTGCCTGACAGACTGAAAGAGCTGTGGGAAACGGAAGACTTCGGCGACTATGCCATGACGGACGGGAAGATGCCTGTCGCATTCCTCTCGAACAATGACATCACCGGAGGAAACTCAGGAAGTCCGATCATGGATGCAGACGGAAATCTCATAGGCCTGGCTTTCGACGGCAACTGGGAGTCCATGAGCAGCGACGTGATGTTCGAGCCGGAACTGCAGAGATGCATCAACGTGGACATCCGCTACGTACTCTTCATCATCGACAAATTCGGCGGGGCAGGCTGGCTGCTTGACGAAATGGATATAATAAGATAGCATGAACCGCCACGCTTAACGCAGCAGAACATGAAAACAAACGAAATAATGAAAATGCTCTACGATGTCCGGCATCCGGCAAAGGGTGACAGGAACATCGTGGAACTCGGCATGGTGGACAAGGTGGAGACAGACGGAAACAGGGTTACTGTCACTCTTGCCTTCCCGAAACATCGTGATCCGCTGGCCGAATACCTCATCGGCAGCACGAAAGCCGCACTGATCAGGCATATTCCCGGAGTGGAAGCCGAAGTGAAGACCGTGATCAAGGATGCCGGCAAAAAACCGGCGGGGCTGGATCTGGGAACGGAAGAGCTTGCGAATGTCAGGCATATCATAGGTGTGGCGTCAGGCAAAGGCGGCGTAGGAAAATCCACAGTAGCCGTAAACCTGGCCGTGGCACTGGCCCGCCTTGGATACAAGGTAGGTCTGGCGGATGCCGATGTGTACGGGCCTTCCGTCCCAAAGATGACCGGAACTGAAAACGAAATTCCCGAAGCCTACAAGGAAGGGGAAAAGGAAATCATCATGCCTTTGGAGAAATACGGAGTGAAATGGATGTCCATCGGATACTTCGCCAAACCTGAGCAGGCACTTATCTGGAGAGGCCCCATGGCTTGCAACGCTCTCAAGCAGATGATACTCCAGGTCAGATGGGGAGAACTGGACTTTCTGCTGATAGACATGCCTCCAGGAACCGGAGACATCCATATAAGCCTCGTACACGATATTCCTCTCACAGGGGCGGTGATAGTAAGCACGCCTCAGGCTGTCGCCCTCGCGGATGTGGAAAAGGGAGTGAACATGTTCAGGAACGAAAGCATAAGGAAACCTATTCTCGGGCTTATCGAGAATATGGCCTGGTTCACTCCGGCAGAACTTCCTGAAAACAGATACTATATTTTCGGAAAGGACGGAGGAAAGAAAATGGCGGAAAAATACGGAATCGGACTTCTGGGCCAGATTCCTCTCGTGCAGGGAATCAGGGAATCAGGAGATGAAGGAGAGCCTGTGGCCCTGTCTTCCAGACCGGACGGGGAAGCATTCGTTTTGCTCGCCGAGAAAGTAGCGGAAGCTGCTGCACGCCTGTAGCAGTCAATTTCAGGATTTCCGACAAGATGATGCAAGATTTTCCGGTTTGCGGATTTAATAACATGAGTTCGATAAGTAGAACAATTTATCGAACTGACGTTATGCAACAAAAGAAAATCAAACGCTGAAATATGAAAACAACATTGAAAACCAAATTTCTGGCAATGGCGGCAGTTCTCGCCTTGCCTGTCTTCCAGTCCTGTCTGAACAATAACGATGACTACGACTATTCCATCCTGTCTCCTGACGCGATAGTCACTGTAAAACCTGTGGTCAATGACGGGGCCGACTATTTCTATCTGCAGCTGAACGATGAGGAAAAGCTCTGGCCGCTGGACAACTCTTCGCTTCCTTACAAGGAAAAGGAAATGAGGGCCTTCGTGAACTTCACCGAGACTGATATGCCTTCCGACGTAAAAGGCGAAGGATACAGCAAGGCCGTGAAAATAAACTGGATGGACAGCATCCTGACGAAAAAGACAGTAGTTTTCGAAGAGGACGAAAACATCACCGTTGCCCAGAAATACGGAAATGATCCTGTGGAAATATACGCAGACTGGATGACCAACGTGGAAGACGGATACCTGACCTTGCATTTCATCACCAGATGGGGAAATTCCGGAATAAAACATGAACTGAATCTGGTAACGGGACTGAATGAAGAAGATCCGTATGAAGTGAGATTCGTACATAACGCCCACGGAGACGGTACATATTATGAAGGGGACGGCATCGTGGCGTTCAGCTTGAAAGACCTTCCTGATACAAAAGGGGAAACCGTCAAACTTACACTCAAGTTCGAATCATTCTCAGGTGAAAAGACCGTAAAATTCGACTATTGCACCCGTGCCGACTGGCAGACTCCGGAAGAAGAAACTCCGGAAGAAACCCCTGCTGACTGACTCCGGACATACCGATGAACAGGACGGCAGAGCAGGATCTGGAAAAAAGATTGAAGAATAGGGACCAGACAGCGATGAAAGAGCTGTACGGTCTCTATTCCGGTTATCTTTATACCCTCTGCTGCAGATACATCACCGACAAGGACACTGCAAAAGACATCCTTCAAGACAGTTTCCTGAAGATTTTTTCCGCCATCAACAGGTTCCGGTACCGTGGCGAAGGGTCTCTCAAGGCATGGATGAGCAGGATAGTAGTGAATGAAGCCCTGAAATCACTCCGCACTTCCGCCCGGAACACCATAATGATATCATCTGCGGACCTGCCGGATATCCCGGACGATGAGGCCGACAGGGATCTTGATGTGGACGGCATTCCGGCATCGGTGATACAGGACATGATCCGAAGGCTGCCCGATGGCTACAGGACAGTATTCAACCTCTTCGTATTCGAAGACATGAGTCACAAGGAAATCGCCAGGACTCTGGGTATCAAGGAAAATTCATCGGCATCACAATATCACCGTGCCAAAGCCCTTCTGGCGAAATGGCTGAAAGACTATAGAAACGAACAAAATGACTGACTGGAAAGAAAATATCAGAAACAAGATGTCGGACTATTCGGAAGCCGCTCCTGAAGGACTTCTGGACAGCATCATGATTTCCATGGACGGGAACCGGAAAAGGAGGAACAATATCATCCTGCTGACGGCATCTCTCGCCGCAGCTGCAGCCATAGCTGCCGCAGTGGTCATTTCTCCGGGTACCGGTCAGGAGTCCGGCAACATACCTGCATCCGGCCGCATCCTGGCTGACAGACCGGAAATCATCCGTATCGGGAAAATTCCCGGAGCAGGAGAAATCGGGATCATCCGGCCGGACAGAGCCCCTGCCGGAGATGAATACATTGTCCGTCAGGACGGAAAACCCGACGGTACGGGAAATGATATTCCGAAAGAAAACGTCGGCACCAGTAATGACGATGCCGGTAATGTCGGAAAAGATGCCGGTAAAAAAGACATTGCCTCCGGCAATGACAGTCATGAACAGGACAATATCATGGACGGGGGATACGGATGGAAAGATCTTCTTCTGGCCGAAGCCGGCAAAGAACAGATGGGAAAAATGACTTTCGGGGTACGGGCTTCGGGATTTACAGGAAGAGGCTCGAACTATTCAGGTTACAGCCCTGCAGTGAACATGGCGGCGGCAGCAGCCCCCATGAGCTATGGGGACAATGCCCTGGCAGGAATCATGACACTCAACAGATCCAAGGAAGTCAGCACGGAATCCCATCATTACATGCCGATAAAAGCAGGGATATCAGTATCTTATGCCTTTACTCCGCGATGGAGTCTGGAAAGCGGGCTTACCTATTCATGGCTGCTTTCGAAGTCAAAGACCGGCAGCGAATCCTATTATGTGGACAGCAGGCAGACCCTGCACTATCTCGGCATTCCTCTGAACGTGAATTTCCATATCTGGCAGAACAGATGGATGGATGTATATGCCTCTGCCGGAGGTATGCTTGAGAAATGCGTAGGCGGCAAAATCCGGTCAGACTACGTCTACGGAGGAAATGTCAGGGATACCGAAACCGAAAAACTGAATATAAGACCGCTACAGTGGTCTGTCGGAGCTTCTGCCGGACTCCAGTTCAGACTGTCCGGCATAGTGGGGCTGTATCTGGAGCCAGGTGTGATCTATCATTTCCGGAACGGCTCCGGAGTCGAGTCTGCATATTCCGTACATCCGCTGAATTTCAACCTCAACCTCGGACTCCGGTTCTCGTTCCGGGAAAACTAAGGGATCAAAAGAACCTCAGTCATTTTCTGCTTATCCTGGCCGCAAAACCTCCGCCGGGAGCCATCTCGATCCGGAGTTTCCCGTCGGCAGTAACCACGGATGACGAATATCTGAAATCCCTGGCAGCCCTGTCGGCATTGGCTCCGTCACTGAATATCTCCGCCTGATACTCCCCGTCACCCAGAAACGAAAGATCCACTTCAAGGCATCGTGCCGACCAGTCGGTCATGCCGCCGACATACCATACATCCCCCTTTCTGCGGGCCATCACTATGTAGCCGGCCAGTTGTCCGTCCACGGCAAAGGTCTCGTCCCAAACTTCCGGCACACCTGAAATGAACTCAAGACATTCCGGCTCCCTGAGATAATTCGAAGGAGAGTCGCACAGCATATTCACCGGGGACTCGAAGACGACATACTCGGCAAGCTGACGACACCTCGTCCCCTGGCTCATAGGCTCGCTTCCTACAGACCGGAAACTCTTCCGGGACGCATTCCGCATCGCTCCCTGTGTATAGTCCACCGGACCTGCCACCATCCTTATGAACGGCATGGTCACGTCATAAGTCACCTGGTCCACATCAGACGATGCCCATTTCATCTGTTCCAGACCATGTACGCCTTCGTAATTCACGACATTCGGCCAGGTCCTGTGCAGGCCGGTAGGCTTGTATGTGCCGTGGAAATCCACCATCAGACGGTATTTTGCAGCCGTTTCCGCAGCTCTCTGATGGAATCTGACCATATACTGGTCATCCCTGTCCATGAAATCTATCTTGAAGCCCTTGATTCCCATCTCCGAGAAATACCTGCATACCTCTTCCATATCCCTGTCGAACGCTATATAGCCTGCCCACAGGATAAGTCCGACATTCCTTTCCGCAGCATAGTCCACGAGCATCTGCAAGTCTATCTCAGGAACTACCTGCTTCAGATCGGCCTTCAGTTTGACGGCCCACCCTTCATCCAATATCACATATTCGATACCGTGATCGGAAGCGAAATCTATGTAATATTTATAGGTTTCGTTATTGATGCCTGTCTTGAAATCCACACCGTAGAGATTCCAGTCATTCCACCATTCCCAAGCCACTTTTCCAGGCCTGACCCAACTGAAATCCATGGACTCGTCCGCCGGTGCGGCAAGTTTGTAGACCATATCGTTGTCGAGCAATTCCCTGTCTTCCTCCGATACGATGACCACACGCCACGGGAAGACCTCTCCCGGCTCACATTCCGCGATATACGGCTTGCGTGATTTCACCTCGCCCTGGAGCATGTTATGGCCGCCCTGCTCTACTCTGTCCGGAACTCCGGCAAAAACGCCCTTCAGTGTGCCGCTTCCGTCCGCATTGTGAAGATACATGCCGGGATAGTCCAGAAGATCCGCTTCAGTGATGCATATTTTCTTTCCGTCAGCAGCTTCGACCACAAGAGGAAGGAAGGCAAGTCTCCGGCTGTCCCACTCGGAAAGTCCGATATGCTCATAAGTATTCTCGAACGAATTGTAGAACTGCCGGTCGAATCCGCTGTCATCGAAATTCTTCACATATGGCACATAAGCGCCGCTGTCTTCAGTGAAACGGAACTCCGCCTGTTCAGACACCACCTTGAACGGAACTTTCGATCCGGATACGAAACGATATGCCACACCCTCATCGTAAGCCCTGAAAACCAGGTCAAAATGTCTGAATTTCAGCGTCATCTGGCTGTACCTGTCCCTGATTTCGGCTTTCTTGTAGAACATCGCTTCTATGATATCATCATTGGAAACCATCCTGCATACGGCTCTTCCCGGATTCACTCCATAAGCAGAACCGTCATCGAGGGTCATGGATATCCGTGACGGAAAGATCAATGTCTCGCCATCGTGCGAAACGGAATATGTTATGCTGTCCGTTACATTTACGTCGACAGACAGACTGCCGTCCGGGGATTCGAGATGAAAACGCTGCGGTGCAGCCGTCAGGCTTGCCGGCATCATGGCAGCCGCAAGCAGGAAAGTCGTCAGGAATTTCATAATCATAAATAACATCAGTTAAACAAATTATTCTACTCAGTACCAGAGATTTCATCGAATTGACGTTACGGTTTCTTCGAAATCTCTTTCCTTTTACGTGTCACCCTCCTCCTCTTATAGGGGTGGACTTACTGCCGGATTCGTTTTCTGAATCCTCTATAGAGGTAGTTCTCTGAAATTCACTACGTTCTTTTCATCGAACTCACGTTAAATATCAGTTCAAACCCAGTTTGTCTTTCATGGTTCGGAGCAGGTCGAAGGCCTGGAGAGGGGTCATGTTGTTCAGATCTGCCGCTTCGAGGTCTTCTTTCAGGGACGAGAGTACAGGGTCATCCAGCTGGAAGAAAGACAGCTGCAGGGAGCCGTCGCTCTCCACCCGGCCTTCCTTGACATTGTGCGGTCTTATCCGTGCCTTGGTCATCGCCTCCTTCTTCTCCTCACCTTTTTCCAGAGCATTCAGAGTCCGTTCGGCCGACTCTATCACCTGTCTCGGCATTCCGGCCATCCTGGCCACATGGATACCGAAACTATGGGCTACTCCGCCCTCTTTCAGTTTCCGCAGGAATATCACCCTTTTGTCCACTTCCTTCACGGCGATATGGAAGTTCTTCACACGCGGATATATGGTTTCCAGATCGTTCAGTTCGTGGTAATGTGTCGCGAAGAGCGTCTTCGCCCCGTCTCCGTATTCATGGATATACTCCACGATAGCCCTGGCTATGGACATGCCGTCGTATGTGGAAGTTCCCCGGCCTATCTCATCCAGAAGCACCAGAGAACGCGAAGAAAGGTTGTGCAGTATCATGGATGTCTCCAGCATCTCCACCATGAAAGTGGACTCGCCGCGTGAAATGTTGTCGGAAGCCCCCACTCTGGTGAAGAGCTTGTCGCAATACCCGATACGGGCCTCCGATGCAGGCACGAAAGAACCTATCTGCGCCATCAGCACTATCAGGGCCGTCTGTCTCAGAAGCGCCGACTTACCGGCCATGTTCGGACCGGTCAGGATAATGATCTGCTGCGACTTGTTGTCCAGCATGATATCGTTGGGCACGAATTCTTCTCCTGCCGGCATGAGGGTCTCTATCACAGGATGCCGTCCTGCCCGTATGTCTATCCTGGTACTGTCGTTCACTTCAGGACGGCAATAATGATGTGTCTCTGCCAGTTCGGCGAATCCTGCCAGGACATCCAGACGCGCCAGAATCCTGCTGTTCGACTGTACCTTGCCTATATTCTGCTGGATTTTGCCCACCAGTTCGGCATACAGTCTCGCTTCTATCTCGTAAATACGCTGCTCAGCCCCCAGAATCTTCTCCTCGTATTGCTTCAGCTCCTCCGTGATATACCGCTCGGCATTCACCAGAGTCTGCTTCCTGATCCAGTCTTCCGGCACCCTGTCCTTGTGTGCGTTCCTGACTTCGAGATAGTATCCGAAGACCGAATTGTAGTTTATCTTCAAGGATGTGATTCCTGTCCTTTCGATTTCCCTCTGCTGGATGCCGGCAAGGATGTCCTTGCCGTGCAATGCCAGATCCCTCAGCGAGTCCAGTTCCCCGTCTACCCCGGATGCGATGACAGTCCCTTTTCCTACGGCAGCGGCCGGGTCCGGATCCATCGTCCCGGCCAATGTCTCCAGAAGCCCGGAACAGTCAGCCAATGCTCCCATCATCCCGTCCAATGCCTGCACTCCTTTCCCTGAGCACAATTCCGAAATCGGAGCCGTCTGCTCCAGCCCCCTTTTCAGCTGCATGACCTCCCGCGGGGCTATCTTTCCGGTAGCGGCACGTGAAATGATCCTTTCCAGGTCGCCTGTATCTCCAAGATGCTGCTGGACCTGTCTCAGATCATCCCGGTGATCTGTAAAATACTGCACCACCGAATACCGCGACTCCAGTTCCTGAATGTCCATCACTGGCATTGCCAGCCAGCTCCTGAGCAGGCGGGCACCCATGGGAGAAGAACATTTGTCGATGACGGATATCAGCGGCACGCCTTCACCTCCGGCAGCGGAAGAGAATATTTCCAGATTCCTGAATGTGAAGCGGTCCATCCATACGAACCGGCCTTCATCTATCCTCGATATGGAACAGATGTTTTTCAGTCCCGAATGCTGGGTCTGTTCCAGATACACCAGCAAGGCTCCGGCAGATGTGACTCCGAGCGGAAAGGAATCTATGGCAAAACCTTTCAGGGATTCCACATTGAACTGCCGCTTGAGTTTCTCTACGGAAGAATCATAGACGAATGCCCATTCATCCAGAGTCGATATATAGTACTGGTCATTGAACTTTTCCTGGACTCCTTTCCTGTAGCTTCTCGGAACTACCAGTTCTTTCGGAGCAAATGATGAAAGAAGGGTGGAAATATAGTCCACCGTACCTTCCGCTATCTGGAATTCACCCGTGGAAACATCCAGAAATGCGGCTCCGCACCTGTCCCTGTCGAAGGTAAGGCCGCAAAGGAAATTGTTCTCTTTCTGATCCAGAAGCTGGTCGTTGAAGGCGACACCGGGGGTCACCAGCTCTGTCACTCCCCTTTTGACTATCTTCTTCGTGAGCTTGGGGTCTTCGAGCTGGTCGCATACGGCTACCTTGTAGCCCGCCCTGACAAGTTTCGGCAGATATGTGTCCAGAGAATGATGTGGAAAACCGGCCAGAGGGACAGAAGCCTGCGATCCGTTCGCCCTTTTTGTAAGAACAATCCCGAGAACCTTGCTCGCTATAAGTGCATCATCCGAGAATGTCTCATAGAAATCACCTACCCTGAAAAGAAGCACAGCCTCGGGATACTGTGCCTTCACTTGAAAATATTGTTTCATCAGCGGGGTTTCCGCTATCTTTTCTCCTGCCATCCTTAAACGTCCTTCTACTCTTTTTCCTGTCATGCAAATGTACGGAAAAATGACATTTTACCGACAGATTGATGAAAAATCAGCAAAACTATACGGCGGTAAACTTTACGACAGTAAATTTTATAATCCGATTTGTCTCGGAGAATTATCCTGTTTCATTATCTTTGTAATTTTATGTGATAGAGAATCGGCCTCGACATAAATTCATGAAAAGGGTACTTGTCATAACATATTATTGGCCGCCGGCCGGAGGGTCAGGCGTGCAGCGATGGGTGAAATTCGCCAAATATCTGCCGGGAGAAGACTGGCAGCCGGTTATTTACACACCTGAAAATCCCGAACTGACATCTGTCGACAAGACTCTGGCGGACGATATTCCGCCTGAGGCCGAAATCCTGAAAACCAGAATAACGGAACCGTACAGGATATACAGGTCCCTGACAGGAAAGTCCGGGGAAAAGCAGGGCGAAGTGAATCCGATAAGCGGAGGAAAGAAGTCTCTTTTCCAGAAACTCTCCCTTTTCATCCGCGGGAACTTCTTCATCCCGGATCCGAGGTGTTTCTGGGTGAGGCCGTCAGTCAAATATCTGCTGAGGTATCTGAAAGACCATCCGGTGGACATCATAGTCAGTACCGGACCGCCCCATTCGATGCATCTGATAGCCATGAAGGTGGCTCAGGCCACGAAACTGCCGTGGATAGCGGATTTCAGGGACCCGTGGACCAGGATGTTCTATTTCAAGCATCTGCATCTGACATCATGGGCCAGGCGCCGGCACATCGCTCTGGAAAAACAGGTGCTGGACTCTGCTTCGGCCATAGTCACGGTGACCAAGCCCCTGCAGCAGGAGTTCCAGTCCATGACTTCCACTCCCGTACACTGTATCACGAACGGATACGACGAGTCCGATTTCAGGCAGATAATCGAATCGGACGGATTCTTCAACATCACCCACACCGGGCTTTTCGCTGCGGACGGCAACCCTGAGACGCTTTGGAAGGTTCTGGAAGACAAGTGCCGGACAGACAGTGAATTCCGCAAGCTTCTCCGTATCAGGCTTGTCGGCAAGACCGACAGGGAAATCACGGAATCCGTCATGGAGCACGGCCTGGCTGAAAACTTGCGGAATCTCGGATACCAGACCCATCAGGTCGCCACACGGGAACAGATGGGGGCGTCAGTCCTTCTGCTGCCTCAACGGAAAGAGCCTGAATACAAGGCCGTACTGACAGGAAAGATTTTCGAATATCTGGCTTCGGGACACCCTATACTGGCCATCGGAATGACGGACTGTGCCATGGCGGACGTGATCAGGGAAACACACAGCGGAGTGATGCTGGACTGGGACGACTACGGAGGAATAAGGAAATTCCTGGATGACTGCTGGGAAAAGTTCAAGTCCGATGAGCCGGAGTCTGAAAATGCCGATATATCCGGATATTCGCGCAAGGAACTGACAGGACGCATGGCCCGCCTGATGGAAAGCCTGCTGGAGCAGGACGGGACAGGGCGTTGCGTAAAGCAATAATCGTAAATACAGCCGTTTACAGAGAATCTGACAAGAGTAAGACAAAGAATATATGAAAAACACTTTGGTGAAAAACATTTTGTACGGAGCGGGAATCATCCTGCTGTTCATAGTGATTTCATACGCATTCGTCCCGGAAGTGCTGGGAGGTAAAATAGTGAACCAGTCAGACATTTCAGGCTGGACAGGCATGACGAACGAGGTGATCACATATAACGAAGACCATCCTGAAGACCCGTCTTTCTGGACGAATTCGATGTTCGGAGGCATGCCGACCATCTCCATGTACGGCATATTCAAAGGAGACTGGACAGCCTGGCTGTACGATTTCCTGCTCACAGGAGCCAGACCTGCGACCTATATCTTCATCTGTCTTCTCGGAGGCTTTCTTCTGATGCTCGCTTTCGGCATCAGGCCTCTGCTCGCAATAGGCGGGGCGATAGCCATAGCTTTCTGTTCCTACAACATGCAGATCATCCAGGTCGGACACAATACGAAGATGCAGGCCATAGCCTATATGCCGTGGGTGCTCGCAGCGATGGTCTACACTTACAGGTCTGCTCTGGCATTGTCCGAAAGGACCAGGAAAAGGCTTTTGCAGACATGCCTCGGAGCGGTATTGTTCGCTTTCGCCATCAGCTTCCAGATCAAGGCGAACCATCCTCAGATTTCGTATTATCTGGCGATAGTCATTCTGGTGTACGTGATAGCCGTGTTTGTGAAAATATTGTCCGGAACGGACAGAAAAAAGGCTCTGGCCGGATTTTTCACGGCATCGGCGTTGCTTCTGGTCATCGGAGGACTCGGAATAGCGACAAATATGAACAAGCTGCTGCCGACTTACGAATACGCGGAATATTCCATGCGCGGCGGTTCGGAACTCGGTCAGGCTGATGGAGAAGAGAACGAAGGGCTGGATCTGGATTACGCCACGGCATGGTCATACGGCATCTCGGAAACTCCCAACCTGCTGATTCCCAACTTCAACGGAGGCTCATCCTCCGGAGACCCGAAACTCAGGAATTCTGAGGTCCGCGACCTTCTCATACGCGCCCAGCAGCCGGATGTAGACGAAACCATGAAATACCTGCCGCTGTACTGGGGTCCGCAACCTTTCACAGCAGGGCCGATGTACATGGGAGCCATATCCGTATTCCTGTTCATCCTCGGGCTTTTCGTAGTGAAGGGACGTGACAAATGGTGGCTCGCGATCTGTACTGTTCTGGCTATCCTGCTGGCATGGGGCAGCCATTTCATGTGGTTCACGAAACTCTGGTTCGATGCCGTGCCGCTGTACAACAAATTCAGGACAGTCTCCATGGCTCTGGTCATCCTCCAGGTGACTGTACCTCTGCTCGGATTCATGGCGCTCGACAGGATATGGAAGACGGAAAAAGGATCACGCAGTGTACGTAAGGCGGCTCTGGCTGCATACGGCATCACGGGCGGATTCTGTATGCTTTTCGCCATCTTCCCGTCTCTGGCAGGTTCGTTTTCAGGGGCTTCCGATGCGGGAATGCAGGATATTCTGGCAGATGCACTGCAGGCTGACAGAAAGGCCATGCTGGTGAAAGATGCTTGCAGGAGCCTGGTGTTCGTGACCCTGGCTTTCGCCCTTATATGCTGGAATCTCAGGAGTGCTGACAGGAACTCCTCACAGGGCAAATCCGTCACCATAGCCGGACTCGCCATGGCCGCCCTCGTACTGCTGGATCTCTGGGGTGTGGACAAGAGATATCTGAACAGCGACCATTTCGTAAGCCGCAGGGACTTCTCGTCACAGTTCACCGCACGTCCTGCAGATGAAATGATACTGGAAGACCCTTCTCCAGACTACAGGGTGCTGGATCTGAGCGTGAACACGTTCAACGATTCACACGCCAGCTACTGGCACAAGTCGATCGGAGGCTATAGCCCTGCGAAGCTTCAGAGATATCAGGATCTGATAGAACATCATCTGTCGGGAGAGATAAACAGCATCATCCGCACTATAAACTCTTCCGCAACGGTCCAGGATGTAGAAGCCGGACTGCCGGAGATTCCTGTGCTTTCAATGCTGAACGACAAATACATCATCATCGGAGGGGAATATCCGCCTGTAGAAAATCATCAGGCTTTCGGTAACTGCTGGATAGTCGGTTCGGCTTTACATGCGTCTTCCCCTGACGAGGAAATAGCGCTTCTGGATTCAGCCGACCTTCGCAGCGAGGCCGTGATAGGAGATGATTTCGCATGGGCACGCGAGCGTCTGGATTCTCTCGGCAGGCTGGCGCAGTATGACATAGCGCCGGCAGATTCAGTATGGATGACTTCATACGAACCGAACGAGCTGAAATACCGCAGCCGTCTGCACTCGGAACAAGCGGTGATATTCAGCGAAATATATTACCCGAAAGGGTGGAATCTCACCATAGACGGAAAGCCTGCAGAACTTTTCAGGGCCGACTGGATTCTGCGCGGAACATTCATCCCTGCCGGAGAGCATGAAATCGTGATGCGGTTCGAACCTCAGTCCTACATGACAGGTGCCGCCATCTCCAGGGCGTCTTCCATAGCATTGTATCTGCTGCTGGTTCTTTCCGGTGCAGGTCTCGTTGCTGTCCGCCGGAAGGAATAGCGGCCAAAAAGGTTGTAACAGTATAACCTTTTTGGCGAAATTTTTCTATATTTGACCGATAATGACCGGACAAACACCCGTAAATGCTCATGAAATACCTTAATATAAAAAAAGCGTTGGCCGCATGGCAGGCCTTGCAACCTCTGTCTGCCAAAGACAGGGAAAGGCTGAGCAGACGTTTCACTGTGGATTTCAATTTCAACAGTAACCATATTGAAGGCAATACATTGACTTACGGCCAGACGGAAATACTGCTGCTTTTCGGCAAGGTAATCGGAGAGGCGGATGTGCGTGACGTACAGGAAATGACGGCAAGCAATGTCGGACTGCGGATGATGGAGGAAGAAGCTTCCTTGAAAGGAATACCGCTGACACAGAATTTTATCCGGACACTGCATAAAACCATACTGAGAGAAAATTATACAATATACCATAATTTACCTGGAGGTATGCAGACAAGTTACGTGATTCATGCAGGGCAGTACAAGACACGCCCGAACAGTGTCATCACGCGATATGGCGACAGATTTGAATACGCATCTCCGGAGGAAACTCCGGGCATGATGGGAGATCTGGTAGACTGGTATAATACAGTTGAACAGGAAGGCAGACTTTCTCCGGTAGAGATTGCAGCACTTTTTCATTACCGCTATATCCGTATCCATCCATTCGAGGACGGCAACGGCCGCATTGCAAGGCTGATGGTGAACTATATCCTGACACGCCATGGCTATCCGATGATTGTAGTCCGCAGCCGTAGAAAGAACGAATACCTGGAAGCCTTGCATCAGACAGACCTTGAAGTCGGTCCTGTACCGGCGGACGGTGCAAATGCCGGCATCCGCGACATACGTCCTTTTCTGAAATACTTCAATGATCTGGTAGCTACAGAAGTGTACAATGACGTACTGTTTCTAAGCGAAAAAAATGACAATGTCTGGTGGTACGACGGTGAGCGGATTGTTTTCCGGACGCCCAACTACACCAGGATACTGAATGCCATGAGGACACAGCCGACATTGACGCTCGCAGACATGAAAGATGTGACAGGAATCAGTGTGACAGCCATACAGAAGCTCTTGGACAAACTGATTTCAAATAAATACGTGGAACGCGGGGAAAAGGAAGGTAATTGGAGAGTCTTCATAACACAATAATCAAGATCAACAGCTTTCGATTTCAATAAGCAACTATATGAATACCAGCAAAAAACACAAGATACTCTTCGTCTGTTTGGGAAACATTTGCCGCTCTCCGGCGGCGGAAGGGATATTCAGGACCATAGTGGAAAGAAACGATGCCGGCGATGACTTCGTCATAGACTCCGCAGGTACATATTCCGGACACAGAGGCGACCTGCCTGACAGGAGAATGCGCAGGGCTGCGGCAAGCAGAGGATATGAACTCACACACCGGGCCAGGCCTGTGGACATGACAGACTTTCTCGACTTCGACCTCATCATAGCGATGGATGACTCGAACTTCACCGACCTCATGCACTTAGCCCCGTCAGTGGAGGCTTCCCGGAAGATAAGGAAAATGTCCGCATATTTCAGCGGACAGTCCCTCGACTATGTGCCTGACCCGTACTATATGGGAGCGGACGGATTCGAACTGGTACTCGACCTCCTCGAAGACGCCTGCCGGAACCTCTATGACAGCATCGTCCTGCAGGCCGGCGCCTGAATTACATAAACGATGAGACTTGCATGAAACTGGAAATATTATTCAATATTGTATCCTGAAATAGTCCAATAATGCCTTATAGTTGTCCTGAGCTGTAAGACATGTATCCGTCAGATAGCCTGGAGTATATTTCCATTCACGCAAACCACGGTAATAGAACATCTTCAAGTCGTCAGTAATTATGAACGGCACCATGCGGTTCTTAAGACATTCCTTGAACATTATAAGTCTTCCGACACGTCCGTTCCCGTCCTGGAACGGATGAATGGCCTCAAACCGTTGGTGAAAGTCCAGAATATCTTCAAAAGTCACTGCCTGTCTGGCCTTGTATTCCTTAAGCAAAGCCCTGACTGCTGCACCTGTCTTATGCGGTCTGACAGTTTCGATTCCTCCTACTTCATTGGGCAACCGCTTGTAATCCCCCACTGCAAACCATGATCTGGAGGCATCTGACGTGCCTGATTTGAGCAGCCTGTGCAGCTGCTTTATCATACTTTCAGATAATGGTTCACATGCATGGTCTATAATAAAATCTATACACCTGAAATGATTCGTGGTTTCGATAATATCATCGACATTGACCGCCGCATCCGTTATCCCTATCGTATTCGTCTCGAAAATATAGCGTGTCTGCTCCCTGGTCAGACGACTGCCCTCGATATGATTCGAATTATATGTCAGGTCAACCTGAGTCCGATGATATATCCCGCCCTTTATTTTTCTTTCTTTCTGCTCGCGCAATGCATATAAAAGCGGAGAAATCCGTTGCTTCGCATTCTTGCGCGATGGAATGGAGGCATCCGCAGGGATATTCCATGTCTTGCCCGTCAAATACACTCCGGGTATCTTGCCAAGAGCGCAATAATTTCGGACTGTACGTTCGGAAATCCCATGAGTTTCCGCATATTCACGTACTGAGACAAATTCTTTTGTTTCCGGCATAAAATCATCAGATTTTCCGTAAAGATAAGCATTTTCTTGCCGATACCGGCAAGAATTAGATGTTTTCGTCCTGCAGGACGGAAACTAAACCGCTCCTGCATGATCATGACCGGCAGAAAAAGTCTAAAATATCAGCGCAGACAGAAATACGGCAACGACAGCCAGCGGGCAGATGTAGCGGATCAGAAAATAAACGAAACCTGAAATCCACAGATTTCCCTTCAGCCGGCCTCCGTTCGTCATCTCGTCTATCACATCCGCCCTCTTCATCACCCAGCCCACGAAGATGACCAGAAGCAGGCCTCCCACAGGCATCAGGATGTTCGCCGACACCTTGTCGAACAGATTGAATATGGTCTGCCCGAAAATCTTCAGGTCGGCAAGCGGTCCGAACGACAGGGAGCACAGACAGCCCAGCACCCATGCTATGACAAAAATCAGGATGGAAGCACCGCGACGGGAATACTTCTTCTCCTCCACCAGATAAGCCACACCCACCTCATACAGCGATATGGACGAAGTCAGGGCAGCCACTATCAGTGCCAGGAAAAACAGTATGGCCACCAGCCACCCCAGAGGCATGTTCGAAAAAATGAAAGGCAGAGTCTCGAACACCAGGCCCGGCCCCTCCTGCGGATTCAGGCCGAAAGCGAAAACGGCAGGCATGATGGCACAGCTCGCAAGCAGGGCGAAAATAAAATCTGCAGAAGCGGTATAAGTCGATGAAGCGATGATGTTTTCATCCTTCTTCACATAAGAGCCGTAAGTCAGAATAGTACCCACCCCGAGCGACAGGGAGAAAAACGCCTGCCCGAGAGCGGCTGCGCAAACGGACGCATCTATCTTCGAGAAATCCGGCTGGAAAAGATATTTCAGGCCCTCCCCGGCTCCCGGCAGAGTAGCCGCACGGACAGCAATGACGATGATCAGCACGAACAGCAGCGGCATCATTATCTTTCCGAACTTCTCTATTCCGCTCTTCACCCCTGAAATGACGATGAAAGCAGTCAGCAGCAGGAAAATGGTATGTCCTATCAGCGGTGACCACACGGATGAAATGAACTTGCCGAACATCATTCCCATCTCCGACCGGGACATCCCCGTAGTGAACTCCAGAGTCACTGCCTTCAGGAAGTACTCCACAGACCATCCGCCTACCACGCTATAGTAAGACACCACGATGACAGGAGTCACCACAGACACTGCCCCGAGCCACTTCCATTTCGTCCCCGGAGCCAGCTTCTTGAAGGCGCCGAATGCGTTCGAATGGCTTCTGCGCCCTATTGTCACCTCTGAAATGAAAATCGGCAGGCAAAGCAGGAACACGCAGAAAATGTACACGAAAATGAACGCAGCCCCGCCATAAGAACCTACCAGATAAGGGAACCTCCACAGATTCCCAAGTCCTATGGCAGAACCGGCCATAGCCACAAGAACCCCGAAACGGCTCCCGAAATTTTCCCTTTCCATGTCTGATTCGTTTTATATTTCAGATTCTCTCATACACCAGAAACTCATATTCCAGTCCTGACTCCTCGTCCTTCATACGTTCCGACCTCGACACCTCCCTCCAGACTTCAGAAGAAATCTCCGGGAAAAAAGTGTCCGCATCCGGCACCTCGCAATGCACCTCCGTCACATACAGTCCGTCCGCCACAGCCATCGCCTGCCGGTAGATCTCGCCGCCTCCTATCACGAAACATTTTTCAGGACTTCCGTCCAATATACGGCTTTCATTCCGGCCTACGGCCAATGTCTGTGTCCCGTTTCCGGACAATGCCAGGCCTCCGTCACAGCCTCCGGCCAATGCGAACGCCTCCTCCAGGGAACGTGCGATCTCCACACCCTCAATGCTTCCGACAGACCGCGAAATGACGATATTCCGCCGTTTCGGCAGAGGCCTGCCGATGGACTCGAAGGTCTTCCTGCCCATAATGACCGGGCTCCCGGTCGTAACCTGCCGGAAATACTTCATGTCCCCTGAAATGTGCCAAAGCAAGGCATTCTCCCTGCCTATGGCCCCGTTATCCGCCACCGCGGCTATAATATACTTTTTCATAATTAATCAATGTAGCCGTTTACTCCCGTAAATGACTTAGCCCGAATCCCGAAGACAACGCCGCAATGTGACCGTTCTCACGCACCGGTTACACCGCAACAGGCGCCTTAATGGCAGGCCACGGCTCATACCCCTCCAGCATAAAATCCTCATATTCAAACGAGAAAATATCCTTCTTCTCCGGATTTATCTTCATCACAGGCAGAGGCCGCGGCTCACGTGAAAGCTGAAGAGCCACTTGGTCGAAATGATTCTTGTAAATATGGGTATCACCGGTCGTATGGATGAATTCCCCCGGCTCATATCCGCATACCTGAGCTATCATCATGGTCAGCAAAGCGTATGATGCGATATTGAAAGGCACTCCGAGAAACACATCGGCGCTGCGCTGGTAGAGCTGGCAGGAAAGCCTGCCGTCAGCCACATAGAACTGAAACATGGTATGACATGGTGGAAGAGCCATCCTGTCGACCTCTGCCACATTCCATGCCGACACTATCATACGACGGGAATCAGGATTATGCTTCAGGGTCTCTATCACATTCGAAAGCTGGTCTATGGTACCTCCGTCAGGAGTCGGCCAACTGCGCCACTGATGTCCGTATACCGGACCAAGGTCTCCGTTTTCATCTGCCCATTCATCCCAGATGGAGACGCCGTGATCTTTCAGATATTTAATGTTCGTATCACCCGAAATAAACCACAGGAGTTCGTATATGATGGATTTGAGATGCACTTTCTTAGTCGTGAGCAGAGGAAACCCCTGGCTCAGATCGAAGCGCATCTGATAGCCGAATATACTCTGCGTACCCACCCCGGTACGGTCATGCTTCATCGTGCCGTTTTCCCGGATATGTCTCAGCAGGTCAAGATACTGTTTCATAAAGACTCGTTTTGACAAACAGATACCGGACCTTTATTTGCGGACACCGAAAGAAAAGATGATAGCCTCGCGGTATGATTCGCCAGGACGCAGGACTGCGGAAGGATAGTCAGGCTTGTTCGGAGTATCCGGGAATCTCTGGCACTCTATGGCCACGCCTTCATAGTCCCTGTAGCTTCTTTCGCATTTTCCCTCAGGACAGCCGTCCAGCCAGTTTCCTGTATAGACCTGCACTCCCGGCTGGGTGGTATAGACCTGGAGGACCCTGCCGCTTTCAGGAGCATAAAGTTCGGCAGCGAACCGGACGGACTCTTCAGGACTGCCATCGATGACCCAGCAGCTGTCGTAACCTTTCCCGTACTTCAGAGCAGGAAAATCTTCATTGATATCCCTGCCTATAGGCTTCGGATTCACGAAATCCATAGGAGTACCAGCCACGTCCTCACTGTTCCCGAGAGGTATCAGGGTATCATCCGTAGGAAGATATTCGGAAGCATTAAGCAGAAGCTCATGACCGAGGATATCACCGTTCCCTTCCCCGTTCAGATTGAAATACGCGTGATTTGTAAGATTCACCACTGTCGGGGCATCCGACTCTGCAGTGAGGATGAGAGTCAGTTCGTTCTCTTCCGACCATTCATATCTGGCCACCGCCTTCAATGCACCGGGATACCCCATCTCCCCGTCCTGTGAATAGTACAGGAACTCCACTCCGCCGTCCTTCTCCCGGCTTTCCCATACCTGATTCTGGAAACCTTCCGGCCCTCCGTGAAGATGATTGGGACCGTTGTTCACCGGCAGTTCATACTCTTTTCCGTCCAGAGTGAAATGTCCCTTCGCTATCCTGTTCGCGAAACGTCCCGGTACCTTGCCCATGCACGGACCGTCACCGAAATAGCTGAGGACATCCTTATAGCCCAATGCCACATCCGAGAGATGTCCTTCCCTGTCAGGCACCACGACAGACACTATTCCCGCTCCGACCTCGGACAGTTCCACATACGCTCCTGAATCGTTGGTAATGATATATTTATGGATTTCCTTTCCGCAAGGGGCCGTACCCCAGACTTTCTTTTCTATTTTCATTTTCTACAAACTTATTGGTTCTCCGAACCAACAAATTTATAAAATTAACATGAAACTGACGGAACTTTTCGGTGAAAACATTTTGAGATTCGTGTAAAAGAACAAGTATCTGATCTATACGAAAGACTTGCGCAAAGAAGGGGATGTACTGTATCTTCCGGCATATATGACAATATTCCTGTAGACATCTGACAAAACGAAATCATGAGGGAATATTCTGAAGCCAACGGAACAGCTCATCCTGAGGAACATCTTTCATCAGGACGGTCTTGTCACGGTCCAGAAGATAAAGGGACGGAATGGCCCTGACATTGTACAGGACATCTGTCCTGATGACGAAATCGGGGTCATAGCCGTTGTACCAGTTTTCAGGATATATCGGCATGTATTTACGCCATTCTGCCAGATCCGTGTCGATATAGATATTCAGTACTGCGAGACTGCCGTCAGAAAGCATCTGAGCCACATGAGGACTGGAATTCAGCCCGTCGATGATCTGCTTGCAGGCAGTGCAGCCGGGATTGCTGAAGAAAAGTATGACATGATCCGCATCGATGCCGTACAGCGAATATCTTCTGCCGTTCCTGTCACAGAATACGAAATCGGCAGCCTTCGTCCCCACCTGGTTCAGGGCGCACATCCGCGCATCATATTCGTAGCCCGGCTTCATCTCTTCAGGCACGTACGGACTCTGCGAAAGCCCTTGCACGAAAGGCAGATAAAAATCTTCGTTCCTGAACGGGGAATTCGGATCGTACAGATACTTCTGCGTCATATCCGTGATGACTTCGAAAACAGTGGAAGACGTATCCTTGCTTTCCATGGCGGACACCCTGGAAAAAAGCCTTTCCACAGCCGATACTGCCTCCGCATGAGGAACCATGTCCAGAATGGCTGTCCAGTTCGCATAAGCCTGCTCCAGCTCGGTTTTCTTCACGCCGTTTACCAGAGCGGTATCGCACGGATAAAGCTTTTCCGTATCCGTAAATTCATCCCAGAAGTATTCTGCCAGAAAAGACGCGGCCTCCTGACCGTCAGTCATCATCGATGGGACGGAAACCTGCGGGAACGGCCTCTGTTCAAAGGCATTGTCCTGCCTCTGTCCGCACGAGACAGAGGTCAGGACAATGACAATAATGGAAAAAATCAGTCCTTTATTCATTTTTCGCTGGCGACGGACAGTTCTGCCTGTGAAATGTTGATGATGAAGTCGCCCATCTTCTCGAGTTCGGACACGATATCCATATAGAACACACCTGTCTGATAGTTGTAGCTGTTGCTTTCGAGATTCACTATATGCTCCTCTCTGAGCGCGTTCCTGTATTCGTTGATCTGGATTTCGGAATCCGTGGCGTTCGAAATGTCAGTCAGGTCGGCATATCGCTTCTTCAGGTTCTCTATCATGGCCTGATAAGCATTCTCGACCAGATCCATCATCTTGTTCAGCCGTCGGAGCATGGCCTCATCAAATGTCTTGCCATGGACATTCTTACGCTGCAACATCCTCGCTATGGCTTCTCCCGAATCACCGAGACTCTCCATTTCGCCTATGATCTTGTACATGGCCTTGATCCTGGCTCCTGATTCCTCGCTGATCTCGGACTTGGTCACCTCGTTGAGATATGAGGCAATCTCGAATTCAAGCCTGTCTGTTATCTCCTCATATTTCACAAGCTTCTGCTCCAGGGCATCGGACTTGTCCTTGTCCGTCTCGTTGATGGCCTCCCTGACATAGCCGAAGCCTTTATGGCATATCTCGGCGAAATGCACAATCTCCTGCTTGGCCTCGTCCAGTGAAAGCTCCGCCGTGCTCAGCGGCCCGCCCTGGATGAAACGCAGCCTGAATATCTCCTCATCCCCTGCCGGACTCTTCACCATCCATGTGACAAGCTTCTCGATGACAGGGACAAACCAGATCAGGATGCATGTGTTGATAGTATTGAACAAGGTGTGCAGCATGGACACGCCATAAAGGGCGGAAGTCTGCAATGCGGCATATTCGTCTGTCCCCGGCTGCGCGTCAGAGAAGTCAGACGTCATCGGATTCGGATAACCGAGGGCCTCGACAATCATCCCGATAAGCTTCAGGAACGGCCGGTAAAGGATAAGTACCCAGATAACACCGAATACATTGAACACTGTATGCGCCCTTGCAGCCCTCTTTGCAGACACATTTGCCACTGCCGCAGCAATATTCGCCGTAATTGTCGTACCGATATTCTCGCCGAGTACCATAGCCGTGGCTATGTCGAACGGTATCCAGCCGGCATTCACCATCACAAGGGTCAGGGCCATGGTGGCGCTGGAAGACTGGAGGACAATCGTAAGCAGCGTGCCTATCACCACGAATAGCAGTACCGAACCGTAGCCGTAGCCGGACCATTGCTGCAGGAACGAAAGCACTTCCGGAGACTGGTTGAGATCCGGGACGGAATTTTTCAGAAAGTTGAGACCGAGGAACAGCAGGGCGAAGCCTATGATCAGTTCCCCGACGCTTTTGTTCTTGCTTTTCTTGGACACGAAGAAGACAAAGCCGACAGCCATCAGAGGTATGGACAGTGATGCTATGTCCACCGTGAACCCGAGTATCGATATCAGCCATGCCGTGACCGTAGTACCGATATTCGCACCCATTATCACACCTATGGCGTTGGCAAGCGAAAGGAGTCCGGCATTCACGAAGCTCACCACCATCACGGTAGTCGCGCTCGAAGACTGTATTATGGCCGTAATGCCAAGGCCGGTAAGCACCTGCTTGAACGGAGTGGATGTCATTGAGGCGAGAAACGACCTCAACTTGTCTCCTGCCGCCTTCTGGAGTCCTTCACTCATGAGGGTCATTCCGTAGAGGAACATGCCCAGAGCACCCAGAAGGGTAAAGATTTGAAGAAATATTTGCATATAATGGCGGTTATAGTTGCGATTGCAAAGCTCCGACAAAAATACGCAAAAAATTTTTAATAATTTATTATTATTTCCTTAACATTTCTAATCCGACCTCTCCTGGAATCAACCGGAACAAAATGATTATCTGTTCGACGCTTTAGCCTTTTTTTCTATTGTATCTATCCATCGGGCAAATCTGATGCATTTTTCAAGCATGACGTTTATACCGATTTCTAAAGCGATGAGATTGCCTTCCAGTACTTTATTGTAATCAGGCTTTATTGCCAGCAGGCGTTTAGACGGTGCTCCTGATGGCGAAGAGTTGATATCTTCAGGTGAATCGTACGCTGAAACGATACTGCCTGTTTCCTTTGCGCATTCATCCGTGAAATAATATTCAAACCCTTTATTGTCCGAGAACAGAAGCGCCTCGAATTCATGCTTCTGTATATAGGCGAAAAATCGTCTGTCGTCTATTGCTTTATCGATGGCTGCTTCCAGTCTGTCGATTCTTTCGTCTTTATCGGCAATTGAAGAACATTCATCATATTCCGGCATATTGGTCGGAAGTCTGAAAAAGTCAATGAAAGTTGTTATGATAAAGTCTGTACTTGAAGATTGTAGCAGCATTTTGACTGTATTTTCCAGATGACTGTAATTGACCATCCCTCCTCGTCCGCTTCTACTGGTACGAATCAGTACCGGTGTCACGCTGTAGATGCCCAGGGTATTAAGGTACGGGGCAACTACAGAATTGACAAACTCCTGTTCCGTCTGGCCTTCAACAACGATATATACCCGCTTCATAATTGGCCTCCTATCAAGTTCTTCTCCCACAGATCGCTGATAGACAAGTCGTATTTGTCAATCCATTCTTCCAATTCTTTGCTTGAAAGCCGTCTGAAGACAGACTGGTTGTCAGTTCTGTCCACCACTATAATGTCATCTGCATCAAAGCAGTTCAGCAAATTGGCAGACTGGGTGGACAGGATTATCTGGCTTTTAAGTGAGGCTCTTTTGACTAATTCCGCCAATTTGTTGATGGCTGCTGGATGCAGACCTAATTCGGGTTCATCTATGATTATTATTTCCGGTGTCGCCGGCTGAAGCAGCAACGTAGCCAATGCAATAAACCGTAATGTGCCGTCCGAGAAGCTGTATCCATTGAGATACATATCGGTATCTTTTTCTTCCCATTCCAACCGGATATTTTCTCTGTTGTTGGCATCCGGTCGCAGCTTGAATCCTTTGAAATACGGTGCTACAGAAGATATGACACCTTCTATCAGACGGAAAGTCTTTTCATCGTTCTGCATCATAGAGTAGAGATATGCCGCCAGATTGGAGCCGTTATCGCGCAGATATGCATTATCGTTTATGTTGCAGTCACCACGCATAGGGGATGTGGCACTCGTGTCATGGAAATGATAAACAGTAAAACTGCTCAGATATTTCTTCAGATATGATGCTCTGTATTGTAGTCTGTTGATTAAAGACGATTCCTCTACAGCCTGATCCCAGATTACTCGATTCCATTTCGAATAGTCTTTCTTGTCCTCATGGAAATTATTGAAACAGTCCCCTGTCTTTTCTATATACCCTTTACTGGATTGAGCAGGCTTGATTTCATAGAAAAAAGCGTTGGTGTTGTCAAAATCAAGCATTCCGGACATGTAGGATGATGCTTTTCTTCCTCTATACAGCAAACTGTCAATGCCTCCTTTAGATAGTGTATAGCTTCCGAAACGCTGCTCATATATGGCTTTGGTCAGTTCAAAGAATGAAATGAAATTACTTTTACCGGCACCGTTCGAACCGATCAACACATTCAGCCTGTTCAAGGGTAACTGTAAATCTTTTATCGATTTATAGTTTCTGATCAATACTTGCTCTATCATATAGTCTTGGCCAAATTTCAAATCCACCGTATTCGGCATCATCAAACATCCTGATTACAAACTTACGTATAAATTCCGGATTTCAGTTACCATCAAACTCTTTTTTGCAAAAGATTTGCTCAATTACGGTACACTGGAAAATAGAATTCCTTAAAAGGAATACCCCGGACGGGAAGACCCGGATTTTCTTGCAGGTTGGATTCCGGATCTTCATCCCGCCCGGGGGATGAATCAAATGTCAGAATGCAATACAGACGGAACTATATGCCGTTCACTATATCATCGTAAGTCACCTCTATCGTATTCAGGGAGCCATAAACCTTGTACGGTATCACTTTCCCGTCCTTGTTTGAAAGCAGTTCCACGTTACTCCAGAGTCCGTCCGACATGATTTTCACCACAGTGCCTTCCGGGATATTCGCACCTGTCATACTTACTGTATACGTATGCCTGGCCTGATCCCCATGAACGGCAT
Organism: uncultured Bacteroidales bacterium; assembly: GCA_944322815.1. Classification (GTDB taxonomy): domain Bacteria; phylum Bacteroidota; class Bacteroidia; order Bacteroidales; family UBA932; genus Cryptobacteroides. Next base: position 98,962 of record CALUQB010000003.1, on the reverse strand, counting down.
CAAGATCAGAAAAAGATACGGATATCGCTTTTTCTTCCGGATTTAAATCATAGTCGAAATACATGTTCTTGTCACAAGACACTTCGATGTCATCCGAATAGGCATCATCCATCAGGATCGTCATATCCACTGTAAACGGCGATCTGCTGTCAGGAACAGGCTCCTTGCATGAAGCAAGCAGCACCAGTATCCCCGCAAGTACAAAAAATCTGAATCCTTTCATAATACAAACAGTTTATTACCATAAAATAGATGCATTTATTTTTCGTTTGTGTCATTGTTTGCAATGATATCCGGTGAAATACACACTTCGAACAGGAGTATTGGAATCATGATTGAGAATAATCGTTTCATCATTTGTTTTGTGTTAAATTGATAATGCGAATTTATCATGGAAAAGTTTAACATGTGACGAAAAAAGTTTAACATTTTATTTTGTAATAAATTGTTAACCAACAACATTACATAAGGATGGATAATGTAATAAAACAAAAGTTTAACAGAGGCCGTTTTCAGCCTCTGGCAACAAGAAAAACCGGATAGCAAAAGAGTCAGAATTCTTCGTTAAGAAGTTTCCGGAGATATATGCCTAAATTTGTGTCGTGTTCTCCCAATCCGAGCTTCTCTCTGATGAAGCTGCTTTCGTTGTAGTGCCTTTTCTTTTCAATGTATATCCCGATTTCTTTTCCGGTGAGACCGATGGCATACAGGCAGCAGTATTCTATTTCAGATTCCGTCAGGCCTTTCTCCTCCAACAGTCTAATGAATTCCGGATGTGCTGCAGCAAAGGTCATACGTGTCGTGTACATGAAGTTCTGACGGTCTTCTACTAGTCTGGACAGTTCCTTGCCAGCCTTGCGGTCAATATCTGAATCTGACGTGATTTCTGCCGCAAAGAATTGGTTCAACAATTCAAGCCTGTCATTGAGTACTTTTTTAGATAATCTGCCAATATGCGGATTTACGGAAATTATTTTTTCCAGCTCATTCTTTTCGGCTTCCAGATTTTCATATTGCCGTTTGAATTCCACGAGATTTTTTTCTGCTACTCTTTTTTCTTTTTCTCTCTTTTTTACTGAACCTATGAGCAGATATATTATCCAAGCCAGTGCAAGCAATACGATGATCGATGACAATGCTATGGTAGCCCTTTCATGTTTCGCCTTGGTTACCAATCTGTCTTTTTCATACCGTTCATGCAGAAACTTCGTATCCTGATCGAGAATGACTGTATTGATGGAATCCATTAATTCCTGATAATTCTTATATGCAGACAAAGCGCTGTCTGTTATTCCCAATGAATCATAAGCATTCGATTCGTGAATGTAATATGCTGGTTCTCTTCTGTAGTCAGTATTCTTGTTCTTGTACTTGTCCAAAGCCTCCAATGCTTTTCTGGGCTCTCTTAGTGCAAGATAATACTCCGCTACGCTCATCCAGTTGACCGTGTCTTCTGGAAATTCACTGATATATTCTTCTATTCCGGCCTCCAGCATCTGAGTCCGGCCGGTTTCCTTGAACTCAGCAAGTCTGAACTGATAGTAGGAATCTTTGTGCCTTATATCAAGTATGTCCCAGAACATTTTGACGCTGTCAAGGACAGAAGACAATTCATCGTACTGGCCTTCTATCGTGTAGTAGATGGCTAGGCCGAGGAGCGTGTAGGAGTACCGTTTCCCGTCTTTCGCTTTCCGATGGTATGATTCAGCCATTCTGCAGTATTCAAGGATTGAGGCGTTGTCAAAAATGTCTATTGCGACATTTGACATGGCATCATACAGCAGTCCGGCGGTAGTAATGTCTTCTGCCTTATCAGCATACTCCTCTGCTTTTACGAAACTTTCCATCGCGGACTCGTTGTCTCCGGCATTCTGGTAAATACGGCCCTGATAGTAATATGCCTTCAGCTTGTCATCTGCACTTCCATGCCTGCTGTACCATTCTACTGAGATGTTTACCAGACTGTCATCAGTATCTTCAATCCAATTCTTTTCAAGTGCTATAGAATACAGCAGGGCATACTTCGCGTTGGCTTCACGGCCGCTGATACCTTCTTGATGCAGTGAATCCAGTTCAGATAGAGCACGTGCAGGTTCCTCATTGACATACGATGCCACGGATTCCAGCTGCATGAGAGTAGTGCGATCAGAACATGATATTGTCATTGCAGCTATAAACAACACAAGGAAAATTATATGCAGGACAGACTTTTTCATTACACGATTTTCAAAATGCAAGCATTCTGCGACAAGAAGGGCAGACATGCAATTTTATCATGGCATAACAGGTTTTACAGTTACAGCCCCTATTGTATCGGTATGGGCCGTGACAAGCAGAATACCGAAATCATCATCAGGAGAAATATGCAGGAGCTGAGCCTGGATCTTGCGGTTTTCACCCTCTGACAGCATATTGAAGAAAAAAGGAAAACGAATTCATATTCATGACTGTCAAACTCAGCCAACTCCCCTGCCTTGATACCATGTATGTAAACTTCGCATTTCCGCATGGTCTTCATTCTTTAAGTCGGATTTCTATCTGCAGGCCAAGTGTATCCGCTACAGACAATAGTGTTTCAATTTTCGGATTTCCCTGCCCGCGTTCAATGGCTACAAGCGTATTGATACCAATGCCGGCCAGCTCCGACAGCTCGGTCTGATTTATATTCAGACTTTGCCGGCGTTTTCTGATGGTTGTTCCTATTTCCTTAATATTCACAATAAAGTGTGATTTTACATCGAAAATAAGAAATTTATACTAGAAAACCAATAAAAATCACAATATATTGTAATGGGCAGAGTATCACTCATGCATTTGCTCAATGATCCGGCAATAATTCGTACTTTTGCAGAATACGGCCACCGTACCGCCATCAAACCTGCCGAAATATGAAAACCATACGGAATCTGTTAACCATAGCCCTGCTCTGCATGATCACGCAGACCATGTCCGCGCAATTCTTTACTGGCGGAGACGATCCTGCATCCGCCAGATGGTATTCCATAGAAAGTCCGAACTATCGTGTCATTTATCCTGCCGGACTCGACTCCACTGCCAGAAGCTATGCCATGGAACTGGAAAAATACAGGCTGCCGGTATCAGGAAGCGTGTGCTATATGCCTGGTGAAATGACAAGGACGAAAATGCCTGTCATCCTCCATCCGTACAGTGCGCTGTCGAACGGCTCCGTAGCATGGGCCCCGAAAAGGATGGACTTCTATACATCACCCGCTGCATACGCTCCGGAACCGATGCCATGGACCACTATGCTCGCCATACACGAATCCAGACATGCCGCACAGATGCAATTCGGACTCAGCCGCTGTTTCCGGCCGTTCTACTACATCCTCGGCGAGATGTTCAACGGCGCATTGGCCGGGATATACCCGGACCAATGGCTTCTGGAAGGAGACGCGGTAGTGGCGGAGACGGCATTGTCCCGGTCAGGGAGAGGAAGAGTCAGCGATTTCATGAATTATTACAGGATAGCTTTCGATGCAGGTGATTTCAGAAATGCAGACAGATGGGCATACGGCTCCTACTGGCATTATACTCCGGATCATTACGCATTCGGATATATGACACTGAGCGGAATACGGTATCTGTACGATGTACCAGACTTTTCAGGACAGCTTTTCAGACATTATGCGGCAAGGCCTTATGACATAGTGGCCAGAAATACAGTAAGCAGGAAGCTGACAGGAAAAAATTTCAGGACTCTCGTCGCGGAATCCATGGACCTGTATCATGACATCTGGACCCGGGACATGGAAAACAGGGCTCCGTTCCTGAACTATACTCAGGTCTCCAAACCGGCACAGGTGTTCACTGAATATGAAGAAAACCTGTTCGTCGGAGGAGAACTGTACTCTCTGAAAGAAAGCTTCCACAAAGGGCGGAAACTGGTGAAGATAGATGATGACGGGAAAGAGAAAACCGTTTCATCCTTCGGAAGCAACGTTGGTATGCTTTACTGGTCCGAAGCTCTCGGGAAGATCTTCTGGAGCGAAACCGTTCCTGACGAGAGATGGTCGCTGAAATACGATTCGAAGATACGCTATCTCGATGTCAGTACAGGGAAAAAGGGTACGCTTACAGGAAAAGGACGGCTTTTCAATCCGAATCCATCCCCTACCGACGGTCATATAGCTGTCACCGAATACTCTGATGACGGACGCTCTCATCTGTGCATACTAAATGGCCGGACAGGAAGCAAGGAAGTGTCGTTTTCCCTGCCTGATTCCCTGCAGCTGGTCGAAACGGCATGGCTGAACGATACCATATACGGGACAGCCGTATCTGATCACGGCATAGGCATATACCATATCGAAATCAGCCACCTGAATGCCCATGACGAAGATTCGGAGATACATCATGAAGGCGAATGTCCGTATCATCACGATGATATGGAATACGAATGGAAACAGACACTGGCACCTTCACCTGTCATGTTCTTCAACTTCGGGACGGAAGGAAGGTATCTGATATTCACGTCAGACCGCACAGGTACGAACGAAGTCTACACCATGGATCCGCATACGGGACAGGTATGGCAGGAGACTTCCTCGGAGTACGGAGTCTCGGACTATACTTTCACCGATGACGGGGAATATTTCATCTGCTCTGCAGCCGACAGGACAGGTTCTCCGGTAGTCATGATTCATGCGGACTCTCTCCTGCACCGTGAAACTGATTTTTCCGACAGATATACCTATCCCGTAGCCGATGCTCTGAGCCGTCAGGAAGCCCGAATCGCCGCTGACAGGAATCTCCATCATGACGACAGCTCCGCTGTCAATGTTTCCGTCCCGGAAAAATACAGGAAATTTCCACACCTGTTCAATCTGCACTCCTGGGCTCCGGTGTATTTCGACTATGACAATATCATGAACGGAAGTTACGAAGACTACTGGAGCTATGCGTCACTCGGAGCATCCGCATTTTTCCAGAATCATCTCGGGACATTCACCGGTTTTGCAGGCTACTCCGCCCACAAGGATCCCCTTGACAAAGGCTACTGGAGGCATTCTGGCCATATAAAACTGACTTACTCCGGACTCTATCCTGTCATCGAAGCGAGACTTGATATAAACGACAGGGCATCCAGGGAACTTCAGGGATCTCTGGTGAATAATATTTCATCAGGTATCATTTATGAAAAATACGAATATCTGTACAGGAAAGACCCGCTGGTCTCAGCCAGCCTGTCCATGTACATACCTTTCAATTTTTCATCCGGAGGATGGTCGCGGGGCCTGATACCGCGCATATCATATTCGATAAGCAACGACAGGATCAATTTCAGGCAATATCTGAGGGCAGAGGAATACGACGGGGACGGACAGATGCTCCGCAAATACACCCTGGGTGTATCTGCAGGCAGGTCTGCCGTATACCAGTCGCTGTCGGCATCGGTCAGATTCTATACGATGCTTCCTGCAGCCCATTCCGATGTCTATCCTGAATGGGGTATAGGCGTGGAAACAGGGGCATCCATCTATCCAGGCCTGTCTGAAATGATATCTCCGTCGGCTTATCTTCATCTCTACGGATATGTCCCGGGCATTTATGGAAACCAGGGTCTGATGCTGAGCGCTACTGTGAACCGGAGAACAAACCCCGAAGCTCCTTTCACTTCAGGAGTGAACACACTGCCACGCGGACTGTCATCGGACGGAGTATTCAGACAGTGGGCTGCATCACAGACATGGAGTACGAAGCTGTCTGCCAGCTATGCCATGCCGTTTCCTATGGGGGATTTCCATATAGGAAACCTGTTCTATGTGACACGCGGTATCATCACCCCTCATCTGGACTGGTCTTTCATCGGCAGCGGACAGCTGTTTTCAGCCGGAGCCACACTGGAGATAGAATTCGGAAACTTCTTCGGACTGGCTTTCCCGGCCAGTCTTGGTGTGACATATTCATACAACGGAGGCTCTGCCTTCAATCTGTTCTCCGATACAGGAACAAGTCCGGGACACCATACCGTAGGACCGGTATTCAGTATGGATTTCTGAAAACGACAAATGACCTGCTGAATGAAATCCAGATTCATAGCAATATTTCTGGCTCTGTCGGCCCTGTATCAGACGGAAAGTCACGCCCAGCTTTTCCCTGCCGCTCAGGATCCTGCCAGTATCAGATGGAAGCGGATCCGCAGTGAAGGATACACATTCATATATCCGGAAGGATATGACAGTCTGGCCGTGGACTATGCCAGGATGTTTGAAAGATATCGCAAACCTATATCCGCCACATCCGGATTCCTGCCTGCCAGAATACCTGTAGTCCTGCATCCGCAGAATGCATCCGGCGGCTATACCCTGTCCGAACTGCCTTCAGTTCTGGAAATGCCGCTTCTGCCACAGGGAAGATTCAGCTATTCCTATCCGGTATCGGAACTGGCTGCAGTCAGCCTTTCACGTCAGGCGGCACACATGAATTTCGGCTCATCCCATGTTTTCAAACCTTTTACCTGGCTTTTCGGAGAGCTTTTCCCGTACGCCATGGAGACTTTGTATCCGGAAAAATGGCTGCTTGCAGGTGATGCGAGCATAGCTGCCACTGCCATGATTCCGGAAGGCTATGGAAGATACGGAGAGTTCCTGAACTATTATATGGCAGCCTTTGACGCCGGTGACATGCGTGGCTACAAATGGGACCGCTGGGCCATAGGGTCATACAGCCGTTACACTCCCGGTACGGATGCTTTCGGATACATGATACTCAGCGGACTGAGATGTCTGTATGACAAACCTGACTACACTGCCGACTATCTCACCCATATCAGCAAAAGGCCCTATGACATATTTTACGGGATGAAACTGAGCAGAAGGACATCGGGAGGAAATCTTCATAAAACCGCTTTCAGGAAAATATTCGACTTTCACCGGAGTATATATTCCGCCGAACTGGAATTGCGGGCACCTTTTACCGTGTCGGAAAATGTCCTGACGGAAAAGAACAGGACTTATACCGAATACTATGCTGCCGCAGTCACATCTGACGGGACAATATTCGCCGTCCGCAAGTCGATGGACAGGAGTGCCGGCCTGATAAGCATAACCTCCGATGGAAAAGAGCGTACCGTATCGTCCTTTTCCGATTCGGGCAGCAGGCTTGTCTGGTCGGAATCCCTGGAAAGACTGTATTGGAGCGAAACGGTGAGCGACTGGAGATGGAAGCAGAAAATGTACAATGTCATAAGATATTATGACAGAAAATCAGGCAAGACGGGAACATTGGCCGAAGGCGCGAATATTTTCAATCCGTGCCTGTCGCCTGACGGTACGATGATAGCTGCCATATACGGACCGGAGCCGGACAGGACCACAGTCATCGTACTGGATGCATTGTCCGGAACAGGAAAAAACATATTGCCCTATCCGGAGGATGGGGTACTGTTCACAGAATGTGCATGGTCTGATGACGGGCTGTATGTGACGGGGGTTTCGGACAAAGGTTCGTCGATATTCAAGACAGTGCCTGACGGGAAATCAGGGTACCTCAAATGGGAAACTGTCGCCGGACCTGTCAGGTGTACTTTCAGGAATTTGGGAATATACTGCGGGAATCCGGTGTTCTCGTGCGATGCGTCCGGTGTATTCGATCTGTACAGTCTGGAAGATTCAGGTATCTACAGACTCACCTCTTCAAAATACGGTGCGAAGGATTTCGTTTTCAGTCCGTCAGGAGAGAAACTGTATTTCAGCAGGCTGGATCATGACGGATATGATCTGCAGGTGACTGATTCGTCCGGTCTTTTCCATGTAAGGACAGATCCCGGCTCAACAGGAAAGTCGGCGGTGGCCGAAAAACTGATAGCTCAGGAAAAAGCCGCTACTGCAGGGACCGGTCCGGCAGATATGGAGATATCCGCGCCTGAAAGATACAGAAAAGGTATGCATCTGTTCAGGTTTCATTCATGGGCTCCGGTCTATTGCAATATATCCAGGCTGGACGGACTGGGAGGAGAAAAACTGTATGATTATGTTTCGGCAGGTGTCACTGTCCTGTCCCAGAATACCTTGGGAACTGCATACGGCAGTGCCGGATACTGCTGGAGACCTGATCCTGACGGTTCTGGACGGGTCCACGGAGGACATTTGAATTTCACATATGCAGGATGGTATCCTGTAGTGGAAGCCAGCCTTTTCATAAATGACAGACTGTCGTGGAACTATATCATAGAAGATGACGGACATATAAGCAGGACCCCGGACAGGGGGACTTATCTGGCAGGCAGGCTGGACATATATGTTCCGCTGTCAAGGGAAAAAGGAGGGATGACACTGAATTTCCTTCCGCGCATTTCATGGGAAATCGACAATAGCAGATACAACGGACTGCTGAATCATTCCACTACCGTATCAGGAAGATTCTGGATACTTCGGGACATGGCGAAAGCGGAAATTTTCCCGCGGTACGGAACCGGGGTGGAAACAGGTATCAGGATGGCTTACGCAGCAGGAAGCGCCAGACAGCAGCCGATAAAGCTGGGCGATACGTGGTATTTCCATGCTTACGGGTATTTTCCTGGCATTTCAGGAGGTCAGGGAGGGAAGATATCGGCCACTGTACAGAAAGTCCTTAATCAGGGCGTATTCAACCCAGGGACAGACATACTTCCGCGAGGATTCAGAAATGCTGTCCCGCGAAATCTTTACAGCCCGTCTTTCAGCACCCTGCTTACGTTCGATTATGCGATTCCGGTAAATCTCGGAGACATAAACATCACTCCTCTCATTTATCTGAACAGAATGATCATCACCCCTCATTTCGACTACGGATATTCATCGCATCCGGAACTGCATCTGTGCTCGGGCGGAGCTTCATTGACGCTTCAGCTGGGAAGACTGCTATGGACGTTCCCTCTCGAAATAGGGGTGGACTATTCATATAATTTCGGTACCGTATTTTCCATGATGGACGAGAGCGGCTCGCGTGTCATCCGGCATTCGGTAAATCCTGTCATCAAAATCAGTTTCTGAGATGACTACGGTTGCAGAAGTTATATTAGATTTGCAGAATAAAAGAATTTAAAGCGCATTATCATGTCCATAACAGCTACAGCACTCGCTCCCTGCAGCAAATGCGGGGAAAAGTCAGAAATAACGGTTTACAAAAGCATAAACGTCTCTGAAAATCCGGAACTGAAGGAAAAAATCCGCAACGGTTCCCTGTTTCTGTGGGAATGTCCTCACTGCGGCCAGGCGAATCTGGCCAGATACGAGAGCCTGTATCATGATCCTGAAAAGAAAATCATGATCTGGCTGATGCCTTCCGGAGATCTTCCCGAATCACAGATGCAGGCTATCGCAAATCACACCAAGGCTATGGGAGGATACATGCTGAGAAGGGTAAGGGATGTAGGTGAACTGATGGAAAAAATACTGGTTTCAGATGCCGGACTTGACGACATGGCCGTCGAATTGTGCAAGTATGTCACGAAAATGGAAATCATGTCCGGAAACAGGGAAAAGGCAGCTCAGATAACAGCAGCTCCGTTCCATTTCCATCGTCTGGAAGAGAAAGACGGTGAGAGGTTCCTGGTGTTCATTTATCCTTCCGATCATCAGATGATGAGCCTGAATATAGGTTTCAATGTTTATGAAGACTCATGCGGTATCATAAACAGAAATCCAGACATCATACCAGCCGATGCATTCATGAAAATAGATCAGGACTGGGTACTTTCGATAATGAAATAAGGGGAACACGGGCCTGTCTTCTCCGGAGAAAGACGTTTGAGGGTGGCACGGATTTTTCCGGACCACCCTCATAATGTGTGAAAATGTGTGTTATGAAACGTGCATCACTGCACGGAACGCATCATTTACAATTTTCTTGCCCCGTCGCTTATAACTACGTCATAAACCTTAGGTTCATGTCCGTATTTTTCAGAAAAGGCTTTCTTCGCCTTCTCTATGAAAGAGTCGTAAAGTTCATTCCTGACGAGGTTTATGGTACATCCTCCGAAACCTCCGCCCATCACTCTTGATCCTGTCACGCCGCATTCCTTGGCTATATCGTTCAGATAGTCGAGTTCTTCACAGCTGACTTCATAAAGACGACTCATTCCGTAATGGGTCTCGTACATCTTCTTTCCTACTGTTTCGTAATCATCCTTTTCGAGAGCGTCACAGACGTCAAGCACTCTCTGGACCTCGTCTATGACATATTCGGCACGCATGTAATCCTCCTCGGAAATGACTGTCCTGACTTCTTCCAGCCATTCCATTCTGGCATCACGCAGGAACTCCACTTCAGGATGGTTCTTTCTTATGGCTGCAGCAGCCCTCTCGCAGGATTCGCGTCTCTTGTTATAGGCAGATGAAGCCAACTCATGCTTTACTACAGAATCCAGAAGCACAAGTCTGTAGCCCTCAGGATGGAACGGATAATATTTATATTCCATGGTCTTGCAGTCCAGTCTCATGAGATTTCCGGCCTTTCCGAATACGGAAGCGAACTGGTCCATGATTCCACATTTCACTCCGCAATAGTTATGTTCCGTGGACTGGCCTATACGTGCAAGTTCGAATTTGTCTATATTGCAGTCGAACAGATAATTCAAGGCAAATGCGTACGTACTTTCAAGCGCTGCGGAGGATGACATTCCGGCACCAAGCGGCACATCACCGGCAAATACAGTATCGAAACCAGCAATTTTCCCTCCTCTCTTGATGGTTTCACGGCATACGCCGAAGATATATCTCGCCCAGCTCTGTGCAGGTGCATCTTCCTCATTCAGTCCGAACTCCACATATTCGTCCATATCGAGCGAATAGACATGGACTTTGTCCGTACCGTTCAGTTTGATTTCCGCCATGATGCCCTTGTCGACAGCTCCAGGGAAGACATACCCGCCATTATAGTCAGTATGTTCGCCTATAAGATTGATCCTGCCTGCAGATGCGAAAAAATCGCCATCTTCGCCGAATAAAGTCTTGAATTTCTCTGCAATTTTAGTTTTCATGATATGGTTAGCTAAAAATTATACATTCTTCAAAAATACTAAATATTATTTATAAATCAATGCCTGCTTACGGATAGTACTATAGGAAGATGGTCGCTTATCCCTCCGGTGTATCTTGGTCCGGTATATGTCCGCAACGGTTTAAGTCCTGAGTGTGCCCTGTCCGTTGTCCCAAGAAAGTCAGGAAAGCATATATCCATGACAGAAACATCCGCTATGTCTCCGCTTGTAAGGAACATATCTATCAGCTCCCATTTTCCTGCATAACGTATCGTGCCTCTCCCCTTTCCGGACAAAGGCAGAGACATGTTCACCAGTGATTTTCCGGTCAGTGAAAAGGCCTCTCCATCCGGTGTGTCATTGAAATCGCCCATGGATATTATATTTCCTTCACCGGCCTTCACAAGCGAATCGCATACTGAAACCATCGCATTCATGACGGCTGCCCTTTTGGTTTCAGATTCTTTAGCGCCTCCGTATTTCGAAGGATGATGGTTCACCAGAAAATGATATGTCTCCCCTTCCCTGTCTTCCAGACACACATAAAGTATATCTCTGGTCCTTAACGGTCTTCCGTCCATATCGGAAGATATTGGGACAGTTCTTGCCTCCAGGCATTTCCAGACAGATTTTCTGTATATCAAGGCCACATCTATCCCCCTGGTATCAGGTGAATCTTCATGAACCTGGACATAATCATGCTTTTTCAGCAATGTCCCGTTCAATACCGCCTGCAGCACTCCCCTGTTCTCCACTTCCGCCACCCCCATCACATCCGGCATTCTGCCATACCTGTCAGACATCCATAAAACCGTCTTCGCCACACCATGACATTTTTTCCAGAATCTGGACTTCGTCCAATGCCTTTCTCCTTCCGGACTGAAATCCGTGTCCGAACTGCTGTAGCCCGTATCAGTAAAGTCGAAAAAATTCTCGAGATTCCAGAATGCCACGATCACGGCATCTTCCCTGCACCATGATGTACCTGCAGTACATAGCATAGCACACAATAAAACCATCGTATGAATGACCATCGCCTTCATGACAACGACAAAATTGCACATTTCGAGAACAGAAATGTGCAAGAAAAAGAAAAAACTGCATAAAAAAAGAGTAAATTTGCCAACTAAACTAAATTTAAGGTCATGTCATTGAAATGTGGGATAGTAGGTCTGCCTAATGTCGGAAAATCGACACTTTTCAACTGTATCAGTTCAGGCAAGGCCCAAAGTGCAAATTTTCCTTTCTGTACCATCGAACCTAATATAGGATCCACCATAGTACCGGACAAGAGACTGGAAGAACTGGAAAAGATATGCAAGCCTAAAAGAGTGGTTCCTGCCACCGTGGAAATAGTAGATATCGCAGGTCTGGTAAAAGGGGCAAGCAAGGGTGAAGGTCTCGGAAACCAGTTTCTGGCAAACATCAGGGAAACCGATGCCATTCTGCATGTTCTAAGATGTTTCGATGATCCTAACATAGTTCATGTCGACGGCTCCGTAGATCCGGTCAGGGACAAGGAAGTCATCGACATGGAACTTCAGCTGAAAGATCTCGAAACTGTAGAAAACAGGCTGGCCAAAGTCCAGAAGCAGGCTCAGGCCGGAGGGGACAAAAATGCCAGGAAACTATGTGACATACTTCTCAGGTACAAGGAGGTGCTTCTGGAAGGCAGAAACTGCCGTGCCGTAAGTTTTGACAGTCCTGAAGACCAGCAGCTTGCGAAAGAACTCTATCTTCTGACCAACAAACCCGTGATGTATGTCTGCAATGTAGACGAAGCTTCAGCTTCCACGGGAAACATGTACGTGGAAAAAGTGCGTGAGGCTGTCAAGGATGAAAATGCGGAAATACTCGTGATAGCTGCAAAGATAGAATCAGACATAGCGGAGCTTGAAAGCTATGAAGAAAGACAAATGTTCATCGAAGAAATGGGACTGCAGGAATCAGGAGTAGTCAGACTCATCCAGAGTGCATACTCTCTGCTCAACCTCCAGACCTTCTTCACAGCCGGACCTGACGAATGCCGTGCATGGACCATAAACAAGGGAGACAAGGCTCCGAAAGCAGCAGGAGTCATCCACACGGACTTCGAAAAAGGCTTTATACGGGCCGAAGTGATCAAATATGAAGATTTCATCGAGCTCAAGTCAGAAGCAGCCTGCAGAGCCGCAGGAAAGCTTGGAATCGAAGGAAAAGACTATATAGTCCAGGATGGCGACATCATGCATTTCCTCTTCAACGTCTGAAAAACATGAAACGACAAAAAAAAAACCGGGCCTTTTCGAAGGTCCGGTTTTTTTTTGTTGTCGACTTCCGCAGAACACGGATCCTAGAAGAACCGTGCCCTGTTGTCTTCTACATCAGCATCCTGCATCATTACAGGAAGGAGAGACTGGGAAGCGTAATAAGACATCTGTGCAGCCCTGTTTTTCACATCTTCTTCCGTAAATGAAGAACCTTCGTCATGTGAAACCACCTTGTACACATACACTCCTATATTACCTGCGAGAGGAGCGGAAATAACGCCTTCTTCAGCTACCGACACGGCACCTATGAACTTAGGATCAAGTCCCTGATTCATGTATGAAGAGAAAGATATGCCTTCTCTGGTGCTCACCGTAGTGCCAAGAGCCTCTGCAATGGCTTCCATGGAACCAAGTCCTTCGATTTTTCCGGCCACTTCGGCAGCTTTCTTCTCGCCCAGCTTCTGATTGTATATAATGGAACTTATGCTTGAAGCCACGTCAGCTACAGGAGCATAACCGTCCTTGTGTATCTTCTTGAGGGCTGCCACTACATAGTAGTCGTTGTTTATATTGAGGACATTGGAAACCTTTCCTTCCTTGGCTTCAAAAGCCCATTTGGAAATTTCCTTGGTCCTGTCATTCACTGAACCTACATTTTCGTCGCCTTCACGGAGATTGTTTCTGGTCAGAAGGGCAAGTCCTTCCTCATCTACCACTTTCTTCAGATTCTCATACTTGCCGTCAGCCTTTGTAGCCAGTTCGTTCGCCTGGACATAGTATTCGTTTATGGTATTGCCGCTTGGAAGCGCTTCCTTTTCCAGAACAGCTACCTTTTTCTTCTGGACAGGTTCTGTCCTGTCAGTCACTTTAAGAATGTGTTTTCCGTACTGGGTATCCACTACGTAAACATCATTGAGCCTTGCGGTGAATATAGACTCAATACCAGGAAACATGGTGTTCTTTGTCAGCCAGCCGTAGTCTCCAGGCTCTCCTGACTGAGGAGCTCCCATAGCAGAATACTGGGCTGCGACATTACCGAAATTGTCCTTTCCCGACTTGATGACATTCAGAAGGCTGTCAGCCAAATCAGTCTGCACACCCTGAAGAAGAATACCCTTTACGAATACGGAATCAGGAACCATGGCAGTATCCATAATTCTAGCAACATAGAAAGTATTGTCCTTGGTGATCACTTCCGAAACATCACCTGTCTTTGTATCAGGATCGAAAACGAAGTTGTCCACATCAGTTGATACCGTTCTGAGCTCTCCTTTCTTGTACCACTCGTCAGTGTACTGGCTGTCGGAATTCTTCATCAGGAAATTCCTGACATTGTCAGTAGAGGAAAACTCGTCATATACCTTAACTACTTTCTCATTAGCATCGGCTATATCGGTCTGTGACGGTTTCACCTCGAATACCACATACTCGATATCGCGGCTTGCATTCTGCCTGTAAAGTTTCTTGTGTTCCTTGTAATAGCTCCTTATCTCGCTGTCAGTCACTTCTATGGTAGTGTCTCTCTGATAGCCGTAAGGTACCATCACGAATTCGACTCCTACGGAATTGTTGTTCTCGGCTATTTCATCTGTCATCATGAGAGGATTGATGAAATTGCTGGAATTGAACAGACTGTTGTATTTTACATAGTACTGGTCCGTAGTGACTGTGTTCTGAAGATAATCCCAGAACATCCTGGCCTGACCTGTCTGGTCATACTGCATGCTCTGCAGATAATTGCTGAGCATATCCTTGGAAAACGCCCCTGTTTCATCGACGAATATCTGGGATATCATCGGGGATACCATATCCCCTGAAGTCAGATCCACGAGCTCGGCCTCACCTACCTGGATACCTGCCTTCTTGGCATTGTTCAGGAATACATATCTGTCTACAAAGGTCTTCCATGCCATATTGCGGACATATTCCATTTCCTGGTCAGTGTTAGCGTTTCTCCTGTACATATACTCGAAAATCCTGTTTTGATAATTCAACTCATTATCAAAATCCTGATATGACACGGAATTTCCGTCAATCTTTCCGACACGATACTTTGATGACATGGATGACGCCACCTGGCTAATGGTATTCGGATCGATAATGAACGAAAGCAAAGCCAGAGCTATCACTACTGAAATCAGTATGCCGAACTTAACTCTAATTTTTTCAAGAACAGCCATCTTATCATTAAATTTTAAATTATTTTCCGTTTAAAGTATTATGGAGCGCGAAGATAGCAATTTTAGTTGAATATGCGATTATTTTTTTATCAAAGGTCCTATAAAATTCACTGAATCTATCCTGACCTCAGTACTGTCCTGCACTATCACACCGTAACTGTCGAAAGGCCGGAGTATGATGGAATTTCTGGCGCGCTGGTCAGATTCCATTCCGTAGCCCTGCATGTATCCGTCAGGAGAATACAGTTTCACATAACAGTCGGTATATATCTTTTCGTTTTTTCTGTCCCAGTACAGGGTATCTGTTTCCATGACTTCCTGATTTATGATATTCCTGACCACTACATTGCCATAGGCTTCCCACTGTTCGCTGTCGTTCTTTTCCATCTTCACATGCCTTCCGTTCTCTGCCGTAATCTCTGTTTCCAGAAGCCCTTCCTCATTGTATCCGAACACGGCCAGTCCTTTCGGGAAAAGTTCATAAGACATGGAATCATTCTGGTATCGTTCCATGACATCAGCTTCCATCCTCATCTGGAGTATACCGTTTTCAGACTGTACAACGAACATTTTTTCTACTGTCTGCACCGGAGTAGCGTCAAGATCCAGCTTTTCAGCCGTTCCCAGTTCCCCTCTACCGCAAGCCGATAAAACGAAAACGGAGCCCAGAATGATATTCCGGGCTACCGCATAAAAACCGATATGTTCTGATTTTCTTGACAAGACTATCAGGATTACTGCTGGGTCTTCACAGTAGTGACAGCACGCATTCCTCCGCAGGATACAGTGTATGAATCACCGTCAGTGACATTGTACATGAAAGCTTCAGCTGTCTGCGGATAATACTGGCGATACTGTGCAATATGCTTGTTGGCCTCTTCAGCAAGTGAAGGATCAGCATTCTTGGCCTTTACCATATAGTCCACAGCCACCCAGTACGGAGCCCTTCTTTCTATTTCATTACCCTGACATACAAGGGAACCCCAGATAGTTCCTATGAGCATATAAGCCTTTCCGGCAACAGTCTCATCCAGTTCGGCAGCCTTCATGGCATAGCTGAATGCTGCGGCATTCCTTGAACTCTTGAATGCGAATGTGGCAGCCTCGTAAGCATACTGGGCATCGGTAGCATTGTCTGATTCAGGATAAGCGATAGCTTCATCGATGAACTTGAAGGCATTGTCCACATCTCCCTCGGCTGTATAAAGCTGATAAAGGAAGTGTGCGGAATTGTACGAAGGATCAAGTCTGTGCATGGTATTGGCAGCGTTCTTAAAGAGATCATTGTCAGTACATCCTTCAGTAGACGAAAGCATCTTCACGATATTGGTAGCGAGCTGAAGATCATCAGGATTGGCCTCGAATCTCGGAGTGAAGAGAGTGATGAGGTTTTCGCAGCTGGCCACATTGCTGGCGATGAATAGACTTTCGCAATCTGTCCTGATCTTATCTATTTCAGGCGACTGTTTCATCTGGTCAAGAAGTCCCATCACGGTATTGTAGTCCTGGATGACATCTTCGGCCATCAGAGTTCCGTTCTGATAAAGCTGGCAAGCCGTATTCAATTCAAAGAGAAGAATCTGAGGCTTCACGGCAGATTTGTTTGCATCTATGATGAGCTTGAATTCATCATAAATTCTCTGAGGATCATCCTTAATGTAATTGATCATGTCCTGGCCTTTGTTGTTACGGGCAGTAACGGCATATCTCGGATAATACTGGGCCCTGGTGTCATGAAGAGTAAGCAGGGTATCGATGAGAGCTTCGAAATAAACAGGATTGTTTCTATTCTCATTGATAAGACGTCTGTAGAGAGAAGTACCGTTGATCAGCATGGTCTGGTTAGCGGTAGGAGGGCAAAGCTTGTAGGCCTTCCTCCAGTTCGGAAGCGCATCGTCATAGTTTTTCTGCTTGTAATACTCATTGTAATAAGACAGATACTTGATACACTCGGCACTGTCCGCACCGTATTTTCCCTGAGCGGAAGCAATGCATGCCCCTGTCAACATAAAAACGACAGAGAAGAACAAAAGGACATTCTTTTTCATATTCAATTAAGTTTGTTTTCCTTAAACAATTTTCCGTGCAAAATATATCCAAACTATTGATATCTTGGTTTCTGGAACCATATATCGAAGATATTGAATCCTATCACGAAAGACACGTATCTTTCACGTACCATATTGGTCCTGAGACTGCCACGCTGTCCGACATCCACACCCAGAGTAAGACCGTTATACCATCTGAAAACAGGCAAAGTGACACCGAACGTGAGTCCCATCGAATTCACCATATTCCCGTCAAGCTTGTAATAAGCCTTTTCATAATAAGCGCCGACCCTGTAAGCGCATCTCCTCAGGTAATACCTGATATCGTTTCTGTTAGGCACTATTTCAAAACCGGCCCTGAAAGACTGCGAAACACTGGTAGAAAACGATGAAACACCGGCCACGCTATAGCCGTCATACATATCCAGTCCGGAATCCCTCCAGTCGGAACGCATGTAATTGAATTCAGCGCTCCACCTTTCACCTTTCTTTACGGATATACCCACACCTATCTCTCCGGCTATCTTCAAATCATTCGCCTGACCATTCAGTACGTCATTATACACCAACGTATCCACTATATCATCAGTCTGTTTGTTTTCATAGTAGATAGTGTGGCCCTTCATATTCGTCTTCAATCTGTAAGTGGCCCCAAGGACCATATACAGGTCGTTTCCAAGAGGCTGCTGGTACTGCAGACCGAATTTTCCCGTAACTCCCCTGACCAGAAGCTCATATCCGCTTTTAAGTGATGCATAGGAAGTATTACTGAAATCCTGATTATAAACCTTGTCCAGATTTCCGAAATAATATATAGCCTCGGCACCTACAGAAAGTCTCTTCCAGAAAGTAGCTCCTCCACCTACAAAAAGCTGATACACACTACCTTCGCCGTACGTATTATATGTAATATTCCCTGTATTTCCTATAATATCCTGATTAGTCTGCTTCTGGCTGATATTATATCCTATGTCACTGAACGGCATGATTCCCACCATGAGCGCAGATGATCTGTATACGGGAAAACTTATCACAAAATCATATATGTTGAACGTATTGTTTCCCGATCTCAGGTCATTCTGGCGGAAAACAGTATTTTTCTGTACAATACCGAAATCAGCCATAAACGAACTGCTGTCTCTCACTGATACCGATGCAGGATTCATCACATTCACGAACCGCCTGCTGTTCGATGCTATCCCTACACCACCCATGCTCTTGTTGTAAGCCGTTCCCTCACGGGACAATTCTCCGATTCCGAACACGGAATATGGTGAATAAGCTCCGTACGTTCCGTTAGTCTGCCCTGCGGATGGTATGCAGAAACATATAAGTCCAGCTATGATAAACAAATATAACCTATCCAACATATTCTTCAGCCAATATAGCTAATCCCATCAAAACTAAATTACAAACTACAAAGATGGAGTTTTTAAAGCGTTTTGCAAAATAAATTGCATCTCCTCCAGTAAAAATGACAATATTTTCGTGGTTCTGACCAAGATAACCTTGAATTTCAAACATTATGCCTGAAATCACACCGGATTCTATGGAAGTTCTGAGCGACATTCCCTTTTCGCATACAGATTCAGGGGTATCGACCAGAGGAAGGGCTTTGGAATACCTGTTCAGAGCCTTGAATCTGGTCCTGCATCCAAGTGAAATGTTTCCTCCTGCATATTTTCCTTCCTTATCCAGAAAATCTATGGTAAGAGTAGTGCCGAAGTCAAATATGACACATTCCCTGTTCCGGAAAAGATATCTGGCAGCCACTATGGAAGCATATCTGTCCGCTGTAAGATATTCAGGTACATCTCTGTACATATCCCTGTGCATGGAATCCATAATGACAAGTCTGTCACAGCATGTTTTAAGCCTGTCCTCATCCGACGGAACCATATCCCTGGCAGACGATATCACCAGCACTTCAGGTCTTACCCTGTCAGTCAGAGACAATATGAAACTGACCTTATGCTCGCCCTGGTAGCGGAAAGTCTTCCCAAGAGTGACGCCGTCAGCCCAGGCTGCCTTCAACACGGTATTTCCTATATCCACCAGAAGATTTGCCATAAAATAAAGCGAATTAACATGTAAAGTTACTTATAATTTCTTCAAAATGGAATAGGCTTTGGACAGTGAATCCACTTTTTTCACGAAAATCCTGAGTTTGCTGTCATTCTGTTTCAGATCGAAAATGGCAGGATTGTTACTTATGCTCTGCAATATTGACGAAAACTTGGCTGAACGGTAATATTTTGACAGAGGATTCGATATGAAGAAACATATCATCACGCCGTTCTTGATGATTATCTTCTCAAAACCAAGTTTCTCTCCGAGCTGCCTTATCCTGACGATATCGAACAGTCTGTCCAGTTCCACAGGAATCTTTCCGAATCTGTCTTCAAGTTTTCCACGATACTTGTCCAGTGTCTTTTCATCGGAAATGGAATCCAGTTCCTTGTATATCCTGATTTTTTCAGCTGTCATGTCAATATAGCTGTCAGGAATGAGAGCCAGCTGATCAGTTTCGATAGTACAGTCGGATACGAACGATTCATCCGCCCTTCCGGCAGTAGAGCCTGTTTCCACTCCGAGTTCTTCCATGGCTTCGGCAAGTATTTTCTGATATGTTTCAAGTCCCATGTCGGATATGAAACCGCTCTGTTCTGCCCCAAGGAGATTTCCGGCTCCTCTGATATCCAGGTCCTGCATCGCGATATTGAAACCGCTGCCGAGATCGGAAAATGATTCTATGGCCTTGAGTCTTCGTCTGGCCTCGTCAGTGATGGAAACAAGAGGTGGAACTATCAGATAGCAGAACGCCCTCTTGTTCGAACGTCCAACCCGGCCTCTGAGCTGATGCAGATCACTCAGTCCTATATTCTGGGCCTGGTTGATGATGATGGTATTCGCATTCGGAATATCAAGGCCGTTTTCTATGATGGTAGTGCACAATAGCATGTCATAATCTCCCGACATGAAATCCAATATCTTGTTTTCCAGAGTCTTGGCTTCCATCTGTCCATGTGCCACACATATCTTCATGTCAGGTTCTATCCTGTGCAGTATATCATGTATGGACTGCAGTTCTTCCACCCTGTTATGAACGAAGAAAATCTGTCCGCCCCTGTTTAGCTCATAATCTATGATACGCTTGATTTCATCATGGTCGAAAAGCATGATTTCAGTCTGTACCGGTATCCTGTTAGGCGGGGGAGTGTTGATGATGGAAAGATCCCTTGCACCAAGAAGGGAAAACTGCAGAGTACGGGGAATAGGAGTGGCAGTCAAAGTCAGGGTATCGACCGATGTCTTCATCTGCCGGAGTTTTTCCTTTGCACTCACTCCGAACTTCTGTTCCTCGTCTATGATGAGAAGCCCAAGATCCTTGAATCCGAAGCCTTTCCCTATAAGCTTGTGTGTTCCTATTATTATATCTATCTTGCCTTCTTTCAGTCTTTTCTGTATGTCGGACACCTCTTTGGCAGTTCTCAGGCGGCTGACATAGTCTATATTGCACGGAAAATCCTTCAACCTGCCTTTGAATGTATTGAAATGCTGCAAAGCCAGTATGGTAGTAGGCACCAGGACAGCCACCTGCTTGCTGTCGGCCACAGCCTTGAATGCCGCGCGTACCGCTACTTCAGTCTTGCCGAATCCGACATCGCCGCAGACCAGCCTGTCCATGGGATAATCAGCCTCCATATCCATCTTTACAGCCTTCACGGCCTTCTCCTGATCAGGAGTATCTTCATATATGAAAGACGATTCCAACTCTTCCTGCATGTATGTATCCGGAGAATATGCGAACCCCTTGACACTCTTTCTTTTGGCATACAGCTGAATCAATTCTTTGGCTATATCCTTGACCTTCTTCTTGGTATTTGCCTTGAGGTTCTGCCATACCTTTGAACCAAGCTTGTATATTTTAGGAGGCTCGGCATCCTTTGACTTGTATCTGGAAATCTTATGCAGCGAATGGACGGATACGAGTACGGTATCATTGTCCTTGTATATCAGTTTGACCACTTCATGCATCCGACCCTTGTCATCCTTCACGCGGACCAGTCCGCCGAAGATGCCTACACCATGGTCGATATGCACGATATAGTCACCTATATTGAACGAAGTCAGGTCATTTATGGTCAGCTGCTCGCTTTTTTCGACTGTACGTCTGATGGCCACTCTGTGGAAACGGTCGAATATCTCGTGATCGGAATAGCAGCAGATGCGGTCCTGATTGTCGATAAAACCGTTGTGGATATTCTTTCCAGGACAGAATTCAGGGATTATGCCGCCGTACTGTGAAAGTATGGATCTGAGTCTTTCGAGCTGGGACTCCTTTTCTCCGAATATATACACTTTCCAGCCTTCTTCCACCCTTTTCCGTATATCCTCCACGAGAAGCTCGAAATTCTTGTTGAAAACAGGCTGCGGTGAAATATCGAATTTCACCTGGACAGCATCCTGCATGGACAGAGGAGTATCCATGTACACATGCCTGAAATCAAGAAGATCAGGGAAAAAATCCCTGGTCCTGTACATGTCGGAAGAATCCAGCCATACAACGGTATCATCAGGGAAAAGTCCTGTCAGCGGTGTACAGTCTTCCTCTTCAGAAACCAGTTCAGGATATATGTCCACACACTCGGCCTGACTTTCCGACAGCTGCGTATTACAGTTGAAAATGGTGATGTTCTCCACCTCGTTTCCGAAAAAGGATATCCTGAAAGGATAGTTGAACGAATAAGAGAAGATATCTATAAGCCCGCCTCTGACAGCATACTGACCCGGTTCAGAAACGAAATCCGTCTTCACGAACCCCTCGGAAGCCAGTCTTCCGCACAATGCCTCGAAATCAATCTCCTGACCTTTTTTCAGCGATATAACCGAAGAACTCACCTTGTCTCCTGAAGGTACTTTTTCATCAAGCGCATCAGGATATGTGACCAGCACTGTCAATTCTCCTGCCTCACGGTTCATCATCTTGCCAAGTGCTGCAGTCCGCTGTACTTCAAGTGAAGACTTGTAATTGCTGCGCTCTATCTTGCGCCCTGTATCAGGAAGGAAGAACACCCTGTCACCCTCTATCATATTGTAAAGGTCCGAAGCACAATATTCTGCAGCCTCCTTGTCAGGAAGCACCAGGACATGGAGTCCGGAATCTGCCACCGATGCAAACACAAACCACCTCGCGGAAAGGAAAAGACCGGAACAGAACACTTCTCTGTCTGTACCGATCCTTTCACCCAACAGTTTTGCCGATTTTCTGTTTATTAACATTTTCCTGTGTTTTTCTGTTGAAAACATGTTGATATGCCCACACAATGCTGTATATAAAGTGTAGATATCGTGTTAAAATCAAACCCAAAAATAAATTATTAAATCTGAAAAATCCGTATAAACATCACTAAAATTTAATTTCAAAATATTTCATCCACAATTTTCCTTACGACTTCCTCACAGAACCGGAGAGCGTATTGTAAATAATCAACATAGCTAAATAATTGATAATCAGTAGGGGATATACGGTTATCAACATATCCACAGAAGTATAATTAGAATCATTCCTTTAAAATAAACTATATTTGTAAAATAAATTTGATAATGATTATGGCAGAGCGTTTCGACCCGCACGACCCGTCCACAGGAAAAGACAGGGATTTCGACAAGCTGATAAGGCCCCAGGCACTTGGTGACTTTTCAGGGCAGGACAAAATAATAAAAAACCTGAAAATATTCGTCAAGGCAGCCAAAATGAGAGGGGAGTCCCTGGATCATGTACTGTTCCACGGTCCTCCGGGACTTGGAAAGACCACTCTTGCGCATATTATAGCCAATGAACTGGGGGCGAATCTGAAGGTTACGTCCGGTCCGGTACTGGACAAGCCTGGAGATCTGGCGGGACTGCTCACCTCCCTGGATGAGGGCGATGTGCTTTTCATCGATGAAATACACAGGCTCTCTCCGGTGGTGGAAGAGTATCTTTACTCCGCCATGGAAGATTTCGTCATAGATATCATGATAGACAAGGGACCTGGAGCACGTTCGGTACGCATTTCACTGAATCCGTTCACGCTTGTGGGAGCCACTACGCGGAGCGGTCTTCTTACAGCTCCCCTCAGGGCCAGATTCGGAATCAAGTTCGCCCTCGAATATTATGATACATCCGATCTGGTACATATAGTCAGGAGAAGTGCGGATATTCTTGGAATAGGCATCGATGACGAAGCGGCTTTAGAGGTGGCTCTCCGCAGCAGAGGCACCCCCCGTATAGCCAATTCGCTTTTGCGGAGGGTACGCGACTTCGCACAAGTCATAGGAGACGGCCACATAGACCTGAAAATAGCCAGATATGCCCTTGATGCCCTGAATATTGACAAGAGGGGACTGGACTCCATAGACAACAAGATACTCAGGACCATAATTACCAAATTCAAGGGTGGCCCTGTAGGGGCCAATACCATTGCCACTGCTGTGGGGGAGGATCAGGGAACTCTGGAGGAGGTGTATGAACCTTTCCTTATAAAGGAGGGATTTCTGATACGCACACCGAGGGGCAGGGAAGTGACTGAACTGGCTTACAGACATCTCGGTATGGATATTCTGTCAGACAGCGGCGAAGGAACCTTGTTCTGATTTTCCGGGCATTTTCCAGGGATTTGTCAAATTTTCCGGTACACAGAAAATGTGTCTGGAAAAGCAAACATGGAAGTATATATGATAAAGGTATGGAAATATATCATGGCTCTGGCGCTGATGCTTGCTCCATTGGTATCCGAAGCATGTACGGCGGTGATTGTTTCCGGAGCAAAGACAGCCGACGGCAGACCTCTGATGTGGAAGAACAGGGATACCGACTGTCTGGACAACAGTGTGCGTCATTTCAAGGGTGAAAAATACTCCTTTGTCGGCCTGGTAAACTCAGATTCTCCAGGTGGGGAAGTATGGATAGGTGCGAATACGGCCGGATTCGCTATCATGAATACTGCTTCCTATTGCCTTAAAGATGATGATGTTCCGGCATCCATGATGGACAGGGAGGGGATTCTGATGTACAGGGCTCTGGAAATCTGCGCAACTCTTGATGATTTCGAACATTTTCTGGATACGCTTTCCAGGCCGCTCGGCGTAGAATCCAATTTCGGCTGCATAGATGCTTTCGGCGGTGCGGCGTGGTATGAGACCGGAAATTTCTCGTATCACAAAAGAGATGTCAACAAGTCTGATGAAGGATACATCGTAGTGACCAATTTTTCGGTGTCCGGTCCGGTCGCAAGATGGAGGGGAGTGGAAAGGTGGATGACTGCGCAGAATATTTTTTCAGAAATGGAAAGCAGGGGTGAACTTCGTGACATCAGTCCTCTGGATATAGTGGACAGTCTTTCACGTTCATACAGACATGAACTGATGGGAATCGATCTTGGCCGCTGTGCCGGTGAATTCCTTTCCCGGACTTCCGGATATTTTCCGGATATGGATTTCATACCGAGAAAATCGACTTCCGCCTCGGTTGTCATTCATGGTGCAGCTGATGGCGGAGATCCTGCCTCTGCCGTTTTCTGGGTTGCTCTCGGTTATCCTGCCGTAGCAGTTACCGTACCTGTACCTGTATCGGAAGATGATCATGTCCCTGCCTGTCTTTCCGGATATCCTCAGTCAGACCTTGACACTTTCTCCGGACTTGCAGCAATGATAAAGGACAGCTGGATTTTTACCGGTGAAATAAGCAATATGCCCGGGTATGTAAATCTTGAATATGTACTTGGCGATACTGAGTACAGCAGGTCTACATTGGCCTGCTGCCGTGAGGCAGAGGCCGCAATTACCGGAAGTTTCTTGTCCTTATATGATAGATTCATGAACGGAAGCATTGCCGAAGGCGAATATTTGCGGAATTATGACAGTATTTCCGCTGATTTTTTTTCATCGTATACGGATGCTTTTGACTGTTACATACATTGGCGAGGTCCGATATATATCAGATGAGCGGGATAATGTACGAATTAATTGCGGAATTGCGTAAAAATCATTAAAATTGTGGCGAAATTTCATTAAACGATATAAAATGGCCGATAAATTAATTTCTAAGATTCCTGAGGGTCCTTTGTCCGAAAAATGGACAAAGCATAAATCTCAGCTTCGTGTTGTCAATCCGGGCAACAAAAGGAAAATCGAGATCATTGTCATCGGTACCGGTCTGGGTGGAGCGTCTGCAGCTGCTTCACTCGGTGAGCTCGGTTACAATGTGAAGGTTTTCTGCATCAGCGATTCTCCTAGAAGGGCTCATTCCATAGCAGCCCAGGGAGGTATCAATGCTGCAAAGAACTATCAGAATGACAATGACTCCATTTACCGACTTTTCTATGAGACCATCAAGGGTGGTGACTACCGTAGCCGTGAGGCCAATGTTTACCGTCTCGCTGAAGTGAGCGGAAATATCATCGACCAGTGTGTGGCTCAGGGAGTGCCTTTCGCCAGAGAGTATGGCGGACTTCTGGCCAACCGTTCATTCGGAGGTGCTCAGGTGAGCCGTACTTTCTATGCACGCGGCCAAACAGGTCAGCAGCTTCTTCTCGGAGCTTACGCAGCTCTCAACAGACAGATCGCTGCCGGTACTGTAAAGAGCTATCCTCGTCATGAAATGCTCGATCTGGTGCTCATCAACGGCGAAGCAAAAGGAATCATCGCAAGGAATCTTGTGACTGGAGAAATTGAAAGATTCGGTGCACATGCCGTAGTCCTCGCTTCAGGAGGTTATGGCAATACATATTTCTTGTCTACGAATGCCATGAACAGCAACGGTTCCGCTGCATGGCAGTGCTATAAGAAAGGTGCTTTCTTCGCAAATCCTTGTTTTGCGCAGATTCACCCTACATGTATCCCTGTTCATGGCGACCAGCAGTCCAAGCTGACCCTGATGTCAGAGTCATTGAGGAATGACGGACGTATCTGGGTTCCAAAGAAGATGGAAGATGTCATGAAACTCCGCAAGAAGGAGATCAAACCTTCGCAAATACCTGAAGAAGACAGGGACTACTATCTTGAGCGTCGTTACCCGGCTTTCGGAAACCTGGTTCCGCGTGATGTGGCTTCCCGCGCTGCGAAAGAGAGATGTGATGCCGGTTACGGTGTGAATGAAACCGGTCTGGCAGTTTTTCTTGATTTCAGTACTGCCATCGAGAGACTTGGAGTAGAGAAGATACGTGAAAGATACGGAAACCTCTTCCAGATGTACCAGAAGATCACTGATTCTGATCCTTACAAAGAGCCTATGATGATTTATCCTGCCATTCATTATACAATGGGTGGTCTCTGGGTAGACTACAATCTTCAGACTACCATACCTGGACTCTATGCCATAGGAGAAGCCAACTTCAGTGACCATGGCGGAAACCGTCTGGGCGCTTCCGCCCTGATGCAGGGTCTTGCTGACGGATATTTCATCCTTCCTTATACTATCGGGGACTATCTTGCCACACAGTTCAAGAATCCTAAGACCGACACTTCGGCTCCAGAATTCGCTGAAGCGGAAAAGAAGGTCAGGGAAAAGATTGAAAAACTTCTCTCGATCAAAGGCAAGCATACTGTTGACGAGCTTCATAAGAAACTCGGTCATATCATGTGGGAATATGTCGGAATGGCCCGTAACGAGGCCGGACTGAAAAAGGCTATCGAACTTATACAGGAACTCAGAAAGGAATTCTGGAGTGATGTATATGTAGCAGGTGATAAGGCCAACTTCAACCAGGAGCTTGAAAAGGCTCTCAGGCTGGCTGATTTCCTGGAGATCGGCGAGCTTATGGCACGTGACGCCTTGAACAGGAAAGAATCCTGCGGAGGTCATTTCCGTGAGGAAATGCAGACAGAGGATGGAGAGACCAAGCGTGATGACGAGAACTTCATGTATGTTGCAGCTTGGGAATACAAGGGCGAAAACTCCGTTCCTGAAATGCATAAGGAGCCTCTGAAATATGAAAATATCAAGATAGCTACCAGAAACTATAAAGACTAGACTGAAATGGATTTTACTTTAAGAATATGGCGTCAGAAAAACGCCAAGTCCGAAGGACATTTTGAGACATATCAGGTGAAGAACATTTCTCCGGACAGTTCTTTTCTTGAGATGCTTGATATCCTCAATGAGCAGTTGATTCATGAGGGTATGGATCCGGTAGCTGTTGAGAAAGGCTGCCAGAGCAGCGGTCCCGTTTCATTCGACCATGACTGCCGCGAAGGAATATGCGGAGCTTGCTCCCTCTATATCAACGGACGTGCACACGGACCTGATGATGAAGTCACTACTTGCCAGCTTCACATGCGTAAATTCCATGACGGCGACACTATCACCATCGAGCCTTGGAGAAGCAAGGGATTTCCTGTAATCAAGGATCTGGTGGTGGACCGTCAGGCTTTTGACAAGATTCTTCAGGCAGGCGGCTTCATTTCAGTAGGAACTGGCGGAGTACCGGACGGCAATGCCATTCTTATTTCTCATGAAACCGCTGAAGAAAGCATGGATGGTGCAGCTTGTATAGGTTGCGGAGCTTGTGTGGCTACTTGCAAGAACGGTTCTGCAATGCTGTTTGTGGCTGCGAGGGTAAGTTCTCTTGCACTTCTCCCTCAGGGTAAGATAGAAGGTGCCAAGAGGGCCAAGGCCATGGTGGCGAAGATGGATGAACTCGGATTCGGTGCATGTACGAACACACGTGCCTGTGAGATGGAATGTCCTAAACACATCACTGTGTCCCACATTGCCAGACTGAACAGGGAGTTCCTTTCTGCCAAGTTCAAGGATTAATTCAGAAATTGAAGGTAGATAATAATTTGGTGAGGGCGAGTCTGACTTTTGACCCGCCCTCTTTTTATTCGTACTCCTGATGGAGTCAGGTTCCAAATATTCAATTCTCAAAGAGGAATAATTCCTTTTGGGTCCCTCCTTTTTTACCAGAGAAAATTATCGAAAGGATATCTTCCTGCGTGGATTTCCGCCACCATCTTGTACAGGTCGGCCCTGAGTTTGTCTATTCCGATTTTCTTCTTCGCCGATATGAAGATGCACGGTGTGTTCTCCTTTGCTATCCAGCTGTTTTTAAACTCTTCCAGAGTGTAGTTTTCAGCCTTTTTAGGCTCCAGAGAGAACTCATCGTACTCTTCATATCTGTAAGCATCTATTTTGTTGAATACAACGAATATCGGCTTGTTTATGGCGTTTATGTCCTTAAGAGTTTCCTCTACGACCTTTATATGTTCTTCGAAGTTAGGGTGCGATATGTCCACAACGTGCATAAGTATATCTGCTTCCCTGACTTCATCAAGAGTGCTTTTGAATGCTTCTACCAGCTGTGTAGGCAGTTTTCTTATGAATCCTACAGTGTCGCTCAGCAGAAACGGTACGTTTTCTATCACTACTTTTCGTACGGTAGTGTCAAGTGTGGCGAACAGTTTGTTTTCGGCAAATACATCGCTTTTCGCCAGTAGATTCATCAACGTGCTCTTGCCGACGTTTGTATACCCAACAAGAGATATTCTCACGAGCGAACCTCTGTTTCCACGTTGCGAAGCCATCTGCTTGTCTATTTTCTTCAGCTGTTCCTTAAGTTTCGCTATCTTGTCCTGAATGATTCTCCTGTCCGTTTCTATCTGTGTTTCTCCAGGGCCCCTCATGCCTATACCTCCTTTCTGTCTTTCGAGGTGAGTCCACATTCTGGTCAGCCGGGGAAGCAGATACTGGTACTGTGCGAGTTCTACCTGTGTCTTCGCATACGCTGTCTTTGCCCTCTGTGCGAATATGTCGAGAATCAGATTTGTCCTGTCCAGGATTCTGATTTCCAGTTCTCTTTCTATGTTCCTGAGCTGGGTAGGGGAGAGTTCGTCATCGAATATAACCAGATCTATCTCATTTTCCAGAATATACTCCTTTATTTCAGCAAGTTTTCCGCTCCTGATATAAGTTCTCGTATCCGGTTTATCCACTTTCTGTATGAATTTCCTGATACCGACGGCACCAGCTGTCTCAGCCAGGAATTCAAGTTCGTCCAGGTATTCCATTACCTGTCTTTCATCATCACCAAGTTTGATAACCCCTACGAAAATCGCCTTTTCTTTTTCTTCTGTCATATCATTTCATAAAAAAAGGCTATCCTGTTTGGTTAGGACAGCCTTTGTTAAACTGTAAGTAGAAAGTTTACCTGAGCTGGAATATAACAGGGAAGGTGTATGTTACCCTTACTGCGCGGTCCCTCTGTTTTCCAGGTGTCCATCTTGGTGAGCTGGAAACTACTCTCACTGCTTCCTGGTCAAGAGATGAGTCCACGCCACGGAGTACTTTCACATTGGTCACCCTTCCGTCAGACTCTACAGTGAACTGCAGTGTGACACGTCCCTGAACTCCGTTTTCCTTAGCTATCTCAGGATATACAAGACGCTGGTTGACCCATTTTGAAAACTCGTTGGCGTCACCGCCCATGAATGACGGCTTCTCTTCTACAAGCTGGAAAGGAATAGCCTCTTCTTCGATGACTTCCTCTTCGACACTTTCTACATAGTCCATAATTTCAACACCCATGTTCGAGTCATCTTCCAGATTAAGGAAGAGGTTATCATCGACTACTATTTCATCGTCAACGATATCGATCTGGTCAGAAAGTACAGGCATTTTAGGTGCTGATGGTGGTGGTGGAGGTGTCTCAGTCTGTGTAGCTATCACCTCTTCCACCTCGATGACCTGTGTAGTGTCTTCGAGTTCGATGATCTGCTGCTCTTCAGTCTGCCATTCGAATGCTACGAATACTGCAACAAGAGCCACGATCAATCCAATCTCCAGAAATAGAAGTTTCTTGTTTTCAAGATTGGCCTTCTCAGTCTTTTTAATTTCCATTATTGCAATTTTTAGATAATCGGTTTTAGTGCGGTAAAGTTATGAATAATTATTTTTATTTCATAATTTTGTGCGCAATAATTTTACCTTATCATGGTCACTTATTTTTTCGAGGATACGGATTTCAAGCTCAAGAATAAGACTAAAATAAAAAAATGGCTTAAACTTGTTGCAGAGAGTGAGGTGTTTTCTCTCGGGGCGTTATCTGTTATTTTCTGTTCCGACAATTATATTCTTGACATTAACCAGCGTTTTCTTCAGCACGATTATTTCACGGACATCATTACGTTCGACTATTCGGAAGGCGAGAAAATATCCGGTGATCTTTTTATAAGTGTGGATTCTGTCAGGGAAAATTCGATAGAGTACGAAACCGAATTCGAAGAAGAACTGCACAGGGTGATAGTGCATGGAGTCCTCCATCTTATAGGATACGATGATCATACGGATGAAGATATCAGGACCATGCGTTCTAAGGAAAATTATTACCTATCATTGTACGATCTTCTTTGATTATAGGGTAGAAGAATGGACAGATATTATGATGTCATAGTGATCGGCGGCGGCCATGCCGGCTGTGAAGCTGCCATGGCTGCTTCGCGAATGGGTTCTTCCGTACTTCTTATATCCATGGATATGAACAAGTTCGGACAGATGTCCTGTAATCCGGCCATTGGCGGTATAGCTAAAGGGCAGATAGTCAGAGAAATAGATGCATTGGGCGGATATATGGGAATAGTGACTGACGCATCTACCCTCCAGTTCAGGATGCTGAACAGGTCCAAAGGTCCGGCTATGTGGAGTCCTCGTGCGCAATGTGATAAGAACGTGTACAGCCAAAATTGGCGAAAATTGCTCGAAACTAATTGTAAATTAGATATTTATCAGGATACTGCCGTCAGTTTTCTTTTTTCTGGTTCGCGAATTACGGGCTGTCGTACACTTACCGGCGCAATATTCAATTCTCAGACAGTTATCCTGACTGCCGGAACCTTTCTTGACGGCAAGCTTTTCATAGGACGTACTGGATTTGCCGGTGGCAGGATAGGGGAGATGTCATCCTACGGTCTTACATCACAGCTTGTGGAGATGGGGATAGTTACCGGCAGGATGAAAACTGGTACGCCGCCGCGTATAGATATATCATCAGTTGACGTATCCAGGCTTTTGCCGCAAACCGGTGATGAATCTCCGGAGAAGTTTTCTTATCTTCCATTTCTTTCTACGGCGCAGAACGGAACACCGCAGATGCCTTGTTTTATTGTTCACACGAATGAGAAGGTACATGAAACGCTCAGGTCCGGCTTCAGTGATTCTCCGTTATTTTCCGGGATGATTACCGGAATAGGTCCTCGCTACTGTCCGAGTATTGAAGATAAAATCAGGACATTTGCTGGAAAAGATTCGCATCAGCTTTTTCTCGAACCTGAAGGAAGAAATTCCCATGAATATTATTTACAGGGATTTTCATCTTCTCTCCCGCTGCAGGTACAGCTTGATGCTCTTCATCAGATAGAAGGTCTTGAGACAGCCAAAATATATCGGCCGGCTTATGCGGTCGAATATGATTATTTTGATCCTACCCAGCTTAAACCTACTCTTGAACTTAAGTCCATAGAGAATCTTTTCCTTGCAGGCCAGGTGAACGGTACTACAGGATATGAGGAAGCAGCTGCGCAGGGACTGGTAGCTGGTATCAATGCCCATCTCAAATGTGCCGGCAAGGATCCTTTCATATTGAAAAGGGATCAGGCATATATAGGGGTACTGATAGATGATCTGATAACAAAAGGGGTTGATGAGCCGTATCGTATGTTTACTTCCAGGGCAGAGTACAGGATTCTCCTGCGTCAGGATGATGCTGATTTGCGTCTTACTCCTCTCGGATTTGAACTCGGACTTGCGGATAAGAGTCGATATGATTATACCATGAGGAAATATGATACCGTTTCCGGATTTACTGAATTTTTCGAAAATAACAGTATCAGGCCGGATTTGGTAAATCCATATCTTGTTTCAGTATCTTCTGCCGAAATAGAAAACAGAAAACGGTATTCGGATCTGATTTCAAGGCCACAGGTGAAATTAAGGGAAATTATTAATATTGTTCCACGTGGAACTTTAGATAAAGCTTCTATAGATTTTGATAATGACTTAGATCCTAAATTGGACTCTTTCATAGGGGAAGGGGAGAGTTATGCCGCCTTGCTGAATTCATTATCTTGTCATGAAGTTAATTCCGTTTTGGCAGAGGATGACAGGTGTGCTTCCGATTCCTTCATGGATGCGATCTGTATTTTGAAAAACAATACCGAGTATCCTGTATCGGCTCTATCGTCTGAATTCATGGAAGATTCCATAAAGAACAATTATAAGGAAGAGGTTCTGGAGTCAGTGGAAATTTCCATCAAGTACAGAGGTTATATAGACAGAGAGAAAAAGATTGCAGAAAAGATAATGCGTCTTGAAAACCTCATGATACCGGAAAATTTTGATTTCGAGAAAGTGCAGAGTCTGTCTATTGAGTGCAGGCAGAAATTGAAGAAATATTCGCCGAGGACCATAGCTCAGGCTTCAAGGATTTCCGGTGTTTCCCCGGCGGATATATCGGTTTTGCTGGTGTATTTTGGAAGATGAATATTGTTCCACGTGGAACTTTATAATTTTTTAAGAGCTGCTTTGATCAGGTCTTCAAGGCCTATCTGCGGCTCTTCTTTTATTATGCTGCCGAGTACTTTCTGGACTGCTGCTTTAGGAAAGCCGAGGAGAACGAGGGCTGTGGAAGCTTCTTCCGATACTCCGTTGTCCGTTTTGTTCATGAGTCCGGATACATCAGTGCCGGCTCCTTTGACGATTTTATCCTTGAGTTCCAGAACAAGTCTCTGTGCGCTTTTTACCCCGATACCTTTTATGGATTTTATCCTTGCTATATCTTCCGCTATGATAGCATTCCTGATTTCTTCCGATGACAGGGAAGAGAGCATCATTCTCGCCGTAGCTGCTCCTATTCCTGAAACTCCTATGAGTAGCCTGAACAGTTCACGTTCATCTTTCGTACTGAAACCATAGAAGATTTCTTCATCTTCCCTGATGTAATGGTGGATGTATACCGTACATTCGTTTCTGTTTTCAAAAGACGAGAAAGTCTGCAGGGAAATCAGAATCTTATAGCCGATTCCATAAGTCTCCACTGTCATTTCTGACGGATTCAGCTCCGTGATTTTGCCTTTGATGTAGTCTATCATATAATATCTTCTTATGTGCTTGTGCAAAAATATCATAAATCCGGCTAATTTCGAATTACTTTTGTTAAATTTGCGCGCTTCGTATAAAAGGTAGACATTATGCGTCCAGAAGATTTAAGAAAAGAATTTCCGGCTTTGGACAGGAAAGTATACGGAAAAAAACTCGTATACTTTGACAATGCTGCCACTATCCAGAGACCGCAGTCCGTCCTGGATCTGTGGAATAAGCTTGCAAGGGATTCCAATGCGAATATTCATCGTGCCGTACACAGGATGGCTGATGAAGCTACGGAAGCATACGAACAGGCAAGGCTTTATGTGAAAGATTTCATCAATGCGTCTTCACGGGAAGAGATAGTATTTACTTCCGGAGCTACAGCATCAGTAAATCTGGTGGCATATTCGTTCGGAGAAAAATTCGTGGGGGAAGGCGATGAAATCATAGTGACAGAATGTGAGCATCATTCGGATATCATTCCGTGGCAGCTTCTGTGTGAGCGGAAAAATGCGGTTCTCAAAGTTCTTTCCGTAGATGATTCAGGACATCTGAAGCTGGATGAACTGGAAAGTCTCATCACACCGAAAACAAGACTTCTGGCTGTAACCCATATTTCGAATGTACTCGGACTTGTGAATCCGGTAAAGAAGATAGTGGAAATATGCCATTCTAAAGGAGTGAAAGTGCTCGTGGACGGAGCACAGGGTGTAGTACATTCGAAAGTCGATGTGCAGAATATCGGTTGCGATTTTTATGTATTTTCCGGTCATAAGGTTTATGCAACCCCTGGTACGGGAGTGCTTTATGGAAAGAAGGAAATTCTGGATGAGATGCCACCGTTCATGGGTGGGGGAGAGATGGTAGGCACAGTGAAGTTCTCCGGAACCACTTATGCTCCGCTGCCTCTGAAATTCGAAGCCGGTACGCAGAACTTTACAGGAATGGCTACGTTGAAGCCTGCTCTGGAACTGGCATCTGTGATTAATGATGACAAAGAGCTGAAGAAATCTGCTGATGAGATCAGGGACTTTTTGTATTCCGGACTTCAGAAAACCGAAGGTCTCACTCTTTTCGGTACGACCGGGAATATGGATGAAAAGATTTCTCTCTTTTCTTTCTGTATTGACGGTGTGCATCATGAAGACCTGGCACTGATTCTGGACAAGATGGGCATAGCTGTCAGATCAGGTCAGATGTGTGCGGAGCCTCTTATGGACAGGTTCGGTGTGTCAGGAATGCTCAGGGTATCGCTGGCTCCGTACAATACGATGGAAGAAGCCGCGTATTTTATGGAATCCCTGAAAAAGGCTGTGAATATGTTGAGATAACGCCAGAGAGCGGATTCAGATAATGACATTTATGGATATGGAAAAGGAAAAGTCACTGCAAGATATTGAAAACGAGATAGTTGATGAATTTTCTATTTTCGATGACTGGCTGGACAAGTATGAATATATCATAGAGTTAGGCAAGTCCCTGAAGGAGTATCCTGAAGACAGAAAAACTGATGATAAGCTGGTAAAAGGTTGTCAGTCAAGAGTATGGATAGATTTTAATGTCGAAGACGGAAAAATATTCTTCAATGCTGACAGCGATGCCATCATTACGAAGGGAATCATCTCGCTTCTGGTCAGGATTTATTCAGGCAGGACACCGCAGGAGATATTGTCTTCCGATTTCTCGGTAGTGGAGAAAATAGGATTGAAGGAAAATCTTTCACCGACCAGGGCGAACGGTCTTGTTTCTATGATTCAGATGATACGCGAGATAGCTGCAAGGAATATTTGACCAGATGAAAATGTTTGAT
Organism: uncultured Bacteroidales bacterium; assembly: GCA_944322815.1. Taxonomy (GTDB): domain Bacteria; phylum Bacteroidota; class Bacteroidia; order Bacteroidales; family UBA932; genus Cryptobacteroides. The sequence continues at coordinate 63,574 of CALUQB010000003.1, read as the reverse complement.
TTTTTCAAAAAGAAAAAGGGACCTGAAGATAAGGAGAAGAAAATGGCACTTGAGAGAGATATCATAATGGCATTGAGGCAGGTATATGATCCTGAAATTCCGGTCAATGTCTATGATCTGGGACTGATTTACGAACTAAAGGTCGATGATGATCACAATGTCTATATCCAGATGACACTCACGGCACCCAATTGTCCGATGGCTGATTTCGTAGTGGATACGGTAAAGGCTGCAGTGGAGGACGTTCCTGGAGTGGTGAGCGTGAAGGTAGACCTGGTTTTCGAACCGGTGTGGGACAAGAGCCGGATGTCCGAAGAGGCTTTGGTTGAGCTTGGTCTTGACTGATCCGCTGATGGAGACAGTAGACGTATATCTCGGACTTGGAACCAATCTCGGAGACAGGGAGGAGAATCTGCAGAAAGCCCTGGCTTTTCTCGATGAGTCTTTCGGAACTCATTATTCAGCATTGTCAGGCTTGCATGAAACTGAACCGTGGGGATTCGAGAGTCAGGACAGATTTATGAATGCTGCCGTCAAGTATACACTCCCTGTTCCTCGTGGAACATCAAGACAGGAATTTTCCAGGCATATTCTGTATGTCTGCAAGGATATAGAACGGAAGATGGGCCGTACGGGTGTTCCTGAATATGCTCCGGATGGCAGCAGAATTTATCATTCCAGAATCATAGATATAGATATTCTGCTCATCGGTGACTGGCACGTGGACGAGTCTGACTTGAAAATACCTCATCCGCTGATGCGGGAGAGAGATTTTGTCATGGTTCCATTGTCGGAAATTATGCAGGAGTAGTTCTATTTCACGGTGATTTTCACCGGAATGTACCGTGTGATTATTGGAAGAATATTGCTATTTTTGCAGGATGTCTGCCGATTACAGACAATCCGGCATTGCCTTCAGGCAGGGTGGAAAAACCTCGGGAAGTATTGTTGGGGTAACGACATTGCCGTAAGGCGGATAAATGGAAATTAATTGTTAAAATATAGAAATTATGACTCAGGACGAACTTTTCAAGACACTGGTCGCTCATTGCAAGGAATATGGTTTCATATTTCCTTCCAGCGAGATTTATGACGGTCTTGCCGCCGTTTACGATTACGGCCAGATGGGTGTGGAGCTGAAGAACAATATCAAGAGATATTGGTGGGAGGCTATGGTGAGACTTCACGAGAATATCGTGGGTATAGATTCATGTATCTTCATGCACCCTAAAATATGGGAGGCTTCAGGTCATGTGGGAGCTTTCAATGACCCTCTGATCGACAACAAGGATTCGAAGAAAAGATACAGGGCAGATGTCCTGATCGAAGATTACATAGCCAAACTGGAGGAGAAGATTAACAAGGAAGTCGAGAAAGCCAGAAAGAAATTCGGAGAGGCTTTCGACGAGGCTAAGTTCCGTGAAACGAATCCTAATGTGCTCCGTAATCAGACGAAGATAGACGAGGTCAAGAAGAGGATGGCGGATGCCCTGAATGCGAACGACCTTGCCGAACTCAGGCAGATCATCATTGACTGCGAGATCGTATGTCCGATTTCAGGCACGAAGAACTGGACGGAAGTGCGCCAGTTCAACCTTATGTTCAGTACCCAGCTGGGAAATACTTCCGATGATACGAATGTGATTTATCTGCGTCCCGAGACGGCTCAGGGTATCTTCGTGAATTACCTTAACGTGCAGAAGACCGGAAGGATGAAGATCCCGTTCGGTATAGCGCAGATAGGAAAGGCTTTCAGAAACGAGATAGTGGCCCGTCAGTTCATTTTCAGGATGAGGGAGTTCGAGCAGATGGAGATGCAGTTCTTCATCAAGCCGGGTACGGAACTGGACTGGTTCAAGACATGGAAACAGAACCGTCTTGCATGGCATGAGGCTCTGGGAATGGGTGACGGAAACTACAGGTTCCACGACCACGAGAAGCTGGCCCATTATGCAAATGCCGCCACTGATATCGAGTTCAATTTCCCGTTCGGACTCAAGGAACTGGAGGGTATTCATTCCAGAACGGATTTCGACCTGGGAAATCACCAGAAGTTCTCAGGCAAGAAGATCCAGTATTTCGATCCGGAGACAGGGGAGAGCTATACTCCGTATGTCATAGAGACTTCCATCGGAGTGGACAGAATGGTGCTGGCCGTACTTTCGCATTCGCTGAAGGAAGAGACTCTGGAAAACGGGGAGAAAAGGACTGTACTGAGCATTCCTGCCCCGCTGGCTCCGGTGAAGGTAGCAGTGCTTCCGCTTCTGAAGAAAGACGGGCTGCCTGAGCTGGCCCAGACGATCATGGATGAGCTGAAATTTGATTTCAACTGCCAGTACGACGAGAAGGACAGCATCGGAAAGAGATATCGCCGTCAGGATGCCATAGGTACTCCGTTCTGCGTTACAGTCGACCATGATTCACTGAACGACCACTGCGTGACTATCCGCCACCGCGACAGCATGGCTCAGGAAAGAGTCAGGATAGAGGACCTTCACAAGATCATAAACGATCAGGTAAGCATGTCCTCGCTTCTGAAGAAACTGAAATAAGGACGGAAATAATAATATGCAAGAGGGTGACCTGATGCCATTTTCGGGTCACCCTCAAACGTTTTTCCGCGAAAGACTGGAATCTGTCTATTTCCAGCCCTGGGCAGTCACAGGCAGCTCCACTCCTTCAGGTGTTACCAGAACAGCCCCGACTTCAGGCTTTGCGAGATGCCCGATGATATCGAACGTCTGGAAATCATGCCTGAAAAGGTCATGTTTTCCGATAGGGATGGTGAACAGCAGGCGGCAGTCATCACCGCCGTTGAAAGCGGCGGAAATAGGGTCGATATTGAATTGTTTTCCCAGATCGAAGGTCCCGCTGGCGAATGGAATGCGCTCGACGTATATCTTGGCTCCAAGTCCGCTGTCCCGTACAAGTCTCTTCACGGCATCAGCCAGTCCACGGTTCACGAAATATCCGTATGAAGGAATGATTTCGGCATCCTCCAGCTGCGAGACGTATGAAGGATTGATTTCAGGCTTCAGATACTCGCCGACAAGGAGTTTGTGGTCCGAAAGATCCGGCTGCGATCTGTCTGTCTTCCTTTTCAGGAACTTCTGCTTTTCCCTCTCCAGAATCTGCATCCCCAGAAAAGCCGCGCCCAGATTCCCTGACACGCAGATCAGATCCATGCTTTTGGCCGGCATCCTGCGCGTTTCAGTCAGATGAAGTCGCTCTCCGGTAGCCGAAATACAGATATTGAGACCATTGACCGACGGCAGGAGGTCCAGTGAAAGTTCACGGTATGAATGTTTTTTGGCGGCAGCCACCATTCCGTCCCACAGTTCCCTGACATTCGGGAAGTCTATTTTCGAAGATATTCCGAGCCTTACGGCCAATGTCCGGGGCTTCGCCAATGCTGCATATATTTCTCCTGTGGCTTCGATGACAGACTTGTATCCGAGATGTTTCAGAGGAAAATAAGTCAGGTCGAAATCTATTCCTTCCGTCATCATCACGGTGGAATTTATCACGCTGCCGGTGTCTTTCGCCACACGAAGCGTGCAATGCCCGTCCGGGCTGTAACCTGTTCCTTCAAAAAGCTGTCTGACGGCTTCAATCCTGCCGATCTGTGAAAAAGTCTCTTCTGCCATAATCTTCTTGTCTGAAAATACTTCGGATCATTATCCCGATACTGTCGTGTAAATATAATTATGAAAATTCCATAATGCAAATCTCATAATCGGAAAAATTCGTTAAATTAGGACGTTAAAAAACTGAATATGCGACTCAAATTCTTTTTGATCACGGCCATCATCTTGCCGGCCGTATTCTGTGCTGCCAAACCTGCCCAGCTGCCAGAGCTTACGGTGATGTCTTACAATATCCGTCTGGGCAGTGCCGATGACGGGACTAACTCATGGCAGTTCCGCTGTCCTGCATCCGTGCTGATGATAGAGGACCTCAAACCTGACGTGATCGGGGTCCAGGAAGCCCTTCTTCCGCAGCTGTTGTTCCTGGATGAAAACTGTCGCAGTTATGATTATGTAGGTGCCGGCCGTGAGGATGGAAAGAAGAAAGGGGAGTATGCGGCCATTATCTATAACAAGAAAACGGTTTCGGTAGTGAAATGGGGTACTTTCTGGCTTTCGGAAACACCGGAAGAGCCTTCAAAGGGATGGGACGCGGCTTGCATCCGCTCATCCACATGGGCTGTCATGAAGAGCAAGGCATCCGGAAACAAATTCCTTTTCATCAATACCCATTTCGACCATATGGGAGAGAATGCCAGAAGGGAAAGCGCGGCTCTGATGATATCCAAAATCAGCGAACTGAATCCTGACGGACTTCCTGTCGTACTGGTGGGCGATTTTAACGTAGAATATACTCATCCGGCCCTGTCTCCAGTCACGGATTCCATGAAGAATGCCAGAAAGATAGCGGCCATTACGGATTCATCGGCTACGTATCACGGCTGGGGCAAGGCATCGGAGGTCATAGACCATATTTTCTATACCGGTTTCCGCTCCTGCACACGTTTCGAAACTGTCACAAAGCCATACGCTGAACGCAAGTTCATTTCCGACCATTATCCTGTAGAAGCTGTCCTTGTCTTCTGAGCAGCCGTCAGATCATTGCCGACATATACGCAGGGATGCAAAAAATGTCCTTGTCCTTTTTGAGGTCTTCACTGCCTGCGGCATTCCTCCGATGAGCATGTACAGGCGGAATTCCCTCATCATTTCACGGTTTACCGCTTCTCCCAATGCCTTTAAATTTTCGTATGAATATCTGATCAATCCGTATGAACCGGTTTCTTTGTCGGAAACGGCAAAATGTCTGTGATTATTTCCTGATGGCCGAGCACTCTATGTTCATGTCGCGCAGGTCGTTGACGAAAGGATTGCTGACTGCCACCCTGAATTTCTTCGACATGAATTCGATATTATACTTCGTTGTCGGGTCGTAGAGGTACATTGACAGAGGTATGGTACCTCTGTTCTCTTTTACTACCTTTACGAGCTTTTCGCGGAAGTCCGAGTTCAGCATGGTGGTAGTGATCTTGATGGCGAAACCTTTCAGCAGGGTGTTCGCAGTATTGCCGAGCAGGCTGATATTCCTTATTTTCAGAACATAAGGAGGATTCCCCTTGATTTTCCTGTCTTCCGGCTTCACATAGTATTTCTCATCTATTTCACCTTCGATGTATATCGGTGAGAGCTGTGTCAGATACGGTAGGAATCTCTCGTGATCTTTTCCGAACAGGGCGAATTCATAGCTGCCGCTGAAATCTTCGATGACTGTCTTCGACCACGGTGAACCGTTCTTGCTGGTGAGCTGCTGGACATTCGTGATATAGCCGGCGAGATTCACCTTCGTTTTCGTCTTCTCCTTGTCGCACTTGGATATGAGGTCCGGAATATCGGCCAGCTTGCAGTTCGTGAAGTTGTCCACCTCGTATGCATATTTGTCCAGCGGATGGGCTGAAAGGTACATCCCGACCAGGTCCTTTTCACGTTTGAGCATTTCCATCCCTCCGTCATCATCCGCAGGCTGTTCTCCGGGCATTTCAGGCCGCTGAGGCTTGGTTTCTTCCATGCCTACAAAAAGAGATGCCGATGAGTTCATCCTGTCCCTGTTGTAAAGGTCGGCGTATTTGACCAGGGCATCCAGGAATGTATCTCCCGATGGGGTAGGCATGGTATACTGCTTTCTCGGAAAACCGAAACTGTCGAAAGCTCCGGAATAGAGCAGGGATTCGAAGGCTTTCTTGTTCACTACGCCTGCGAGTCTCTCTGCGAAGTCCCAGATATCTGCGTACAGTCCGTTCCTGTCCCTGTCATCGATCAGGGCTTTCACGATATTGTCTCCGAATCCCTTGATACCGCCGAGTCCGAAACGGATGTCGCCGTTCTTGTTGACCGTGAAACGGGCGCCGCTCTCGTTTATATCCGGGTTAAGGACCTTTATGCGCGACTTCTTGCAGTCGTCCATGATCTTCTTTATCTCGTCCATGTTGGAGAGATTCTTGCTGAGGTTGGCAGCCTGGAATTCGGCAGGATAGTGAGCTTTCAGGTAGCCTGTCTGGTAGCTGACCCAGGCATAGCATGTCGCATGCGACTTGTTGAAAGCGTATTGCGCGAATTTTCTCCAGTCCTTCCAAATCTTGTTCAGGACCTTTTCAGGATGGCCGTTCGCCTTTCCTCCGTCGATGAACTTGTCGTGCAGTGATTCCAGGACATCCAGCTGCTTCTTTCCCATGGCTTTCCGCAGCTTGTCCGCCTGGCCTTTCGTGAATCCGGCCAATTTCTGAGACAGAAGCATGACCTGCTCCTGATATACAGTCACACCGTATGTGTCCTGGAGATATTCTTCCATCTCCGGAAGGTCGTATTCTATCTTTTCCGTACCCTGTTTCCTGGCTACGAATGACGGAATGTAGTCCAGAGGCCCCGGTCTGTACAGCGCATTCATGGCTATCAGGTCTTCGAATCTGGTAGGCTGGAGCTTCTGCAGCCATTCTTTCATGCCCGCGGACTCGAACTGGAACACGCTCGTGGTATCTCCCCGTCCGTATAGCCTGTAGGTCTCCTCGTCATCTATCGGGATGTGGTCGATATCCACGTCTATCCCGTGAGTCTTTTTCACGGATTCCAGGCATTCCTTGATGATGGACAGGGTTTTCAGCCCCAGGAAGTCCATCTTCAGCATTCCTACTTCCTCGATGAAACTTCCTTCGTATTGGGACACCCATACGTCCAGGCCGGTAGCCTTGTCAGGAGCTACGGAAATAGGGATATAGTCCGTAAGGTCGCCGCGGCCGATGATCATGGCGCATGCATGCACTCCTGTCTGGCGGATGCTGCCTTCCAGCCGCAGGGCATAGTCCAGCACCTCTCGGGTCAGGGCAGAGCCGTTTTCGTACTCGTTCTTCAGTTCATCGATGTATTTGAGGCAGTTTTTCAGGGTAACCTTGTAGTCTTTCTCCATGGGGCCCTTCTTGAACCTCTTCACTACCTTTTTCTTCTGTCCGTCATGGTCCGGATCCGGAATCTCGACCTCTTTTTCGACCAGAGTGAACCCTTTTGTCAGTTCTTCGTCTTCCTCCATCGGCACTTCCTGCACCTCCATCACCTTGATAGGCTTGTCGGGAATCATCTTTGTCAGTCTGTTCGACTCGTCGATACTCATGTTGCTGATACGGGCCACATCCTTGATAGCCATCTTCGCCGCCATGGTTCCGAAAGTGATCACATGGGACACATGGTCTTTTCCGTAAGTGTCTTCCACGTACTTGAACACCCTGTACCTGCCGTCATCGTCGAAGTCTATGTCTATATCAGGCATCGATATACGGTCAGGATTCAGGAAACGCTCGAACAGCAGCTGGTATTTTATAGGGTCAATGTTCGTGATGCCGAGGCAATACGCTACCGCCGATCCTGCCGCCGATCCTCTTCCCGGTCCTACGGAAATTCCCTGGCGGCGTGCCGCCGCAATGAAGTCCTGGACTATGAGGAAATAGTCCGGAAATCCCATCCTGCTGATGGTTTTCAGCTCGAAATCGATTCTTTCCGCCTGTTCCGGATCAAGTGTCCCGTATCTTTTCTCCGCACCCTGATAACAGAGTTCGCACAGATAAGCCACGGAGTATGTGAATGCTTCCCCGCGGTCGCTTCCGTCCTTGTTCGTGCGGCCGACATCGATGACATCCTTGTATTTTTCCAGATATTTCTCCTTTTCGGCGAGGAAACTTTCTTCTATTTTGAAGACCGGGAGGACGTGTCCGCGGTCTATCTTGTAGCTTTCGACCTTATTGAACACCTCCATGGTGTTCGACAGGACTTCCGGATGGTCGGGGAACAGGGCCGCCATCTCTTCCTCGCTTTTCAGATATTCCTGCTGGGTATAGCGCAGCCTTTTCGGGTCGTCGACGTTCGCGTTGGTCGTAAGACATATAAGCCTGTCATGGACAGGTCCGTCTTCCTTGTTTACGAAATGCACGTCGTTGGTCGCAACGACCTTCACGCCCAGTTTTTCCGACAGTTCGAATATTCCGGCATTGGCGATGGACTGCCTTTCATACACTTCAAGCGAAAGCCCGGGCACCTCCGTCCTGTGAAGCTGGACTTCCAGATAGTAGTCGTCACCGAATACTTTCCTGTGCCACTCTATGGCTTTTTCCGCAGCTTCCATGTTTCCTGCGATGATGGCTTTCGGGATTTCACCGGCTATACATGCAGAGCAGCATATCAGGTCACCGGCGTATTTTTCGACCACATCGTGCGAGACTCTCGGCTTGTCATAGTATTTGCCTTCAATGTGCCCTGTAGAGACTATTTTCATCAGGTTCTTGTACCCGTTGTAGTTCTTCGCCAGCAGTATCAGGTGGTAATATTCCCTGTGATCCTTGTCCTTGATGGTATGGTCGTATTTCGAGACGTATATTTCGCATCCCACGATGGGCTTGACCTCCGGGTATTTAGCGGCGTATTTGAAGAATTCCTTCACCCCGTACATGTTCCCGTGGTCGGTGATGGCCAGTCCCGGCATTCCGAGCTCTTTCGCTCTCTGGAACAGTTTCTCTATGGATGAAAGACCGTCAAGGATCGAATACTGGGTATGTACGTGAAGGTGGACGAATGACATTTTTCCGCTGGATTTTTAGAATGAAGGGCAAAGATACTAAATTTTCCGTTCAGGTGGCGGTCAGCCTCCGGCCAGTTTTCCACAAAAAAATTGCGCCGGAATCCAGGTTCCGGCGCAATCATTATATAATCCTGATATCAGGGTTATTTCTTCGCTGCGAGTTTCTTCTCGTTCCTTTTCTGTACTGCCATGGTGACATCGTACATGATAGGAGTGGCGATGAAGATGGATGCGTATGTACCTACTGCGATACCGACGCAGAGCGCTACTGCCATACCCCTGATCACTTCACCTCCGAAGATCGCGATGGCTATCATCACTATCAGGGTCGTGAGGCTGGTGTTCATGGTACGTGACAGGGTGCTGTTCAGTGCCTGGTTCGCGTTCACTTCAAGAGGCATCTTAGGATGCAGCGTCTTGTACTCACGGATTCGGTCGAAGATCACCACGGTATCGTTGATGGCGTAACCGATGATGGTCAGCACGGCAGCGATGAATGTCTGGTCGACATCCAGGCTGAACGGCAGGATACCGGAGAAGAGGGAGAAGAATCCCACCACGATGATGGCTGTATGGGCCAGACCGAGGGTACCGCCAAGACCCCATGTCCACTTCTTGAACCTGATGGCGATGTATATGAAGATGACGAGAAGAGCGATGACCACGGCTATGATGGCATCGCGTTTCATGTCATCCGCTATGGATGCGTCCACCTTGTCCGAACTGATGATACCGTTAGGGTTTTCAGCAGTGGATGTGAAGAAATCGAGGGTCATTTCAGATGCGTAGAAGTCCTTCACTGCGTTGAAGAGTTTCTCTTCCACAGCTGCGTCAGCTTCCGTAGACTTGTCTTCGATGAGATACTGTGTAGTGATCTTCATCTGGCTTTCACCACCGAACTGCTTGGCTTCCACACCACCGTTGAATTCCTTCACCAGAGATGCCCTCACTTCCTCTACCGATACAGGCTGGTCGAATCTGACCACGAATGTACGTCCGCCGGCGAAGTCCACACCGTATGTGAAGCCCTTTGTGAACATGGACACGATGCAGATGATGATGACGATGGAGGAAATGACATAAGTGTATTTTCTCTTGTTGAGGAAATTGATGGTGGTATTCTGCAGGAAGTTCCTGGTGAGTTTGTTGTCGAATGTGATGTTCTTGCCTTTTGCCAGTCTGTCATCGATGATGATACGGGAGATGAAGATGGATGTGAAGACAGAAGTGACGATACCGATGATCAGCGTGGTAGCGAAGCCCTGTACAGGACCTGAACCGAAGATGAACAGTACGATACCTGTCAGTATGGTGGTGATCTGTCCGTCTATGATGGCAGAATATGCGTTCGAATAACCGTCAGAAACAGCCTTGCCCAGACCCTTGCCGGAGCGGAGTTCTTCCTTGATACGTTCATATATGATCACGTTCGCATCGACCGCCATACCCAGAGTCAGGACGAGACCGGCGATACCTGGCAGAGTCAGTACTGCAGAGAACGATACCAGGGTACCGAACAGCAGAACCACGTTCGTCAGCAATGCCGCATCGGCGATGAGACCTGCGCTATGATAGAAGAATACCATGTAGCAGAGCACCAGCAGGAAGGCTATGATGAATGAAATGAAACCAGCGTTGATGGATTCGGCTCCGAGTGACGGACCTACGACCTGTTCCTGTACGATCTTGGCCGGAGCAGGGAGTGTACCTGACTTCAGTACGTTCACGAGGTCTTCAGCCTCTTCGAGAGTGAAGTTTCCGCTGATCTGTGAGTTTCCTCCGGTGATTTCGGTATTCACTACAGGGTGAGAATATACCATGTTGTCCAGAACGATGGCTATCTGCCTGTTGATGTTGTCACGGGTCAGCCTTGCCCATACCTTGGCGGCTTCTGCGCTCATGGACATGGATACTTCAGGGCTTGCGCCGTTGTATTGTACGCGGGCGTCAGTGATGAATTTCTGGTCTCTTTCACCACGGAGGGCAGCTTCGCCGTTGAGGGAAGCCTTGATGGCCACGAGTTCATACTGGTTGTTGTCGAACGGTTTCACTGACCACATAGGGATCAGGTCCTCAGGGAAGAGGGCTTTTACCTCAGGCATGTTCAGTATTCTGTTCACCTTGGCTGTATCGCTGAAGTGCGCGTAACCCATGGTAGCTCCTCTCATCACACTTCCTGTCTGGTCAACAGGCGGCATGAGAACGGAGAAGAGAGGGTTCTCTTTCTGGAAGTTGGCGTATTCTGCGGATTCGGCCTGTGCCTGCAGCTCTTCAGCCAGTATGTCAGTGGAATCTGCCTCTGCCGGTTCTGCTTCCTGAGCCGGAGCTGCGGCTGTTTCAGCATCGTTTTCGCTGTTGATCCGGGCTACGAGCTGGTTTGCCTCATTCATGTACTGGAAAATCTCCGAAGTCTCGTAGGTAGTCCAGAATTCGAGGGATGCAGTACCCTGAAGGAGTTTCCTGACACGTTCCGGTTCCTTCACACCCGGCAGTTCCACGAGGATACGGCCGGTGTTGCCGACTTTCTGTATGTTAGGCTGGGTGACGCCGAAACGGTCCACCCTGTTTCTGAGGACTTCGAATGAGTTTGCGATGGCGCTCTCTGCTTCGGTCCTGATCAGGGATATGATTTCGGCATCAGTTGATTCGAGTTTCTTGTTTTCAGTCTTGTTCTTCCTGTCAAGCCCGATGAAGATATTGGAAAGTTTCTGTCCGTTTGAATTTTCTTCCCATGCTTCCTGGAACAGAGTGATGAAATCGGTTCCTGAAGTCTTGCTGCGCTCGAGGGCAGTGTCGAATGCCTTGACGTAGGCAGGGTCGGTATTGTTCTCGGCCAGGGCCTGTACTACGTCTTCCAACTGAACCTGGAGCATGACGTTCATACCTCCCTTAAGGTCAAGTCCGAGGTTGATTTCCTTTTCACGGACGTCATCGAAAGTATAACCGAAATATACTTTCCGTGAAGAGATGGAATCCAAATACCATCTGTTCTGGTCTTTTTTGATGGAGTCAAGCACGTATGCCTTGTCTACATCCGGAATCTTTTCGTAGGCCGGACTTGCCATGAATGCCTCGGCGGCAGCGTCTGCATATTTTACAGCCTTGTTCTCGTAGATTTTTGTCACTACTGTGAACATCAGCTGCCAGATGCAGGCGAGGACAAGAAGTATCGCCACGAATCTGATAGCACCTTTACTTTGCATAATATTACCGAAAAATTTAAATTAATATTTTCTGTTTTAATTCTTTATTGGCCTTTCAAGGCCCAATTCTACAAAATAGGGCACAAATTTACTATTTTTTTCTTATTAAATATGTCAGCGCCGTCATTTTTATGAAAAAATCGGAATTCCTTCGGAACAATTTTATATTTTTGCAGTTTGTTATAAGCATATCCATGATGGTGTCATACCTGAAAAAAACAATATCTGTCATTGCGGCTATCCTTTTTCCCGGGGCCGTCTGCGGATATCTTGCGGCGCAGGATACGGACAGTCTGCTGTATCGGGCGGATTCATTGCGGAAAGCATATCTTTTCAGCGAGTCGGTCAGTCTGTATGACAGGATTCTGTCCATGACAGAGGATTCTCTTTCCAGAATAGCGGTTCAGGACAGCAAGATGCTTTCTGAAAACGGACTTGGCATGACGGACTTCGTTTACCAGCCGACAGTCGTGGCCAGACACAGGTTTTCGATGGAAGATTTTTATCTTTATTATCCTCTGGAGGATAGGAGCTGGAGACCGCTCCCGAATGTGCTCGATACCATCGGAAAACATCCTTTCTATAAAGCGGTATATTTTCCGGAAAATTCCAGGACTTTGTATTATTCCGCACCGGACCAGGACGGTTCCGTGAACATATACACGACTGAGAAAAAAGATACTGTCTGGAGTACCCCATGTCTGCTGAACGAATATCTGGTGTCTTCTGCCGACGAGATTTATCCGATGCTTTCTCCTGACGGAAAGCATCTATATTTCGCGTCATCAGGTCTGTACGGTATGGGAGGATATGACCTTTACGTGTCAACATGGAACGAGGACCAGAAAGAATGGGGACCTCCGTCAAATATGGGTATGCCGTTTTCTTCTCCGTACAATGATTTTCTCTTCATCAATACGGAAGACGGGAAATATTCGATTTTCGCATCTGACAGGGCATGTGCGGGGGACAGTGTAGATGTCTACGTTCTCAAACAGGAATCCATGCCTGTAAGAAAAGGCATCAACGATATAGGACAGCTCAGGCATGTGATGGCTCTGGATCCGGTGGATGACCTTTCGGCATTTGACAGCGGCAAGGCCATCTCGCAGATAGTCCCTGACGATATCGATACCCGTGAATATACGGCAAAGGTGGAGGAAGTGCGCACGCTGAAAGACTCCATATATTATTATACGGTGGAGAGTGACTGCAAGAAGGCGCGGATTGAAGAGACTTCTGATACTTCGGATATTAAAAGGATGCGGGAAATCATTTCAAGGAACGAGTCCAGAATACCTGTACTCAAGAATGCCCTGGCTGCCGCTTCGGCGGAACTGCAGAAGATAGAAATGGATTTTCTGTTTCGTGGTATTGTCCTGGATCCGGACCAGCTGATGAAAGAGGCCGACAGAAAGGTCGAGGGAGAGTCTTCAAACTATGTCTTCGCACGGATGGTCCCTGGCGATGTCCCTGATATCGTGCTGGAGAAGCCGAAAGAGAAGTTCGACTATACGTTCCAGATTCTTCCGACGGCGCGTTTTGCGGAAAACAATGATTTGCCTGACGGTATCGTATATCAGATTCAGCTTTTCAATCTCAATGCCAGGCCGGAAATCTCGCTTCTGAAAGGACTTAGTCCCGTTTTTGAGGAACTTACTCCGGCGGGAAGGTACATTTACAGGGCAGGGTTGTTCAGATCTTACAATGATGCCTTGTCCCATATAAACAAGGTGAAGAAGCTGGGCTTCAGGACCGCTTTCATCGCGGCATTCCATGACGGAGAAGCGATACCTGTCAACAAGGCCAGGGGGCTGGAGAAGCAGTATCGGGAATCGTCCTTGTACCAGATTTATGTGGTTCCGTTCGATGACAGGCTGTCAGAACTGACAATATCCGCGATAGAGCAGCTTGGAGGCAAAAAAGATATTGCCCGTACCGTAAAGGACGGCAAGACCGTATATATAATAGGCAATTTCGATGACAAGTCTCTCGTCGACCGGGTAATAGTGGCTGTCAAGGCTACCGATGTGGCCGATGTTTATTCTGTCAGACTTGGTCCCGACGAGGCAAAACGTTGATTCCTGCATCCATGGTATTCCTTATCATTCTTATGGCGGTGGGCCTTCTGTTCATCCTGACCGAGATTCTTATAGTCCCGGGAGCGATTGTAGCCGGAGTGCTTGGTATCACGGCCCTTGGATGTTCGTGTGTGTATGCTTTCATTGAGTTCGGATCAGTCCCGGGAACTGTCGTGACCGTATTCAATGTCGCCGTGACTGTGGTCATGATGATTTATATGATACGGTCCGGGATACGCAGACGGATGGATATTTCCGGTACAGGCAGAGGAGCGCGCCTGTTCGAGGATTGTGGTATCAATGTCGGGGACAGCGGAAAAGCCCTGACAGGGCTGACTCCTCATGGTATGGCGGAAATCGGGCCGGGCAGGGTAGAGGTGGTGTCTCTGGAAGGGACAATAGATGCCGGAGCCGATGTCGTGGTGGTTCTGATAGAGGATGGAAAGATTTACGTGAAGCCGTCAGAGGAGGAATTTTGACGCAACAGGCATTCCGTTCGGCTTCCGTATTTTTATAAAGCTATTGCAAAACCGTAATTTTGTTGTATATTTGCAGTCCTGTTCTGAAAAGAACGGGGCTTTTGACAGAAAGCACGGGCCTATTGGTGAGATGGGTGAGTGGCTGAAACCAGCAGTTTGCTAAACTGCCGTACGGATTTACCCGTACCGGGGGTTCGAATCCCCCTCTCACCGCCGAGTAAGAGGTATAAGTGATTGATTTTCAGTTTCTTATACCTCTTTTTCTGTGTCCAATCACCCAAATAATCGCCCAATTTACATCGGACTTCGTCTTCTATATAGGTAATTCTCTGAAATTGACTCATTTCATCGAATTCACGTTATTCTATGCGAGTTTTTTTAAATTTTTTTTGTATATTTGAAAGATATAATTCCATATATCGGAAAGTGAAGGAGTCTGAACTGAAATTTTGAATTAAAAACCAAAATTTTCTAATTACGATAATTTGCAGGTAAAATTATCGATTTTAATCAAAACTGTAAGATTTTCCCGATAAATTCTTTCGATTAGAAAGCATGAATAAGGTGCGCGGACACTACATTTTGCTGAAAAACATATTGTTGTAGTGAAAATAATTTATAACTTCGCGCCCGGTTTTAAATAAAGTCTATGAGAAATACGTTGTTGATTCTTCTTGAACTGCTAATCTGTACCATGCCATTGTTGGCTGCAGAGCAGATCGGGGACGGCGGCGATGTCACTGTCAGCGGAACCGTCACTTCTGAGGAAGACGGGCAGCCGCTTATCGGTGTGGTCGTCATGTCTTCAGCGGGGGGGGGTGTCAGTGCATCTGACGACGGAAGCTATTCCATCTCCGTACCTGCCGGCACAGTCCTCTCATTCCATGCGATAAGCTATCAGACGGTCGAGTATGTTGTACCGTCAGGAAATCCGGAAGTAACATTCAATGTGTCAATGGAATCCGACTCCCAGCTTCTTGAGGAGACGGTCGTTGTCGCATATGGTGTCAGAAAAAAAGGCACCATCACCGGATCCGTATCGAGTGTAAAGTCCGAAAAGATTGAGAACACCCCTACCGCGGCATTCGACCAGGCCCTCCAGGGACAGGTTCCCGGACTGACCGTGCTGTCCTCCACAGGAGAACCGAGTGCTTCAGCCACGATGCTCATACGTGGTTCGAACTCCATCAACTCGGGGACCGCACCGCTCTACATTCTCGATGGAGCCGCAATCTCGGCTTCCGAGTTCAACTCCATCAACCCGTCGGACATCGAGAGCATATCCGTCCTCAAGGACGCCTCCTCGACATCCATCTACGGGGCACGTGCATCAAACGGTGTGATAGTCATCACCACCAAGCGCGGACGCATTGCCGACAAGCCGACCATCACATTCCGCACCCAGCTCGGCTTCTCTAACGTCGCCCACGGACAGTGGAACCTCATGAACACTGCCGAACGCATCCAGTACGAAAAGGAAATAGGTATAGATGCCGGCAAGGACTATGACGCCCTGTCCCAGATTGACGTAAACTGGGAGGACGTGGTCTACAACGATGCCGCGATGCTCCAGAACTACGAACTGTCGGTATCCGGAGCAACGGAAAAGACCAACTACTATATTTCAGGTGCCTACTACGACCAGGAAGGTGTCGCCCTCGGTTCGAATTTCAACCGCTACTCCATAAGGGCAAACGTAGAGCAGCGTGCCGCCAAGTGGCTTACTATCGGTACCAACACCATGCTCAACTACCAGGGTATAGAGCAGGCGGACGAGGGTGCCCCGTCCATAGTGACGCCTATATCTGCAGCCCAGTTCATGCTTCCTTACTGGAATCCGTACAATGCTGACGGGTCAATCGCAATTTCAGGAAGCACGGACCCGGACAAGAGCTGGAAAGGTGACGGTGTGAACCCTGTAGACTGGCTGGAGAAAAATCCACGTACATACAAGAGGTACAAGGTATTCTCCTCTATTTTCGCCGAGGCGAGGCCTATCGAGGGGCTTTCAATCCGTTCACAGTTCACTGTCGACTACACCCACACCACAGGCTACGGCCAGTCCTTCCCTGACTTCATCCCTAACCAGGAACAGGGAACCGCCCAGAGGCTTTCTACGGACGGCATCACCCTCTCGGTGACGAATACCATAGGTTACCAGTTCGACATCGACCACACCCATTCGTTCAACTTCATGGTGGGGCAGGAAGGAATCGACTACCATTACGAGGACTTCAGCATCCTGACCGCGGGCCAGAACAACCACTACATGACGAATGTCACGACAGGTTCCCGCGCCACCTCATGGAGCGACACCACAGATGACGACTACGGCTTCCTGTCCTTCTTCGCCAGGGCCGAGTACAACTACGCGAACAAATACTACCTCGAGCTCTCAGGCCGTGCCGACGCGTCTTCAAGGTTCGGAAGGGACGGCCGCTGGGCAGGGTTCGGCTCTGTGGGCCTCATGTGGAACCTTCTCAACGAAGACTTCATGGCTCCTTCCCGCAGCTGGCTGACATACGCACAGATAGCCTTGAGCAGCGGAACATCCGGAAACTCCGAGATCCCGAACTACAACCACCTCGCCCTCGTGGGCAGCGCGGGAGACTATGTCGGGACACCGGGGCTCGCACCGATATCCCAGGGTAACGAGAACCTGAGCTGGGAGTCCACCTGGACCACCAACCTCGCCTTCCACTTCGCATTCTGGAACAGGCTGAACGTGGACCTCGAGCTCTACAACAAATACACATACAACCTCCTGATGCTCGTGCCGCAGTCCTACTCCGACAACGGATTCGGCAGCAACTGGGACAATATCGGCGCCATGACCAACCGCGGAGCCGAGCTCAACGTTTCCGGTACGGCTCTCCAGATTGGGGACTTCTCCTGGCTCCTGAATGCCAACGTCTCCTATAACAACAACCGTATTTCCGAGCTGTACAGCGGAGTACAGGAATACGAGCTCGCCAACACCAACCTCAAGCTCGTGGTCGGCCACGACTCCGGGGAATTCTTCCTGAACCGCTTCGCCGGTGTGAACCCTGCCAACGGAGACGCCCTCTGGTATACCAAGGACGGGGAAATCACCAACGAGCTCAGGGATGAGGACAGGGTCATGGTAGGCAAGAGCTACAATGCACCTTGGGCAGGAGGTTTCGGTACCACCTTCGCCTGGAAGGGCCTCTCCCTTTCGGCACAGTTCAGCTGGGTGGCCGACAGGTGGATGATAAACAACGACAGGTTCTACCAGGAGTCCAACGGACGTTACCAGACCTACAACCAGTCTGTGAAGCTCCTCGACAGGTGGAAACAGCCGGGGGACATATCCGAGACTCCGCGCCACGGCGTGTACATGGAATTCGATGACAGGCTTCTCGAGGACGCCTCCTTCCTGAGGCTCAAGAACCTGATGCTTGCATACCAGTTCCCTGCACCGCTTATCCGCAAGACCGGTTTCATTGACGGGCTGCGTGTTTATTTCCAGGCGCAGAACCTGTTCACGTTCACCAATTTCTCCGGTCTCGATCCGGAAGGGACGTCGAATATCTACATAGCCAGGTATCCTATGTCCCGCCAGTTCACATTCGGTCTTGACCTAACATTCTAAGAGGAGAAAACAAGATGAAGAAGATATTGAATATCATGAAATACGCGGCCGTTTCCGCAGTCGTATGCGTGACCGCCGTATCCTGTCTCGAAAAATATCCGGGCTCGGCCATTCCTGTGGAAGAGTCCATGCAGACATTCGCAGACGCGGAGCAGCACCTGATCGGAATTTATTCGAGCCTTAAAAGCAGCAACCTCTACAGCGGCAGCCTCACCCTCCTTCCGGACATACAGGCTGACCTTACCATGGCGGTACTGACAAACAACAACCCGCATCCGGACATCTGGGAATGGAATATCCGTCCTACCAACGAAGAGATAGAGGGTGTCTACGGCGGTCTTTACTCTGTAATAGGCAACTGCAACTTCTATCTTGACAAGATAGGGGAAGTGATGGCCGCCGAGACGGACGATGACAACCTCGAGACACTCGACTCCTACACCGGAGAGGTGTACGCCATCCGTGCACTCTGCTATTCGGAACTGATAAAATGTTTCTGCGAAGCATATCCGGCCACGGACGACACCGGCAATACACCAGACGACGAGGCAGCCAAGAACATGCTCGGCGTGGTGCTCCGCACTAAATATTTTGAGCCGGAGCCGGTGAGAAGGGCCTCGCTCTACGATTCCTACCAGCAGGTGCTCAACGACCTCACGAGGGCGGAGGAGCTTCTCGACGACGGTGACGACGACCCTACCGTCAACGAGGGGGATGTCTACGACAACTACTACATATCCCTTGCGGCAGTCTACGCCATACGTGCCCGCGTCGCCCTTTATATGCGGGATTGGAGAAGTGCAGTCACTTATTCCACATACGTGATAGAGAATCCGGCGTTCTCGCTCAGCGGGACGGAGACCAATCCGACGACCGGTTACACGGGCTTCGACAGCCTCTGGTATTTCGATACAGGAAACGAGATAATCTGGCGCATTGGGTTCACCCCTACCTCCGCCGGCGGGGCTCTCGGGACGGATTTCCTCAACTACACGAGGGACTATACCTACCTCTATCCGGACTTTGTCCCTGCGGAGTGGGTAATCAACCTCTATTCGACAAATGACATCCGCTACCTGGCATATTTCGCCGACTCGAGCGTGGAAGGCTTCCCGACTGTAGGATACACTTTCGAGATAGCCGTGCCGCTCCTGGCAAAATACTGGGGTAACCGCAACTTCACCAGCAGCTACCAGCTTTACCACGTGTGCATGCCGAAGCCGCTCAGGCTCGCGGAGCAGTACCTGATCCGTGCGGAGGCCCACTGCCGGCTCGGTGACGGGCTCGCGGCGAACGACCTCACCACGTTAAGCCAGAGCAGGGGTGCAGGGGCCGTATCCGTAGGGGCCGACTGGCTGGAGACCATCTCCAACGAGAGGGTGAAGGAGCTCTACATGGAAGGTTTCCGCCTCAACGACCTCAAGCGCTGGCACCAGGGTTTCGAGCGTACCCCGAACTCCTACTCGCAGACCGAGGGCAACGACCTGGAGATAAGTGCGGACGACCCGCTCTTCGTATGGCCTATCCCGCAGCACGAGATAGAGTCCCCGGGCTCCGAGATAGAAGAAAATGCAAGTAATAACAGGTAAACAGTAAAGACATTATGAGAAGAATACCAATATTAGTCTTCATACTTCTTGGAGCGTTCTTTACGGCCTGCCAGGAAGACAATGTAAAAGTGGCGGACAGGGAATACATCCTGTTCCAGGACACTCTTTCAGTGAATCCGGTCCTTGCAGACGAGGGCTATACATTCACTGTCCCGGTATCCTCCACGGTTGCCTGCGACTATGACAGGACAATAGCGGTGGAAATCATCGACGAAGGCAGCAATGCCATCGAAGGCAGGGACTATGTGCTGGAATCCAACACCATCACCATACCGGCAGGGCAGTATGCCGCCAACGTGGTCGTACATCCGCAGTACGACAGGTTCGGCGAGACCGACACCCTCTCCTTCAACCTCAAGCTCGTGATGCCGGACCAGTTGAGACTGGACCTGTACGGGGACCAGACAAAGGTCTCGATGTACAAGGTATGTCCTTTCAATATAGAGACTTTCTCCGGATGGTGCGTGGTGACCTCTATGTTCCTCTATGAATATCCGGGACTTACGAATACGGACCAGTCCTACCAGAGGCTCATAAAGACCGAGGTCGACATGGAGGAGAATACAATCATCCTGCACGACTGGCTCTTCGACGGGTACGACGTGAAACTCAAGTTCGACAACAGCGACCCGGCCAATCCGCGCGTGACAATGCCGGAGGACCAGCTCCTCAGCGACGAGCTGTCCGTCTTCGGCCAGGTGAACGGGGACAACAGGATCCTGGGTACCTCGAGCCCGGCCTATATCTCGTACTTCAACACCTGCCAGTCTTTCGTGGCACTCTGGCTCAGGGCCTACGTCTATGACCTGAGCACCCTTGTCGGGTATGTGGGAGATTTTTACAATATACTGGAGTGGGTTTCCGACGAGGAAGCCGACAGGCTTCAGAGAGAAGAAGGAATGTAGGACCTTATCTCACTTAATTATAGTTATATCACAAAAAAAGGAAAGTCATGAAAAAACTTGCTCAAAGACTTTTGCCGGTGACACTGCTCCTTGCTGTACTTGTCACCGCGTGTACCACTGACGAGGGTACACCTGCGCCGAACTTCCCTGACCCTGTCGAGGATTTTGTGGAGCCGAACTCGACCTACACTCTCCATCTCAGCCCTAACCAGGAGTGGATGGTGAGCATTCCTTCTACAGCGTCAGATTTCTGGGGCATACGCAACGGCGAGCAGATATCCTACTCAATAGGAGGCCCTGCCGGCGATGTTACGGTAGAGATAGTATGCCTTGCCGAAATGAACGACCTTGCAGACCACGAAGTGGAAGTCTCCATGAGAATGGGAGGGGAGACGCGTGTCATAGCTACCCTCACACTTTCCAGAGGAGAGGCCCTGCTCAATATAGTACCGGCAAAAATCGCGGAGGACAGCGACGGCCATGAGTATTTCCAGACTCCGGCCGAATCCACCGGATTCCTCTACGAATACGGTGAGCCGCTGGCTGAAGGCGCTGCAGTCCCTATGCTCTGGGACGCCACGAGAAACGGCTATGTCTCATACATAAGGGTGGAATCCAACTTCAGCTACGGAACCAACATAGAGGCTGCCGGTCTCAGGCTTACCGAACTCCAGTCCCCGTCCGCGAGCGGCAGGTATTCGGAGTACGAAGTCTTCTGCAGCCAGGTCAATCTTGGTGAGACCCCGGTTTCCTACAGTTTCGACATTACCTCCGAAGTCGAAGGTTTTGAGGAAGTGGCCGTATCCGTAAACGCGCCTCAGTTTGTCCCTGTACTCGAGGTAAGGGCGACCGTGCCTGATGATGACAACCGCAACTTCCAGACCCCTTCAGGGGATGACAGCCCTTACAACTGGCTCTACAGCGAGACGCCTCTGACGCTTTCTGAAAATGCAGACGGTACAGGGGCCGGAAATGTGGACCTGCTCTGGAGGCCGTCGGCCACGATAACTGAAGTCGATGCCTACATCCTTGTCAAGGCTAACTTCAACCTTACCGTTGCCGGTGCCGGCTGGGTGAGCGTAGGGGACGGGACCGTAGTGGAGGAGACATCCGACAACTATGAGACGGAGACCTACTACCGTATTTACGTCGCTCCTTCCGATATTGTCACGGCCGGTGACGAGAGCACTGTCACTATAAACTTCGGGGACGAGACGGACAATGTCTACTCCAGGACTTTCAATGTCACGTCACCGGATATTACAGACATTTTCTACGTGAATTCGGCGCCGGACTTCACCTTTGATGCTGAAGGCGGATACCAGGCCGACGAGATGGGTATGAGTACCAACGCGACGGTTGAGATTACCAGTGCGGCAGAGGTTGTCGTCAAGGAGTTCAGTATGAACAATGATGGATACTATCAGGATGATGATATGCAGTATGGTTCATATATGGGACTCGGCTGGGTCAGCCATACTTATGCCTGGGCCGGCGGAGACGATAAGATACAGACAAATACTTTGACTGTTACCGTAACTGCAAATGACAGGCAGGAAACCCGGTCCGGCTTTGTAATGGCTTTCCCTCAGTCAGTATGGGCAGATATTCTTACAGAAGCCGGTGGAGAAGACGGCATCGCCTATCTTCTTGTTGACGACAACAATAATATCAATCCGGATTATATCGACTATGTGGTCGCTTATATAGAGCAGGAAGCTCCGGCAGGTGCCATATCGCCATATATGCTCGATGAATACTGGTCACAGACAGGGGCAACATTTGAGAGCCTGCCAGCTTATGATGATATTTATGGTGCCGGTCTTGACGGAATAACAAGTGCTGTTCCAGGGTATGTAATTACCTATGTCACGGATGTTGAAAGTATGGGAGGATATGAGCTAGGTACAGAAACGGAGTTTGATGTCAATGTGGACTTCGACAGCTGGGATATCATGGACTTCGATACAGGCAAAACAATTTCTTCCGGTGAACAATCCACTTTCTGGGCACAGCTCAAGAAGTCGCAGTATAGCGACTCTCCAAGCAACAGGTATTATATAGGAGTACAGCCAGATGCTCCGGCAGACGGCGGGCTTGTCTACTTCCTGTTGAAAAACCAGGCGGGTGCCTATGTTGCCATTATCAAGTTCTCGTATGAACCTGCAAGTGGCGGGGATGAAACAGAAGATATAAATCTCTCTTTGACGAGCGGCGGAGACTGGGGCTATACCCTTACTGAACTGGAGCCGAACAGTGACGACCGTCCATCCGGATGGGAAACCCAACCTTGCTATATGCTGACATTCACCGGCACAGACGCTGGAATGGCTGTAATAGCCGGTTTCCCGGAAACCGCGACAGTGGAGTCTTTTGCCAGCTGGGTTACTGTTTCGTCGTTGGGAGCAGGTCAGTATGCGTTCATGTTTGACGATGCATCAGCCAGCGGAGATGCTGTCGTCACAGTATATGACGATGTTGCGGTACTGCGGATAGTATGCCGCGTCATCGCCGAATAATCATTAGACAAGCTGCGGGCTGGTCCCCCGGCCCGCAGCCTTTAAATAAAACATTGATTTGACTATAATTGATTGAGAATAAATAGTATGAAACGACTCTTTCTAATGACCTTGTCCGCCATCCTGTCCGTGTCGGCCCTGCTTGTCACCGGGTGTGCCCGTGAAGAGCTTCCGGACAACAGGGAAACGGACTACGGCTATGTCCAGTTCAAGCTCTACAAGGAGGTTTCCTACGGCAACGTCACCAAAGCCTCCGGAGACTATCTTCTGGACGAACTGTCCCAGGCCGGCAAGATAAACATAATGCTTACCAACAGCGAAGGGCGTACCATCTCGCAGACCTTGACCCTTTCTGCTGCCGACAACGAGGCTGCCGAGTTCGGCCTGCGCAGTGCAAAGCTCCGGCTTCTGAAAGGAGACTACGAGGTAGTGTCATACGCCTTATATGACAATCTTGACAACCAGATAGGAAACGGCAACCGTACTGTGGTGGCAAAGCCTCTCACCATCATCCCTGGCGGGATGGAAGTCTTCGACCTGACGGCTGACGTTGCCCCTCGTGGCATGATACGCTTCAACCTCGTGAAGGACCTTTCCGGCCTCGACCCTGTACCGGCCCTCAGGGACCGCCGTGACAACGGATATACATTCGACGAGATATCCTCCCTGGACATTACTCTCGTGGATGTCAACGAGCAGACACAGGTCGTTTCCTTCACAGGCATTCCGGTGACCTTCTCCATACATTTCAGCGGAGACGAGCACTATAAAGGTGAAGACAACAAGGCAGGGAACCAGACTTCCTCAAGCCAGGCTGATTCCATAGTCTATGCTCCGGCCGGAAACTACAAGATACTGTCGTACCGTCTCTATGATTCCGACGACCTCCTTCTCGAGGACCAGGACTTCACCAATAGCCTCGAAGACCAGGCGACTGTCATTGAAGTGACCGACAACGAGCTCACCGAAGCCGATGTCCCTGTCACCCTCGTGATGGCGGACGGATATATGAGGGACTATTACGCCCTCCGCGAAATATGGCTTGCCCTTGACGGCCCGAACTGGTCCTATGAGGGACAGACCTGGCCGCGCGGGACAAACTGGAACTTCGACAAGGACCCTGACCTCTGGGGAGACCAGCCAGGAGTCCAGATACACGACAACGGCCGTGTCGCCAGCATCGACCTCAGCGGTTTCGGCATCAAGGGTGAAGTCCCGGGTGCAATCGGCCAGCTTACGGACCTCGTGCAGCTCTCGTTCGGCAACCATAATGAAACCAGAAGATACCATGATCAGTCCGCCGCCGCTGCAGCCCAGCCTCTCTATCCGGTGAAAGGTTCGGCAGAGGACAAGGCCCTGTGGAGACAGAACAGGTACAAGGACTTCGGGAAATATGTCTGCCCTACGGAACCTATATCCCCTGTATGCGCACTGGCGCTCAGGATGAACGGCAAGACATCTTCCGCCGCCTCCTATTACGACAACATGTCCCTGGACGAGATTTCCCGTATGGCTGCATCCAGAGCCGTCCCTACGGTGGACCAGGTGCGTCCTTACGACATGAACCTCGGTACAATGACAAACGGGCTTACCGGCATCAGCGCTGAGATAAGGAACCTCACCCGCCTGGAGTCCCTCTCCATCGCCAATTCTCCGATAACCAAGGAAGGATTCCCGGGAGCGGATGCGTTCAGCCCGCTGACCGCCCTTACCGACCTGGAGATATACAACTGCAAGAACCTCGAGACCCTTCCTGAAGGGATTGCATCACTCCCGAGCCTTATCACAGTCAATCTTTCCACCAACGGCTTCACCGAGCAGGGCTCCTACGATGCCCTCGATGACCTGGCAAGCGGTTCTTCCCAGGATGTGATACAGATACTCTACTTCCTGCAGAACAAGCTCGCCACTCTTCCTGTAAGTGTGGGCGAAATGGCAAGCCTCGGCATGCTGAACGTGATGCAGAACAATATCCAGGGGGATCTTCCGGCGCTCGGCAGCAATTTCGCCCCGCAGGAGCTCTCTTTCGATGACAACCTCATCGAAAGCGTCCCTGAAAACTTCTGTTCGCTGGAAGCCCTCACCTCCTTCACCATTTCATACAATGAGCTGACGGAGTTCCCGAACTTCTTCTCTTCGGACGAGAGCAACATCATAATGTCGGCCATAAACGTGGCGCACAACAACATAAAGAAACTGCCGGATGCCGGTACCTTCCACGGGGTGAGGGTGAATACCCTGACGCTGACAGGCAACCCTATAGACGTCTTCCCGGCCGAGCTTGCCGCGACGAACTCGTTTGTGGAAGTGCTCACGATGCAGTCCTGCGGAATGAAGTCCTTCCCGGAGGAGAACTGCTTCAACGGGGAGAACTCCGACTACCTTACCACGCTCGACCTGCAGTACAACAATCTGACGGACATCCCTGACTACTTCAGTGCGAGGACCCTGCCTTATATCTCGGGCATGGACGTATCCTACAATGCCTTCGAGGAGTTCCCTCTCGAGCCGCTCAATATCCTGCGCATGACTGCGTTCGGAATCAGGAGCCAGAGGGATGCCGAGGGAGAGAGGTGCCTGAGCGACTGGCCGGAAGGCCTTTCGACACATACCGGACTCAGGGGCTTCTACATAGGCTCCAATGACCTCCGGCTGATAAACGACGATATCTCTTATCTCATATTCTATCTTGACATAAGTGATAACCCTAACATCATCTTCGACGCTACAGATGTCTGCAGTGCCTGGCAGGCCGGACAATACTTCCTCTATTATGACCGGACGCAGGATATCATAGGATGTGATGCCATGTTGGATTAAAAAAGGATTGCAATTATGAAGATATACAGATACATGACGGTATTTGCCGCTGCCCTTGCTGCGGTATTTGCCTGCCAGCCCAAGGAAAATGTGGATTTCGTCCTCGACAGCGACACTTTCGAGGTGGGCGCCGACGGCGGGACCGCTACCATAGAAGTGACCTCCCCGGGGTCGTGGATTGCTTCCGCGAACGTGCCGTGGATTACTGTATCCCCGGCCAACGGGAACGGCTCCCAGACCTGCCGGATAATCGTGGATTCGGCCATAGTAATGAAAGACGGTGCCGACCAGGACATCCGCCGCGGTACAGTGACAATCGAGGCCGACAACTGGGAGACACGGGATATCGCCGTGACCCAGCAGAACTACGGATATACCATAGCAATAGAGGATACTGAAATAGATGTGCCTGACTATGAGGCCCTTGCTGACCGCTATTTCAATGTGGACGTGAAGTCCAACGTGAAATTCGATGTCAGCTTCCTTGACGCGGAGGGCAACCCTGTCGACTGGATTTCCGAGGCTGAGGACAATCCTGTCCTTGACCTCAACAAGGGGGCGCGGCCACGCAATGTCTCCCTCCGTTTCGACTGGGACATAAACTCCCAGCCTTCCGGCAGGATTGCTTCCGTGTGCTTCACCCCTGTGGATGACAACGGCACCCCTATAAACCCATCGGAATCCCTGATAACCCGTATCGACCAGGTGCAGGTGACCCAGACTTCCGCGGCGGCCAAGCCGGAGGACCCGAGGGCAGCCGACTCCTCGGCCCTTGTAGCGATTGCCAGGGCCCTCAATATATGGTCCGGAGGATGGGACACTTCCGTCAGGATGGAACGCTGGGAAGACGTGGACCTCTGGGAAGAGGGAGACCTGCATGACGGGAAGGTCATAGACGAGTCCTGGATAGGCAGGGTGCGCGGCGCGAGGTTCTTCATGTTCAATACGGATGACGGCATACCTTACCAGGTGTCGTGGCTCGATGCCGCCGAGTCTCTCGAGTTCTACTCCAACGAGAACCATACTTTCAGGGAGAACATCAATGTCGGTGAATATCTCCTTGAGCTCGGAGGCGACGAAAGCAATCTGAAAAGGCTCACGATTGCGGCATACGGCCTTGACAACAATTCTTTCCCGGATACGTTCTTTACCCAGGACGGCACGGATGGCGGAAAGCCGACATTCCCGAACCTTGAGTCACTTGACCTGTCGAGCAACAAATTCCAGTATATTGACAAGCGTTTCAACCAGCGCAACTTCCCCAAGCTCCATGCTTTCAGCATGAGGAACAACCAGATACATGTCATCTATGACTTGAGCAACGCCACCACGTCCGGGGAGCAGTTCGCCGAGGAGAACGGGGGCCTTTACCGCGAGAACCTTGATCCTGAGAACCAGGTAGGCGGCTCTACCGGGCGCGGATTCCCGTTGAGGCTTCTCCGGTGGGAAAATCTCGACACCCTTGAGCTGACCCTGAACTATCTGGAAGGCCCTATCCCTACGGATGATGAAGTACGCGCCTACCTGGGCAGCGTTACGGACTGGACCCACAACGACGATGTTACCTTCGTCCAGAACGGGGAGGAAAGCACAATCAATATCTCCGACTCCCTTGCGGTTTCTGGAAGTGCGGGGGCGCAGGCGGCATACGATGCGTTCGACGCCCTGCAGGTACCTAAGGTCCTCCCTCGCCTGAGGGTCTTCTCCCTCAACATGAACCGTTTGAGCGGTGCCCTGGACCCGGATACCCACAAGTGGCTCATGTACCATCCTTTGATGGACTGGTGGGAACCGTCCACCTTCATCTTCAACCAGGAAGGTACGGACAGCGACGGTAATACCGCCCGCTTTACGGGTGTCCCGGCTGCCATGGACTATTATTATGACATATATACGAACAAGAGATTTGCCAACTGACATCTCGACTGATAGGAGAAACATACGATGAAAATGAAATTCTTGAATATATTTTTTGTATCTGCCGTGATGGTTGCAGCCGCCTCCTGTGCGAAGGTGTCTCCGGTGACGGACGCTCCGGCTGCCACTTCTCCCGAGGAGACAGTCCCTGCATACATGCCGGGGGAAGTCGTGCTGAAGTTCGACGAATCCCTGGGTGACCTGCTCGACGAGGCTGGCCTGGCCGATGCTCCGGCCACCCGCTCGGGGGTCAGTACGGTAGACGAGATCCTCGATATCATAGACGGTTACCGGCTTGAAAGGGTGTTCCCTGTGAACAAGGCTACGGAGGAGGCTTCCCGGGCTGCCGGGCTTCATCTGTGGTATGTCGTGCACTTCAGTGAGGACGAGAATGTGGAGGATGTCGTGAAGAAGCTCTCCGCTCTCGGCGAGGTACAGGCTGCCTCTCCGGTGAGGACTATCAAGAAGGCATACGACGGGAAGGTGATACCGTTCCGCAGTTCTGCCTCTACCCGTGCCATAACTGCAGACCAGGACCTGCTTCCGTGGCAGTGGAACCTGAAGAACAACGGTTATGATGGAAGCAGTTTGGAAGGCGGACTGGCCTATACTGTCAATCCGGACCTCTCCTCCATCGAAGGATATCCTTTCGGCGGAAGAACCTACGAGACGAAGTTCGTCCAGGGCGACGATGTGCACTGGGAGCAGGCCCGTGCCCTCTGCCCGGGAGACCCGTCCATCATTGTTGCCGTCCTGGACGAGGGCGTCTTCCTCGAGCATCCGGACCTGGTGAACAGCCTCTGGACAAACGAGGATGAGGTGGAGTATTCTAACGAGGACAATGACAGTAACGGCTACGCCGGTGATGTGCACGGATATGACTTCCTCAACGACCGCGGCTATATCACATGGGATGATGTCAAAGATACCGGGCACGGAACTCACTGCGCCGGTATCATTGCCGCCACGAACGGGAACAACGGCATTTCCTCCATAGCGGGCCCGGATAACACCAGCCCCGGGAACACGGGCGTGCGCATCATGTCCTGCCAGATATTCTCCGGGAACTCGGCGTCCACTACAGTGAGCCTTTCCCGCGCCATAAAATATGCTGCGGACAAC
The DNA here is from genome assembly GCA_944322815.1 of uncultured Bacteroidales bacterium. GTDB lineage: Bacteria > Bacteroidota > Bacteroidia > Bacteroidales > UBA932 > Cryptobacteroides. The sequence continues at coordinate 34,662 of CALUQB010000003.1, read as the reverse complement.
GGTGCGGTAGTCCTCCAGTGCAGCTTCGGCTACACTTCCGGTGCCGCCAACCCGTATGAGTACGGTATAGGCTACAGGGATGCGGATGAATGGGAGGTTTCAAGCCCTCTGGAGAAGGCCGCCATGGACTATTTCATCCACAATGCAGGCTCTGACAACGGTCCGGTGAAAGGCGGTATCCCTGTCTTCGCGTCCGGGAATGAATATGCTCCTATGGCCGGATTCCCGGGTGCATACGAAGGCTGCGTCTCTGTGGCCGCTGTCGCCGGGGACTTCACTCCGTCAACGTATACCAACTATGCCGAGTACACCAAGATCTCTGCTCCGGGCGGGGACCAGGACTATTATTTCGACTTCAAGGAGCCTGACGGGGACAGGGGTGCCGTGGGATGTATCCTTTCCACCCTGCCATACCATGTCAGCGATTCAGGATACGGCTATATGGAGGGTACATCCATGGCCTGCCCTCATGTTTCCGGCGTTGTCGCCCTCGGGCTTTCGCATGCGGCCAGGCTGCACAAGCATTTCACGGCTGACGAGATCATAGACATGCTCTACAAGTCCGCTACTTCGATAGACGACGATATGACCGGGACCAAGTTCTACTACAGATGGCAGGTAGACGTCCCTCACCTCATCCATGCCAGGACAATGAGCCTGTCTTCTTACAAGAACAACATGGGTGCGGGTGTGGTGAATGCCGAGGCTTTCCTCGGAATGATAGCTGGCGATGATGCCGGCGTAGCAATGGAGTTCCCTAATATTTATATAAAGGTAGGGGCTTCTTCCGCTGCAAACCCGGTATCCTTCCTGGGCCAGGGCCCGTTCTCCGTGACAATCGACGACCCTTCCGTGGCTTCGGTGAGCGCAGACGGGAAACAGGACAGTGCATCCGGTACGGTAAGCAATGCAGAGGGCACGCTGACTTTCTTCGGCCTGAAGAGCGGGTCGACGATGGCTACGATAACCTATGCCGGCGGGAGCCAGACTTTCGCCATCACCGTCAGGACAAGTTCGGACTGGCTTTAATGTCGCAGGGGTATGATGCCGGGTCTGGGTATATGTCTGCTGTGTATTTCCCTGGCGGCTCCGGTTTCGCCGCCGGGGAAATCCCCTGAACTCGTGGAGAGGGAAAGGCAGCTCGACAGTATCTACAATCCCCCGGTGTCGGAAACAGGTGCGGATATGCACTTCGCCACCAGGGTGGTGGATGCAGGAACCATAAAGGAGAATGCCGTCCCGCCGGAATATACCTATACCTGGACTAACGGGGGAGACCGTCCTGTGACTGTCCTGAAGGTCACCACTACCTGCGGATGTGCGGTCCCGTCCTTTGACAGGGCTCCGGTCCTGCCGGGGGAGGAGGGGTCCCTGAAAGTGACTTATCACCCAAAGGGGCATCCCGGGAATTTCGACAGGCGGATTTTCGTCTATACCGACCTTTCCGGCTCAAAGCCGGCGGCCGTGCTCTCCCTGAAGGGCTTTGTGGAGGCTGCAGGTGTACCGGTATGGGCTTTCGGGCACAGGATGGGGCATCTATGCCTCAAGAGGGCCGAGGTCCAGATAGACGGGGCAAGGAAGGCTGTGGAACGGATAATGTGCGTGAATGCGGGTGACTCGCCTTTGACGATAGGCGTGGACAAGGCCCTCCTGCCGCCTTACCTTTCTTTCCGCTGCGAACCGGAGACGATTCCTCCCGGCGGGGAGGCCGACCTGGTGATAACCTACGATCCCGGTGCCGCACCCATGAGGATGCTGAATGTTGTCCCGATGGTACTGACCGGGCTGGACCTTCCTCCTTCCCAGAGGACAATAACGGTGAAATTTAAAGTTGAAACAAATATTGACAGATAAGATGAAACATTTTTTGAGAAACGTTTTGATAGCGGCTGCTTCCGTCTCCCTGGCCGCCTCCTGCTCCAAGGAGGATACGGCAGGCACGGAGGTGTCCCTGCCTCTTTCCTATATCAACCTGGACGGGGTATGGGAGCTCGTGGAGTGGAACGGGGCCCCGCTTGCAAAGGGAACCTATGCCTACATAGAGCTTACCCGGGAGCATAAGTTCACTTCCTATTCCAACATAGAGACCACATCCAATGTGGCTGTCGTCCTTACCGGCGAGTATGATATCGACCGTGAGGACAACACGGTGGGAGGGTACTACGACTACATGGATTACAAGCAGTGGTCCCACCGCTATGTAGTGTCCTCTCTCTCTGCCGGCAGCATGACCTGGACGGCGTCCGGTGACGCTTCCGAGGTCCGTATCTACAGCCGGGTGGATTCCGTTCCTGACAGTATCGTCCCGTCTGACGACACTCCAGGTGACGGCCAGCTTCCCGGGACAGGCACGGAGGACGGCTCTGCAGCCTCCGTATCTGCGGCGAAGGCCTTCTTGTACTGACGTTGTCATGGCATTAAAAAAACGGTCCGGTTTCCCGGGCCGTTTTTTTTGTAATGGATGTGTGTGTTTCCCTATTCCTTCGTCTCTATCTTCTTTGCGACAATGGCATCTATGACAGCCACCGCCGTTATGTTCACGATGTCGCGCACGGAACTTTCGATGTCGGTGAAGTGGACAGGCTTGTTCAGCCCCATCTGGATAGGCCCGATCATTTCCGCGTCGCTCATGGCCTGTATCAATTTGTAGGCCGAGTTGGCGGAGCTGAGATTCGGGAAGAGGAGCGTGTTCACAGTCTTGCCCTTCAGCCTGTTATACGGGAACTTGCGGTCCCTCAGAGAGTCGTCGAGGGCGAAGTTCACCTGCATTTCCCCGTCTATCATGATGTCCGGATAGTGTTCCTGGATGTAATCCACGGCCTGGTGCACCGTTTTCGGGCTGCCCTCTGCATCCGCCCCGAAATTCGAGTAGGAAACCATGGCCATGACCGGTTCATGGTTGAAGAACCTGACCGTATGGTCCGCAAGCAGGGCTATGTCGATGAGGGCCTTTGTGTCCGGATGCCTGTTTATGAGGGTGTCGGCAAGGAAATATGTGCCCTTCTTCGAGTTCACGATGTGCATGGTCCCGAAATGGTCGAATCCAGGCCTTATCCCGATGACCTCCTTCGCCACCTTTATGGTGTTGCTGTACTTGGTGTACGTGCCCGTGATGAAGGCGTCGGCATCGCCTGTCTCGACCATCATCATCCCGAAATAGTTCGGCTCGAACATCTTGTCGCAGGCTTCGTCGTATGTGGCCCCTTCACGCGCTCTTTTCTCCGCGAGGATATGTGCATACGTTTGAGCCTTATCTCTGACGTAAATGTAGAGGATGACTATGTGGAGTTTATACTCAACGGAAATGCAGGCTCATTCCAGGTGAAGAGGGTAACGGAGCTCAAATGCGAATTCCTCAGCGGAAAGACCATTTTCGAGTATGAGGAGATGAAGAACCTGTCGATGGATGTCAGCGGATATGTGAAATATGACATCGACTATCCTGAAGGCTGGACGGTGGAATTCGACGGGACCAAGATGAGCGTAACAGCTCCTGCCGCGCCGAGTGAGTGGAATCAGACACCGTTCGATGAGTCGGGCCTGATCAAGATATGGCTCTATGACAACAAGGGCGATGTGGTGTTCGACAAGGTCATGGTACAGATCGGCGGGACACAGATGGTCACCCTTTCTGCTACGATGACAGATGGAGTTGTCAATGTCATAGCTGAAACTCCGTATGTTTCATCTTTCTATCTCGGAGTAATGAAAGCTGATGAGTTCACGGCAGAAGCTGCAGCGGAGGCTGCGAATGATCCTGACGCCACCAGTTATGAAACCTCAGAGAAAGAAACGGAAGATGGTTGGCAGATCATACCATTCTCTGCACCGTTTACAGCCTTCTATGCTTCACCTGAAGTAGGAGAATCATATGTAATCTGGGCCTTCCAGGAGAATTATGGCGGGTCTGTAAGTCCTGAAGACATCATCACCGTCGTCTACGACTATGGTCTGAATGTGGACGCAGCTTTCTCCGACGTCACATTCAAGGATGCTACGGTGACTGTTACTCCGGCCGAGGGCACAAGCTACTTCTATGGAATAAATACTACAGACGACTACTATGCGTCTTCTATCCTCCACATGGTGAATGCCGGAATGTATTCCGCCAATGATGCGGCTGTCAATTCTACGATGTCCGCTCTCAGCGAATCCGACCAGCCTAATGTCCGCTTCAACATCACGCCCGGTGCATCATACACTCTGTGGTATATCATCGAGACTTCTGCCGGCTCTTATACCGAGGCTGACATGAAGACTGTCGAAGTGACATTGGACGAACTTACCGATGACGGTACTGCAGCAGTGACATTCGGAGAGCCTACAATCACGTACAACTCCATCGAATTGCCGTTTACTCGTCCGGAGAACACATGGAGGGTATATGCGACATATATGACAGAAACTGAATACATCAGCGGCTACGAGAGTTCCGATGACAAAGTTCAGGAAACCTTGCTCAATTCATGGCCGTTCAATACCGATTATCCTACGACATCCGATGTCTATGGCAACAATAACCTTAGTCCGAACACAAAAGGCTATGTATTCGTGGTGGTCATAGACAATGACGGCAAGATAGGTCCTCTGCAGAAAAAGGAAGTGACTACTACCGATGTTCCTCGTGATGCCTCTATCAGTGTTGCGCTCGACGGGACAGTAGAGGCCACGGCTTCTTCCGCTTCAGTGAAACTTTCCGTGACAGGAACTCCGACCACTGTAATCTATTACTTCGCCAAGAAATCGGATTTCGAGAACCATTGGTCTTTCAAGGGCGATAAAGAAATCGTAAAATCCGATATGGCTCTGAACCCTAACAACTACAATTACACGAGGGTGCCATATTCTACTTTGACTGATAACACTCTGGAAATCATCGGTCTGTCATTCAGTCAGGATTACATTCTGATCGGCTCCGTGGCTTCAGGCGATGAAAGCACAGGATATACTCTCTCTGCTGACTATTTCGTGACTGAATTCAGTACTCCTGATCCTACAATCATAGGAACAGAAGATCCCGGATACGCCGATATGCTTCCTGAAATAAGCGAGCCATCCTATGAAGCAAGTTATGGCAGCACCTATGGGAAAGTCACTGTAACTCCTGCAGCTGGCACAGCTACATGTTACTACTATGCCACGACAACGGCTCTCGATGAGTCTGACACGGCTGCGCTCGTATCTCAGATTACATCTAACGGTAACTCAAGCACCGAAGAATTCGAAATCAACAGGTATATGTACACCACAGTGTATGTCTACATAACCTGGACTGACGCAGAAGGAAACTATTATGCTCCTGTTAAGGTAGAAATCCCGATGCCGGCTTAACAGTTATACCATATTAAAGAAAAAGGATGAACCGAAGTTCATCCTTTTTCTTTAAAGTATCCTACAGTTCTGCGACCTCAGCCTCTGACAGTCCCGTAGCGAAAGATATGATTCCAGCATCTACCCCCTGTTCCTTGAATGCTTTGGCTATCCGTATCTTTTCTTCCTCACGACCTTTGGCCTCGCCTTCGGCTAACCCTGCCGCCAAGCCGTCAGCCTTGGCGGTGTTGAGCATGTTGTAGTAGTCCCGTTCCGTGATCATCTCTTTCTCGTATTTAAGTTTTACTTCCGGTTCGAACCGCGCGATCTCGCACGCCTGGAACAGACGTTCGAAAGCCTCCGTCCTCAGTTCATCGGGAAGCCTGTCTAAGGTACCGATGTGGGTAAGGGCGAAACACCACTTGTCCAGCATCGTCTCGCACTCCTCCTTCGTCTTCGTGAAGCGGTTCAGTTCCACGAAGATAGTAAAAATAGTCTCATCCGGCACCTTCATCGTGGATTTTTCCCGGAAAGTATATTCGGAAATGATACCGTCTTCCGGGGAATACCGCTGCATGTCCTGCAGGTCCTTGTCGAGAAGACCGATGAAATACACCGGAGGGATGTCGTACACCTGCCCGTCACCTCTCTGCGAGCCCATGTCGTAAGCCTTGGAAGCATAGAGGACACACCTGCGGAAGAAATTGGCCTGATGGTAGCACTGGAGTTCGACGATGAACTGGCGTCCGTCCTCGCCGCGGCACCGCAGGTCGAACCTGACGCTCTTGTTGAACAGAGTGAACCCCGGAATCTCCGTAGTTTCGTAAGTGATGTCCTCCACCTTCCTGTGAGGCGGGAGGATTACATTTAGGATGTCGATGAGCACGTCCTTGTTCCTCTGGTCACCGAAGACCGCCTTCAGCCCTGCATCGGTCAGAATGTCCACATACCTCTGCACTGCAGCCTGCCTGCTGCCGGCAAGTCTGTTTTCCACTGCACTGTTTGTCATAAGATAGAATTTAGATGGTTTGATTTTCATATTCATATCCGCAAAGCGACCGCCGAGTGTCATGTCGAGCGAAGTCGAGACATCTGCAACAGGTATCGCTTTCAGAAAAGCAGATCCCTCCACTCCGGTCCACAGGACCTCCGGTCGGGATGACAAGATGAGGGTATTTTTTCGGAGGGAGTGCAAGAAAAAGAAAAACGTGCAGGCAGAATTTCACGCCTGAAAGTTTTTCTTTTTTGCATTGGATTTTTCTTTTTTGTTGCTACGCTTTCGGAGAATTTCACATTCTTTGTAATTTCTCTGCTCAGGAAAAAATTTTCAGGCATTGATTTCCCGTCAGATTAAGTTAAATTTGACGGGAAATTTATTATTCAACGTGAGTTCGATGAAAAGAACGGAGTGAATTTCAGAGAACTACCTCTGTAGAGGATTCGTTCAACGAATCCGTAGGCAAGTCCTCCCATACGAGAGGCCTAAGAAAATCCCCCTAATAGGGGGTGCAGGGGGTTAAGACAGGGCTAGTCTTTCGAAGAAAGACGTAATTGGGTGACTGGGTCACCCAATTTAGGTGGGGTGACACGTAAAAGGAAAGGAGATTTCGAAGAAATCGTAACGTCAGTTCGACGAAGTCTCTGATACTGAGTAAAATAATTCGTCGAACTGACGTTGTTCAGGACTGCCTTATGACAGAAAAAGAACAGATCCGGGAGTATCTCGAAAAGCTTGCGCCGCTGAAAGGAAACCTTTCGGAAAACGTGCAGAATCTTCTCTATTTCATAGTCTATATGGGAGGATTTGCGTCCTATGCCCAGATACGGAAGTGGGCCTCGTCGCGAAGGATATCGGAACACGTGCTTAACGGTCTTGTCGGGACTTTGAATTTCAAGGGGTTCATTGAAGCAAGTAGCTACGGCTTTGCATCTTACGGATACTCTGTCGGCCGCCACCTGTATTTTAATATGGCTTTCCGACTGCTTAAATTCCACAGGGAGTTGTGTCAGGAATACCAGAACCTCCGTATTTTCAAGGATAAGGACATATCATGGCACTGGGATGTGGCGGAAAGCATTTTTGACGGAAATTCTGTCTCGTGGAAAATGGCATTCAGTCCTTTGGACTCGCCGATGAAATATTTTGCTCCGGTATGTTTCCTGCGTGTTTTCTGGCCGGGAATATATAAGCTGGCCGGACATGAATTCCACCGTGCGGTAGAGATGTTTATGGGCAGGATTCTGGAAGAGGATGCGTGTACGGACGAACGTCTGGATGATATCGAGCAGCTTGTTCTGGGATTCAAGCCTGCTGTCGGGGAAGAACCGCTGAAGAAAGACTTGTTGGATATGACGGCTCTGTGGCGTTTTATCGCTACAGGTAAGGAGCCGCTTCATCGGACGTCATCCGGAGCTACCGTATGGTCATTGGCCGGAGAGGCCATAAAAGCCCTTTACAGACGGGACATGGATGCCTGTCTTGAATTCTTCTCTGCATCACTGAAACTCCGGAACAAGGCGAACAAGGACAAGAACCTCTACTATGAGTCGGTCCTCAGCTACCTTCTCGTCTTGGCATACAAGATAGCGGATACGGAAGATACCCGGAAGAAAACTGACCAGTTCCTCAGAAAGAAACCGGTATCGGAATACTACAGTTTGTTTCCGGCAGGGACGCTGGCCAAATATGTGAATGCGGCCTGTGATGAGCGTATGATGGAATCAGACATCCGCGCCATAGCCACTATCGGAAGCGGCCTTTACACATCTTATGCGATGCTCCTCTCCAAATATTTCCAGCTTGATGCCGGAAAAATCTGGAATAATCCCGAAGGTTTCACTCTTCCCGGATGCGCTCTCCTGCGTTATGAATTGAGTCCGTATTTCCAGGTAGAAGACTGTGCCGTCCTTGAGGAAAAGTTCGGAGGCCGCCCGCTTCTGGCTTCGATCGTGATCAAGCCGGGCTGGGAGTATCTCCTGGAGGATCTGACAGACAGGTTCGCAAAGGACAGCGGGGTACGTCCCGGTGCGGAGCAGGATAAACGCATCGTATATCTCGTGACTAAACCGGGATATGTGGAAATACTTCTTCAGTCCAGGCTTAAGAGCGGCAAATGGAGCTTGGGCCGGAGGATCGAGCCGTACAGACTGAATGTGGCGGATTTTCCGTTCATGGATGACTTCGACAGGAAAGTCGCTGCAAATCTGGGTTATGCCATCAGTCCTTCATATCAGGAAATACTCCCGTATCTGGCCGGATGCGACCGCGTATTTTCCATGAGGTGTACTCCCGAGGACGCCGTGACCGTCACGGAGGAGCCTCCGTATCTCTCGGTAAAGAAGACCGATGCAGGGTATGTTCTCGGGTCCAATGCTGCCGTAAACGGCAATATTCGCGGGATATCCGTCATCAGGAAAACCGACCGCCTCCACTATGCGGTCGTCAACCTGTCCGATAAACAGGCTTCTCTTATGTCTCCGCTGTTGCTGAAAGGCAGTTTCCCTGCCAATGCCGGTCCGGCGCTCATGACATTTCTGGACAAAATCCGCGGCATAATAGAAGTCCGTTCCGACTTCGGAGGACCGGATGGGGCGGACGTACAGGTCATGGAAAGCCAGAGTGCCGTGATTTTCAGGCTTAGTCCGCGAAAGGACGTGTTCATGGCCGACATCATTGTCCGACCGCTGCAGGGCGGACAATCGGTATTCCTTCCTGGAAAAGGAGACAGGGTCGTTTATGATATGGTGGACGGCCGCCGTTGTCAGGTGTCCAGAAATCTGAAGACGGAGAGGGACAGGTATCGTGAAGTGCTGTATTTTCTGGAAAATGAGGAGAATATAGCTCCCGATGAAGACGGAAGATGTGTGTTCGATATGGCGCAGATGCTTTCTCTTCTCGAATTCGTGAGGGAGAATCAGGACAAATACAGCATCGAGTGGCCGGATGGAAAACCTGTCAGATTCGGAGGTGTGCTGACTTCCCGGAGGTTCAGTATCAATGTCACTTCAGGAGAGAACTGGCTGGAGATGGAAGGTGAAGCCGGTCTGGACGACGGTACTTCGGTAAAACTGGCCCGACTGCTGGCAGGAATTTCTGTCGGGGTCCTGTCTGACAGGTATGTCAGGCTGGGAGAAGATGACTATGTCGCATTGTCGGATTCCCTGATGGCACAGCTCCGTCGGCTGGAAGCTGTCTCCCATGTGTCTTCAAAGGATGATGTCCGTATCTCTTCCCTTCAGGTGGGGCTTCTCGCGGATCTTCTGCACAAATCCGGATTCTCTTCTGTCAGTACGGATGCACGGACGGCGGAACTGGAAGCTTCCATGAAGGAGGCCATGCAGATGGATATCAGCATCCCGTCTGCTCTTGACGCATCGTTGAGGGACTATCAGGAAGATGGCTTCAGATGGATGGTCCGCCTGGATCATTGGGGTGCGGGAGCCTGTCTGGCTGATGACATGGGACTGGGCAAGACTGTCCAGACCATAGCGTTCCTTCTGTACAAGGCTGCTGCCGGCCCGTCTCTGGTAGTGGCGCCTACGTCTGTGCTTCTGAACTGGGCGGCGGAAATCGGAAGATTCGCCCCGTCCTTGACCGTGAAGAATATAAATGTCTCGGCCGACAGGGCTACGCTGGTACAGTCTGCGGTTCAGTCGGATGTCTTTCTGGTTTCATACAGGATGCTGGTTTCCGAAAAGGACCTGTTGTCGGGCGTGAGATGGAATGTCGTCTGTCTCGATGAAGCACATGTGATAAAGAACCGGGAGACTGTCACGTCGGAAGCCGTGATGTCGCTGACTGCATCTTCCAGAATAGTCCTGACCGGTACGCCTGTGCAGAATTATCTTGGGGAACTGTGGAATCTGTTCCAGTTCCTGAACCCTGGACTTCTCGGTACATACAGGCAGTTTTCGTCCCGGTTCATAGATGTACCGGCAAATGAGACGCAGATGCGGAGGCAGCATCTGAAACGCATCATATCGCCGTTCCTGCTCAGACGGACGAAAGCGGATGTGGTAGAAGAACTTCCGGAAAAGACCGAGATCACATACCGAATACCGTTGACACCTGATGAAAGGATGCAATATGAAGTCATGAGGGAAAAAGCCAGACATCAGGCTGAAAGCGCTGACCGTCTGAACATGAATGTGCTTGCATCCATCACCAGACTGCGTCAGGCATCATGCGACATGGCCCTGACAGACAGTTCATGGAAAGCCATGTCATCCAAGACCGAAGCTTTTCTGGATCTGGCAGGGGAAATCCTTTCGGGGAACAACCGCATCCTGGTGTTCAGCCAGTTTACCGCTTATCTTTCCACTGTCGCACGGGAGCTCGGGAAGAAGGGCGTGGAGTATTTCTATCTGGACGGGAAAGTCCCGGCTGCCAAAAGGTCGGAGATGGTAGCCTCCTTCCAGCAGGGGGAGAAACATGTGTTCCTGATCAGTCTGAAGGCCGGAGGCCTGGGCCTGAATCTTACCGGGGCGAACTATGTCATACATCTGGACCCGTGGTGGAATCCCGCCATCGAACAACAGGCGACGGACCGGGCATACAGGATCGGCCAGTCACAGAATGTCACGGTATATCATCTTATATCGGAAAATACCATAGAAGACAAGATCCTCAGGCTGCACAAGACCAAACGGGATCTGTCCGATGCCATTCTGGAAGGCCAGGACACCGGTCATGGCATCACGCTTGAGGAGCTCCGCGAGATGCTGGCTGATTAAGCATCTTCGATGCAATATTGCATGATTTCTTCGTGAATTTATTAAATTTGCCGAAATTTCGCGGAATATGCTGTCATCAGACAGTCATTCCGCGTCAGTAAGCGGAAATAAGGTGAAATCACTTAAGGAATTATACAAGATAGGACGCGGACCTTCCAGCAGCCATACAATGGGCCCGTCGAAGGCCGCAACCATGTTTTCCCACAGGCATCCGGAGGCAGATGCTTTCGAAGTGACCCTGTACGGCAGCCTTGCAGCTACCGGAAAGGGCCATCTGACGGATGTCGCCATCATTGACGCGCTTTCCGACGGAGGGAGGAAGCGCGTCGACATTGTCTGGGAACCGGACATTTTCCTTCCTTACCATCCGAACGGAATGAAATTCACCGCGAAAGACAGCGAAGGGAATTCCGGTGCCGAATGGACAGTCTACAGCATCGGTGGAGGAACGATTTCCGAAGGCCCGGGATCAGCGATAGGCGAAGGCCCCGAAATCTACGACCTGAATACTATCGCGGATATTGTCAAATGGTGTCAGGAGAACGGCAGGAATTACTGGGAATATGTCCAGCAGTGCGAGGATGAAGATATCTGGGACTATCTCAGGACAGTGTGGGAGGCAATGAAGGCATCCATCCACAGAGGACTTGACAGCGAGGGTGCCCTGCCGGGACCGTTGAAGCTCTCGCGGAAGGCCGCCACATACCATATCAAGGCGTCCGGGTACAAGGCGAATCTCCAGACCCGCGGCATGGTGTTTTCTTATGCGCTGGCAGTCAGCGAGGAGAATGCATCGGGCGGGATAGTGGTGACTGCACCTACATGCGGGTCGAGCGGAGTTCTTCCGGCGGTCCTTTACCACATCTCCAAGGGGCACGATTTCAATGATAAACGGATTCTGCACGCCCTGGCTACAGGCGGGCTTTTCGGAAACTCAGTGAAGCACAACGCATCCATTTCCGGTGCCGAAGTCGGATGTCAGGGTGAAGTGGGTGTGGCCTGTGCAATGGCTTCGGCTGCAGTGTGCCAGCTGTTCGGAGGGACACCTACGCAGGTGGAGTACGCCGCTGAAATGGGACTCGAACACCATCTCGGGATGACATGTGACCCGGTATGCGGACTTGTCCAGATCCCGTGCATAGAAAGGAATGCGTTCGCTGCCGCAAGGGCTCTGGATGCCAATATCTATGCCTCGTTTTCAGACGGTTTCCACAGGGTGCCTTTCGACGAGGTAGTGCAGGTAATGAAAGAGACCGGGCATGATATCCCGTCATTGTATAAGGAGACGGGGGAAGGCGGACTTGCCAAGGGGAAGAAAGTGGCGGTACACTGACCGTATACGGCAGTATTTTAAAACATAAGAGGATGCAGGAAGGGAAAGACATATTGAAAGAAATCACCACGCAGGAGTACGAGCACGGCTTCGTCACGGACGTGGAGCAGGAGTTCATACCCAAAGGGCTGGACGAAGATATCATCAGGCTTATTTCCGCGAAGAAGGAAGAGCCTCAGTGGCTGCTGGATTTCCGCCTCGATGCTTTCCGCAAATGGCGGAAAATGAAGATGCCGAGGTGGGCGCATCTGGACATACCTGAGATAGACTTTCAGGATATCATCTATTTCGCGGCACCGAAGAAAGACCGTCCGGACCATATAGACCCGGAGCTGGAAGCCACTTTCGAGAAACTGGGCATTCCCCTTCACGAGCGCGAAGCATTGGCTGGAGTGGCAGTGGATGCTGTATTCGATTCAGTATCAGTGAAAACCACTTTTCGCAAGACTCTCGCCGAAAAAGGCATCATCTTCTGTCCGTTTTCGGAGGCTGTGAAGGAATATCCGGAACTTGTGCGCAAGTACCTGGCCACAGTCGTGCCTGCAGGGGATAATTTCTATGCCGCATTGAATTCCGCCGTCTTCAGCGACGGCTCTTTCTGCTATATTCCCAAAGGAGTCCGTTGCCCTATGGAACTGTCCAGCTATTTCAGGATCAATGCCAGCGGTACCGGCCAGTTCGAGAGAACTCTGATAGTGGCAGACGAAGGCTCCTATGTCAGCTATCTCGAAGGCTGCACGGCCCCGATGAGGGACGAGAACCAGCTTCATGCAGCCGTAGTGGAGATCGTGGTGGAAAAAGATGCCGACGTGAAATACTCGACAGTCCAGAACTGGTATCCGGGCGATGCGCAGGGCCGCGGCGGAATATTCAATTTCGTGACCAAGCGCGGCATCTGCAAGGGAGAGGGCAGCCATCTGTCCTGGACACAGGTGGAGACAGGCTCGGCCATCACCTGGAAATATCCGAGCACTATACTGAAAGGGGACAATTCCTCCTCGGAATTCTATTCGGTGGCCGTCACGAACAACATGCAGCAGGCCGATACAGGCACAAAAATGATCCATATCGGCAGAAATACCAGAAGCCGCATCATAAGCAAGGGAATTTCCGCCGGTCACAGCCAGAACAGCTACCGCGGACTCGTGCGCATAGAGCCGAAGGCCTCGAATTCGAGGAACTATTCCCAGTGCGACAGCCTTCTGATAGGTGACAAATGCGGCGCACATACGTTCCCGCATATTGTCAATGCGAACAGTTCTTCCATCGTCGAGCATGAGGCCACGACTTCGAAAATCAGCGAGGAACAGCTTTTTTATTGTAACCAGCGCGGCATAGGGCCGGAAGATGCAGTGGGCCTGATAGTGAACGGTTATGCACAGGAAGTCCTGGCGAAGCTTCCGATGGAGTTCGCCGTGGAGGCCAGAAAACTGCTGCAGGTGTCTCTCGAAGGGTCGGTAGGATAGCCTGCCGCTGAAGGACAATGTACGTGAAAAGATTCGGGTATGCATGACATCATAAACCATACGCTCTTTACGATAGGCGGAGATACACCGGTGCTGCTTATAGATCTGGTGACCTCTGTTTTCGGGCTGGCATGTGTAGTGCTGGCGGGAAGAAACAGCAAATACAATTTCTGGATAGGCTATGTCTATACCGCGCTGCTGTTCCTGATGTTCTGGAACAAGCACTTGTACGCCAGCCTTATCCTCCAGCCGATATCTCTTGGGATAAACATCCTCGGACATTACAGGTGGACTCACCCCAAAAAGGACGAGGTGAGCTCCAGGGATCACAAATCCCTGAAAGTTTCCATGCTTACATGGCCGCAGAGGGCGGTGGCCGTCATTTCCGTCTTCGTCCTGGCCGTGTTGTGGGGAAAACTGCTGAGCCTGCTGGGGACCAGGTGGTTCATCGGGGCTTTCCCTGCAGATCCGGTCCCGTATCTTGACTCGTGCGTGACTGTACTGATACTGGTGGCCCAGTTCCTGTCCGCCATGAAGAAATGGGACTGCTGGATAGCCTGGCTTCTGGTGAATGTCACCCAGCTGTGGCTGCATATTTCCGTAGGCCATGTGTTCATGCCGATAGTCTGCGGCCTTTATCTGATAAACGGAGTGGTGTCTCTGGTCAACTGGTACCGGTTGTACTCGAAGAAAGCGTAATACATTTGTAGATAGAATCCGAATATTATGGAAAACGATATCTTGTTGAAAATAGAAGGACTCAGAGCCAGGGTGGAAGACAAGGAAATCCTGAAAGGAGTCGATCTGACAGTCCGCAAAGGCGAGACACATGTCGTCATGGGTCCTAACGGGGCAGGAAAAAGCACATTGTCATCGGTATTGGCCGGCAAGCCCCAGTATACCGTGACGGACGGGGCGGTCACTTTCATGGGACGCGATCTTCTGAAAATGAGCCCTGAGGAGCGTTCATGGGCAGGAATCTTCCTGTCGTTCCAGTATCCTGTGGAAATACCGGGCGTCTCCATCACGAATTTCATGAAAACGGCCGTGAATTCACGAAGGAAGGCTCTGGGGGAAGAACCTCTGACGGCTGCGGCTTTCCTGAAACTCATGAAAGAAAAGATGGCTCTGGTACAGATGAGACAGGAGTTCGCGAAACGTGAAGTGAATGTAGGTTTTTCCGGAGGGGAGAAGAAGAGGAACGAGATTTTTCAGATGGCCATGCTCGACCCTGTGCTCTCTATTCTGGACGAGACAGACAGCGGTCTGGATGTGGATGCGCTCAGGATAGTCGCGGAAGGTGTGAATACCCTCAAGACCCCGGAGAAGGCCACCATCGTCATCACGCACTATCAGAGACTCCTCGACTATATCGTACCTGACATAGTGCACGTGCTCAAGGACGGCAGGATAGTAAAGACTGCCGGGAAGGAACTCGTGGCGCAGATCGAAGAACAGGGGTATGACAGTATAAACTGACGTGATATGGACGAGATCATCATAAAGTCGGGAAAGACCTTCCGGTCAATGTTTCTGGCTGCCGCGCATGATGCTCCTGAACTGACAGGTTCGGGAATATGCGGGTTCGACGTGCTTTCAGGACGTGAATTCAGCACTCATGTGGTTCTGGAGGAAAACGCTTCGGCAGACATTCCGGTCCTGATCATGCCCGGTGCCGATACCAGGATGGATTTCCGCATCGAACTCGCAGGACCCGGCGCCTCCTGCCGGCTTTTCGGACTCTATCTCTGCCCTGATACAGAGAATGTCACCATCAATGTCGAGCTGTTTCACAGGGTTCATCACTGCTCTTCCCATCAGCTTTTCAAGGGAATAGTTTCCGGCAAGGCGCGGACGGGATTTTACGGCAGGATAGTCGTGGATCCTGATGCCCAGGTCACGGAAGCATATCAGGAAAACCACAATCTCCTCCTTTCCGATACTGCACGGGTCGACACGCAGCCTCAGCTGGAAATCTATGCCGATGACGTGAAATGTTCGCATGGTGCGACCATAGGTAAACTTAATGAAGACGAGCAGTTCTACATGAGGTCCAGAGGCATTCCCGAGAATGAAGCCAAGGTCCTGCAGATGGTTTCTTTCATATCTTCCGTTCTGGATATTCTTCCGGAAGGGAATGGAAGGGAGAAACTCGCCGCCTATGTCGAACATGCCGTAAGAACATCTTTCTGAGATGATAACCCACCCTTTTGTAAAGCTCAATTTCGGCCTGGATGTCCTGCGTAAAAGGCCGGACGGCTTCCACGATCTGGAGACCCTTTTCGTACCTTGTCATGAGATTCATGATACTCTTGAAATAATAAAGTCCGATGACTTTTCCGCTACGTCTGCAGCCATACAGGCCCGCTATGACGCCGGCAAAGGCCAGATACTCCAGGCTATTTCCGGGGATGCAAGGGTGATGGTGACCATAGCCCGCGCTGAAGGTGCGGACTGGGATCCGCTTGAAGATCTGACTGTACGTGCTTTCAGGCTGCTGGACTCTGACTACTCTCTCGGCCCGGTGAAGATTTTCCTGGAGAAGACATCACCGGTAGGTGCAGGCCTTGGCGGCGGTTCCGCAGATGCGGCTTTCGCTCTGAAGATGCTGTCTGACCTTTTCGGTCTGGATTTGGACCGGGAAAAACTGCTGCATTATGCATCCGGACTTGGAAGCGACTGCGCTTTCTTCCTCCATGACAGGCCGATGTTCGGAAGCGGCAGGGGAGAAATACTTTCAGAATATGACCTTCCGCAGGATTTCGATGAAAAATATGAGGTAAAGGTCGTGGTTCCTGAAGGCGTATCGGTGTCTACGGCGGATGCATACAAAGGTATAGTGCCTTCCGTCCCCCATGTTCCCCTCCGCGAGAGGCTGGCTTTGCCGGTGGAAAAATGGAAAGACCGCGTGACGAACGCCTTCGAGGAAACGGTCTTCATGAAATATCCGTCTCTTTCGGAAGTCAAGAGATCCCTGTATGATACGGGAGCTGTTTATGCGGCCATGTCCGGGAGCGGTTCGGCTTTTTTCGCCATCTATCCGCGTTCCTGATACAGGGTGTAAAAAAGAAAAAACATAAAGAAAAAGAAAAAAGTGGCGTAATGTCTCTATGCGGGGCAGCTGGTTTTTCCGGCTGCCCCGGATTGTTTTCCTTTGCGGGAAAAAAAGTATGAGACATTTTGTTTGGCTGCTAATGGCCGCTTTGATGGCGGCCGGCAGTATTTCCTGCCGGAAAATTATCTGCGAATGCCGGTGTCATGAATATCGGGAGGATGTCCTTCCGGGAAATGATACCGGAGACGGAACTGGCGGGGAGCCTGAAACCGTCAAGGTCACCGGATTCAATATCGTACTGGCCGAATATCCGGACGGATATGACTGGCTGCGTGATCCTGATCATGGTGTAGTCGAGTGTGATATCTGTCTTCTTCAGGACGGGCTGGAGACGCTCAGATTTCCGGCAGGAAACGAATATATGGTTTCCGCTGACATAGACATGGTCAGGTGTATAGGAGAAGATGTATTTACGGATTTCTCCACTTCGTCCGAAACCATAATCCGTAAAAACGGGGAAGAAATCTTACGCTATCCAGGGAGAGAGATGGTCCGGGGGTTGGCGGAAACGGACGGGAAAGGCATATATACTCTCGGGATTCCGCGGGATGCTGCGGTCGGGTGGACGCTGAGATGCAGCGGGGAAATCCTTTCTTCTTCAGATACAGGGGAGATAATTTCCGCGTTGTACACGGATAAGGAAGAGCCGGTCTTTGTCTACAGGTCAGAAGAAGGAAAGTATTTTCAAGTACGCGGGGACAGTCAGACAGAGCTGGACGTGCCGCCTGCTTACGGTCAGGTAGTGTCTGTGACGTTTGACCGCGGAACCGCCGAGGTCTGCACTCTGGATGAAACGAACATCCTTCGGAAAGACGGTGCAGAACTTGCGGCCTTCGAAGATTCATTCAATATCCTGGCCTGTTATCCGGACGGGGATACGGCAGGGGCGGTAGGATATTACGGGGATGATATCCTCTCCCAGTTCATGTACCACGACAAGGAATACACTGCTTTTCCTGAAGGTTATTGTCTGGCGGCAGTGTCCACGGGAGTTTTTTCCGACGGACATTACTGTCTGTGCCTGAATCCTGTGGAGCCTGGTCTCCATCCTGTCTGTATCATGGATGGAAAAACTGTGGAACTGCCTGTCAACGGATGTTTCCTGAGTCTGGGCGTAACTGTGGAATATGTTGTTCCATGATATTCCTGGCGAGGGAATTGGCGCATACGAATTTTCTGAGTTCCTGGCAGTCCGTCTTGAATATGGAGTGCCTGTCTCCCTGCCAGAGCATTCTGCCCTGGTGGAGGAAGCCTATATTGTCTCCGATTTCCAGGATGGAGTTCATGTCATGGGTATTGATGACGGTAGTCATTCCGAATTCGGATGTCAGCCCGTGTATCAGCTTGTCTATCATGATGGCTGTTTCAGGATCAAGACCTGAATTCGGTTCATCGCAGATGAGATATTCGGGGTTCAGTGCTATGGCGCGGGCTATGCCGACCCTTTTCTGCATGCCGCCGCTCAGTTCTCCGGGATATTTCTTTTCGTTACCCTGGACGTTGACTCTTTCCAGGCAATACATGGCGCGTTCTATTTTCTTTTTCCTGGACCAGTCGGTGAAAAAATCCATGGGAAACATCACGTTTTCTATTACAGTGGCGAAATCGAAAAGGGCGCTGTTCTGGAACAGTACTCCGATGTGCTGTCTGAACCGTTTTTTCTCTTCATACGGCAGCCCGGAGATGTCTTTCCCGTTGAAGGTCACTGTACCGCTGTCCGGTTCCATCAGTCCGATCAGGGTTTTCAGCAGTACGGTCTTGCCGGAACCGCTGGCACCGATGATCATGTTGCACAAACCTTTCCGGTATTCGATGGAAATGTCTTTCAGGACATGGACTTCACCGAAGCTTTTGTACAGGTGTTCTATCTTGATCATGGCGTGGTCTCTATATCGTTCAACATCGGTGTCAGTAAAGCATGAGCTGTGTGATGATCAGGTCGAACATCAGTATCAGGATACAGGATATTACGATGGACTTGGTGCTTGAACGGCCTACGCCCAGTGCTCCGCCCGTGGCATAATATCCTTTGAATGCCGCGATGGATGATATCATGAAACAGAATATGGACATCTTGACACAGCTGTAGAATACGTAGAATTCCGTAAAGCAGTATTTAAGTCCGGCCGTATATTTGGCCAGCGGGATGATGGCTGTCATATATACGACGAGCCAGCCGCCCAGCAGCCCAAGTACGAAGCTCAGAAGTACAAGAAGCGGACTGAGGAGTGTTACTGCAAGCACTTTCGGCAGAACCAGGAACGATGCGGAATTCACTCCCATCATTTCTATGGCATCTACCTGCTCTGTGATGCGCATGCTTCCGAGTTCCGATGCGATGTTCGAGCCGATTTTTCCTGCCAGGATCAATGCCACCATCGTGGAGCAGAATTCCAGAATAAGGCTCTCCCTCACCATGTATCCTACCAGCATGCGGTCCAGGAAAGGATTGTTCATGTTGGATGCCGTCTGTATCACGAGAACGCCTCCTATGAAGATGGAGATCACGGATACCAGGACGACCGATGACACTATGAGCTTGTCTGCCTCGATGAAGAACTGTTTCCAGAAAATCTTCCATTTTTCAGGTTTCCTGAAAACTATCCTGAGGAAGAGAAAGTACCGGCCTGTCTGTATGAAAAAATCACGTAACATGTTTTCCTGTTAGATATGTTACAAAGTTAGAATTTTTCTTTTTCTTGCATCTTTTTTTCTTTTTATGACATCCGGTTTCCGCGGTATCAGCGAGATTTGCCGAAAAATGCTTAGAAGAGTTTCGAGTGCCAAATGTATAGGCATACAGGCAGTGCCGGTGAACGTAGAGGTGAATATATCTTCAGGGATCGGCATCCATCTGGTGGGTCTGGCGGATGCCGCAGTGAAGGAGAGCCTGCTGCGTACGGTTACGGCCTTGCAGTCGATGGGATTCAGAATCCCGGGGAAGAAGATAGTGATAAACCTGGCTCCGGCCGACATGCACAAGAAAGGCAGCGGCTATGATCTGCCCATAGCGTTGGGAATCATAGCTTCTTCCGGCCAGAACGAACTTCCAGGGATGGCCAGGTATCTTATCATGGGTGAACTTGGACTTGATGCAACTGTACGGGATATTCCAGGTGCCTTGCCTCTGGTCGAACTTGCAGGATCCTGCGGACTCGGCTGTATCCTGCCTGCCGGTTCAGCCATGGAGGCCGTGGAATATGACGGCTGTGAGATTTACGGTGTGGAGACGCTGTCTGATGTCATCAGGATTCTGGAGGAGAAGGAAGACTGCCGGGATCTGCTGGTCAGAAACAGATGCCGGCCAGGACCCGAGCCGCCTGGAGTCATCGGAGACGTGATGGATTTTTCAGAGATTTTCGGCCAGGGCGGAGCCAAGCGCGGTCTTGAGATAGCTGCGGCCGGAGGACATAATGTCCTGCTTATAGGACCTCCGGGTTCAGGAAAGAGTTCTTTGGCCAGAGCCACAGCCACCATATTGCCTCCCATGACTACAGAAGAGGCGCTGGAGACCAGCAAGATATATTCTGTGGCGGGGAAGGGAAGCATGCGGATGGGGCTGATACGCCGGCGTCCGTTCCGTTCTCCGCATTACAGTTCGTCCCTGAATGCCATTATCGGCGGAGGGTCGGAGAATATCATGCCGGGAGAGATTTCCCTTGCCCATAACGGAGTGCTTTTCATCGATGAACTTTGTGAGGCTCCGAAACGGATCATAGAAGCCCTCCGTGCACCGATGGAGGACCGGAAAGTAGTGATATCACGGCTGAAAAGCAAGGTAGAGTATCCTGCGGATTTCATGCTGATAGCCGCTTCCAATCCATGTCCCTGCGGCCATTACGGTGACGGGGACAGGTGTACATGCACTCCCGGCAAGCGGCTGGCTTATCTTTCCAAACTTTCCGGCCCGCTTATGGACAGGATAGATATTCATCTGTGGCTTGATGCTGTGGATGCTTCCACCCTGATAAGCCGCAAGGCCGGGGAACCGTCATCGGCTGTGGCGGACAGGGTGCTCCGTGCCAGGGAAATACAGATGGAGCGGTTTCGGGGACAGTCTGTCCATACCAATGCCGGAATGACAGGCAGGATGATCGAAGAGTACTGCCGGATAGACCGTAAGTGCATGGATTTTCTCGGGAAACTGATAACACGTGACGGGCTTTCAGCTAGAGCCTGTTCCAGAATATTGAAGGTCGCCAGAACGATCAGCGATCTTAAAGGGGAGGCGGACATCGGTTTTGCCCATATTTCCGAAGCTGCCAGATATCGTTTTCTGGACAAGATAGACAAGGTGTTGTAGTTCCCGTTTTTTATCCGTATTTTTACACGTTATGCAAAACGAAATCATCATAAGGAATCTGGATGACCTCGACCGTGCCGCCGGGGAATTCCTCGAAAAGACAGCGGGGCATAAAATCATAGCGTTTTTCGCTCCGATGGGGGCGGGAAAGACTACTTTTACGACAGCCTTGTGCCGTAGACTCGGAGTGAAGGATGCAGTCTGTTCCCCTACATTCACCATAGTGAACGAATATCTTTCTTCAGACGGAGAACCTGTATATCATTTCGATTTCTATCGGATAAACAGAGCTGCCGAAGCGCTTGACATAGGATTTTATGACTACATGGACAGCGGAAACCTGTGTCTTATAGAGTGGCCGGAAAATATAGAGGAACTGCTCCCGGAAGAGACGCTTGCGGTGCATATATCCGTAAATCCGGACGGATCCAGGACTCTCTCATGGTCTGATCAGGGACGGTAGGGAATACTGCGCGGTTACAGGAATCAGAGTCTGATGCGGAATCCGAGTTCCAGACCGAACATGAGCGGCTGGTCGGTTCTGATGCTGTGAGGCTGTCGGGCATCAGGGAAATAATATCTCAGGCTCGGGTCAATGTATATGCCGAAAGTATCCGCGATGATGAATTCCATTCCCAGTCCCGCGTTGGCTGAAAACTGAAAACCTTGTACCGGTTCGTTGTGGTGGATTCCGGCAGTTTCTGCGGTCATTACGTATCTGTTGGAGATGCATTTTTCCGCGCTGCCTCCTGCATATGCATAGAAGTCGACCAGATCGTTTTTCAGAATGCTGAAATAGACGTTGAAAGGTATGCCTATGTAGTCCTGTCTGTTGAGGATATTCGAATATGTGTTGTCAGAGACCAGGATTCCGTCCTCATAGTCGAAAAACGTTCCCGCGAATGTCCTGCGCAGATGCGAGTAATTCAGACCGATGCCCAGAGCCCATCTTTCTGTAAAATCTATCTTGACTCCCATTCCGAATGAAACGGGAACGGAATAGGATGACTCGCTGGATTCGCTTATCACATCCTTTTTCGGAGAATTCCTGTTCGGGCGATGGCTCATGGGAGCGGAAACATCCCTGTCGGCTGCGGCATTCGTATTGCTTATCGCATTTCCGGACAGAGTGAAGGATGTCCTGATTTTCCGTTTCCCCTTATCTTCTTCGCGCAGCAGTTTTTCCCATCCGGCTTCATCACTGCCTAAAGAAGCGTCGCCGGTTCCGGCATTGTCATTGTCCGTCAGGACGTCCTTATCGTTACCGTCTGCGGTTCCGGTATTTACAGGTACGGTATCCGCGGTGGCGGTGCCGGAATTTCCGGAGTCCGCTGTTCCCGGATCGGGATCTCCGGAAACGGCGGTGATGTCATTTTCAGGGATATTTCCGGTGGAGGCTGCGTCAAATGCCTCGGTCGGATATTTTTCATTTATATCCTGTCCTGCAGGGACATGCCTGGATATTTCGTCATTAATATCGGCGAGTCCGGGTTTTCCTGCCATGCCGTCTTCATGTCCGATGATATTCACTTCCGCAGGATTGTCTGCATCTGCCATCCTTTCATATTGTTTCTGTGAAATGGAGTCATCGAATATTCCGGAAACGAACATGACTGCAGCTATGGCGGCTGCAGCGGCAGTCCCTGACAGAATCCTGATCCATATCGGAACAATATGCGGCTTCCGCCCGGGGATTTCTCCGGCCGTATCGTCAGAGTGGCCTTCTCCGGCAGACAGACGGCGTTCTATACCGGACCAGATCCCGTCGGGAATTTCTTCCCTGGCATCTCCCAGTACAGACCGTATTCTGGCGTCAAACCTGTCTTCTTCGTCTTTTGTCATCCGCGTTTCCTTTAATTTTGTTCTGCAGCCAGATCCTGGCGCGGCTCAACTGTGTCCTCGAAGTAGTTTCGGTGATGCCGAGGATGTCGGCTATTTCCTTGTGCGAATAGCCTTCGATGACATACATGTTGAACACTGTCCTGAATCCGGGTGGCAGGGATGTCACAAGCTTCATCAGTTCCTTGTATCCGATGTTTTCCATCTGGTTTTCAAGGTCCGAACTAAGATGCCTGGCATTTTCGAGTTCGTCACTCATTTTCAGTGCATCTTTTTTCCGCAGGTACATAAGGGCCGTATTTATGAAAATGCGCCGCGCCCAGCCGTCGAACGATCCTTCTCCCTTGTAGGAGTCAAGTTTGGAGAAAAGCGTGACGAATCCGTCCTGCAGGAGATCCTGCGCCGTTTCACGATCGCCGACATAACGGATGCATACAGGGTACATTCGTGGCGCCAGCAGGTCGAATAAGGCCTTCTGAGCATTTCTGTCCCCCTTTTTGCATAGCTCGATCGTTCTTAGCTCTGCGGTCTCGTTCACAGCGTCGTCTCCAAATCTTCCGGCGATGCCGGTAGCTCCGGTTCGCCTTCAAATAAATATTTTTCGTTCAACCTGCGCGAAAAAGATGCTGCGTTTAGTATGAATGTTGCATCCAGGTCGCAATTTTTTCAAAGATAATCGTTTTTGACGATTTCAGAGAATGCGGATTATAGAATTAATGTTTTTTATGTTATTTTTGTAAAATTATGCCAGGAGGTTTGAAATGAGAAAATTATTTTCATCCATCATATTTTGCGCTGTCGTTTCTTGTATCCTGCCGCCTGTGGCGGACGCGCAGGATTTCAAAGAGAAATTCGCGGAAAACCAGATAATTACGGCAGTGAATCTTTATGATGAAAACCGGTTCGAGGAAGCTGCCGCCGTTCTGCGTGAAGTCCTGAAAACCGTTCCGGACAACGATGCGGCCCATTTCTACATGGGGCTCGTGGGATTTTGTCTGAATGATATCGAAACTGCTGAAAACGAACTCAGGGAGGCTGTGCGGCTGGACCCGAAGAATTTCTGGTATCGTTTCAGGCTGGCCATGGTATATTCCTCTGCCGGAAAGGAGGAGCTGACGTTGTCCATTTTCGAAGATCTGGTAAAGGATTTTCCGGACAAATACGACTTGTATTATTCGATGGCCGAACTGTATCAGAGACAGGGACAGCCTGAAAAGGCATTGGAGACCATAGATCAGATAGAAACGGTATTCGGCAGTTCCGACATGACCGCCCTGGCCAAGTTCGATCTTCTGAGAAAACTGGGAAGGGAAAATGAAGGCTACGAGTATCTGGAAGATTTCAACAGCAAGTATTCTTCAGTGCAGGTGCTGTCCATTCTGGGGGACCGCCAGCTGTCCATGTATAATGATTCACTGGCTCTGGCCCTTTACAATGAGGCTCTCGACATAGAGCCTTCTTATGCTCCTGCGTTGCTTGGAAAGGCCGAAACATACAGGATTACGAGGGATTATCAGAAGTATTTCGGGGAACTGTATGATTTCATGGAGAACGATGATATAGCGCTTGACGGCAAATGCAGCTATCTGAATGTGCTGATTCGTTCCATGGACCAGTATTTTTTCAAGAGTTTCGGTCCGCAGATGGATTCTCTGGTATCCATCTGCACGGAAAAGTATCCTGAAGATTCCACGGTGCTGACCACGGCCGGGATATATTATTATGCCAAGGGGGACAGTGTCCGGGCTGAAGACTTTTTCAGGAAAAATGCCGAGACATGGCCGCAAAGCATTTCAGCCGCAGCTTCTTATGTGGAGATACTCATGTATGTCCATGACTGGGATGCACTGGTAGATGAGGCTCTGAAAGCAGCAGGAAAGTTCCCGTCGGAACCGGCATTCTTGGAATATGCCAGTCTGGGAGAATACAACAGGGGAAACTACGGGCAGGTAGTGGAGATATGTGAAAAGGTCCTTTCGATGGCACCGGAAGACAGTGCCACAGTATTGAATGCGTATACCACCATGGGAGACATGTATTACAAGCTCGGTGAAAAAAAGAAGGCTTTCAAGGCTTATGACAAGGCTCTGGCCGTGAACCCCGACTATGTCCCCGTACTGAACAACTACGCTTATTTCCTGAGTAAAGAGAAAAAACAGCTGAAAAAGGCTTATGCCATGAGCAAGCGGACTGTCGAGCTGGAACCAGACAACTCCACATACCTCGATACTTTCGGATGGATACTGTATCTGCAGGGAAAGGCTCTCGAAGCCAAGCCTTTCTTCAAGAATGCAGTGATGCTGTATGGAGGGAAGGAAAGTCCGGTGATACTGGACCATTATGCGGAGGTGCTGTTCGCCCTGAAGGAATATGATCTGGCTTTCCTCTACTGGAATCAGGCAAAGGCGATAAACAACGGTGAGATCGGGGATCTGGAGAGCCGGATCAGCCAGAGGAAAAACGAAATGAAAAAGGCCGGCCGATGAGAGTTGCATGTTCCATAGTCGTGACGCTGTTCCTGATAGCGGTGCAGAGCCTGTGCGTTTCCGCTCAGGACACAGGCGAATACGAAAAGCGCAAGGCGCGGCTGGAAAAGGAAATCGAGATGCTGGACAGACAGCTGGACGAGACTGTGTCGCGAAGCCGCAGCGAACTGTCCCGTCTGACACTTATACGTGCGAAAGTTTCCGGAAGGAAGACCCTGATAAAGGAAAGTGACAGGCAGATCAGACGGTATGCGGACGACATCTATCTGACCCAGAGGAAGATAAACAGACTGAATGCCGAGCTGGATACTCTTTCCGCATATTACGGAAAACTGATCAGAAGCGCTTACAAGAACCGCGATTCACGCGTATGGTACATGTATATTCTGGCGAGTGAAGATCTGGGGCAGGCATTCAGGCGATACAGTTATTTCAAGAATCTGTCCGCCCAGGCCCGTATTCAGGGAGACAGGATACGGTCTGCCAGAGAGGAGCTTGAAACTGAGAAAGACCGGCTGGGAAATCTGAAAACGAAGGCGGAAGAACTCAGAAAGTCCAGACAGCAGGAACTGGTATCCTTGCAGCAGGAAGAAAAAGAGGTTGCCGCCATAGTGTCCAGACTGAAGAAGGACAGAAGCAAATACGAGAAAGAACTGTCAGCCAAGAGAAAGCAGGTCGAGGCTCTGGACAGGGAGATAGAGCGTATCATAAGGGAGGCCATGAAGTCTTCGCAGACGAAAGAGAAGAAGACGGAGATAGATTACAAGCTGGCTGAAGAGTTTTCGAAGAATAAGGGCAGGCTTCCGTGGCCTGTGCAGGGTGTGATAGTGGACCGTTTCGGGCAGCATTACCATCCTGTCTTTACCAATGTCAAGCTTCCGTTCAACAACGGTATCACCATAGCTGTATCCAAAGGGGCAGAGGTGCAGGCCGTGTTTGACGGCATCGTGAAGCAGATAGTCGTGATGCCTGGGTATAACCAGTGTGTCCTGGTTCAGCATGGAAACTATTTCTCGTTCTACTGCAAGCTGAAAAGTACGGCGGTGAAGCCGGGGGACAAGGTCCGTACCGGGCAGAAGATAGGCTCTGTCGATACCATAAACGGAGAAACCCAGCTCCATTTCCAGATATGGCAGGGATCAAAGCCTCAGAATCCGGAGACCTGGCTCCGGTAAACAATGTCGCAAGTCCGATGCAGGCCCGTGTGCCGGGCAGAATATCCTTCGGACTGACGTTAATGTCAATGAACAAGAAGATGAAGAAGACCGTTTTTTTAACCGGTGCTACCGGTAATATGGGTTGGGCAGGATTCAACGAACTGCTGAAAAAGAAAGACAGATTCAATATCCGTCTTATCGCGCGGCCAAGCAGGAAAAACAGGAAGAAACTCGCGCCGTTCATGAACGATCCGGCAGTATCAGTTGTCTGGGGAGACCTTACCCGCTATGAAGATGTGCTGGAGGGCGTGACAGGGGCTGATTTTGTCCTCCATGTCGGCGGGATGGTTTCACCGGCGGCCGACTATTACCCTGAAAAGACGCTGAAGACCAATGTCACGGCAGCTGAAAATATTGTGAAGGCGGTGCTTGCACAGCCTGAGCATGAGAACATCCGGGTCGTCTATATAGGGTCTGTGGCGCAGTGCGGGGACAGGATGCCGCCGTTTCACTGGGGTGAGGCCGGTGAGCCGGTGTATGCGAGCAAATATGACAAATATTCGGTCTCGAAGTGCGTGGCGGAGCGGGTGATCGTGGATTCAGGCATCAGATGGTGGGTCTCTCTCCGTCAGACAGGGATACTTTATCCCGGTATATTCAAGCAGATAAACCCTACTGCACTTCATGTTCCGATAGGCGGTGTCCTGGAATGGGCTACGGTCGAGGATTCCGGCCGTATACTGGCCAATGTCGTCGAAGATTGGGTGCCGGACGAGTTCTGGAACAGATTCTATAATATAAGCAGCGGGGAAGATTACCGTCTCGTCAACTATGATTTTGAAAACAGGCTGCTCAAGCCATTGGGAATCTCTTCCGTGGAGAAAGTTTTCGAGCCGCAGTGGTTCGCCACGAAGAACTTCCATGGCATGTGGTACAAGGATGCGGATATTCTCGAGAATTATCTGCATTTCCGGGCGAATATTCCGGTAGACGAGTATTTCAGAAGCCTCGCGGAACGTCTTCCGTGGTATTATTCGCTTGCCCGCATCGTGCCGTCTTGCCTGATAAAGGCATTCATGAAGCCTCTGGCTTTCGAAAACGGCCTGGGAACACAGTCTTGGGCGAAGAATGACGAAGAGAAGCTGAAAGCATACTACGGTTCCCGTGAAGCGTATGAAAATATCCGGACCTGGGAGCAGATGCGTCCTCGTCATCTCGAAAGGAATCTGGAGAAAGCGCGGCAGTGCGGAGAAGTCGTGGACCTGCCGAAAGGATATGATGACACCAAGTCTGTTTACAGTCTCACGGAAAAGGAAATCCAGGCGGCGGCAGAGTTCCGCGGAGGGTGCTTCATAGGCCCTGCCACTGATGCAGACGCCATAGGAAAGCGCGGATCGATGTTCGTGTGGGAATGTGAGAACGGGCACAGATTCACTTCTTCGCTGGAGTATGTCCTGCTGGGAGGCGGATGGTGCCCTGAGTGCGGATATGATATGGTCTATACTTCCGTGACGAAGAAGAACCGTTTCATTTCAGCGGTATTGTCGCCACAGTCCCGGGGATGATTTCTTCATCAGGGTTCCCGTGCAGATAGATGATTCTCTGGTTCGAACTGCCGCGGAAAAGGAGTTCCGTATCTCTCAGTTCCTGGATGAAAGGTCCGTCGACCAGGACATCTATGTACGGCAGAATCTGTGACAGCCGCTCATCGGCACGTATTTCTTCGATAGTGAACCCTGTGTAGCACCATATCGTCTTGGAGGTTTCTTCCTTGATCCTGCGGGCCAGCTCGGTGAATGCCTCGACCTGATACAGCGGATCCCCGCCGGTGAATGTCACGTTGCTGAATTCATCGGACCTGACGATTTCCAGAAGTTCGTCCACCGTAGCTTCATGGCCGCCGTTGAAATCCCATGACTGCGGGTTATGACATCCCGGACAGTGATGTGCGCATCCGGCGCAATATATTGAAGTACGGAGACCAGGGCCGTCGGCCATGGTCTCCTCCAATATATCCAATATCCTGATAGTCATTTTTGGCTTGTATGTATAATTGCGTAATGCAGAAATCCTCGTTTTGTTAGGTTATTTGTGGACGACGCGGTCTTTCAGCTCAGCCAGTTTCGCGCTGTTCCACCTTTCGGTAGTTCCGACCAGATATCCTGTGATTCTCTGCAGCTTGTCGATATGCCTGCTGTGGCATTTAGGGCACTCTTCCAGATCCTCGTCGGCATTCTCGAATCCGCAGTCCATGCAGCGGTTCCTGTTGTGGTTCACGGAGCCGTAGCCCATGTTGTACTTGTCCATCAGGTCCACAATGGCCATGATAGCTTCAGGATTGTGGGTGGCATCCCCGTCGATTTCCACGTAGAAGATGTGTCCGCCGCCGGTCAGGGCATGGTAAGGCGCCTCTACCTCTGCCTTGTGTTTCGGTGTGCAGTGATAGTATACCGGCACATGGTTCGAATTCGTGTAATACTCCTTGTCCGTCACGCCCGGTATGATTCCGAATTTCTTCTTGTCCATCTTCGTGAAACGTCCGGCAAGGCCTTCCGCAGGAGTGGCGAGCACGCTGAAATTGTGCTGGAACCTTTCTGAAAATTCGTTCACCTTGTCTCTCATGTAAGACACTATTCTGAGACCGAGTGCCTGGGCTTCTTCTGATTCTCCATGATGTTTGCCGATCAGGGCTATGAGCGCTTCCGCCAGACCGATGAAGCCGATTCCGAGCGTGCCCTGGTTTATCACGGATTCGATAGTGTCGTCTTCCTTCAGGTTTTCGCTGCCGAGCCACAAAGCGCCCATCAGAAGAGGGAACTGTTTTTTCAGGGCCGTCTTCTGGAAATCGTATCTTTCGCAGAGCTGCTTGGCGGTGATATTGAGCGCCCAGTCAAGCTTTTCGAAGAACATCTGGATGCGCTTGTTGTGGTCAGGCTCGCCCATGCATTCGATGGCCAGACGGACGATATTTATCGTGGTGAAGGAAAGGTTTCCGCGGCCGATGGAAGTCTTCGGCCCGAAACGGTTCTCGAACACTCTGGTGCGGCATCCCATCGTAGCGACTTCGTAGTTGTATCTTTCGGGATCGTCGGCCCTCCAGAGTTCGTGCCGGTTGAATGTGGCGTCCAGATTCAGGAAGTTAGGGAAGAATCTCCTGGCTGACACCTTGCAGGCAAACTTGTACAGGTCATAGTTCCTGTCTTCCGGCAGGTAGCTGACTCCTCTTT
The DNA here is from genome assembly GCA_944322815.1 of uncultured Bacteroidales bacterium. Classification (GTDB taxonomy): domain Bacteria; phylum Bacteroidota; class Bacteroidia; order Bacteroidales; family UBA932; genus Cryptobacteroides. The sequence goes on along the minus strand of CALUQB010000003.1, from coordinate 4,693 downwards.
TCTTCTTCCATATCTGGATAGGGAAGATGGCTGTAGAGCCGTTCCCCACGCCTTCATACGTCGTGTTGAGGATTTCCCTTATGACGCAGCGGCCTTCGGCTGATGTGTCGGTACCGTAGTTTATGGAGCTGAACACCACCTGGTTCCCGCCTCTGGAGTGGATGGAATTCATGTTGTGCACGAATGCCTCCATCGACTGGTGTACGCGGCTTACGGTCATGTTTATGGCATGCTGGATCACCCTTTCCTCCCCCTGGATTCCGAGCAGGTCTCTCTTGATATAGTCATCGAGCTCTATGTCCTTGAGGTGGCTGTAGTCCTTCCCCTCCATGTCGCTGATCTTATCTATCTCTTCATGGAAAGTCTTCCTGACGAACGGAGCCATATAGAAGTCGAATGCCGGTATGGCCTGGCCTCCATGCATCTCGTTCTGTACGGTTTCCATGGAAATACAGCCCAGAATGCTGGCAGTCTCTATCCTTTTGGCAGGACGCGACTCCCCGTGCCCGGCGAAGAAACCGTTTTTCAGAATCTTGTCCAGCGGATGCTGCACGCATGTAAGGCTTTTTGTAGGGTAGTAGTCTTTGTCGTGGATGTGGATGTAGCCGTTCCTGACAGCCTCTTTCACATCCTCCGACAGCAGGCATTCATCCACGAAGGACTTCGTGGACTCGGATGCGAATTTCATCATCATGCCGGCAGGGGTGTCGGCATTCATGTTCGCGTTCTCCCTGGTCACATCGGTCGCCTGGGCTTCGATGATTTCCTTGAATATCTCACGGGACTTTGCCTTTCTGGCCAGATTCCTCTGGTTCCTGTATGCTATGTATTTTTTCGCCACTTCCTTTCTCGGGCTGTTCATCAGCTCCATCTCCACATGGTCCTGGATGTCCTCCACACTCATGCTCTCAACGTCTATCTTGGCTATGGCGGCCGCGATTTCGGCAGCCAGTACTATGTCTTCCCCTTCTTCGGTAACGTTCATTGCCTTCAGTACGGCATCCACTATTTTTCTCTTGTCGAAATCGACAATACGCCCGTCACGTTTGATAACAAATCTGACCATAATAAGAGATATTAATAAGTGTAGAAATTTTTATTTGTCATTAACATGGACAACGGGAGCAAAGATAAACCAATTATCCATACAATGTCGGACAATAGTGATAAAAAGTTTTCCACAATCCAATATTACCCTGTTAACTCATTGGTTAACAGGGCAATATATTAAACTTAAATTAGAAAAATTCAAAACTGGCTAACAACGGTGTTTCATAATCCCAAAAGTTACGTACCCAGTTCATTGCCTGTTTTTTTAAGCAATTTTATGTAAAACTGCTGTTTTTTTAAGGCAATTTAGCTATATTTGCTTATCGGAGACTTGAAAACATATAAAAATGAAAGCATTACGGGAAAAATTCAAGATGCTGGTCAACGCGACAGATACTGCATATATCCGGAATATACATGATACCATATCCTGGAACGACCGTCTTGTCGGCATCCTCGGTGCCAGGGGTGTCGGTAAATCAACTCTTGTACTGCAACATATTAAACTCCACGATAACATTGATACATCGCTCTATGTTTCGGCTGATGACATGTGGTTTTCAGCCCATACTCTTGTTGAACTGGCGGATTCATTCTATAAAGACGGAGGCATAGCCTTATATGTAGATGAAATCCACAGCTACAGAAACTGGTCACAGGAAATCAAGAATATCTATGACACATATCCGGGACTTCGGGTCGTGTACACCGGCTCATCGGTCCTCGATCTGCAAAAAGGAGGCTATGACCTCAGCCGCAGAATGTTGGAGTATCAGATGCCCGGACTTTCCTTCCGTGAATATCTCGCATTGAGCCGGAACTTGGAAATTCCGGTACATACATTGGATCAGATCATATCCAACAATATAGATTTTCCTTATTCCGGATATCGTCCCCTTGCGCTATTCAAAGAATATCTGCGCACAGGGTTCTATCCATATTTTAAAAACGGCAATTATTATCTGAGACTTGGCAATGTCATCAACCGCGTCGTGGAGCAGGACATCCCCAAATTCGCCGGTCTGTCAGTGTCTACGGCAGGCAAATTGAAAACATTGCTATACATCATAGCTCAAAGTGTCCCATTCAAGCCGAACTACTCGAAAATAGGGAAAGACCTGGACATGCATCGCAATTATGTAGCAGATATTGTCGTCTGGCTGGAGAAAGCCGGTCTTGTCAATGTATTGAGGGATGATACAAAAGGTATCAGTCTGCTCGGGAAAGTCAACAAGATATATCTGAACAATCCCAATATTGCTTATGTCCTATCTGACTCGGAGCCTGATATCGGAAATATACGGGAAACAATCTTTCTTGAATGGATGCGAGCCTCCGGGCACAATGTCACATCATCGCCAGTCGCAGACTTCAAGGCAGGAAAATATACTTTCGAAATCGGCGGAAAGAACAAGGGGCAGAAACAGATCTCAGGAACAGACAATGCCTATATCGTAAAGGATGATATAGAGTACGGCTCAAATAATGTGATTCCCCTCTGGGCTTTCGGCCTGATGTACTGACGGCAAAAAGGCTCCGAAGGTTTCAAGTCCCGGAGCCTGAACAACCGAAATATCCTCACTTTTTTGAGATCCAAGATGAGATGATTGCGGATGTTTTTTTGTAATTATTCCAATCATTCTCATCTGCCAGGACCGCACTATATCGACTTATGCCGCCCAATTCAGTAACCACATAACCGCAATTCCGTATAAGCCCCACCGCATGGCACATATCTTCCAGTTTCCTGTAAAAACTCAAATTGTGATTCGGAATAAACAGGTGGCATATTTCATGGAGGATTGTTTCCCTGACACATGCCGGAGGCAGTGCGATATTACGGACATTGATGTCGATTCGCTTCTCTTTTATATAGCACATACCTAATGCATTCATACGTCTCCTTACAACATTGATTTCGCCTATCTTCGCTTTGAATATATCGGCATATATTTTTGTCTGGTTTATGACTGCCTCTGCAAAAGTGCCGCATAGAGTGTCCATCTGTTCAGCAACTTCCATATCAGACATGCCCGAATCGGCAATATCAAGATTCATCAGCCGCAGCCATTCGGAATGGACGGCTTCAAACTTTTCCCCTATTGCATCTGACGGAGATATTTCAGATATTGCATTTTCTCTGATTCTTGAAAATTTTCCGATGCCGGAAAGAATGAAAGAAATGAATTTTTCCGGAGTCTTATTTTTTCGATAGTATGTATAGGGATTCGACGGGAAGCGAACTGTCTTCCAATCTGCAATGACGTCACCATATTTCGTCGATACGAAGACAGTATGTTTCCCCATCACTACTTTTCCTGGCCATAATCTCTTCAGGCCATCCTTGAGTTCCCTTAAGAAATCAAGTTCATGATTTGCGTCATGCTGCATATTGAAATTCATTGTATCTTAAACCTTGTAAATTACTATTGCCAATCAGTTTGTCATATCACAATTCAAGGCACCGTCTTAGCGCTTCGTGCCAGAAATCCCAGGAAAAGCCCGATGACGGGTGAAGTATAGGCAGGACAAGGACTCTTTTGCCTCCTGACAGAGTATATATCCACGTTTCCTGACATGTGCCGTCAGGCAACTGCAAATCAGAGCCCTGACACCCTTTTTGAGGAAGGTTGTTGTACAGACGCTTTCCCCATACGATTATGCAGTCAGGACGATATTCTTCAAGCACCTCGAAAAATGCCGCATACGAATCCTTGAAATCTCCGGGTTCAGGACTGATACGGGGCCTAGTCATCGGCCTCTGGACAAAATTATAGAAGATCACGGAATTCCATAAATCCACCTTTCCCTGCCAATCAAGGACCTTTCCTGCAAGAGCCCTTTCAAACTTGGTGTAGGTATTCTTATAACTTTCATGTTCTGCCGCAGGATCAAGCAGATTTTCTATGACCTTTCTCGTGACAAATGGAGTATCGTCCTCCGGCTTCGCACAATAATGGCTCTCCCCGAGGACAAGTATCTTCTTGCCACCTATGCCTTCATAGTATCTCTTCCCTACCCACGGCAGAAAATGAATATGACTCTCATTTCGCATAGTTTTTAATTATTTCATTCTGTTTCATCCCTTTTCAGCCAGCCACTCCGCAATCGCTTCGGAAATCGGAAGTCCGGTTTCGATTTCCACCCAGAGCCACTGTCCGTTGGGATTGCATTCAAGAAAGACATATTTTCCGGACGGCGTGACGATGAAGTCGAAACATCCGAAGTTGAGGTTCATATTCTTCAGAAAGACGAGGCACTTTTCCGCAATGTCCTCCGGAAGATCAAACCTGGACCATCTTATGCCATGTCCGTAGCCCTGCCGCCAGTCGATTTTGCCTGTGTCATCATCCTGGGCCTGAGAATCAATCCTGCAGGCGAACAGTTTGTCGCCCACTACAGTCACCCTCAGTTCAAACGCCTTTTCGACATATTCCTGTGCAAAACTGACCGTCTGGGAAAATGCCTCGTCAGGAATGGAACTCAGCGCCCCGGAAGGCACCCGCTGCGCATAAAACACATAATCCAACGAAAATTTCTCTTCCCAGACATTGCCGTTTTCAATAGATTTCAGCAATATGTTCCCGTGCTTTGACGCCAAGTCAATAAGCGGCTTCTTTCGATTGGAATAGCATGTTTCCGG
>CALUQB010000002.1 GCA_944322815.1 uncultured Bacteroidales bacterium | reverse complement strand
ATAATAGGGTCCTTTTTGGGTGGTTTTACTCCGAAATAATCATCGGTTTTCTGGGGGCCTTTGCTCCGAAATCGCCAACTTGGCCGGATTAAATCCGTTTTAGTCACTTTAAGTCACAGTTATAATATGACTTTGTATAATTGAGCCTTTCATGAAAATGTTTCATCAAGGCTCTTTACAAAGGTACTACTTAGCAATTTCCTGTTTACCAAACATAGTTGAATCAGTAAACAAATGCAGATTATTATATCTAAGTTTATTGTTCAATTTACTGCAAATACATTACTTTCTTTAATATATCTTTGATAAAATCACAAAGTAGCAGCATTCAATATTTCGTATAAAATAGACATAATCAGAAATGTTTCTATAGCCTAAAGTAATGATTAGCATACTTATATTACATTACCTACTGCTATTTTCTAGAAGGCCGATTGGCCGTGATATGACTATCTCTTGGATTCAGATTTACCGTATTAATAATTCTCTGTCGATCAGAATAACTTACGTGATTATTATACAAGTATGACCGTACTCGTGCACGAATGATACTCATTGCAACTGGATTGTCCTTCAAATCCTCAACCAATGCCCCTAATTCTGGGATAGCAATTTTTGAAAAACAGCTGATAATTGAGAATGACACCAACTTTGCAGCTGGAGTCCCTATTTCATCTGCTATTTCTGAAAAAGTAGCCCTCAACTCCTTGCTACCCACAGAATTAATAACTTTAGAAAATACAAACAAACAGAAGTTTAAAGAACTAAGCTCAAAGAAGGAATCTATTTTCTTAATAATTTCATTATTAGAAATTCCTTCTTTTTTGTTGCTAATCACATCCTCAATAACATGCGATCTCTCTGATTCTATAATTGTCCCGAAATAACTTATGGTACGGAAAGCGGCTTCATACAACTCCAACACCATGGTTCTAATATTCGGTTTGGGTAGCGATCCCTGTCTATTCTTAACAATTTGTCCAACGACTTCAATGGAACGCAACGCCTTATTCATATTTTGAATCTCTAAAGGCAGGTTATCGGGATCTATTTTATCATTCGATGCAAGTCGGTCACTTTCATCTTGCTTTTGCAATATTTTTTCACGTTCTTTCTCCGGATCTATTTCTTCATTCGGTTTAACGATCTCCTTCTTCAGGCTTTCGCAAATTTCATTTAATAATTTATAATAATCATCATCTCTGTTTAGAGATACCGGCTTCTGGCTATCTAAAGCCGACATTAAAGCAAGCTGTGTTGCTTCAACGAATTGTGGATTTTTAATATGATGAGCTATAAATATTAAAATATTAGCCTTTTGCTCATCATGAATATTCTGACACAAATTCATGATGTCACCCTGCCCATCCTTGCAGTGCATATTATCTGCCATATATTTGGCGACTAAGAAATAAAATATGTAGTTGTATGAGAACTTATAGTAATAATCATCAGTACAACGTAGCAAATTACACTTTAAGAGGTTATTCTTTACTTCTTTATAACTTTCCGAGTAATAAATCTCTTGATATTTATCGTAGAATTTTCTAAAATCGATCTCCGATATGGGTTTGCCATTTTTCCGATAAATATAATAAGCCAAGTTTGTCAGAACATTATAATACCTATCAATTTTTGTTTTATCATTCACACATGATAATAATGCACAAGTTATCAAGGCTTCGTAACAGTATCCGTATGAAGTCTGTTCCAGAGAACTATTTTGCATCTTAGTATTAGATAACAAAATAGATAGAATATAAATTGGGAAAGACGGTATATACTCCTTGCCAAGAAAATTCTCAACCATATCGAAACCAGCTTTTACCCGCTCCAAAAGAGCCTGCTTTTGTAAAGAAGAAGCATTCACATCGTATGTAACATAGAATTTCTTTACTAATTCATTCCTCTTTACATGTCCAAGAGGTTTAATACGTGCAGCCAATGTATTCTTCTTCTCCATAAGAAAATATGAAGAAACCACATTCTCATTCTCTTTTGTAGTAATAATAACCTTACCGAATCGAACTAAGAATTGGTCTATCAGCTTTTTCTTAATTGTGTCATTCAATTGACATTCATCAAAATCATCCACAATGAGAATTTTCTTTTTCGTGTCATATTGTAAGTATTTTTCCTTATCATTACTGCAATATTGCTCATCAAACGCTTTACCGATAATCTTGTCTATATTATTATTTACAATATTCTTTCCCTTGATGAGAATAGGGTACATATATTTGTCAATAAATCGGAGATAATACATATTCATCAAGCTTGTTTTTCCACATTGGTCATCGCCTTCTAGCATTACCAGCTGATATTGTGTATCTTCTATAATTGAAGAGCTATCTGTAAAATCCTCATCGACTTTCAATTGTCTCTTATTCATTCGTTCTAAGTCCGGATACACAAAGAACTCATCAAGTGTCATCTTTACATTCTCGCTATTGTGAATGGGGATTGACATTTTCTTTAGAGACTTCTGAAAATCTGTATTGTGGCGGAATTCATCCATTTTCCTTTCCTGATTCAGATTCACTTGTCTTTTCTTCTTCTCAGAGTAGATACTGCCATTATAATCGAAAGACCGTACAATACATTCAAAAGAATCTAAATCCAGTATGATAGAATTGAAAGATGAAGTTCTTGTATAACTCGACTGAGAAAAGTACAATGCACCGCCCTCAAATTCATTAATAATCTCATTTTCGTAATAATCAGTAACTTGCGAAGAAGAGGGAGTGTGTTCATGGCCATATAAAATCACATTAGAAGTCTTCGTAACATACTTTCTAAAACGATTTTTATTATCATCACATGAAGGAGTAAGCCATGAATAGTAGTGATGAAAAAGCGAAATTACCAAATCCGCATCAATACTTTTTGACTCAATCATTTCTAATGGCATTACAATGCTATTTTGCTCTTCTTTTAAACTTGACATCCATGCAGTATTGTAAAGTCTAAAAAGAATAGTTTTACCACCGGCATTGATTTTCACATTATTGTTTATTGAAAGACTGAATGCATTGTCAATCATTATCTCCTTCGCGAATTCTTTAAAATTGTTTTGAACAGCAGAAATTACGTCATATACACTACTATCAACCATTCCGGCATTTGATCGTATAGATGGAAGCAACATTTGCCTTGCATTAACATTTATATCGAAGTCGCAATCATGATTACCAGGCACACATATGATTTTGTTATCCAACTCAGTATCACCTAATTTCTTTTCTGCAAACGATCTTAAAAGCGCTTTAAAGAAATTTTTCGCATAATCATACTGTTCTTTCTTGCCGGAATTAGCTATATCTCCAGAAACGACAATTATAATTTTTCCGCACTCTGAAAAATCATTCCAAACCGCAGAAACTATTTGTTCGGTTTTCTTGGTCAACCACTGATAATTTCCATTATCTATATGCATGTCAGAAAGATGTAAGATGGCTATTTTCATAAATATCCTATTTTGTTTTTAATTACAACTTATGTAAATATATGACATTTACTTCATACATCAATGTATATGTAGATGATCAATTATGAAATTGAAACAAAACTTCATTTGTGAGTTCTTATTGTTCAGTTAATGGCTCAATAAATTAAAATTGAGCTATTAACAATCTAACAACAAAACCAGACTGCCCATATCCCTTGATACAACATTTAATTATAATTGCATGATTGTAGAGCGCAACCACTCTTCTTGCGCTCTCATACAAGTCAGAAATGCAGCAAAACTGGTCTCATTCTGAGGAATTGACAGTCCGATCTTACGCAACTTGCCAGCAGTCTCTTTGATTTCGTATGTTTCATCAGACCCTCCTCTCGGATGGGGAAACAACAAAAAACCAGAAATAGAATTAAATCGATACATGTAAGTAATGGTCTTATAATATACGCTTGTCGCCCGCTCCGAGTCCTCATTATATTCTTTTGTCTCCAAAGCCATATATTTGGCATCCCCCACAATAGTGGGTAGATTTTTACTTATGAAATCTGGATAAATTGCCTGAAAAGATTTAGCTCCACAATTAAACAGATGGCGTCGATGCCTCCCTGTCTTATTCTCGGGATGTTCAAAATCTTGTTTCAACACCGTATTCAGGTATTCTTCCCAAAGCCAAGCCCCGTCGAAAAGCAATCCATATATTTTACTTTCTTTCTCTCCAAAACTGATTTTATCCCGGCGCAAAATCTGCATGCAAATCTTTTGCAACATCACATACGCCGTGAAATAGGGATGAGAGAACCTTTTCAGATTGGCCGCCACAATTCGCTGACGATCGTTTTTCCTATAGGTGCTTTGAGTCATCATACGAATTTTATCGACGACATCGCGGGTTTCCGCATCATAGGCCAACACTCCTTTGCCAAAAGGGTGATTCGATATGTATTCGATCGTATGCCGTATCAGTTGAATTACGGGATTAGCGACACTGTACTCTCTCGTGGAATATGCTATCTGCCCACGAAAAGGGAAATTCATTCGTATGTGCCGGTTGACATCAATACGGCCTTTAACATGAGCATCATTATATTCGGCTCTTACATAAGTTCTATATATTCCCTGTCTATAAGCTTGCTTTAGATAATAGGGGAAGAGATACAACAAAAAATCCCATATATCTTCATCATTAGATGTTTGCTCAAAATCAAACATGTTGATGGCGAACACTCGCTGTAACATATAATGCAGAAAGTAGTCATGTTGATCATCCTTACAAAACCGAGAAGTTATAGTCAACATCGTCACGTCTTTTCCCACAAACCCCATCATGTTACGAGTGGTCAGGGATCCATCCTGTAGCACAAAAATGGGTGCTTTGGCAATATCATCATGATAAAGGCCCAGAGACTGCGGAAAAATCAACAAGTCCGGATTTTCCTGACACAACGCCCCGACATTGCGATTTCCTATTGTCAACAGGTTATCACAATGCTCCTCGGGCACCCGATAATTTCCTCCGTTATTATCAGTTGTTGTCAGTATTTTCATATGCTTTTCTTAATTCATCCATGTAGTTATCCGCATTGGGCATGCCTCGCAAATATTCACGCAACAGAGGTTTCAATCGCAAATACCAGGTTTCCTCAAAATCTTTGATAGCTACTCCATTCTCGTCAAGGAAATATGCACCACCGATATGGTATGAAGAACCAAGCCCCTCGATCCTTGATATCTTATCATTGAGACTTTTCATCTTGGCCTTACACTCTTTGGGAAGATTCATATTATCAGCACTCTCTTCAGCCGTAATCTCTTGCCAAACAAAGCGGCGACGCATGGCAAAATCAAAACTCTCCACACTCCTGTCGATATCATTCATCGTTCCTATTATATACACATTCTCGGGTACATAGAATTTTTCATCCGTTTCATGCATATTGGCATATTGAGTATAGACAGCACCATTTTCTCCACGATAACTCGGATCTATTGAGAAGAACAATTCTCCAAATATTTTAGAAATCTCTCCTCGATTGATCTCATCAATGACAAACACATAATTTTTTCGGTCAACCTCATTGGCTGTTGCATTGTCCACCACATTTCCGTATGCTTTATACAGATGATGTAGAATTGCCCAATACCATGTAGCATTACAACCTCCTATAACATCTCTGATATTATGTGAAAGATTGGCTAAACCCTCCAGTTGGGCCGCAGTCTTAAACACCTTCCCGAGTTGCTGAAGACGAGACAATGATACTGTATGCTCACTAATCCGTCCGTTACTCGGACGTTTAAATTGAATGTTATTTTTCTCAGACGACCCCAATATTATAGCATACTTTTCCGGGGTTTTTAGTTCCACCTTATTGATTTCGCCATTTTGAATAGCCTCTATCAGTCGATTATATTTCTTCTCAATCTGTTGTTCGACTGATAGTGTTTGGGGATCTTTTTGACTGTCCTCCAGATTTTTCCTAGCTTTTTCACAGAACTTCTTGAATACTCCGTCTTTTAATTCAAACCCAATACCTCCTCTAGAACCATCAGTCTGAGCAGGACGTAATCCTTCCACAAAATCGGTATAATCATAGGATGGATGAAATTGCACAAAGGCAAATTGCCCGCTTTTATACAAAGCATCATCCGTTTCCACCCCTATCATTTGTTTGGCCATCTGTTTTGCCAGATAAGTTTTTCCTGTACCCGGAGCTCCATATAAAATTAAATTTTTCGCACTTCCCAATACAGTCACAATCTTATTTATTAATTCCATGCTTTTCGTCTCTTGATGAATTAATTCATTTCTTCGTTTAAACACTTCTTTATAGATATTGAATAAATCGCCCTTAATATCTGCTATCATCTGATTATAAAAGCCTTCATCTATGGTATTATCTTTGATTAATGTATTCTTCCCCCAAAGTGTATAAGAACCATATTGTGGATTTCTTAACATTTCCTCTCCATCCCCGATAATCCAATCAAATCCCAATGACTCCCAATTAAATCGATACGTTTCTAACAGAGCAATAAATGCATATGCATAAGGTTTTATCCATTCAATTGGTGATTTCTCATTTGCAAAGGGAACATATTGAGCATTAAAACCTAATCCATATCCTAACTCACCATCTCTCAAATAAATGTGATATTGAATTTCCGTACCACCACCTTCATTGATGGCCCAATCTCGACTCAGATCTTCGTATTTATAAAAGATATTTCTGTTAGGTGCTTTTGCCAAGCCGGCCAATTCTTTTCGCGCATATGCAAACTCTTTACAAAAGTTACCTAAATCAGAATTAATCTTATCAACAAGATCATTTAGTGATGTAATTACAATAGTCATATATTATTAGAAATCCTTTATGAGTTTATGACTTTACGATAAATAAAGTTATGCTTTTTTATATTAAAAACAAAATTCATCATATAATATCCTTTTCATGTTTTCACATCCAATAATATTTCCATGGTCCGATACAAATAAAGCAAAGTCAAAATAAGATCGGATTAACCCCTACTGGAAGTGTATATACTTTAAAATGTAGATTACCCACCTATAAAAAACCTATAAAAACCGTAGATTCAACACCGAAGTGCAACAGTCAGTGACCCGCGGGCCACTGACTGTTGCACTTCCCGGCCGGGAGCTTGTAAGTATCTCACTTACAGAAACTATCTGTCTAAAAGACCTCTTTGCAAAACCTAACTGCAATATTGTCAATGAACTGGATGGTTCTACCGAACCTACTTTGTTTTCTATCTTTAAACAGCATTTATTCGTTTTTAGGTAGATTGATAGTGCATCGTAATAATATTTATTGACAACAGGAATATCGGTGCTAAGCATAAAGTACTTCCAAAACATTCTCTGCCAATTCCGGATCATAAATGCGTATGGTATTATTTTCATCGGTGTTGTAACCAAGATAGTTGATACTGCCATACCATATCAGTGATTTGTCAATGATTGCAACATCAACAGCCAAAGAATCAGTAACTCTGACATTTGCCCCTGTCCCTTTTAACCGTTCTTCCTTTTCCAGATTGCTTTTGATTACAGTGAAGACTTCCACTCCTCGTTCCGGCAAGTCTTTCAGCATGTCAAGCATAGATGAACGTTTGGAGAACCAAAGTCTTGTCGCGGAAATGATGACCGAATACTTTGCCTTGGACAAATCCTTGAAAAACTCGCTTTGATATGTCTGTCCGTTATAAATAACCCCATGGTTTTCATTGAACAAATCCATCGGAGCGTTTGACTTAATATGATAACCGACAGACGCATATCCTCTCAATCTACGCTTGTACATGACATCGCACATCGGTACATGGATATCAATGTAATCGTAAATACGGACTTCTTTCTTGCCAGAGTATTCCCGATGCAACCGTCCGGCATATTGAGCGATGGTGCCCTTCCAAGAGACAGGTAAAGCCAGGAATAAAGTGTCTAATCGGGGATAGTCGAAGCCTTCGCCAACGTACTTTCCCGTAGCAACTATGACGAGTGGCTCAGAGGATGGTATATTTTGCAGATATTCCATCTTCTGACGTTTCTCTTTTGCCGATTCGGAACCGACGAGTGTAATGACATGTTTGCAGTGAGGGGACAAGGCGTTTGCCAAAGTTCCTACATGGGTTGTGAGACTGGTCAATATGATGGGAGAACGTCCTTCTTGTAAAATTCCACACACATCGTCCGTTATAAGCCTGTTCCTGTTTTTGTCTTCAGCCATCTTCCGAACCATACGGCTATAATGGGATTTTTCATCCGTCAATTCTCTATACAAGGTGAAACGTGGGACAAGCAGACGTGTGAATGTTTGGGAAGACATTTGAGCTTTGGCATCTGCCGAATAGCGGATGGGGCCGCATTGCATGAAGATGACAGGCTGATGACCGTCCTTGCGGATTGAGGTGGCTGTCAGTCCATAGACATATCTGGCGTTGGCATACTTCAATATCCGTTCAAAATTTACAGCTGAGACATGATGGCATTCGTCCACAATCAACATTCCATAATTCCGGACAAAAGGTTTTACACCGCTGTCCTCCAAACAGGATTGCATCAGAGCTATGTCTATCTTTCCATGCAGAGAATTCCCCTTGGAGTCCAATGTGCCGAATGGCGAAAAGGCTCTTTTATGACCACGCTTCTTCGGAAGATTATCTTCCGTAAAGTCTATTTGCAAGAATTCTTTCAAACGGGAATTCCATTGGTCCAACAAAGCCTTGGTGTGTACAAGTATAAGCGTGTTTATTTTCCGTTCTGCAATCAAACCGATGGCAGTGACCGTCTTGCCAAATGCGGTAGTGGCGTTCAATATCCCGTTGTCGTGGGCTGTCAGACTGGTTATGGCCGCTTTCTGTTCTTTACGGAGTTCGCCTTTAAACTCTACTGTTATATTCTCCCCGTGATTGGTCTTGTCTTCCACGCGGTAAGCGACCTGGTTGTCTTCCAAAAGGGCAATGACCGCATCTTCACATCCACGGGGCAGGGCAATGTAATCTTCCTTTATTTCGGCACAGGAAATGATGCGTGGAATATTGTAAGTAGACAAACGCATACCTTGCCGGGCATAAAACTCCGGATTCTTGAACGATGCGATTCGTTTCAGGTGGTTCACGGCTTTTGATGAAAATCCTTGTAAAGGGATGTACAGCATATTGGAGCGGATGACAACAGGATTGGTCGGAAAATCACTATGAGTAATTTTTTGAGGGGCAGGCGTCTCCCATGGCTTTAATTCGCTGGTAGTGGACAACTCGCCCAACTCCGAAGCCGTTTCATGCTTTGCCAATATTGCGTCAACCGTAACTTCGGATATTCGTTTTATTTCAAGCAAATAATTCCATTGGTCTTCGTGTACCATAAAGTTTTCATCCACAAACACGCTGTTCCCTTCCTTGCGGGCTTTGCCTTGCAGCGGCAAAGCAACAAGATTTCCGAACCCTCCGTCCGGCAGTCTGTCCTGATTGGGGAAGAAACGGTCATATGATTTGAAAGTCATCCTTCCATATCTTTCCATCGCTTCTGTCAGTATCATATTTCCAAGTCTTCGTGCCTTGGATGCAGGCAACGGCTGTTCAAAGAATATCCATACGTGCGCACCGTTCCCGGAGCGTGAACGCTCTATGGAGAATGGAATGTTCCAGTCTTTGCAGACCATTGCATACGCCAATATATCTTTTTTATATCCGTTTTCACAGGACTTGTCATCAAAATCTGCACACAGGAAGTTACAAGTGTTATCGGCAAGAATGGCATATACACCGATTACGTCCTGACCGTCCGGGCTTTTCCCCTCAAGATGCCGGTATAAATCCTCGTATTCCAGCGGTTTGAACGACCTGTTGGGGCATTCTGCGCATTTATATTTTTTCTTGTTACATAATAATCTGTCCCATTCGTTCCGGCATACAGGCTGATAGCCGGACTTTCCGCTTGTCCGGCTGTACCATCTCCGTGCGAATACATCCTCACGCCCTTTGAACAGATTGCGGAACACATTCACTTTTTCTTCTAAAGACAAATGTCGCTTTATGGTAGATGGTGTCGAAAGAACGCCTTTGTTGTTTAGTAAAGACTGTAGCCTGTCTATTTCCTTATGAAGAAGCTTATTCTCCATAAGAAGTTTGTTGTATGCTGCCAACAGTTCTTGGTATGTGGGCTGTTTTTCCATATCATTCAAAGCAACGGTGTCATATATAATGTCAGGTACACAATACCATTTTTCTGTTTTCATCAGGAAATACCAGATTAGCTGCACATAAGTTTTCAGCTCGACTGCTTGCGATGAAGTTAATGATTATATCTTGAAAAACAATATATATCACTGCCTTCATCCTCGTTTCTACATATCCGCTAAAGTAAAAGCCCGGCAAACCGAAGAAAATCGACGACCGTCGCCGCCTGCTGATGAAATTCCAGCCTGTTTTTGTATCTTCGCATCTGAAACCGGGGCAGCCGGGGGCAAAAAACTGACGTATGTGACATCAAATATGAGCGGCACGAATGAAAAAAGAGTGGAAAGCGAAAAATCCGTAGTTGAACTGATGATACGCATGTATTGTCAGCACAAGGAACACAACCATGAACTTTGCCGTATGCGCTGGTCAGGCCCGCGTATGCTGTATTATCATCCGCTGACTGCCATACGGCATCTCTGGAGGGAATCCAGGGAACGAACTGTGAATAGTAACGAAAAGTAACGATATGAAAAAATGGCTTACGGCTTTGCTTGTACTTGCCGGACTCTTTGTCGGCATCGCGGAGGCCTCTGCACAATATGCCCAGGTTTACAGAAGGGGAGTGTCATTATATTCCGGAGGAACGGCGCTGACCCAGGGGCAGATGCAGACACTGTTTGACGGACTGGACGGAGTGACATATGATGACTGGCGGAAAGCATCATGCGGATTCAACGCCGGCAAAGGCCTGCTTATCGGATTCGGGGCCCTGACAGGTGCAGGACTTGTGACTCTCGGCGTAGGCGCAGTCGGTCTTATGGTGGAAGGAATTGCCGTAGGCATCGGAACCATCATTGTCCTGCCTTTAGCGGCGGCATCCGGCCAGACGGTCAATATTGAATACGGCAGCCGGTTCGGACAGGTGGCCATGGCCGGAGTATATTTGATCGGCGGCGGCCTGCTATGCATGGCAGCCGGTACCACCGTTTATTGTATTTACAAGAAAAAACTGGACAGAATGACGGCAGCCTTCAATGAGCAGTCCGGCTGCCTGCAGCTATCCTTTGGTATGACCGGGAATGGCATAGGCCTGTCCTTGAATTTCTGATAAATTCTGATATCATGCTGGCATATACTTACATCGGAAAAGGCGAGTTCGGACTTCTGGAAAAGGACAGACCCCAACTGCGCGATTCAAAGGACGCCATAGTACGAATTACCCTCGGAAGCATTTGTACAAGCGACATCCATATAAAGCACGGCAGCGTGCCGCGAGCTGTTCCCGGAATAACTGTCGGTCATGAAATGGTCGGAGTCGTGGAACAGACAGGGACTGCCGTCAGCAGATTCAGGCCCGGTGACAGGGTCGCTGTCAATGTCGAGACATTCTGCGGAGAATGCTTTTTCTGCAGACACGGATATGTGAACAACTGTTCGGATCCGGACGGTGGCTGGGCACTTGGCTGCCGTATTGACGGAGGGCAGGCGGAATATGTCCGCGTCCCGTATGCGGACCAGGGATTGGCCCTGATTCCCGACGGAGTGAGCGATGAACAGGCCTTGTTCACGGGAGACATACTTGCCACAGGCTTCTGGGCTGCCAGGATCTCGGAAATCAGGGAAGAAGACACCGTCCTCATCATCGGAGCAGGACCGACCGGTGTATGCACGCTTTTATGTGCCATGCTCAAACATCCGGAACGTATCATCATCTGCGAAAAGGACGGGCAGCGTCAGGATTTTGTCCGCAAGCATTATCCCGAAGTGATAGTGACCGGTCCTGAAAATTGCCGGGAAACTGTCATGGAACATAGCCGGCACGGCGGGGCTGACGTGGTGATCGAGGTTGCAGGCACGTCGGAGACATTCAGGATGGCATGGGAATGCGCCCGTCCGAACGCCATAGTCACGATAGTGGCCATGTATGACACCCCTCAGATACTCCCTTTGCCTGAAATGTACGGAAAGAATCTGACATTCAAGACCGGGGGAGTGGACGGATGTGACTGTGACGAAATCCTGCGTCTGATAGCGGAGGGCAGGATAGACACACGTCCTCTCATTACCCATACATACCCGCTGGACAGGATTGCGGAAGCCTATGACTTGTTCGAAAACAGGAAAGACGGGGTGATAAAAGTCGCTGTCACTCCTCCTGTAAGGTAACTGTCCATACCGTTGCGGCAGCCGGCCTTGCAGAATTAAAGCCAGTTCACCGGACGGTGACGACAGTGACTGCAGGAGAGGACGAATAAGTGCATTTCAACGCGAAGATCTCATCCAGCTCCTTGCAAAGCAGACTGCGGAGTATGCCGTCGCCGACACCATGAATGAACGAAATCTTCATACCCCGGTGCCGCAGATTGGCTCTCAGCACCTTCCGGAAATATTCTATCTGATATTCCAGCCGGTGCCCTTCGGGAACTGTCCTTCCTCCGGGCAATGTTTCCATGTGCAGATCGACTTCCATGGTATTCGGCCCTGTTTTCCTGATGTTCGATGTAGCATGCCCTGAGATTCTATCCATGTCTTTTCCCGCCGGACCTGTGCCTGCAGAGCGGAGAAGTTCCTCTTCCACAGGATCTGCTATGGCAAATCCGTCATGACAAGTCTCTATCACCAGCCCGTCTTCAAGCTCGATTTTCACCGTCCTGCCTGTCCCGATGACCCTGCCTTTCAGGTCGGAATCCATCAGTACAACCTTCGTTCCGACATCCGGCCCCTGAACCTTGTCATCCCGTTTCCTTTGCATGCAGCCGTCCTGTCCGGATTTCTTTTCAGGCCTCCGGCCAATGTCTTTCCGCCTTTCGGCGGGCAATCCGGCCAATATCGATTTCAATGCGCTGAAATCGCTGAAAGTCTTTCCCTTACTCATGTTGGGCCGGTTTTATGGAATCCGATATCGCCTCAAACAGTCCGGCTGTCACCTCTGGATCTTTCGTGTTGAAGAAAATATGTTTTCCCGAAACGGTGGTGACATGCACGAACGGGGGATATTTGAGATTTATGTAAAGTCTGCATTTGCCTATGCCGGACACACGGAAATGTCCGATCCTGACATTCGGCAGTCCTATGCCGTTCGTTCTGAGGGTGATTTCAGGCATCTTTTCCAGCATTTCGCATGACTGTATCTCGTCAATGCTGACGGTCTGTCCATAACTCCCTCTGATGACCAGGCTGTCTCCAGCCAGTTCGATCCTGTTCGGACGGGACATTCCATATATAATGAGTGCCGTACCTGCAAAAAACAAAGTCAGTCCTGTTAAGATTTCCCAATTCATACTGTTGCCTGTAAACATGAAATTTTCCAAACTTAAAAGTATGTAAAAAACGCGAGCATGACAAATTCTGTCGTGATTTTACTGAACTTTTCTTAATTTTGGAGGCAGGAAGAATATTGTTTCCTGTAACAGATGTTGTATTTAATTTAACAGTTTTGAAATGAAGATTTTGAATGTCATTGCCGGGCTTGTCGCGGCATCTGCCCCTTTGTCGGCGCAGATTCCGGTTTATCTTGACGAGACCAAACCCGTAGAAGAGAGGATTGAGGATGCTTTGGGACGAATGACCCTGGAGGAAAAAATCGACATGCTGCATGCGCAGTCGAAATTCAGTTCCGCAGGAGTGCCGCGGCTGGGAATACCTGAAATCTGGACTACCGACGGACCGCACGGCATACGTCCGGAAGTGCTGTGGGATGAATGGGACCAGGCAGGATGGACGAATGATTCCTGCGTCGCCTTTCCGGCACTGACCTGTCTGGCTGCGACATGGAATGAGGAGATGTCAGCCCTTTACGGAAAGAGCATAGGGGAAGAAGCACGTTACAGGAACAAGAGTGTGCTGCTCGGTCCTGGCGTGAACATATACCGAACTCCACTTAACGGACGAAATTTCGAGTATATGGGAGAAGACCCGTACCTGGCTGCGAGGATGGTCGTTCCTTATGTGCAGGGCGTGCAGTCGAACGGAGTGGCTACATGCGTTAAGCATTATGCCCTTAACAACCATGAAGTGAACCGTCATACCACGAATGTCATCGTGGATGACAGGGCATTGTATGAAATCTATCTGCCGGCTTTCAAGGCTGCAGTCCAGGAAGGAGGGACGTGGGCCATCATGGGTTCTTACAATCTTTACCGTGACCAGCATTGCTGTCACAATGAATACCTGCTGGAGGATATCCTGCGCGGTGAATGGGGTTATGACGGTGTCGTCATTTCGGACTGGGGCGGAACTCATGATACGGACCAGGCCATACGGAACGGTCTGGATCTGGAATTCGGTTCATGGACCGACGGGCTGAAGGCCGGTACGAAGAATGCGTACGACAACTACTATCTCGCATATCCGTACCTTGAAAAAATCCGTAACGGAGAGATCGGAACGGAGGAACTTGACGCCAAGGTTCGCCGGATACTCAGGCTTGCATACCGTACGGTTATGGACAGGACCCGCCCTTTGGGCAGTCTGTGTTCCGATGCGCATTATGAAGCGGCAAGGAAAATCGGAGGAGAAGGAATCGTGCTCCTCAAGAATGAAGAAGATCTGCTTCCAATGAAAGTCGAGGCAGGAATGAAGATCCTCGTAGTAGGGGAGAATGCGATCAAGATGATGACCGTGGGAGGAGGAAGTTCCTCATTGAAGGTACAGAGAGAGATTTCCCCGCTGGAAGGTATTGCCGAGCGGTTCGGAGACGTGGCTGAAGTGGTCTACGAAAGAGGATATGTCGGAGATGTGACGGGGGAGTATAACGGTGTCACTACCGGTCAGAACCTGAAGGAAAGCAGGACTGCGGAAGAACTCATTGCCGATGCTGTGGCAGCGGCTGAAGATGCCGATTACGTGATATTTGTCGGAGGCCTGAACAAGAGCAACCATCAGGATTGCGAGAATACGGACCGCGCCGGACTTGGCCTTCCTTACGGGCAGGATGCTGTGATTGAAGCATTGGCGGCAGCCACTGACCGTCTGATCGTTGTGAATATCTCCGGAAATGCCGTGGCTATGCCGTGGGCTGGGGAGGTTCCTTCCATCCTTCAAGGCTGGTATATCGGTTCTGAAGCCGGACATGCCATAGCCGATGTCCTCTCGGGAGATGTGAATCCGTCAGGCAAGCTTCCGTTTACTTTCCCTGCGAAACTCGAAGATGTTCCTGCGCATAGTCTCGGAGAGTATACAGGCGTTTCCCGGCAGGATACTGTGGATATCCGGTACAATGACGGAATATATGTCGGCTACAGGTGGGCCGATCTGCAGAAGAAAACAAAGCCTCTGTTCGCTTTCGGCCATGGACTGAGTTATACTGAGTTCGAGTATGGAAAGCCTGTTCTGGACAGTGAAGAGATGAATCAGGACGGTACGGTGACAGTAAGCGTGGAAGTGTCGAATGTAGGTGAGCGCGAAGGCCAGGAGGTCGTGCAGCTCTATGTGGGTGACCGCAAGTCATCGCTTCCACGCCCGTTGAAAGAACTTAAAGGATTTTCGAAGATCAGTCTTGCTCCCGGAGAGAGCCGTGTAGTGGACTTCACTGTGGACAGGGACGATCTTTCGTTCTTCGATCCTGAAAAGCATGAATGGGTGGCCGAGCCTGGAGTCTTCGATATCTACATTGGAGCTGCATCCGATGACATCCGAGGGAAAGTCTCATTCAGGCTGAAATAACCTTAGCCCTGTAGAATGAAATTCAGACATACATGGATTCGCCTTCGTGGTTGATACTCCAGAATCCGATCTGCCTGGCGTCAGTGAATTTTTTCATGCGCCAGGCAGATTCGTATCCGCCGGCAGTGAAGTGCATGGGAACAAACAGCCCGACATGGAATCGCCCGATGAACTGGCGTGCTCCTCTGGTATATCCGTTTCCTGTTCTGCTGTCTACGGGGAAAAACACCACATCGAAGCTGTCTGCGATCTTGCCTATGTCCTTCAATTCGCCGAGGAACATCTTTTCCTCGCGCAGCGGATCCACCTCTTTCCCTGTTTCCTTGCTATACACCAGACCTCCGGTGAAGTCATCGGTGAGGAAACGTGAATACCAGTTGTTGAGATCTCCTGCGTGGAAGATTCTTCTGCCGCAAGTCTCCACTATCCATGACACCCCGCTGTCATTGCTCCCGGCCGCCGTTACGCTCACCGTCCCGTCTTCCCATCGGCCGCCCTTCGCCAGCCAGACATCAGCCTGTTCTCTTCCGGCCCTGTAGTGCTTCAGTATGTCTTTCGACAATATATACCGGATATTCTGTTTCTGTCCTTTCCAGGACAATATCTTTCTGTCGAAATGATCTTCATGAAAATGACTGGAGAAAACATATACCGGCTTCTCGGATGCCAGTACGTTATCCATTACTCCGGCAGGATCCTTCCACCAGTCAAATACCAGAAAGCAATCTTCGGTCTCTACGGTAAATCCGCTATGGTATATGTATGTAAGTTTCATCTCAGTCATGTTTTCCAGTATTTATGCCCGTTCCTGCACAATCGTCACGAAATGAAAAAGGGTGACTAAAAGGGTTATTTCCGGAAATCCCGCCTTTCAGTCACCCGCAGTCGTAAATCTTACCGGGTACCGCTATTTATGGTAAGCATCGAGTCCGCTCTGCAGGAATTCGATAAATCCCGGGATACTCAGATCATAGCCGCGCACAGGTACCAGCAGTTCTCCTTCAGGGGAGAGAAGCGCGTAGTTAGGCTGGGCATTCACACCGAAACGTGTCCTGACTATATAGGAATTTGCCCTTCCCATCTGTTTCAGCACCTCTCCGCTTTCAGTCGTTATCCAGTCCTCTTCAGCCAGTTTCATCTTGTCATCGGTGTAGAGAGCCACTACGACGAAATCATTCATGAGCATGTCCAGGACCTGCGGATCGCTCCATACCCGTGATTCCATCTCCCTGCAGTTGACGCATCCATGTCCCGTGATATCCACGAATACAGGTTTGCCTGCTTCCCTGGCTGCCGCCAGTCCTTCTTCAATTTCGAAATATCCGGTCAGGCCAAGAGGCAGGTGCAGGTCATATTTGGTGCCTGACTCCGATTCCTCTGCCGGTGCTGCAGCAACGCTTGCTACATTGCCGCCCAGAACGAAGTCCTGTGTAGTGATCGGCGGGAGATAGCCTGACAGAGCTTTCAGAGGAGCGCCGAACATACCCGGTATCATGTATACCACGAACGAGAAGACTGCGATGGCTGCAGCAAGCCTCTTCACTGAAACATGATCCTTAGGGGTATCATGGGCAAATCTGATCTTGCCGAGCAGATAGAAGCCCAGCAGTGTGAAGGTGACTATCCATATTGCGAGATACACTTCACGGTCGAGCAGTCCCCAGTGATAAGTCTGGTCGGCGACGCTCAGGAACTTGAAGCCAAGGGCCACTTCTATGAATCCGAGGACCACTTTCACGGTATTCATCCAGCTTCCGCTCTTGAGCTTGGTCAGCAGGGAAGGGAAGAGTGCCAGGATGGTGAAAGGCAGGGCGAATGCCACTGAGAATGCAAGCATGGTGACCATCGGCGTCCAGAATTCACCTTCCGTCGACTTGATGAGCACGGTACCTACGATAGGTCCTGTACATGAGAAGGATACCAGCACCAGTGTCAGTGCCATGAAGAAGATGCCTATAAGCCCACCCTTGTCTGCATTCTTGTCGGATTTGTTTACGAGCGAAGTCGGAAGAACGATTTCGAAGGCACCGAAGAATGATGCGGCGAATATCATGAATACGATGAAGAAAATGATGTTAGGTATCCAATGCGTGGCGAGCCAGTTGAAGATGTCCGCTGTCACTGCATCTCCTCCGACTATCCTGGTGATCAGTATGATCAGGGAGATAGGCACGGTATAGAGGAGGATGATGAACAGGCCGTACATGGCAGCCTTGAAACGTCCTGCCGCCGGTGTGGACGAGCCTTTCAGGAAGAAGGAAACCGTCATCGGTACCATAGGGAATACGCAAGGGGTCAGCAAAGCTGCAAATCCCCACAGTATGGCCTCGATGATGAGGGACCAGAGATTTCCTCCTGAAGCTGCTCCGGCGCTGCCAGGGCTGTCCAGAGCTATCTCGAATGTCAGAAATTCCGGAGCCGCGCAGGTGTAGTCGGTGCAGCACATCCATGTGATCTCGCCGACAGCCTTGGCATCAGGGGATTCCACATTCATGTCTATGGCGAATCTGACCTCGTCGTAGAAAACAGCCTCACCATCTTCGTCTACGCTTTCCGAGATGGCGTACATGCTCCCGGCAGGTGAACACCCGGACAGTTCGGAGAATTCAACTGCGCACGGATACATTTCGCTGTCAGTATCGTATGTATGCCAGCCTTCTGCTATTTTCCCGGTGAAGACTATGGAAGTTTTCCCGTCATTGTTCTCCTGTGTCACCGTCCATTCTATGGTTTTGTCCGGAGCCGTCAGCATGGCTTGCCCTGATAGTGTGACGGACACCAGAGTCGTTGCAAGCAGACATGCCAGTTTCATCAAACTTTTCATCTGAATATGGTTTTTCCGTTAATACTCTTTGTCTTATTTGGCGAACGCTACGGATCTGGTCTCCCGGATGACAGTGATCTTCACCTGACCCGGATATACCATCTCTTCCTGTATTTTCCTGGCTATTTCTCCTGAGAGTGATTCGGCCTCCTGGTCGCTGACCTGCTCGGCTCCCACTATCACTCTGAGTTCACGTCCTGCCTGGATAGCGTAGCTCTTGGTTACTCCCTTGTAAGACTGGGCGATTCCTTCCATATCCTTCAGCCTCTTGATATATGATTCGATCACTTCACGTCTTGCGCCAGGTCTTGCACCGGATATGGCATCGCCTACCATGACCAGAGGGGAGATGATGGAAGTCATTTCCATTTCCTCGTGGTGTGCACCGATGGCATTGCATACCTCAGGTTTTTCCTTGTATTTTTCAGCGAGCTTCATGCCGAGTATAGCGTGCGGAAGCTCAGGATCCTCATCAGAGACTTTTCCTATGTCGTGCAGGAGACCGGCCCTCTTGGCTACCTTAGGGTTCAGCCCGAGTTCCGATGCCATGGTGGCGCAGATATTGGCTACCTCACGAGAATGCTGCAGAAGATTCTGGCCGTAAGAGGACCTGTATTTCATGCGGCCTATGAGCTTCACCAGTTCGATGTTCATGCCGTGGATACCGAGATCTATGCATGTCCTCTTTCCCGTTTCCATGATCTCTTCCTCCAGCTGTTTCTGCACCTTGGCCACCACTTCTTCGATACGGGCAGGGTGGATACGTCCGTCCACTACCAGCTGGTGCAGGGCGAGTCTGGCCACTTCTCTCCTGACAGGGTCGAAAGCTGAAAGAAGTATGGCCTCAGGCGTGTCATCCACTACTATCTCCACTCCTGTGGCAGCTTCCAGCGCTCTGATATTCCTTCCTTCGCGGCCGATGATCCTTCCCTTGATTTCATCGCTTTCTATGTTGAATACTGTCACCGCATTTTCTATCGCAGTTTCCGTGGCTGTCCTCTGTATGGTGTTGATCACTATTCTTTTGGCTTCCTTGCTGGCATTCATCCTGGCATCATCCATCACATCGTTGATATAGGACTGCGCCTGACTCCTGGCCTCTGCCTTCATGTTTTCCATCAGCTGGTTCTTCGCTTCCGCAGCGCTCATTCCGGCAATACTTTCTATCTGGTGGATGGCTTCCTGGCGAAGCTTCTCGTATTCGTCCGCTTTTTTGGTAGCTATCTCCACCTGGTTTTTCAGATTCTCCCTGATGGCATCAGCTTCCTTGTTTTTCCTTCCGAGTTCCGCATTCTGCTGATTCAGGCTGTTTTCCTTCTGTCTGAGTTTCGTCTCGTTCTCCTGGAGCTGTTTGTTCTTTTCGTTGACATACTGCTCATGTTCAGATTTCAGCTGCAGGAATTTTTCCTTAGCCTGGAATATCTTCTCTTTCTTTATGTTTTCAGCCTCCAGCTCCGCTTTCCTGATGATATCCTCTTTCTGTCCGTTGAGAATGAGTCTGCGGATCGGTATGTATGTGCCGAGAGCTATCGCCGCTCCGATGACTGCTGCCAATATGTAAAATAAAATCTCCATAGTTTGTTATATAATAATAAAATGTTACACAATGTTTCCGTTTTCCGCGCAGGCTCTGCCGGATAATAAAAAAACGACAGGCCAGCCTTCGAAGCCGACCTGTCGGAATTTTAAAAAAGCCGTCAGCCAAAATTTCAGAAAATCCTATAAAAATAAGATTTGAGTTCCGAAAAGTGGTTCTGATATCCTCCGTCCCGCCGAAGCGGAATCCCCTTGCGGGTCACCTAGGTCCGTCATCCCCATTCGAGTGTACTCGGTTACTTTGTACAATTGTAGATTTCAGCAAATAAGTAGCTGACGGCTATAATTTCTTTTCAATATTTCCAAGATAACTTCTGAGTCTCGCCTGAAGATCATCTTCACCTTTTCTCATCTCCTCTATAGTCTTTTCCAGTTCCGCTATCCTGATGAAACTGTTCAGTGCCACAAAGGAAAGTATCTCGTCAGATGTCTTTCCGGGAAACGTTTTCAGGTAATCCAGATATTTCCTGTCCACATTTTCTGCAGCCACTCTGATATCATGTTCCTTTTCAGGACTCTCCGCCTCAAGGGTGAACTTCCTGTCCAAAATCTTTATTGTTATCCTCTGTCCCATGTCACCCTTCAAGCAAAGCGATACATTTGTCTATTTCCCTGATCAGTCTGTCTATCTTCTCTTTCGCCTCACCGTCTCCCGACGCCGAAAGAAAAGCGTTCCTGAGCCTCAAGTTATCTATCTTTTTTTCCAACTCTTTGATCTGCTCCTTGTATTCTTCCAGTCTTTCCTCTTTCTGCCGAAGTTCCTTTCTGGCCGTATCGCAGTCCCTTTCAGCTTTCTCATACAGAGAAATGAGGGTGTAGATGTCATTCCAGATATCTTCGCGCATACTAAGGTTTTATGCAAAAATACTGAGCAAAGTTAGAAAAACTTTGTAAAATAACAATAAGGTTATTTGCTTTCAGAAAGGATTTTCACCCTTTCCATACCTTTTTCTATTGCTTCCCTGTTTTTCTGGATCAGATCGCTGTATCTCGCCGGGATGGACTTTTCCAGCCCCTTGACCACATTCTCCATCTTCAGCGATTCTTTCATCTTCAGATAAGCTCCGAGTACCGCCATGTTATACACTTTGGCATTGCCCACTTCCGCAGCCACCTCTATGGCATCTATCGAGCACACCTTGATATCCTTCCTCACAGGTTCCCTCGTGATTCCGCTCGGATCATAAATCAAAAGTCCTCCAGGTTTCACCCTTTCCTCAAACTTGTCCAAAGACTGCTGGTTCAAAATGATGGCCGTATCATATTTCGTGATAATCGGCGAACTTATCTTCTTATCGCTTATTATCACACATACATTCGCCGTACCACCCCTCATCTCCGGACCATACGAAGGCATCCAAGTCACTTCCAAATCCTGCATGATAGCCGAATACGCCATGATTTTTCCCATTGAAAGTACGCCCTGGCCGCCGAAGCCTGCTATAATAATTTCTTCCTTCATATATTTTTGTTTCTTTTTCGCGATAGCTTCGTTGGACATCATATCCTCGCGTCCTCATTTACGGAAGTAAACTGCGGCGCTCGTCATTCGTCCGCCTCGCTCTCGCACAAAATAACTCAAAAATTTTTATTTTCCTTTATCCGATTTCATCGTCAGACTGCGCCTCCTCATATCCTCACTTACACCAGTAAGCTCCGGTATTCGTCGCTTGTCTTACTTCAGGACATCCTTGATGTCACCAACGGGATACTTGGCGAACATATGCTCCTCCATCCATTTGTTAGCCTCCACAGGGGAAAGCTTCCATCCGGAATTGCATGTCGACACTATCTCTATGAATGACAATCCGATATTCTTAGCGCTGTATTCGAACCCTTTCCTGATCGCATTCTTGGCCTTGCGGGCCGCTGCTGCCGTATGGACAGACTGCCTGGTGATATAGGCCGTACCGTCGAGAGCCGCCAGCATCTCCGTGATTTTCAGAGGGAATCCGTTCAGCTTGGGATCCCTTCCGTACGGAGTGGTGGATGTTTTCATGCCCAGAAGAGTAGTCGGAGCCATCTGCCCGCCTGTCATACCGTATATTCCGTTGTTTATGAATATCACGACTATGTTTTCACCGCGGCTGCAGGCATGGATGATTTCGGCAGTACCTATGGATGCCAGGTCACCATCGCCCTGATAAGTGAACACGTACTTCTCCGGGCACAGACGTTTGGTAGCAGTAGCCAAGGCAGGTGCACGTCCGTGTGCCGCCTCCTGCCAGTCGATGTCGATGTAGTTGTATGCGAATACGGAGCAGCCGACAGGACTGATGCCTACGGTCTGGTCCTGTATCCCCATTTCCTCTATGACTTCGGCTATGAGTTTGTGCACTGTCCCGTGCGAGCAGCCCGGACAGTAGTGCATGATGTTGTCAGTAAGCAGTGCCGGTTTCCTGTACACTATGTTTTCCGGTCTCTTTATATCCAAATTCTCCATGATGTCAGCTTAATTTGTTGAATTTCTTGAATTCCTCCACTATCTCTTCAGGAGTGTAAATGTTTCCTCCCTGTCTTCCGTAGAATCCCACAGGGCATTGTCCGTTGGCGGCCAGTCTGACATCTTCGACCATTTGTCCCAGGCTGAGTTCGATGCTCATCATGCTCTTTGCCTGTCCGGCAAGCCTGCTGATTTCCTTTTCAGGGAAAGGATACAGGGTTATTGGCCTGATCAGGCCAGCCTTTATGCCCTCTTCCCTGAGTATGTCGACAGCGGCTTCGCAGATTCTTGATGAACAGCCGAATGCCACGAATACATATTCCGCATCATCAGTGAGATACTCAGCGTACTTTACTTCATTCGCCTCTATGGCCTTGTATTTGGCGAGGAGTTTCCTGTTGAATTCTTCCTGAGTATTCGCATCCAGCGACAGGGACGTGATGACATTCCTGTCCCTGCCCGGAGTCTTTCCTGTCGTAGCCCATGGAGCGTCCCTGAGGATTTCTTCGGCAGTGCGTCTCGGTTTCATCGGATGAAGCTCTACCTTTTCCATGAGCTGGCCGATGATGCCATCGGCCAATACTATCACCGGAGTCCTGTACTTGAACGCCAGCTCGAATCCCCAGTCCACGAAATCGTACATGTCCTGGGCCGATGCCGGAGCTATCACAATGCTGTGGTAGTCTCCGTGCCCGCCGCCTTTCACTGTCTGGAAATAGTCACTCTGGCTTGGCTGTATGGTACCGAGACCCGGACCTCCGCGCATCACATCCACTATGACGCAAGGAAGCTCGGCTCCTGCGATATAGCTGATGCCTTCGCACATGAGACTGATGCCGGGACTGCTGGAAGAAGTCATCACTTTCTTTCCGCAGCTTGCGCCCCCATAGACCATATTGATGGAAGACAACTCGCTTTCCGCCTGGAGTACTACCATTCCGGTAGTTTCCCATGGCTTTTCCTTCATCAGAGTCTCCATCACTTCGGACTGCGGCGTGATAGGGTAGCCGAAATAGCCGTCCACGCCATTGCGTATAGCAGAAAATGCTATCGCTTCGTTTCCTTTCATCAATATCTTTTCCGCCATAACTCTTAAATTTTAACTCTGTATACAGTAATCACCGAATCCGGACACACTGTCGCACAACTTGCGCAACCTACGCACCCGTCGTTTGCCAGTTCTGCATAGCGGTATCCCTTGCTGTTAACGGATTTTGAGAGCCGTATGCATTTGGCCGGGCAGTTCTCGATACAGACAGCGCAGCCTTTGCACTTCTGAGTATCAATTTCTATAGTCCCTTTGAATGCCATTTCGATCCTTTTTTAAAATTCATAATCGCGTCAAATTTACAAAAAATGCTCAATTTTTGTTTATATTAGCGAAAATATTCGGTTTTCATTTTATGGACGGGATTCTGTTAAGGAATGTAATGTCGGATGGCAGGAATTGCGACATTCATATAAAGGGAAATATCATTTCGGATATTGCCCCGGCAGGGGAAGCAAAGGTCGGGGAAGATGTGGAAATCGTGGATTGCAGCGGGAAAACGGCGCTTCCCGGTATGGTGAACATGCATACGCATGCCGCCATGACACTGCTCAGGGGAGTGGGTGAGGATATCTGTTTCCCTGAATGGATAGACAGGATATGGACGGAAGAGGAAAAGATAGACGAAGAATATATCTATTGGGCGACGAAGGTGGCCTGCCTGGAAATGGCAAAAACCGGAACGACGACTTTCCTGGACCAGTACTGGATGGCTCCGGCGGCGGAAAAGGCCGTGCAGGAGTCGGGATTGAGGGCCGTCCTTTCGTATGTCCATCTGGATCATTATGACCCTGTGAAGTCCGGTCTTCAGAGACGCGAATGCGAAGCTGTGTACGAAGCCTCCCTTTCGTGGCCGGCGACCATAGGCTTTTCAGTGGCGGTCCATTCCGTATATTCTGTCAGCGAACAGCAGATACTGTGGGCTGCAGGTTTCGCCGCCGACCACGGACTGAAACTGAATATCCATCTCTGCGAAACCGAAAAGGAAGTGTCGGACTGCAGGGCCGCTCACGGGATGAGTCCTGTCAGATATCTGGACAGTCTCGGTGTCCTCGGACCTGATGTCATTGCCGCCCATACTTTATGGCTGGACGATGACGATATACGCATTCTGGCAGAAAAGGGAGTGAGTTGTGTCCACAATATCAATTCGAATCTCAAACTGGCTTCTGGATACCGCTTCCCATACAATGAATTGAGGGATGCCGGAGTAAATCTGTGCATAGGTACGGACGGCTGCGCATCATCGAACAATCTCGACCTGCTGGAAGCCATGAAGACCGCGGCACTGGTACAGAAGGCCTGGAGGAACGACCCGGCTGCGATGCCTCTCGAAGAACTGTTCGCCATGTCCACCGCCAACGGAGCCAAGGCTCTGGGGCTGGATTCGGGAATCCTGAGGTGCGGAAGTCTGGCTGATATCATCCTGGTGGATACAGGCAGCAGCTTTTTCCTTTCGGATGCTCCGTTCATGGCGAATTTCATATATTCGGCGCACAGCGATTCCGTATCGTCCGTGATCTGTGACGGGAAATTCGTGATGCGTGACAGGACAGTACCGGGAGAGCATGAAATATTGGCGGAAGCCGCGAAAGTACTTTCGAAACTCAAATGATAAATCATAAAGATATGGATCAAAGGATGGAAAGAATCAATACTGCCGCCGGCTATGTCAGAGACAGGATCGGCAAGCAGGAACCTGTAGTGGGAATAGTGCTTGGCAGCGGTCTGGGCAAGCTTGCCGACAAGATTTCGGACGCTGTAGTCATACCGTACAGAGAGATACCGGGCTTCCCGGTTTCAACGGCCATAGGCCACAAGGGTAATTTCATCACCGGCAAGCTTGGAGGAAAGACCGTGATAGCCATGCAGGGCCGTTTCCACTATTATGAAGGTTATCCAATGGAACTCGTCGTACTCCCGATACGGGTCATGATAAAGCTCGGAATACGATGCCTGTTCGTATCCAATGCGGCAGGGGGTGTTAATTTTGATTTCAAGGTAGGTGACCTGATGATCATCAGGGACCATATAAATCTTCTTCCGAATCCGCTTGTAGGCCAGAATCTCGATGAGTTCGGACCCCGTTTCCCTGACATGACCAGGCCTTATGATCCCGGACTGATCAAAACAGCCGAATCCATAGCCGTATCATTGGGAATCGATGTGAAAAAAGGCGTATATCTGGCAGGTACCGGTCCGTCATACGAGACTCCGTCCGAATACAAATATTTCCGTCTGATAGGTGCCGATGCCGTGGGAATGTCCACAATACCCGAGGTGATAGCTGCGCGTCACGCATCTGTACCTGTATTCGGTATGTCTGTCATCACGAACGAGGCTCATGATGACTATGCCGATGATTACGAAAACAATGGAGACGATGTCGTGGCGGCAGCGGATGCAGCTGCAGACAAGATGTCAAAGTTGTTTGAGGAACTGATCAGGCTTGGCGTCTGACGGCATGCGCCAGTCTCCGCGCGGCGACAGGGATACGCTTCCCACTTTAGGACCGTCCGGCAGACAAGACCGCTTGAATTGCTGGCTGAAGAATCTTCTGACGAAGGTCTTCAGCCATTTTCTTATGGTGTCTTCGTCATAAGCCCCTTCGAATGCCTTGCATGCCAGGAACAGGATCTTTTCCGGAGAATAACCTGCCCTGAAAGTATGATACAGGAAGAAGTCGTGCAGTTCATACGGACCTACTATATCTTCCGTTTTCTGGCTGATATGGCCCTGTTCGTCGGCCGGGAGCAGTTCAGGACTGATAGGGGTGTCTATTATGTCCAGAAGAATATCCTTCGTGTTCTTGGTCCGTCCGGTAACCGATGCCACCGTATCGAAATGGTTTTCGGCGGCCCATCTTACCAGATGGCGGACGAGTGTCTTCGGGATGCTGGCATTCACTCCGTACATGGACATATGGTCACCGTTGTAGGTAGCCCAGCCGAGTGCAAGTTCGGAGAGGTCTCCCGTGCCGACCACTATGCCGCCGGTCTGGTTTGCGACATCCATCAGAATCTGCGTCCTTTCCCTGGCCTGCGAATTTTCGTAAGTGACATCATGGATGCCTTTGTCATGGCCTATGTCGGTGAAATGAAGGTCGCATGCCGCAGCTATGGAGATTTCACGGCTGCTTACCCCCAGAGCCGCCATCAGGTCCACTGCATTCCCGTGCGTCCTGTCCGTAGTGCCGTATCCCGGCATGGTGATGCCTGTGATGCGTTTCCTGTCCCATCCGAGTTTGTCAAAGGCGAGTGCGGTGACAAGCAGGGCCAGCGTACTGTCCAGCCCTCCTGATATGCCTATCACGGCAGTCCTGCACTGGATATGGGCCAGCCTTGACGCCAGTCCCGCGACCTGGATATCCATGATTTCCCTGCAGCGGGCATCTGTTTCTTCCTTGTTGCCTTCCGGAACGAACGGATGTGCATCGATATGTCTGTAAAGTTTCTTTACGAAGTCAGTTTCCGCAGTTTTTCCCAGAGGCACTCTGGAATACAGACGGTCATACGCAGTCACAGGTGTACCGTCAGGCGTGACGGAAGCGAATGTGTTCATTCTTTGTCTTTCGGAATCGAGCCTTTCCACATCCAGGTCCGCGAAATTCATGGATGATTCCGTTCCGAACCGTCGGTTCTCGGAGAGCAGGGTCCCGTTTTCATATATCAGGGAAGCTCCTCCATAGACCAGATCCTGGGTCGATTCCCCGAATCCGGACGAACAGTAGACATAGCCGCTCACCGTTCTGGCAGACTGCTGGCTGACAAGGCTTTTCCGGTAGGCATGCTTGAAGAGGATGTCGTTGCTGGCGGAAGGATTCAATATAAGCTGGGCACCGGCCAATGCCAGATAGGAAGACGGAGGGACCGGAGTCCACATGTCTTCGCATATTTCTATTCCGAATGAAACTTTCCCTGTTTCGAAGATAATGTTCGGCGATATGTTGCAGCGGAATCCCGCATACGAAATTTCGGCACACCATCCTTCCCTGACCGTATCCTTTCCGTTGGCCAGGAATCTTCCCGTCGTTCCGGCATAAGGGGACATGAAGTCCTTTCCGGAACTGAACCACCTGCCTTCGTAGAATTCGTTGTATGTAGGAAGCCATATTTTAGGGACAATGCCCTTGATATTGCCGTTCTTGAGCACGACGGCACAATTGTACAGCCTTCCCCTGAACCTTACGGGGGCTCCGACGATGACTGCCGCCGATTTTCCTCTGGTATACTCAAGGATTTTTCTGACACCGGCTTCCGCCGCGTCAATGAGCGCCTGCTGGCCGAAAAGATCACCGCAAGAATATCCGGTGATGGAAAGCTCGGGGAAAAGTACGATAGAGGCACCGTTGGCCTCAGCCTCTCCCGTCATCCGGCATATCTCCGCCGTATTGGCCTCGACATCGGCCACCCTCACGACCGGAACAGCGGTGGCGACGCGGATAAACCCGTAGCTTTTCACTACAATTCGTCAAATGTTATGTCGGATTTGTAAGAGCCGTCTTCGGACTGTCCGCGATACTGATTTTCAGGACTTTGTTCAGCTACCGGACAGTTCGCCTTAATGTAGTCTACCATCTCCTGGAAAGTGTCCGCGAATTTCTCGAAATCTTCCTTATAAAGGAAGATCTTATGCTTGTCGTATGCGAAACGGCCGTCTTTTTCTACCCTGCGTTTGCTTTCAGTGATGGTAAGATAATAGTCATTCCCTCTGGTAGCCTTTACGTCGAAGAAATAGGTGCGTTTCCCGGCTCTGACCTGCTTGGAATATACATCGTCACTACGCTCCTGAGTATTGGCTTCATCAAAATCCTCGCTGTACATTGCAAATTTTTTTAGTAAAACTTTACAAAGATAGGGATTTTTCTGAAAATGAGATTATCTTTGTAAAAAATTTGACTTCATAATATGCTTAACAGACGTATTTTACGGATAAAGGTCTTTAAAACATTGTATAGCAGCGAGCTGAAGGGAAATTCCTCTCTGGCCGAAGCTGAAGCCCAGCTGGAGTCTTCATGCGAAGCTACCAGGGATTTGTATCTTTTCATGCTTGGGGTCGTGTCGCCTCTTACGGCGATTGCCGCAGAGAAGATCGCCGCAGTCAGGAACAAGTTCAATCCTACCGAGGACGAACGGAATCCGAACACCAGGTTTGCGGACAATGCTCTCGCCGGACTTCTGGACAGTGATCCCGATTTTCAGAAAATTTACAAGAAAAAGAAATTTTCGTGGGAACCGTATGATCTTTTCCTCAGGAAAATATATGCATCGGTCATCACGAAAGAGTATTATGCCAGGTATATGGCTTCGTCCGGGCCTTCCCTGAAAGAAGACTGTCTCCTTTTCAGACATATTTTCGAAGAGGAATTCACGGACAGTGAAGAGATGTCGCAGATTCTGGAATCTATGTCGATATACTGGGGCGAGGACCTTCCGTATTCGCTGACTTATGTCTGCAAGACGCTCGATTCTCTGGGTAAGGGAAACCGCTGGTCTCTGCCTCCTCTGTATCTGAGCGAAACCAGAAAAGGCGATGACACAGAAGATGACAAGCTTTTTGCCAGGAATCTGCTCAGGGCGGCTTACCTGAATTACGGAAAATACGGCGAAATAGTAGCCGGATCGGTTTCGAACTGGGACAATGACCGTATAGTCTCCACGGACATGTGTCTGATCATTCTGGGTATGGCCGAGGCTGTGGCCTTCCCTACGATTCCTGTCAAGGTGACGATAAACGAATATGTCGAGATTTCCAAGTATTTCGGCACTCCGAAAAGCAAGCTTTTCGTAAACGGCATACTTGACAGGACCATTCAGAGACTTTCTTCCGAAGGAAAGATAACGAAGTCCGGAAAGGGGCTTCTGTAACTGGTTTCCGCAAATCATTTTATCATTCATAATTAAAACAGAAAACAATGGAATTTATTACTTTGTTACAGTCCCAGGCTGCCGCCGGCGGCCAGACAGCTGCCGCAGGTTCTTCATGGTCCATGTGGATCATGCTTATCCTGATCTTCGTGGTGATGTGGTTCTTCATGATCCGTCCTCAGAGGAAACAGCAGAAGGAATTGCAGAAGTTCCGCGAGGGCCTGAAGAAAGGCGACAAGGTCGTGACTATCGGCGGAATATACGGAACGGTTCTGGAAGTCAAGGAGAAGACCCTCCTTCTGGAAGTGGACAGCAATGTCAAGATCCGTGTAGACAAGAATTCGGTCGTAAAGGATTTCAGCGAGACTGCCCAGCAGTAGTTTTATCCAGGACAGACGGATATGAGACGGTTGTTGCAAAGGCTGTCGTATTCATTGAAGCACGACGGAAGAGACTGGACGATATTTTCCCTGTCTCTTCTGTTGGCTTTCAGCATATGGCTTCTGCATAACCTGTCTCTGAACTATTCCGCATTCCTTACTGTCCGGATGACAGCCTCATGTGACAACATAGAAGGGCATACCACCCAGTCTGCAAATGTCTGCGATGTGGTAGCCAGATGCCGTACTTCAGGATATAATATCATAAAGTCCCGGCTGGCCCTTCACAGAAACCCTGTTCAGGTGCCGTTCGACAGGCAGTCGCTGATACACAAGTCCGGAGAGATATATTATATCTCGCGGCGGGAACTGAGCGAGTCCGCCCATCATCTTTTCGGTGAAAAGGTCGAGGTGGAATATTTCCTTACCGATACCCTGTATTTCCGTTTCCCGTATGAAACGAACAAGAAAGTTCCGGTTTTCCCTGTACTTTCACTCAGTTTCGAACCTCAGTACATGAGCCAGGAAAATCTGGAAATCGATCCGGATTCGGTAAGAATATACGGGGAACCGTATCATCTGGCCAATGTGGACAGGGTATTCACCGAGCCTGTCAAACTGGAGAATCTCAAGACAGGGGTTGCCGGAGTGGCCCGCATAGAGAGAATCAAGGGGGTCCGTCTGGCCGAGAATGAGGTCCATTATTCCATAGACGTGACACGTTATGTGGAAATCACGCGGGAGGTCTATATCGAACCCGTGAATGTCCCTCCCGACAAGGAAATGATGATTTATCCGTCGAAGGCGGATGTGGTATTCAAATGCGTATTCCCGCTGATATCGGATGTGGACCGTGCCACCTTCCAGATCGATTATGAGGATTATATAAATTCAAGGTCGAGGAAATGCATTCCAGTACCGGGTTATTTGCCTGACGGGGTTCTCGAGTATGAGATAGTTCCGGAGATTTTCGAATGTGTACTGACAGAAAAATGACACTGGCTGTCACTGGCGGTATAGGCAGTGGAAAGTCTCTGGTATGTTCCATGTTTGCATCCAGGGGTATCCCTGTCTATGATTCGGATTCCAGGACAAAGGCTTTGTATTCTTCTCTGGAGTGGCTGCCGGCCCGGATATCCGAAGTTTTGGGTACGGATGTATGTACTTCTGAAGGCGCATTGGACAGAAAGAAGCTTGCGGCTGCGGTCTTTTCCGATCCGGCGAAGTTGTCTGTTCTGGAAAGCATTGTCCATCCTGAAGTCAGGAAAGATTTTCTGGAGTGGAACGGATCGTTTGCCGGGAGGGAGGATGTTCCTTTTGTCATCATCGAGTCTGCCATCATTCTGGAAAAAGCGGTTTTCAGGGATATCATCGATATGGTGCTGGTCGTGGATGCCCCGCTCAGGCTCAGGATGGACAGGACCATGGCCAGGGACGGAGCCGATGCCCGGACGGTCATGCAGAGAATGTCCAGCCAGAAGTATCTGAACGACATATCCGCCGGAATTGTCAGGCCGGAGGCTGACTTTGTGATTATGAATGACGGAAATATTGACACTCTGTCTCGGGAAGTGGACAGAGTGTTCAGGATTTTGACCGGAAAATCCGGTAAACGGAATGGATTTAAAACAACAGATAAATTTTGAGGAAAATGAAAACAGATCTCAGTAAGATACTGACTATCTCTGGTCAGAGCGGATTGTACAATTATCTTTCACAGGCCAGAAACGGCGTGATCGTGGAGTCTCTTGCAGACAAGAAGAGAAACTGCTTCGGAATGAACAGCAAGGTGACCACCCTCGAGGACATTTCCATATATACGGACGAAGAGGAAGTGCGCCTGCGCGACGTGTTCAAAAAGATGAAAGATGTTCTCGGTGACGAAAATGCTCCTTCCGCCAAGTCTGCCGATCAGGAACTCAAGTCGTTTTTCGCGAAAGCCCTGCCTGATTATGACAGGGACAGGTTCCATGTATCGCATATGAAGAAGGTCGTGACATGGTACAATATCCTGAAGGAACACGCTTCTCTGGATTTTGAAGAGCCCGGCCAGCCGGAAGAAGACAAGGAATAGGCCATGTCTCTTTCGCTACGGACTCTGACTCTCGGCTGTTCCAAGAACAGGGTCGACACGGAGCACATATTAGCCCGGCTGGAAGGCAAGTATGACATACTGCCGGAAGAAAATACCGGGAAGTGTGACATATTGCTGATCAATACCTGCGGCTTCATAGGCGATGCCAAGGAAGAATCCATAGCTGCTATTCTGGAAGCGGCAGAGAGCAAGAAAAGGGGAGAGACAGGAAAAATCGTGGTTTTCGGCTGTCTTTCACAGAGATACTCCGAAGAGCTTCCCGGTCTGATACCTGAAGTGGATGCCTGGTTCGGAGCTGTCGATTTCGGACCTCTTCTCGAGTATTTCGGCATAGAGTCAGCTCCTGTCCTGACAGCAGACCGCTATCTGACTACGCCGCCGCATTATGCTTTCCTGAAAATTTCGGAAGGATGCGACAGGCGTTGCTCGTATTGTGCGATACCCTTTATCAGGGGCAGGCACAAGTCCGTGCCGATGGAAGATCTGGTAGAGGAGGCCGGGATTCTGGCGATGAGAGGTGTCCGGGAACTGATAGTCATAGCCCAGGATACTACATATTATGGTCTCGACCTGTATCATAGAAGAGCTCTCGCAGAACTTCTGCAGAGACTGTCCGAAGTGGACGGAATAGAATGGATCAGGATCCATTATTCTTATCCTGCCGACTTTCCGGATGACGTCCTGGACCAGATGGCACACAATCCCAAGGTCTGCCGTTACATGGACATACCTTTGCAGCATATAGCTGACAAGGTGCTTTCCAATATGCACAGAAATGTGGATGGTGCATGGACCAGGGCTTTGATCCGAAAAATGCGCGAGAAGGTGCCCGGGGTGGTACTCAGGACAACGATGATAGTCGGTCATCCCGGTGAGGGTCCGAAAGAGTTCAGGGAGCTTATGGATTTCGTGAAAGAGGCCAGGTTCGAAAGGCTCGGCGCTTTCAGATATTCTGAAGAAGAGGGAACCTTCGGTGCCGCTAATTTCCGTGATTCCGTGAGTCCTAAGACCAAACAGAAACGGCTGGATGAACTCATGTCACTCCAGAGCGCCATTTCCCTGGAGTATAACAGATCCAGGATAGGCAGCGAAGTGAAGGTGATAGTGGACAGCTATTCGGACGGTATGCTGGTCTGCCGCAGCGAGTTCGAGAGCCCGGAAGTGGATGGTGAGATTTTTGTAGAAAGCGGTCTGCCTGAAGATCCTGCTGCCTTGTGCGGCAGATTCATCACTGTGAGAATCACAGAGGCTGATGAGTATGATCTCAGGGCGGAAATAGTATCTTTAGCGTGAATTTGATGACGTGATTTCAAACGGAGGTGATTATGGGACAGATCAAGACCATGGCAGTAGCAAGTCTGATGGCTGTCATGACATTTGCGGCCGTGTCGTGCGGTCCTTCAGCATATACCCTGAGTATAGAAACCAGCCGGCCGTCGGCATCCGGCGTGGATCTGGCCGGCAAAACAGTGTCCGTCGTCTATATGGACAACGGCCAGGAGCCGGATTCGCTTTTTGCCGCGTCCATGGCTTCCGCTTTCGTCATGGAATTGGAGGATGACTATTTCGGAGGTGACAGTCTGGTTCCGGTATTCTGTCTCGACAAGATTTCAGGTTCGGATTATTTTTCGAAGTCTTCCATGGCGGAGCTTCTGGTGGAAGCCGGAACTGATGTGCTATTCCTGTTGGATTCGCCTGTTTTCGGTACCGATATCGAAGCCCGGACGGTTCCTTCCGGCGACGGTGCGTATACTGCAGTGGGAACCATACCCTTTTCCGTGAATCTCTATGCCTATGATTCCATGGACAAGCGCGATACGGTCCTGCTTTTCAGCGGCAGTTCATCGGCAAACGTGTCTGCCAGGATAAACGGGACGGAGTCACGCGAGGGAATCGAGTATATTCTCAAATCCGGGATGGAAGGTGCTGCCGCTACTGCGGGTTCCGCTTCCGGGCGCAGATTCGCACCGGAGTGGAAGTCTGAGGATGTCGCGTTTTTTCTGTATGACTCCGGTGAATGGTATGATTCGTATTATTACGTGAATGACTACCAGTGGCAGAAGGCCATGGATATATGGATGTCGATGCTGGATACCCCGAATCTCGAGAAGAAAGCCTGTCTGGAATACAATATGGCGGCTGCCTGTTATCTTCAGGGGCAGTACAAGCTGGCTTCCGACTGGCTGGAAATGTCCAAGGAACATTTTTCCCTGCCGTACGTCAGGACATTGGAAGAAAAAATATCGTCAAGGTTATAGAGCCTTGACGATATTTTTTCAGGTGGGGCCGTAAGCCGGTTTCTGTTTTTGAATCTGCCATTTATCTGCGCAACCTACCCCCTGGCATCGGACGGGCAGCCCTTGACTGCCAGTATATTTGGTCTTGCAGGCTTCAGGGACGTACGCGGACATTGTCGCCAATGGCCGCCGTGAGCTCTTGCCTCACATTTTCACCCTTGCATACCGGAGTATGCGGTTCTTTTCTGTTACGTTCACCATAAGGTTGCCCCTATCTGCGATTTCCGCAGTGAAGTGCCCTTTCCTGTCCGGACTTTCCTCACAGGCATGTGCCTGCGCGGCAGATCGTCCCACCTGTATCGGACTGCTTTCCGTATGGAAAGCCGCAGTTGCCTGATTATTTGTAGTTCTCTGAAATTCACTCTGTTCTTTTCATCGAACCCACGTTATTTATAGCCGAGTTTCCTTTCGAGACGGTCATTGTACTTGATGGTCTGTTCGACTTCCCGTTTGAGGGCCGGAGTGATATCCTTGCATACCTTGTGGCAACACATTTCCAGAGAATACATCCTTCCTATGCAGAAATTCGTATGTTCGCATCCGCTGTAATGATTCTCGTCGGCCTTCATCTTGTTTACGAAATCCGTATCTTCCAGGACTGCGCGTCCCATCTGCAGAAGCTGGAACCCGTTGTCCATCACCTTGTCGGCATCAGCCCGTGAAGTGACGCCTCCTACATAGACCAGAGGCATGTCCGGCAGCGCTTTTCTGAACTTCAGGGAATCCTCCATGAAGAACAGATGCTTGAACGGCACCGTAGGAGATACTATCCTGCCTCCGAGACGGACTCCCAGTTTCAGCCACCACATGTTTGCCGGCATATAGTGGGCAATGGTCTTCACAGGGAAACGCCCTCTCATGACATACATCGGCGCCCTGCTTACGAAACCTCCTGAAAGGACGAGGGCATCTGCCCCGCATTTCCTGAGTTTTTTGGCCACCTCTATGCATTCGTCTGTCTCCATACCTCCCTTGAAGCCGTCTCTGGTGTTCATCTTCACGAAGATGGCTACTTTTCCTTTCCCTGCATCGGTCACGGCTTTCATGCAGCGTCTCATGAATCTCATTCTGTTCTCCAGAGACCCTCCGTATTCGTCTTTCCTGTGATTCGTGTATGGAGAGAGGAACTGCGATATCAGGTATCCGTGTCCTGCATGAATCTCCACTGCGTCGAATCCGGCCTTGATGCTCAGCTCCACGGCTTTTCCGTAGGCTTCCACCACTTCATCTATTTCCTCATGGGTCATGCCGTGGACAAATGTAGGGGAGTAGAGGTTGAATCCGCTGCTCGCACCGTACGGACGGCAGCCGCATATCCGTCTGTGTGACATGTTGCCGCAGTGTCCGAGCTGGATCGATGCCTTGGCTCCTTCCTTATGTATGGCGTCAGTAAGCTTTTTCAGTTCCGGAACTATTTCTTCCCTCATCCACAGCTGTCTTTCGAACGACAGTCCGCTGCGGCATACTGCCGCATAGGCTATGGTAGTCATGCCGATTCCGCCGCGGGCTACAGCCGTATGGTAGTCGAAAAGAGATTTGGAGGGGGAATTGTTCTCACACATTCCCTCGAATGCGGCGGACCTGACTGTCCTGTTGCGCAGTTCCAGAGGTCCTATCTTGATAGGAGTAAAAAGATCGCTCATGATTGATTCTTATTCGTTTTTTTATCGGATGTATTTGTCACCAGATAAACGGGATCAGATTCTTTTTCTTGAGTTCCCTGTATTCGTCTCCGAATTCCTGTTCGTATTTTTCCGTCAGGGACTTGGAGCGCGGAGCCAGATTCGCGAATGTCCAGACTGCAAAGAGCAGGCCGGCAGGAGACCATGTAAGTATGGCATATCCCACCCATTCCGTCAGTTCTCCGAAATAATTGGCCGAAGTCACGTATTTGTACAGTCCTTTTTTAGGGATATAATGTTTCGTATCACCCGGTTTGCGGAGATGTCTTATGACATGATCAGAGTCCAGGTTGATGAGCATTCCGGTGAGGAAGACCAGTCCGCCTATGATGAACTGCGGTGATGACAGCCATTCCATGGTATATTTGCCTGCAGGGGCGAATTCGAAAAGCCAGCTGCCTATGAAATAGGAGTTGAGTCCGTTGAATGTCATCCCCATGACCATGATCAGTATGGGCATTTCGCCTTTTCCTCTCAGCAGGAAAGGGAAGATGAAGGCCCTCTGGAAATAGTGGACAAGGAAGAACGCCGCCATTATCAGCAGAACAGTCTTTTCGTTGCCTGTGTCCCTGCCTGAAACCAGATAGTCTATGACATACAACAGCAGGAATATGAAAGCCGGGGACTCCATGATCACCCATCCTGCCTTGTTGTTTATCTTCGGCCCCCAGTTGGCGGTCGAAAGATATCCGTAGCCCGCCTTGAAGAAAAAGAGGGCTATGAAAACGATTATTGCCATGGCAAACATGGCAGTCATCAATATGTAATAGGTCTGCATTGCTCTTCAAAGTTAAATACGGGCCAAAGTTAGTAAACATTTTCTCAAATAAGAAGCGTTTGGATTTTGTCGTTATGAATTTCATGAGAATTTTTGAAGGAATTTTAGGCGGCTTCCGGTTTTTTTGATTAATTTTGTCCCCCTGTAACGTATAAACAGATTTTATATGAATCCCAAGTATGTATTCGTTTCAGGGGGCGTCGCCTCGTCTTTAGGAAAAGGAATTATATCAGCATCGTTAGCCAAACTTCTGCAGGCCAGGGGATTGAGAGTGACTATCCAGAAATTCGATCCGTATATTAACGTCGATCCGGGTACACTGAACCCGTATGAGCACGGTGAATGCTATGTGACTGATGACGGAGCCGAGACGGACCTCGACCTCGGTCATTACGAACGTTTCCTTGGAGTACATACTTCGAAAGCAAACAATGTAACTACCGGAAAAATATACAATACGGTCATAAACAAGGAGCGTGAAGGAGCTTATCTGGGCAAGACGGTCCAGATCGTGCCTCATATCACCGATGAGATAAAAAGGCGCATGCTCCTGCTTGGAAAGACAGGAAAGTACGATATCATCATCACCGAGATAGGCGGTACGGTAGGAGATATGGAATCACAGCCTTTCGTCGAGGCCGTGCGTCAGCTGCAGTGGGAGCTGCCGGAAGAAGACTGCGTGACCATACATCTGACTCTGGTGCCGTATCTCAGCGCAGCGAAGGAATTGAAGACAAAGCCTACCCAGCATTCGGTGCAGCAGCTCCAGCAGAGCGGAGTACAGCCGGATATCATAGTCTGCCGCACCGAGCATCAGCTTACACCCGAACTCAGGAAGAAAATCGCGCTCTTCTGCAACGTGAAGCCGGGACATGTCATCCAGTCCATGGATGCACCTTCCATTTATTCCGTCCCACTGAACATGCAGGCCGAGAAACTCGACAAGCTGGTCCTGGATCATTTCGGAATAAAGAATCTGCCGGAACCGGATCTCACGGAGTGGAAGAAGTTCCTCGACAAGCTCTTCCACCCGAAATCGGAAGTCAACATCGCATTGGTCGGAAAATACGTCGAACTTCAGGATGCCTACAAGTCCATTCTGGAGTCATTCGTACATGCCGGTGCGGCAAATGAATGCAAGGTCAAGGTCCACAGTATCCACAGCGAGTTCCTCAATGCCTCGAATGTAGAGGAAAAGCTTTCGCCGATGGACGGTATTCTGGTAGCTCCGGGATTCGGAGAAAGAGGTCTCGAAGGAAAGATCCTGGCTGTAAAATACGCCAGGGAAAACAATGTCCCATTCTTCGGCATCTGTCTTGGCATGCAGATGTGTGTCGTGGAATTCGCGAGAGATGTACTCGGTCTCAAGGAAGCCGTATCCACTGAAGTGAATCCCGCCACCAAATACCCTGTCATCGACCTGATGGAGGATCAGAAGAGCACGACCATCAAGGGCGGTACCATGAGACTGGGAGCTTATGCCTGCAAGCTGGACAAGAAGTCCCTTGCATACAGGATTTACGGATCCGACATCATTTCAGAGAGGCACAGACACAGATATGAGTTCAACAACGATTATCTGGACATGATAGAAGCGGCAGGCATGAAGGCCACAGGAAAGAATCCCGATACCGGCCTGGTGGAGATCGTGGAGATACCTTCGCATCCTTTCTTCATCGGAGTGCAGTTCCATCCCGAACTCAAGAGTACTCCTGAGCATCCGCAGCCGATTTTCGTAGCTTTCGTGAAAGCTTCCATGGAGTACAGGGACGGACATGGCCATCCCGCTGAAGTGGAACAGGAGTAATGAAACCGATGAAGTCTCTCTGCGGAATACTGATTCTGCCGCTGGTGCTGGTGACGGCTGTCATGCTGTCTCCGGACTGTTCCGCCCAGGTGAGACAGTACGGGGTCCGGGTCATCAACCGGTATCCGCATGACGTGACTTCCTATACCCAGGGCCTTTTCATCGCTGACGGACAGATGTATGAAAGTACCGGTACATACGGAGGATCCACGTTCAGAAAGGTGGATATCGTTACCGGGAAAGCCCTCCGC
Organism: uncultured Bacteroidales bacterium; assembly: GCA_944322815.1. Classification (GTDB taxonomy): domain Bacteria; phylum Bacteroidota; class Bacteroidia; order Bacteroidales; family UBA932; genus Cryptobacteroides. The sequence goes on along the minus strand of CALUQB010000002.1, from coordinate 118,509 downwards.
CGGCTGGATTTCAGCCGGAAATATTTCGTGGAAGGCTCCGTAGCCCTGGGAGACAGTCTGTATATAATGACATGGACGAGCAGGGTGGCTTTCATATATGATCTGAACACTCTCGAATATATCGCTACCCGTTCATATCCCCGGCAGGGCTGGGGTCTGACTACCGACGGCGAATCCCTTATCGCCAGTGACGGTTCGTCGAGACTTTATTTTCTCGACAGGAACCTCAATGTGACCGGTACGGTCAATGTCAGACTGCACGGAAAACCGTTGAACTATCTGAACGAACTCGAATATATCGACGGCAGGATATGGGCCAATGTCTATATGACCAATATGATAGTGATCATCAGCCCTGACTCGGGCAATGTCGAGGCTGTCGTCGACTGTACCGGCCTGCTTCCGCAGGAAATGAAGAAGCCTGATACCGATGTCCTGAACGGAATCGCTTACGATGACAGGACAGGGAAAATCTATCTGACGGGAAAGAACTGGCCGCTTCTCTTCGAAGTCGAACTCCAGGAGAAATAAAACGAAGACACCGTTGCGACAATATAAGGACGACAAAAAAAGCCTGCATCACTGCGGGCTTTTTTTCTGGTTAGTTAATAGTGTAATTTCTCTTGGCCTTTCTAAGGCTGCATTTGTGGTTAGTATTTTAACAGCTTATGATTTTAAAGGCAGATGCCTTTTATTGTTTAAAGATTATAATGAAAAATTCATTATCGCCTTATGAACATTACACAAATGTAGCGATAATTTTCATTTATGCAAATAAATTTCAGAAATTTAATGTGAATTTATTATTATTATCATACTGTGTTCGTCAACACCTTATATTCAGTCACTAAGAAGCTCCGGTCTGAGCTTTCTGGTTCTCTCTATGGCCTGTTCGTCCTGCCACTGGCGTATCAGTTTCGGATTCCCGCTCAGAAGCACATCCGGGACTTTCCACCCATTGAATTCGGCCGGTCTGGTATAGATAGGGGCGGAGAGAAGTCCGTCCTGATAGCAGTCGCTCAGAGCCGAAGTCTCGTCTGTGATGGCCCCGGGCAGCAGGCGGACTACAGCATCAGCCACGATGGCGGCAGGAATCTCGCCGCCGCTCAGCACGTAATCGCCCACGGTGATCTCACGGGTGACCAGATGTTCCCTGATCCGGTGGTCGACACCCTTGTAATGGCCGCACAGGATGATGATATTCTCCTTCATCGACAGTTCGTTCGCCATGTTCTGCGAGAACTGTTCTCCGTCAGGTGTCATGTATATGACTTCGTCGTAGTCCCTTTCGTTCCTGAGATCCCGTATCATGTTGTATATGGGTTCAACCATCATTACCATACCCGCATCGCCGCCGTAGCTGTAGTCATCTACCTGCTGGCGCGGGCCTTTCCCGTATTCACGCAGATTGTGTACATGGATTTCCACTATTCCTTTCTTTATGGCTCTGCCTACGATGGAGTAGCTCAGCGGGCTTTCAAGCAATTCCGGGACTACTGTTATGATATCTATGCGCATTATATGAATAAGACTGTAAAAATTCAAGTTTTGCAAAATTAACAAATAAAAATTGATATATTTGTAGTTTGAAAATTTAACTGCATTGAACTATGACTGAGGAAAAGAACCCGGAAGTATTGGCTGTGGAGATGGAAGTAATTGAAAACGAAGAATCTGCACCTGTAAATTATTCCGAGAAGAGTTTGGCTGAGCTTGCTGACCTGTTCATGGAGCTTGCCAGGAATCCTGAGAGGATGAAGATGAACAAAGAGGCGGAGGCCATCAAGTCCGCATTTTACAAGAATCTGATGAAAGAGAAGGCCGCTGCAGGAATCGCTCTTCCTGAAGACGGCGTGACTGAACCGTCGGATTCCGATACTGCGGAGCAGGAGACAGCTGCAGGTAAGGAAGAGGCAGCCGGTACGCAGCCGGAAATTTCCTCTAAAGACGAGGACCCTGTTTCCGAGAACCCTTTTGCAGAAATAGAGAGAGGGTTCAAGGCTTTGTACAACGCATACAGAAAGGAGCGTGCGGAATACAACAGGGAGCAGGAAAAGGAAAGGGAGCACAACCTGGAGCTGAAAGAGGCCGTGATCAAGGATCTGAAGGCTCTTCTGGAAAAGCAGGAGGATGTGAACAGGACATTCCCTGAGTTCAGGGAAATACAGAACCGCTGGCGTGCCATCGGTCCGGTTCCGGTGCAGAGTTTCCGTGATTTGAATGATACATATCAGCTCTATGTAGAGCAGTTTTATGATATGGTGAAGATTAACCGCGAACTCCGGGATCTGGACTTCAAGAAAAACCTGGAAGTGAAGACCGGCTTCTGCGAAGCGGCTGAGAAACTGGCCGGGAAAGAGAATATTGTGGAAGCTTTTAAGGAACTTCAGAAGCTTCACGAGCAGTGGAAAGAGTATGGTCCGGTCGCCAAAGAGTTCAGAGAGTCCATCTGGGACAGGTTCAAGGCTGCCACGGCTGTCATAAACAAGAAATATCAGGCATATTTCGAAGGTCTGAAGGAACAGCATGCCGAAAATCTGGCTGCCAAGGCAAAGCTCTGCGAGCAGGTCGAGGAGATAGCTGCGAAAGAGAATATCACGGCTTCTGAATGGAATGTCCTTTCAAAACAGATAGAGGATATCCAGAAGCAGTGGAAGACTATCGGGTTTGCATCCAAGAAAGAGAACCAGAAAATATACGACCGTTTCCGTGCAGCCTGTGACAAATTCTTCGGCAGGAAGCGTGACTTCTATGCAGGGTACAAGGAAAACATCAATGCAAATCTGGAAAAGAAGATCGCTCTCTGCGAAGAGGCGGAAGCCCTGAAATCCAGCACCGACTGGAAAAAGACGGCCAACAAGCTGATCGAACTCCAGAAACAGTGGAAAGAGATAGGCGCCGTGCCTCGCAAGAAGTCGGAGCAGCTGTGGAAGAGATTCCGTGCCGCCTGCGACGAATTCTTCAACGAGAGAGACAAGAATGTGAAGCCTGAGAACGATTTCTATGGAAACCTGAAGGCCAAGCAGCGTCTGATAGAGGAGATCAAGGCGTACGAACTTTCCTCGGACGAAGATACAAATGCCGAGGCCATGAACGGTTTTATCCAGAGATGGCAGGAAATCGGCTTCGTGCCGTTCAAGGAAAAGGACGAGATAGCCAGGAACTACAAGGATGCCCTTCAGGACAAGTTCGGGGATCTCGCTTCCAAGTCGCGCAAGGCCAGATATGCCAAGGCTCCGAAGAACGAGAAAGAGCGTCTCGTGCAGAAATACCTGAAAAAGGAACAGGATATCACCACTTATGAGAACAATATAGGCTTTTTCTCCATGTCGAAAAATTCCGCACCGCTCATAAGCCAGATGCAGGAGCGTATCGAACAGGCAAAGAAAGAGCTGAAGGAGCTCGAGGAGCAGATACGTGCTCTTGACAGTGAATCTGCGGAGCAGGAGTAGTTTTCAGTCAAATCTTACATACGTACTTGAATCAGAATAAATAGATGGATAAGAATTCTATAATCGGTTTTGTGCTGATAGGAGTGATTTTTTTCGGTTTTACCTGGTATCAGTCAAATCAGTATCAAAAACAGAGGGAATATCAGGCCCAGCTGGATTCGGCGGCATATGCCGATCAGGCGGCTCAGATGGCTTTGCAGGATTCCATAGCCCGTGCGACCGGAATCAGCACTTCGGACACCGCACAGCCCTCATCACCGCAGAAGTACCTGGATTCTCTTCTTAACTGCCGTTACAATGCGGAAGCCACTTATGTGACTCTTGCCAATGAAAAGCTCGAACTGGTCCTGAGTACCAAGGGAGCACAGCCCTATTCGGCAAGACTCAACGACTACAAGGCTTATGACAGCACGGACCTGTATCTCCTGAAACCTGGCTACAGTGACTATAATATAGCCGTCTTCGCAGGAGAGAACATAAATACGCGGGAGATAGTCTTCGATGTGGCGGAGACTACAGACACTACAGTGGTGATGCGCCTTCCGTTCCGCAACGGCGGCTATCTTGAACAGAAATTCATCCTGCCTGAAGACAGCTACATGGTCAGGAACGAGATGTCTTTCGTGAATGCCGGCGATCTTATCCCGAGGAGGATAAACAGTTTCGACATAGACTGGAACGTGATCATTCCACGGCTTGAGAAAGGATATACGAACGAGAAACAGTATTCGAAACTTGACTATTATTTCTCCGGCGAGAAGAAGCCTGAGCAGCTCGGCCGCGGAGGCCGCAATGCCAGCGAAAGCATCGTGTCGAAAGTCAAGTGGTTCGCATTCCAGCAGCAGTTCTTTTCTGCCATCATGACCGCGGACAATGAGTTCACTTCGGCGGATTTCAACATCCGGTTCTATGACGAGAAGGATCCTGACAGGAATCTGATGATGTGCAATGCCCATATGCAGTCGGACCTGAGACTGGAGAACGGCAGTGTCACCATACCTTTCGACTTCTATTTCGGCCCGAACCATTACAGGACCCTCAAGGACTACGATCAGAAATACGAGAAAATCATTCCTCTGGGAGGTAGCGTCATCGGGCTGATAAGCAGGGGCGTGATCATCCCGACATTCAATTTCCTAGGCAAGTTCATCCACAACTACGGCCTTATCATCCTGATCATGACTATCCTGATCAAGATCGTGGTTTCGCCTCTGACGATGAAGTCTTACAAGTCCTCCGCGAAGATGAATGTCATCAAACCGGAGATCGACAAGCTGAACGAGAAGTATCCGAAACAGGAAGACGCATTGAAGAAACAGCAGGCCATGATGGAACTGTACAAGAGGGCGGGAATCAGTCCTATGGGCGGATGTCTGCCTATGCTGCTCCAGCTTCCTATCCTGTATGCCATGTTCCGCTTCTTCCCTGCCTCCATCGAGCTGAGACAGCAGAAGTTTCTCTGGGCGGATGACCTGAGTGCGTATGATTCAATTCTGGATCTGCCGTTCAATATTCCTCTGTACGGCGACCATGTTTCGCTTTTCGCCTTGCTCATGGCTGTTTCGATGTTCCTGTATTCGAAGATGACCTCGAGCCAGATGTCGAATGACCCGAGCATGGCCGGAATGAAATTCATGAGCGTATGGCTTATGCCGCTGATGATGCTTTTCATCTGTAACAATCTCTCCAGCGGACTCAGCTACTATTATCTGCTTTCGAACCTCATCACCATGCTTCAGACCTGGTTTGTAAGACGTTATCTGGTGGATGAGAAAAAGATTCATGCCCAGCTGGCCGCATCGGCAGGAAAGCCTCTGCCCAAGTCGAAGTGGCAGCAGCGTCTGGAGGAGGCTCAGAAAATGCAGCAGCAGGCTCTCAAAGAGCAGCAGAAACGCAGCAGAAGGTAATGGAGCGCGCATGTAAAAACGCATGAAAGATATGGAAAACAGTATTGCAGAAGCAATAGGAAAACTTAAACGTGAACTGCCATCAAATGTAAAATTGGTGGCAGTTTCCAAATTTCACCCGGCGGAAGCGGTGATGGAAGCCTATTCCGCCGGTCAGAGGGTCTTCGGCGAAAGCCGTCCTCAGGAACTCGCTGCCAAGGCTGCGGTTCTGCCGGAAGACATTTCCTGGCATTTCATCGGGCATCTACAGACCAACAAGCTCAAGCTGGTACTGCCTGTGGCGGCCATGGTCGAATCGGTGGACAGCCTTCATCTGCTGGAAGCCATCGACAGATGGGGAAGGGAGAATGGGAAAGTCATCCAGGTGCTTCTGGAATTCCATATAGCTTCGGAAGATACCAAACAGGGATTTTCCAGGGAAGAAATCCTCGATATAGTTTCAAAGGCGGGCAATTACGGAAACGTCTGCATATCCGGTCTTATGGGTATGGCAACTTTTACCGATGACGAGAGTGTAATCAGGAAAGATTTTGCTAAATTAGTGGCCTTGAGGGATGAAATAAGGTCCGGACAGGAGAAATATCCCGGATTGCCTGACGATTTCGGCATCCTGTCGTTCGGAATGACGCATGATTACCGCATAGCGGTGGAAATGGGAGCCGATATGGTCCGGATCGGAACACTTATCTTCGGGGAACGGAATTATTGATATTGCCCGCAGGGCGATAAGAACATTGTCCGAAGGACCAAATGACATGAAAAACTTTAACCGACTTATCTGATGGATACGGAAAAGATTACGGAAGAGGATATCAGGAAGAACATAAAGTATCTGCAGCTGTTGTCCCTGAATTTCCCGACGATCGCCATGGCGAGTACGGAGATCATAAATCTGGAGGCGATTCTGAATCTGCCGAAGGGAACCGAACATTTCCTGGCTGACCTGCATGGTGAGAACGAGGCTTTCGAACATGTTCTCAGAAACGCTTCCGGCGCTATCAAGCGGAAAGTCAACGAGATTTTCGGGAACGCCCTGTATGAAAACGAAAAGAAGGAGCTGTGTACCCTCATTTACTATCCCGAGCAGAAACTCCAGCTCATAAAGGAGGCTGTCCCGGATATCAGTTCGTGGTACAGCGTGACACTGAACAGGCTGGTGAAAGTGTGCCAGAACGTGTCTTCGAAGTACACGAGGTCGAAGGTGCGCAAGGCTCTGCCGGAGGAGTTTTCTTATATCATCCAGGAGCTTCTGCACGAGAGCAGCATGGATCCGAACAAGCAGGCGTACATAAACGTGATCATCAGTACCATCATCGATACTGACAGGGCCGATGATTTCATCATAGCCATGTGCAATCTCATCCAGCAGCTGACCATAGATTCCCTGCACATTCTGGGCGATATCTTCGACAGAGGGCCGGGACCTCATATCATACTGGATACGTTGTGCAACTACCATCATTTCGATATACAGTGGGGGAACCATGACATATTGTGGATGGGGGCGGCTTCCGGAAACGATGCGTGTATCGCAAACGTGATCAGACTGGCGATGAGGTATGCGAACCATGCCGTGCTGGAGGACGGCTACGGCATAAACCTGCTGCCGCTGGCTACTTTCGCCATGGAGACTTATGCCGGGGATCCTTGCGTGTCTTTCGGTCCGCGCATCGAGGATGAGGCGCAGAAGGTGGATGACAAGACCATGCGTCTGCTGGCACAGATGCACAAGGCCATAAGCGTGATACAGTTCAAGCTGGAAGCGGGGATCATCCGTCGCAGACCGGAGTTCCGTATGGATGACAGGCTTCTTCTGGAACATATAGACCTGGAACGCAAGGTTTTCGTGCTGGATGGAAAGGACTACGAGATGAAAGACTGTTTTTTCCCGACTCTCGATCCGACAGACCCGTACAAGCTTACACCTGAAGAAAGGGAAGTGGTGGAAAAACTTCACAATTCCTTCATCCGAAGCGAGAAACTCCGCAAGCATATCAAATGCATATTCCGGTACGGGTGCATGTACAATGTCTGCAATTCGAATCTTCTCTTCCACGCTTCCATGCCTCTGAATGATGACGGTTCGCTGAAGGAAGTGGAAATCATGGGCGGCAGATACAAGGGCAGAGAACTTCTCGCCAGAGTGGGACAGCTTGTCAGAAAGGCCTATTTCTCTGACAAGAACGATCCGGAGAGGAGCTTCGCCCTCGATTACGTGTGGTATCTGTGGTGCGGGAAAGATTCTCCGGCATTCGACAAGAGCAAGATGGCTACCTTCGAGCGTTATTTCCTTGTGGACAAGGAGCTGCACAAGGAAGAAAAGGGGGCTTACTATACTCTGAGAAACGACGAGGCCGTCTGTGACAGGATACTGGACGAATTCGGAGTGACAGGTGAGCACCGGCATATCATCAACGGCCATGTGCCCGTGAAGGCTGCAAAAGGGGAGAAGCCTGTCCGCGCCAACGGGAAACTCATGGTCATCGACGGCGGCTTTTCAAAGGCATACCACCCCGAGACAGGCATAGCCGGCTATACTCTTGTATATCATTCAAGAGGCTTCCAGCTCGTCCAGCATGAACCGTTTTCTTCCACGCAGAAAGCCATAGAGGAAGGGCAGGATATCAAGTCCACGACGCAGCTTGTGGAACTGAGCAGCCAGAGGATGATGGTGAAGGATACGGACAAGGGCCGCGAGCTCATGGTCCAGATTCAGGATCTTAAGAAACTTCTCCTGGCATACCGGCTTGGTATCATCAAGGAACGGTCCTGAACTATCCGTTGGCGTGGGATTGCAGGTCCCTGGCCATGTCGGCAGCCACGGCACGGGACGCGCCGGAGCCTCCGAGTGCATTCTTGATACGGGCATACTCGTCAAGCATAGCTGACCGGTATGCCTTGTTCTCTATCAGTTCCCTGACTTCATGCATGAGATTCTCGGCGTTGCAGTCATCCTGGATCAGCTCTTTGAAGGCGAGCTTGTCTATGATGAGATTCCCAAGACTGATATATTTCACCTTTACCAGATGCCTTGCTATCATGATGGTGAGCTTGCTGCCTATGTATCCCACGACCTGCGGCGTACCGGCGAGGACAGTTTCCAGGGAAGCCGTGCCCGAATTCACGACTGCGGCTTCCGCATGGCGGATGATGGACAGGGTTTCCCCGAACAGAACCTTGATCCCGCTTTTTTCATAACACTCCTTCAGATATACGGAGTAGTCTTCCATGGTTCTGGCCGGGGCTCCGGCTATCAGGAACTGATAGTCACTGTATTCCGGCAGGGCTTTCATTTTCGCGGCGAACTCCGTCAATACGGGCATCATCGTACTTATTTCCCCTTTTCTGGAACCGGCCAGCATGGCTATGACAGGCTTGTCCTGAAGAGAATTCCGTTTCAGGAAATCGGCGCGGCTTTCGTTCATGGCTCTTGAATCAGAGATGGAGTCCACGAGAGGATTCCCGAGATAGACGGCATCTATTCCTTTCGACCTGAAATACGGGATTTCGAACGGGAAGATGATATACAGCCTGTCGACGAACTTCTTGAGTTTCCGGATCCGTCCTTCTCTCGATGCCCATACTTTCGGGGCTATGTAGTAGAAAGTCCTGATACCGTGTTTATGCGCGAACCCGGCGATCTTGAAATTGAATCCGGGGTAGTCTATGAGGATGACCGCATCCGGATTCCAGTCCAGAATGTCCTTTTTGCATCTGCCGATGTTTCCGAGCAGTTTCCATGCATGGGTGAAAACTTCCCAGAAGCCCATGATCGCTCCTTCCCTGTAGTGACGAACCAGTCCGCCGCCAGGACACGGACGGTATACTCCGTTCATCAGATCCCCGCCCCAGAATCTGATTTCGGCGTCCGGATCTTCCGAATAAAGCCCTTTCATCAGATTCGAACCGTGAAGATCTCCCGATGCCTCACCGGCAATGATATAGTATTTCATCTTTCCAACCTCTGATTTATGCTATAACAAAAATGTTACCAATAATAACAATTTTGTTAAATGTCTTGATTGTTAATAATATTTTCAATATTCAGGCTTCTCAGTCTCCGGACTTCGTCGTAATCGGTGCAGTCTATTTTATGAGGGACTACCGTGATGTATCCATTGTCGTTGAGCCTGTGATCCGCATCGGCAGGATTCCTGGGATCGTCCGTGAATTCGCCTGTTATGACGTACAGTTCTTCTCCCGGTCCGGCATGACCGCTTCCTTCCCAGCGCACGAATTCCTTCACCCACCTGCCCATTCCCTGCGTCGCGACTTTGATTCCTCTGATTCCCGGGCAAGAGTTTTTGGGAAAGTTAATATTATAGTATATGCCGTACCTGTCCGGAAGTCTTGCCATGAGTTTGCCGAAGATTCCGGGAAAATACCGTATGACCCTGGAAAAATCAGCATCCGGGTCCGATGTGTCAAGAGACACTCCGATAGCCGGAATACCGCACAATGCGGCTTCGGCTGCAGCTCCCAGGGTTCCCGAATAGCAAACTGCCGAGGCTGCATTCGTACCGTGGTTGATACCTGAGACCACCACGTCGGGCTTCTCTTCCTGGAATACCGTATTGAGCGCCAGTTTGACGCAACTGGCCGGTGTCGCATCCAGATATGCCCATCTCACTCCGTCCTTTTCTCCCAGGTCCTTGTATGCCAAAGGCTTTCCTCCCATGGATACCGCCATGGACATGCCTGACTGCGGCATTTTCGGTGCAATTGCCGTCACCTGACCGAATTCCTTCAATATCTCCGCCATGGTCCGGATACCTTTTGCCTGATATCCGTCGTCATTCGTAAGCAAGATCTTCATAAGTTCCTGATACTTTTCCCGCAAATATAAAGATGATGTTTGAATTTTTCCAAAAAATATATGCAGGCATTATGATTATTCATAATTTTTCTTATTTTTGCAAAGATTTTGAAATGCTGCAGGACTTCAGGGATTTCCCGATGCGGAGACTTGCCGCGATGGATTGAACGATTACTTAAAAACAATAAAGAAATGATTAAATTAGGTATTAACGGATTTGGTCGTATCGGCCGTATGGTATTCCGTGCTGCTGTTGAGAATTTCTCAAATGACATCCAGGTAGTAGGTATCAATGACCTTCTGGATGCAGATTATCTGGCTTACATGCTCAAATATGACTCAGTTCACGGTCATTTCAACCATGACGTGAAAGTAGAGGGCAACTACATGATCGTAGACGGCAACAAGATCCAGATCTTCGCTGAGAAGGATCCTTCAAACATCACTTGGGGCGCTCTCGGAGTAGATGTCGTAGTAGAGTCTACCGGATTCTTCCTTACTGAGGAACTCGCTTCAGCTCACATCAAAGCTGGTGCCAAGAAAGTCATCATGTCAGCTCCTTCAAAGGACGCTACACCTATGTTCGTTTACGGTGTGAATGACAAGACTTACGCTGGCCAGCCTATCATTTCTAACGCATCTTGCACTACCAACTGTCTTGCACCTATCTCCAAAGTGCTCAACGACACATTCGGTATCAAGAGAGGTCTCATGACTACTGTTCATGCCGCTACAGCTACCCAGAAGACTGTTGACGGTCCTTCAAAGAAAGACTGGAGAGGCGGCCGCGGTATCCTCGAGAACATCATCCCATCATCTACAGGTGCTGCAAAGGCAGTAGGAAAAGTCCTTCCTGAACTGAACGGCAAGCTGACCGGTATGTCAATGCGTGTCCCTACTTCTGACGTTTCAGTAGTAGACCTCACTGTAGAGCTTGAGAAACCAGCTACTTACGAGGAGATCTGCGCTGCCATGAAGAAAGCTTCAGAGGGCGAACTCAAAGGTATCCTCGGATACACTGACGAGGCAGTCGTTTCCACTGACTTCCGCGGTGATTCACACACTTCCATCTTCGATGTGAAAGCCGGTATCCAGCTCGATCCTACTTTCGTGAAAGTAGTTTCATGGTACGACAACGAGTGGGGTTATTCAAACAAGGTTTGCGAAATGGCTCGCGTCATCAGCAAATAATTCTGAATACGCCGAATGATCCAGCAGGGCCGCAGAAACAGCGGTCCTGCTTTTTTTCATGGAAAATACTTGAATATGACGGACAAACTCTGGAACAGCAATTATCTCAAGATCTGGACGGGAAACTTTCTTCTGAATTTCTCGTTTACGCTCATAGTGCCTCTTCTGCCCCTGTATCTTAGCGAAACTTTCGGGGCAAGCAACGACACTATAGGCATGGCACTGGCCGGCTATACGCTGATGGCCCTGATCATAAGGCCGTTCAGCGGATATGTAGTGGACAATTACCCGAGGAAAACGGTCCTGCTGATCTGCAATTTCCTGTTCTTCCTGCTTTTCTTCGGATATATCATAGCAGGAACGCTGACGATGTTCACCATATTCAGGACATTGCACGGAGCACCGTTCGGTTCCACAACAGTAGCCGCGAGCACGGTGGCCATAGATGTCCTTCCATCCTCACGCAGGACAGAGGGCATCGGTTACTACGGGCTCAGCAACAACCTGGCGACTGCTCTCGGTCCCGTACTGGCCATCTACATGCTGCAGGCATTCAAAGGGGACTTCCATGCCCTGTTCTGGCTTTCCACAGCCTTTTCCCTGGCAGGACTTCTGATAGACGCATCGATAAAGCTTCCGGCCAGGGAATTCAAGCCGGAGAAAAAAGTGATATCCCTGGACCGCTTTTTCCTCCTGAAAGGATGGCGTGAAGCCCTCGCCATAGTTACCTATGCATTCAGCTATGGCGTCATCTCCACATACGTAGCTATATACGGCAAGGAAGAACTCGGAATGACGGGCGGAACAGGCATATTCTTCTCCCTGTTTGCCATAGGCCTGATAGTTTCACGGCTTACCGGAGCGAAAGCCCTGCGTGAAAACAGAGTAAGCTACAACGCCTCCGTCGGGGTCATAGCATCGATGCTGGGATATCTTCTTTTTGCCGCAGTCCATAATCCTGCCGGCTATTTCGCTTCCGCTTTCGTCATCGGCCTCGGAAACGGCCACATGTACCCGGCCTTCCAGAACATGTTCATAAACCTTGCTGAAAACAGCCAGAGAGGTACAGCCAATTCTTCCATATTGACATCATGGGATGCAGGTGTCGGCCTTGGTGTCCTCTGCGGCGGTGTCATATCCGAGCATGCAGGCTATCATTCCGCATTCTGGGCAGCTCTGGCAGTGAATGCGGCAGGTGTGGTATGGTATTTCATACAGACCAGAAAACATTTCGAACAGAATAAACTGCGTTGATTTCCTATTGGAATTCTAATTTAATTTCTTATCTTTGCAATAAGTAACTAAATTTTAATAATTCTAAATTAGAAACACAATGAAAGATCTGAAAGGAACCAAGACGGAAGCCAATCTTCAGGCTGCGTTTGCCGGTGAGTCACAGGCCAGAAACAAATACACTTACTATGCTTCAAAGGCGAAGAAAGACGGCTATGTACAGATAGCTTCCATTTTCGAAGAAACCGCAAACAACGAGAAGGAGCATGCCAAGATATGGTTCAAGCTTCTTCACGGCGGGGACATCCCTTCCACTGACGTGAATCTTCTCGATGCGGCTGAAGGCGAAAACTACGAATGGACTGACATGTATGCCGGTTTCGCCAAGGAAGCCCGAGAGGAAGGTTTCCCTGAGATAGCCGTTCTCTTCGAAAAGGTCGGAGCTATCGAAAAAATGCACGAAGAGCGCTATCGCAAGCTTCTTGCAAACGTGAAAGACGGACTCGTCTTCTCAAAGGACCAGGATATGGTATGGGAATGCTCGAACTGCGGCCATATCGTCATCGGCAAGAAAGCTCCTGAGATGTGCCCTGTCTGCAAGCATCCTAAGAGCTATTTCAAGATTCATTCAGAGAATTATTGATGCCGCGGACTCCTTCATGGGCAGTATCCACTATCCCGTTCATAGTGCTGGTAGTGGTACTCCGCTATATGATGATCACTTCCGTGCTGCCTTTTCAATCTGATATCACCCCTCATGTCCATCGCCGTTGCCATGATAGGTTACAGGATATACAGACATGAAGATAAAAAAGAGAACGGCCAGGAAATCTGATTCCATGCCGGTCTCTTTTCAATATCTGTGCAAGCGTATTAGCCATCCTCCCGGACGGGTCGGATCTTGAGTGTGATCATGCCTTCCGGTTATCTGGCTGTAAAAAGGTTCACCACATTCATGATGATATAGATAATGAATGTCAGCAGAATGACCAGTGACCAGTTCAGCCCCAGCAGGACTACCAGCACTGTACATACGCAGAAAATACCTATGAAAGCTATACGCATCTTGTACTGCGGCGATTCGGCTTTCACACCTTTCTTGAATTTCATCGAGAACATTGGTATCCTGCTTACCATGAGCGCACATAGTATCGCAGTGGTCAGTATGATGAAGCCGGGATTGCCAGGCCACTCTGACATCATGCTCTGCGGATTGAAGTCGATATAGTAGACAAAGGAACCGACTATCATGGCGCAGGCAGGGGTGGCGAGACCTTTGAAATTTTCCGTCTGGGTCTCGTCGATGTTGAATCTGGCCAGTCTAAGTGCGGAAAAAACCACAAGCAGAAGAGGAACGTATGTCAGTATCCAGTGTGCATCGGCTTCCCGCGCCAGTTCATGGAACATCAAGGCAGGCAGCAGACCGAAACTTACCAGATCCGCAAGCGAGTCCAGTTCCTTTCCGATAGGGGAGAATGCATTCAGCATCCTGGCGCAGAGCCCGTCACAGAAGTCACACAAGGCGGCGGCGAGCATGAACATGAACGAGAGGTCCAGCCTCCCTTCGAAAGCACATATCACACCTATGGCCCCGCACAGGAGGTTCATAGATGTGATAGTATTCGGAATGTGACGGATAATATTCATTCAGAAACTATTTGATGCCGAGTTTCTTCCTGATATCCTTAGGAATGGCGTTCTTGTTCACCACGATATTCATGGTCTTGTATCTTACGAAAGCATCGGAAACATACCAGATGCCGTCATATTTTCCTGCATCGCCCCATGAATTCTTGACCATGAAGAAATTCGTTCCGTTCTGATCCTTGGCCAGACCGTAAATCTGCATCCCGTGGTCATCGGTAGTGGTCTTTCTGTCATATCCGTCCTGCCTCATTTCCTGAGTGATGACTTTCTCTCCGGTATTTTCAGGCTGAGCTTCTTCTTTCTTTTCGGATTTTCCCACCCATCTTTCCTGGTCAGAACCGGCATCTGGTTTCCTGTCCACGTCAGGAACGATGCCTGTACCGTTCCTGGTGAATCCTGCTTCGCTCACATCGGAACCCCAGGCTATGGTATAACCGTTCTCTATGGCATTGTACATTACTTTCATAAGTTCGTCCAGCGGAAGGTTGTAGGACGCATCCCATCTCCAGTTGTCGCAGACTTCTATGATGAACGGTTCATAGAACGGATGGTGTGTGAATGAAGTGAGAGATACATAGTCATCGGGATTGATTCCGAGCCAGTCCCTGTAGCTTTCCGGGGTATATGTCACTCCGTCCACTTCGAATGACTCGGGAATTTCTCCCAGGTATGCGGCCAGAATACCGTCGAGCCCGTTTACCCATGCAGTGGTAAGCACTTTGTTCGGATTCTTCACGATGGCATCCACATAGCCTTTCAGACCTTCGTCCATCTCGAAATGTTCAGGCTTTTCAGTACCGTAGTTCAGTCCCGGCATAGCTTCCTGGGGCACTATTCCGTAATCCTTGATCACGTGAAGGACATCTCCGAACGAACTGCCTGCAGCGAAGTTCAGATGGCCGTCCAGACGAACGTATTTGATACCTCTGTCATGATATGATTTGGAAACCACGAACATCTCGGAAAGATCCACGGTATCTCCCTTTTCCTTTATTATTTCGGATTCGAGGAAAGACAGTGACGAGAAGCACCAGCAAGTACCCGAGCGATACTGGTCCTTGATGGAAGTGATAGGATTCTCCTTGATGACGGTAAATTCATACTCGCCTTTCTTTTTCTCCGGACTGTCGTTGTCCTGGGCAAACCCGGGCAATACAGCCATGGCCAAAGCCAAACTCAATGCAGTTTTCTTCATTACGCAAATGCAAAAAATGTTAACAATCAAATCTTTCGGAAATGCACCGGAATGCAAATCGTACAAAGATATGAAAACTATCTCAAATATTCATTTTTTTCTTTGAGATACCATTTGTAGAGACGGCTGATCCCTTCGTCTATTCCCACCTTGTGATGCCATCCGAGGCTGTGAAGCCTGTTCACGTCTGTCAGTTTGCGGAGCGTTCCGTCAGGTTTCGATGCATCCCATCTGATTTCACCCTTGAAGCCGGTTTCCCTGGCGATTTTATCCGCGGTTTCCCGTATGCTGATTTCCTCTCCTGTACCTATATTGATATGGCAGTTCCGTATTTCGGTGATGCCGTCGGAGTTTTTCCGGGAAGGATCGAAAGTATCCTTGAAACGAACATTGAGAAGGATGTGGACTGAAGCGTCAGCCATATCCTCACTCCACAGGAATTCCCTCATGGGACTGCCGGTCCCCCATAATGTCACGGTCCCTGCACTGATGCCGTAGCTGCCGAGGACCGACATGATATCCTCTTCGGAAGAATGTCCGTCCACAGTCCTGTCCGTTTTCCGGACCGGCCTGCGGTCCAGGTCTTTCCTCACTGCCTCCCAGTTATTCTCATACAGGCATTTGGAGAGATGGATCTTCCTGATCATCGCAGGAAGCACATGACTGTTTTCGAGATGGAAGTTGTCATTCGGTCCGTAAAGATTTGTCGGCATGACTGCCATGTAGTCCGTCCCGTACTGTATGTTGAAGCTCTCGCACATTTTGAGTCCGGCTATTTTCGCTATGGCATACGGCTCGTTCGTATATTCGAGCGGGGAAGTCAGCAGGCAGTCTTCTGTCATAGGCTGCGGGGCTTCGCGGGGATATATGCATGTCGAACCGAGAAAAAGCAGCTTCTTCACTCCATGACGGAAACTTTCGCCGATGACATTCTGCTGGATCTGGAGATTCTGCCAGATGAAGTCCGCCCTGTATCTCAGGTTAGCCATGATGCCTCCTACATGGGCGGCCGCCAATATGACAGCCTCCGGTCGTTCCCTGTCGAAAAAGTTCCTGACCGCCACTCCGTCCAGCAGGTCCAGTTCCTGATGGCTCCTGCCGATGAGATTCGTGAACCCTCTCTGTTCCAGATTCTTCCAGATAGCGGAACCGACCAGTCCGCGATGTCCGGCAACGTATATTCTAGAGTTCCTGTCCAGCATGTTATCGGATATTTGACGTTACATTCATGACATATTCCATGTCGTGTTTCACCATGATTTTCACGAGGTCTCCGAAAGAAGTCCTGTGTGGATTCCATCCAAGCTCTTTCATGGCTTTCGACGGATCGCCGAGAAGTTCCTGGACTTCGGCAGGGCGGAAGTATTTCGGATCGACCTCGACCAGTGTTTTCCCGGTCAGCTCGTCCACGCCTTTCTCTTCTGTTCCTGCGCCTTCCCACCTGAGGACGATACCGGCCTCCCTGAAAGCCAGGGTGCAGAATTCCCTGACCGTATGCTGTTCCCCGGTAGCTATCACATAGTCTTCAGGCGTGTCATGCTGGAGCATGAGCCACATGCACTCCACATAGTCTTTTGCATAGCCCCAGTCCCGTCTGGCATCCAGATTTCCGAGATATAGCTTGTCCTGAAGTCCGGCAGCTATGCGGCTTGCAGCCAACGAGATCTTCCTGGTTACGAAATTTTCGCCCCTTCGTTCACTTTCATGGTTGAAAAGTATCCCGTTCACCGCAAACATCCCGTAGCTCTCCCTGTAGTTTTTCGTGATCCAGAAGCCGTACTGCTTGGCCACGCCGTATGGTGACCTCGGGTAGAAAGGCGTCGTCTCTTTCTGCGGCACTTCCTGTACGAGACCGAAAAGTTCCGAAGTGGATGCCTGATAGATACGGGTGTTCTTCTCCAGTCCGAGCATCCGTACTGCTTCGAGCATCCGCAGCGTACCTATGGCATCGGTTTCAGCCGTGTATTCCGGTACGTCGAAACTCACTTTCACATGGCTCTGTGCCGCGAGATTGTATATCTCGTCAGGCTTTATCTGCCGGATGATCCTTATGAGCGAACTGCTGTCCGTCATGTCTCCCCAGTGAAGATTCACCAGACGCTGTCTTTTCATGTCCCTGACCCACTCGTCCAGATACAGATGTTCGATGCGTCCGGTGTTGAAGGACGAGCTTCTTCTTAGTATTCCGTGGACTTCATAGCCCTTTTCTATCAGAAATTCCGCGAGGAAAGAGCCGTCCTGTCCCGTGATTCCTGTTATGAGTGCCTTTTTCATTTTGATCGTTTTCTAAAACCCTGCAAAAATAAGTAAAGGCTTCGCCGGAAATTTGTCCTGTGACCGGATGTCATACTTTAGTGACTGATTGTCACCAATCTAATCCCGTTTGCCATACCGTTTAAAGTAGAATGATTTAATTTTGCAGCGAATAAGAAATTGGTAAAACGTCTATGATTATGAAGAAAAGAAAATACACCAGACCGGATGTGAAAATATCGGAATGGGACTTCAATGAATCTGTTTGTGTGATGGTAAACAGCTTTGAGTCATGCATCGATGTAGATAAAGGAACTTCACAAACAAACACTGAAAAAAGAGATGATTTCACGGGTGACTGGAATTGGGTAGGATCAAGATAGTATTGTTTTAATTTTATTTAAAATGAAGAGAAATTATTCAAATAACATATTGTCAAGTCTGTTGTTTTGTTCAGCATTATTTTTTTCTTGTTCCAAAGTTCCTGTAAACAATTTAGAATACGGTACAAATAATATTTTGGAATCAGGCACATACGTTGTAGATAGGATAGTAACAACAGCTCCTGAGTCAAAAGGGATAACTTCAGATAATGACGGTTTTAACAGGAATTATGATCCGGAATTTATTTATCTACATGAGATAGGTTCTGATAACAAATTGCTTCTTCCAGTATATTATTACGAATGCAGTCAGGGGAACCAGTGTTATGGTTTCCGCTATCAGGTGCAGATAGACGAAAGCGGTTCTGTGACTATTATCCCTTTTGATAAAGACCGAGAACTTATGGAAACAAGTTTGGTTCTCGATACAGAGGCTTCTTGTTATTTTTCATCGTGGGCCAGTGATATATGGGGACTACCTGATACTTCTGATCCTGAAACAGATCAAGTAGAAGAAAGGGAAGGTTATTATTTCTATAAACGGAAGAATGATTTAAATAAGGAAATCTACCGAAGCCAAAATAATTTTACCATAGATGAATTATTGCAGAATAATAGTCTGCGAATGACACGAGCGTGTGCCGGATTCAATTTGGTCGGCCTTTTTTATGATTCATCACAAAGTTCTTCTTTTGGGGGAGCAACATATTATTTTCTTGATGCAGATAAATTTGAACGAATAATGGGGTCGACACCGGATAAATGGTATATTAAAATGTATATTGGCGGACCTTCTTTTCCTGCAGAATATAATATAGAGACTCTGGAATCTACAGGGAAACGTGAAGACGGTGGATATTATTCGTCCGGAGACTCGACAGCTTTTCATAATGGAAGTATTGATGTAAGTCAATATCTCAAATTTTCTGAAAGGACTTTTGCATCAGTTCAAACTGTATATGGAGGACAAGGATATTTTACATCGGGTACCACATATAACGATGAAGATGAACATGAACTGAAAACATTGGGAAATCATCTTTTTACTCCTGTTATTGGTGGCGACAAAGAAGTCCATGTCTATGTTCTGATAAAATATTGGGATAAATCTGGTGAACCGGGTGAGGACTGGCTGAAAAGTGATGTCGGTGCCTTACAGACAGAAGTCAATATTACAGGAGCGCAAGGTTCAGGAGCTGTTATCCCGGTTAACAATAATTTCTATACATTTGGGCTTCTTATGGACATAAATCAATTTAAGGCGGTATGGGAAGCTTCTGTTGCAGAAAGAGATGAAGCGGTAGTAACTACAAAAAACATAAGTCAGGGAGTCCGTGAATTCACCCTTGATGATGCTATCACAATATTTGAAACGGATAGTTTCTGATAAATTCAGACACACTCACAATAAACACACTATACACACAACAACACATTTGTCAGGAGTGGCTCAGAAGTGATTTTCAGCCACTCCATTCTTTTTATCGTTAATACATGGGATAGTATGAAAGTATCAATAAAAAAAGATTTTCTGATCAGGGAGGTTGCAGGCGAGAAAGTGCTCATCGGCAGCGGCGAACAGGTGAATTTTTCGAAAATGATGATCCTGAACGAGACAGCGGCTTTTATAGTAGGGATATTGCAGGAGAAAGCAGGGGCCGTGTCTTCCGAAGAAATTGCCCGGGAACTTGCCGGGCAATTCGAAGTATCCTTTGAAGAAGCATTGAAGGATACGGAAAAATTATTGAGGACACTCGCCGGAGCAGGTGTCCTCAATATAATATCCGAATAACGAGATGTCGAGGGCTAAAGCCTTATGATCATGTCGCAACGCGATGAAACGGCGGCGTGGTGAGTGACGAATATGAATGTTTTTCCCGACCTGCGCGAGGCCAGATTTTCCATAAGCTGCCGTTCCGTTGCTTCATCAAGAGCAGAGGTGGCTTCATCGAGGAGGAAGATATGGCTGTCGCGCAGCAGGGCACGGGCTATCGCTATGCGCTGGGCCTGGCCTTCACTCAGACCGAGAGCCTGTTCTCCGATTTCAGTATCAAGACCTTCCGGCAAATCCGTTACGAAACCGGCAGCGGCGAGGTGGAGTGCATCCAGCATTCTTTCTTCGCTTGCTTCCGGATTCCCCATCAGGAGATTTTCCCTGACCGTGCCGCTGAAAAGGGTATTGCCCTGAGGGACATATGTGAAATTCGAACGTGTCTCCGGAGAAATCTCCGCGGAAAATTCCGGTGTACAGAGCCTTGCCTGGCCTTTCCCGGGTCTGACCAGGGCGAGGAGCAGACGTATGAATGTGGTCTTTCCACGTCCTGTGCTGCCGGTGACAGCTACCATGCTTCCGGCCGGAATCCTGCATGTAAAGTCTTCGAGAACAGTTTTGGAACCGTAAGGGTAGATAAAGCTGATATTTTCCATGACGATGTCTGGAGTACGCGGGAATCTTATCTGTCTTTCCTTGTTTTCCAGAGGAACCGATTCCAGTTCTTGAAGCCTGTCTGCCGATGCCATGGCTTCACCTAAAACCGGGATGAAGCGCGCGATATCCGCCACCGGTCTTTGTATCTTCGACACCAGCTGCAGGAATGCGGCCATGGCTCCGAAGGTGACTGTTCCTGCATGAAGTCCGGCGATACCCCACAGAAATGCAGCCAGATATCCTGAAGCGAAGGCGGCGGAGACGAAAGCCCTGGATATGACGGAAAACCGCGTCCTGTCCATGAAATGCGCCTTGAACATGTCCTGCAGTCCGTCCAGTACTCCCACGCGGCCGTCATCCTGTTCAAGTGATTTTATGACAGTTCTCTGTTGCAGGCTTTCCTGGATGACAGCCTGTATCCTGCTGTCTGTCTGACGTATCTTGCTTGTATAACGGTATATCCTCTTCATATAGAAACGGCTTCCAAGCAGGAAAAGCGGCAAGATACCGGCTATTATAATAGGCAGCCAGACATCCAGACAAATGAAAAAGTACATGGCAGCCAGAAACTGTATGCTCATCACGGCAGCAGCCGGAAACGAAACAGTCAGGAGTGAAACCACTGCCGATACATCGCGCTCTATTCTGTTGACAATATCTCCGGTATGATATCCTGCCAGGCCGCTCCATTCGCTGCGCAGGATTCTATCGAACACCCGGTGCCGCAAGTCGTTTCCGGTTCGCAGCTGTACGCGCACGCTGTTCCATCTGTCCACGGCATCGCATATAAGCTGGCACGCCATGGCAATCACCAGCAATGCCGTATAAAAGCCGATGCTTCTGTCTCCATCAGCATTGCCGGAGGCAGTATCAATCAGCTGTTTCGATACGTAGATGAAAAATAAAGAAAGCCCGACCGACAGGACGCCGGTCAGGCATACACATAGAATTTCCTTTCCATGATTTCCGGCCGCCGAACGCAGGTATTCCGTCCGACGGCGCAGATTTTTCATTTTCAGTCTATAACATAGTGGATTCTTACTTTCACGCATCTTCTCATCTTCGCGTTGAGTCCCTGTACACTGTCATCATCGACTCTGATGATAGGGTCATTCAGTGCATTTATGGCAAAATAATCATCAGGAAGATTTTCGAAACCGCTGTTGCCTTTCAGCCACTGCACTACAGTGTAGGCTCTGTTGAATGCCAGTTTCCTGTTTCGCTCCAGACCGATGTTCTCGGCATCTTCCCCGATGAAGTTGTCCTGGCTGGTGGCGAATCCTTCCGCTACTACATAAAGGATCTTGCCGTCGGCAAATATCTTTTCGATTCTTTTTACCGTGGCTGAGTCTGCTGACTCGGCTACGCAGCTGCCGTTGTCATCGATGGCCCCGTATACGTCAGCGAAGCTGTACAGGTCTGCGTCATAGTTGTAATTCATGTATTTGCGGACCATTTCCAGTCCTTCATGGGCATTCAGCGAGAATGACTGTGTTTCCTTGTAGTTCGCATCAGCGACCAGCCGCTGTGTCCCTGTCTCGTTGTCTATCCTGTAGTACCAGGTGTTGTTCCCGCTGTAGACAGGAGCATAATAGTATCCTGTCTTCTCCTTGAATGCATTCATGCTTTCAGCATCCATGCTCAGAGAGACAGGGGAGGCTGTCATTTCATAACCGTAACGCATGTTTACGGAATCTTCAGCATTCAGGGAATCCAGCATTGCCATGAACTCGGCGGTAGGTATATCGACTGTTTTCAGGCCTTTGAGAGAAGCTCCTGCCGCCAGCCGTGATGCTACTGCATCCGTGTCCTCGAATCTTTTCTGGGTGAAGACACCGGATGCCAGATAGTCGATGGCATTCACCTGTGCATCTGTCGCTACCGGAGCATCGTCGCATCCTGAATAGTTGTTCGGGAAGAATACGTAGAACTCCATCACGCCATACTCCGGACAGTCATTGACCGGGACAGGCATTATGACGTTCCTCGTGACATTGTATACATGCTTTTCGCTTGGAACGCATCTGTCCCAATGCCTTTTCTTGAAATAGTATGTCACACCCAGGCTCAGCCCGTAGTTTATATCGAACCATGCGCTGTTTTCACCTGAGCTTTTAAGTTCTACACCATCGAAGTTTGTCTGATACAGCATCGTCTGGGCTTTCAGATCCAGGGAAATGCTTTTCTTCTTGTCGAAGAAACGGCTGTACTGCAGTTCGAAGTGTCCGCTCCATTCGTTGCGCTGCTCTTCGATACCCCAGTGGTGAAGGGCTCCTATTCCGACGGATGCGATGAACTGGTTCATCAGACGGTCGGAATCCTTTCCTTCATAGCCGCTGAACAGACGGGAGAGATTGAACATGACGCTGGCGTTGACATCGAGCCATTTGTTGTTCGATTTCCAGAAAGGTATCCCGGCACCATTGACCATCCGGTCACCATAAGTGAACGGAGTCCATTCCTTGCTGTAGCCGCGGGAGTTTCCGATTCCGAACTGGAGTTTGGCACCGATGCCCGGAGTAAACCATTTACCGGCTCCTATCGTGAAATCCGGAGAGATGAAACCGGAATACTTGTAGACTTCCGAATAATCTCCTGAAAATGCATGGATTCCGACTCCGCCGAGAATGAACCAGTTGTCCTTGAACTTGTTCGTGACTACACGGTGCTTGTCGTCCGTGGGCTGAGGCAGATAGATGCTGTCACACGCTGCACACCGGACGGTATCACTGACCACCGTCGGTTCCTGTGCATTCATGCTGCCCAGAAAACAGGACAGCATCAGGATAAGACTTAATACAGTTTTTTTCATCATAAATATAGATTTGGAATTAATAATCATCAGTACGCGTTTTCATCGCCGTACAGGCATTTTGTAGCAGTGTTGAATATGATAAACAGGTCGAGTCGGAAGCTCCAGTGTCTGATATACCATATATCGTATCGGACTCTGTTCTCCATATCAGACAGTTGCCTGATTTCGCCTCTGTAACCGTGAATCTGGCTCCATCCCGTGACTCCAGGCTTTACATGAAGCCGTTTCATGTAGCCGTCTATCAGACGTGAGTATTCGATGGTCTGTCTGATCATGTGGGGGCGGGGTCCTACTATGCTCATATCTCCTTTCAGGACATTTATGAACTGGGGAGTTTCATCGATGCTGGTTTTTCTCAGGATATGTCCCCAACGCGTTACCCGGGTGTCTCCGCGTGTCGCCTGAAGATTGTCGGAGTCGGCATTTTCCAGCATTGTCCTGAACTTGTAGCATCTGAATACTTTCCCGTTGATTCCGGAACGTTTCTGGATGAAGAAAATTTTTCCCGGCATCGTGGTTTTCGTCACTATGTATACTATGATGAAAATCACGGGAAAGACCGTGCACAGGAATACTGCTGAGAAGAGTATGTCGAAACTCCGCTTCATGATTTTGCTCCAGGCTGTGTCTATTCTCAGACAGTGTTCCGTATTTGTGATATCAGTATCCATCAGTTAGGTTTTAAGGAAGTTTTTCCTGCTGAAAAGTCCGCACATCCTGCTCAATGACTTGTCCAGCAGGAAGCAGACGGATTCTTCAGGCAATACGCTGACAAGTTTCAGACTGCGTTTGAACCAGAACATGGCATTCACTCCTATCCTTGCTGCAGTATTCCTGGTTCCGGACGCTATATGTTCACGTTCGGACTGCAGCCTGTATCCGTCCCTGAAAAAAACGTCTTCCATGACACTGATTTTCTTTCTGTCAGGATCTGGCGGCAGGGGATACCTGCATGACCCTCCCAGATATTTTTCGATGAAGCCAAACAGCAGGCGGCTGAATCTGACTATATGCAGCCGGCGGAGAATTTCCGCTGTTTTGTCCATATCCGCTCCGGAATACCTGATCATTACCGCTATGTCGCAGACCTGTTTCAGTCCCACGCCGTAGATGAGGAAATGCCGCTGCAGGTGCAAAATAAGGCTGACCAGATACAGTTCCTTGCTGATCATGCCGGATTCACGGCACATTTCCTGATAGCGGGCATTGGCGGCAGGGGAGTAGAGATGTTCCCATTGAGGATGGAATTCTATTGACACTCCTTTGTTTTCATGGACAGCCATCTCCTTTTTCTTGTAGACGAACGGTATCTGACTGTTTGCAAGAAGAGATTCCAGTTTATTCCACCCGTCTGTCACCACGATGTCTATATCACCATAGCTGCGGTGTTCAGGATGCGGATACCATCCGGCGACCGAAGTGCCCTTGAAAATCTCCGCACGTATTCCTTTGCTTGCCAGCATGTCCGTCCACCAGCTGCCTCTTTCTGCCAGGAAACTGTTCATCTGTTCCAGATGCAGCAGATGAGCTATCCACTTCACCCATATATCCTCATCCGGGCGCATGGCCGTCTGTGATACTCCGTCGATGAACAGACCGGTGACGGCCTGTTCATGCGCCAATGCGAACAGCCGCATCCATTCTCCTCTGGAAATATCGGAGACATTGTCTTCCTTATCGTCATACCACAGACCTTTTCTCAAAAAATGGAAAAAGATCTGCATCAGGTCATTCATCGTCTCTGAAATCTTTTTTGAATACGGCCCTCAGATACTGAGGCAGTTTCCAGCACATTTTCATCAGTTTTGAGGGTATTCCGGCAAACCCGTGTGTCCTGTATACCCTGCAGTCTTCATCCCACATCTGTTTCCGCCTGCGTTTGTCAGTGGAAAGCCCTCCCATACGCATTTTCAGAATGTATCTGTCCAGATATTCCACTTTGAGGTCCGCTTCCAGAAGATATCGGACCAGAAAATCGGAATCGGCAGCTATCTTGTACGTCTCGTCATACAGACCGTATCTTTCCAGGGCTTCCCGTCTGATATACACTGTCGGATGCAGGGGCAGCCATCCGCACCTTACTTTCCATTTTCTGTAGCTTCCGCTCTTCCAGTCCCGTATCACTTTGTCCGTATCGGCAGGATCCACGAACAGTCCGTCCCCGTATATGATGTCGGCACCGGTTCTTTGAAACGCATCGGCCATATCGGAAATGATATGTGGGTTGATCAGGAAATCGTCTGAATGCAGGAGGCCGACTACGTCTCCGGTAGAGGCACGTATACCCTTGTTTATGGCTTCATACATCCCGTGATCCGGTTCGGATATTATTCTGGAAATCCTGTCTCTGTATCCTGAGATGACACTTGGCGAGTGATCCTTGCTCGCCCCGTCCACCACTATGTATTCGATGTCAGGATAGTCCTGTCCGATCACGCTTTCGATAGCCTGTCCTATCGTCTTCTCCCTGTTATAGCATGTGGTGATAATGGATATTTTCATTCCTGATATATTCTTTAATCAGAGTGTCGTCCCAGTGGCAGGATTTTTTTATTTCGAATATTTTGGCATCTACCAGGAACCTGTACCAGAAGCCTTGCAGGACATGCCAGATGAATCCTTCACGTCCGTCCAGAAACCCGCCTCTCAAAACGTATCGTATGAAAAAATTTATGAACGGTCTGATAAAAAGAGGAAACCTGACATATCTTAGTTTCAGCCATCGCTTCCGCTGTTCTTCCGTGCCGAAGAGGCGTGGCCTTACGCCCTGATGTTCGTCCATGCCGTATTCCATCATGAGCATGTCCAGCATCTCGCGTGTGGCGTATCCGTTATGCTTGTTTGTCCACCAGGTCAGGTCATTCAGGTTTGCATCCACCTGGTTTCCCTCCCTTACCGTGACAGTCCTGCCGTCTGTCAGCTGTATGTGTTCATCCATCCAGCGATTCTCACATTCTCCGTGACCTTTGCGGAATACCTTGAGATGATAGCTCGGGTACCAGCCCCCATGCATCAGCGGCCGTCCCATGAAATCTATCCGTTTCCGAACATATATTCCGTTGACATCCGACGGGCAACCGGACAGGACTTCCTTGACCGCTTTCCCGATATTTCCTTCCAGAAATTCGTCGGCATCTATTCTCCATATCCATTCGGATTTTACAGGGCACTCATGTACTCCGAAGTTGAACTGTGCAGCATAGTTCTTCCATGGATGCCGATAGATTTCCGCTCCCATGGACGCAGCTATCTCACAGGTCCTGTCGGTACTGTATGAATCTATCACGAAGATTTCTTCGCAGATTCCCTGCAGGGATCCGATGCAGCGGGCTATATGCTTTTCCTCGTTTTTCGTGAGGATGATGGCGGCGATGGAATCATTCATCTCTCATTACCCTTTTTTTCAGATATTTTGACGGATTCCCGCCATAAATGCCATAAGGCTCTGCATCCTTTGTCTGAACGGCGCAGGCTCCGATTATGGCCCTTTCACCTACATGTACTCCCGGACCTACGAAAGCCCGGGCAGCTATCCATGCATAGTCGTCGATTTCGATACCTTTCCAGTACAGCGTATTGTGATAGGACGTATAGTCATGAGTGGCTGTACAGAGGTATACATACTGCGATATCACGACCTTTTTCCCGATCCTGACATGTCCGGCATTGTAAATGATGGCATCGGGACCTATGCAGGACCTTTCTCCCATTTCGAGGTTCCACGGCGCCCATATCCTGGCAGAAGCATACACCTTGCTCCCTTTATCCATTCTGGCTCCGAAAAGTTTAAGGACAAATCTCCGGTAACCGTTGAAGACAGGCAGGGCAAATGGCCTGAAAAACAAGGCCCATACAATGTTCCAGACTAAGCGTTTGATCCTGTCTGAAAAAGTGTACACGTCTATATATTTGTCAAATTCCTGCTGTCTCATTGGTCAAGTTTCATATACAGTCCGAGCATTTTCCCGGCCATATTCAGAGAAGAGTACTTTTCTTCGATCAGTTTCCGTCCGTTTCTTCCCATTTCTTCCAGTTCGTTTTCCGTACAAGCCAGAAACTTTTCGAGAGCATCAGTTGTCGACTTTTCTCCGATTTCAGTCCACCAGCCGCATTTCCTGGTTTCCAGTTCATGCCACGGGGCACCTTTGGTAGTGATGACAGGGATACCGCATGCCAGGGCTTCCGCTACTGCTATTCCGAAATTTTCCGAATAGGTAGGCAGCACGAATACATCGGAAGACATGAAGAGTTTCCATTTGCTTTCGCCTGTTACATTCCCGCAGAAATCTGTCATGGAACCGATACCGAGACTTTCCGCGTACTGTTTAAGTCGCGAAATATAGTCAGGAGCACCGTCACCTGCGATGGTTATTTCATATCCGTAAAGCCTGTCTCTGAGTTTTGCTGCTGCCCGCAGCAGAAACTCAATGCCTTTCTTTTCATGAATCCTGGACAGGAACAGTATCTTTTTTGTCCGTCTCCAGTCGGATTTCATCGGAATCTCACTGACATTTATTCCGTTTGGTATGACTTCGATTTTATCGTTGTAGCCCAGCTCCAGCAGATTTGTCCTTTCGGTTTCTGAAGTGGCATGAATATAGTCGGCTTTTTCTACAGCCTTTTTCTGGTAAAGCCACAAGGCCGGAACTTTCCTGGTCCAGTGATGCCTGGCCATAATCCATGGCTCCAGCATTCCGTGAGGGGAGAGTACTGTCTTGTAACCGGCATTCTGAGACCATTTCTGTATCAGCGCACATGATGGAAGCCAGCAGCAGTTCACATGTACTATATCCGGATGTATTCTATCCAATATACCTTTCCAGTCATGTCTCATTCTATACAGTATGTCCTTCCCTATATAATGTAGGGTACAGTTCCTGACTGCCGCAGGATGTTCGGACCGATGGGAGACGATATGGAGTTCCGACATCTTGCCAAGTTCTTCACCCAGAAGCCTGATATATGTCGTGGTCCCTCCGCTGCCGATATCGAGACTGGGGATATAATGGATGACTTTCATATCTACCTTGGTCTATAAGTACGGTGAAAGAATGAATATGTCTCGTCCATCTTTTTTATGAATCGTGCCGGGACACCACCATATAGAGCAAAGCTTTCATGGAATTGTTTAGTTAGGACACCTCCGGCTCCGAGAACTGACTGGTCCGGCAAAATTGTCCCTGGCAGAATAATAGAACGCGTTCCTACAAAACAATGATGACCGATAGAGATACGGGCACAACTCTGTCTGTTTTTCTCAAGCGATGTCGAATGAGATAAAACCTGTGTTCCATAGCCGGCAATGGATGTAAATGATCCTATTGTAACTGTATCAGTACAATCTATCATGTGTTGTTTTGTTATAGCAGAATCTTCATCCATGATTAGTGCTGGCATTCTGTTCGGATAGTCCTGAAAATGTGTTTTATTTGAAAGAGGAAACCCTGTTATCCAATTTTGTCGTGATATGGTGCAGTTTTTTCCCAGTTGGATTTCTTCCAAGTGTATAGCAACATTCAGGTGTCCTATAAACGCACCTTCAGCCATGGTCAGATGTTTCGGAAAAATATATGATAGTCCGATATAAGCGTTTCTGTGAAGATCGAATTTGTAGAAACGGTTCAGTATCCACCGTTTAAGTTTCCATGGAAGGATGACTACCAGACAGTTAATAAAAATCTTCATTTATATGTAATAATGAGTATATATAATATGATCCTTTTTATTGAGGATGGATTTACTGGAAAAATTAATTCAGCTAATTTCATTTTCCTCTGGGTGAAGTTCTGATAGCAGCCAGGGTCAGGCCTCCGAAGAGAACGGTAAAACCAAGATTTGTCGTTGATCCCCATTGAGCCTGGGGTAAAAACAGTATCATCCCGGCACATAGCATCCACGGCAGCAGATCGCAATTATCGTTGAGGCGTTTGAACGACTTGAAAAGCATGGCGATGGAGAGGGCCAGACGTAGAGCTATGATGGAAGTCCCCAGTAAAAATCCGCTCTCTCCGATAATGCGTTCCCATTCGATTTCTCCGTTGAATCCGAAAGAAAACATGTTTCCTCCCATTATATTTGCTCCGGCATTTGTTCCCAATCCGATGCCGTACCCGCATATTGGCAAATCTATTCTGGTCAAAGCTCTGAGAAATCCTCCGATATAACGGTTACCTAAAACCCCTTCAATACCTCCCTCAACTTCATTTGCGCCTTCGAAGCGGGCCATAAATATTTCTATGTTTGTAGCTATCAGTCCGGAAACAGTGAGCAGAATCATGATACCTGCCCCGATAAATAGAAGCATGATAACCTTTGGCCGCAAGCGCTTCATGAATATTGCCGCTAAAACGGTAAAGGCTAAGAAGACCAGGGTCTGGAAAAAGTTTGTCCGCGATATGGAAGTAGGCAGAGCCACCAGATAGCAGATTGATGCAGTAGCTATCAGCCAGGGCTGTATCTGATACTTTTGATACAATGAATTGTTCATTATCAGATAATATAGCAGGATACAGCCGACAATTCCCTGAAAAGCAACGTATCCGGCAGTGAATGAGAATACTCCGGGAGGCCGCATGAAATTCCCGACCGCTCCGAACCCTGCGGTACCTTCACCGCCGACACCGATGTTGACCCACGCCGTAGGTGGCGAATAAAACTGAATCACCACCAGAACGGTCATCGGAATGGATATATACAGGAAAAAACGGCAGATGCGTAGAATATCATCTCTGGTCAGTATCTTCCCTATAATGAATATCATAGGGAAATGGAAAAAGTAGATTCTCCAACCGTACAGGGCTACAAGAATATTCTGATGGCCGAACAACAGCGTAATGATAAAGGACAGTGTGGCGACAGCCATCATCGCTTTTGCATAGAATACGTTTATCCATCCTTTTTTCCAGCCTTCGATGACCAGCCAAATGACGATAGGATCTCTTACCAGCAGCAACGGTGTGGCAAGAGAAGGCAGTATCCACTTTCTCAAAGCACCTTCGAATATCAGCAGGATTATATACAGCCATATTCCTTTTTTATAGATGGAATATGACTCGTTATTCTGCAGAATCCGTATTACTCCGTTAGCAGTTTCCATTCAGGAATCGTTTTACGGAGGCCGCCAATTC
The DNA here is from genome assembly GCA_944322815.1 of uncultured Bacteroidales bacterium. Taxonomy (GTDB): domain Bacteria; phylum Bacteroidota; class Bacteroidia; order Bacteroidales; family UBA932; genus Cryptobacteroides. Next base: position 88,062 of record CALUQB010000002.1, on the reverse strand, counting down.
CTGTTCATAGCAGTTCCATGGCCGTGAGGCGGCAGTCATCATGGCATTTCGTCCTGCTTCCTGTAGGGTTTCAGGATGTCTGATGAAATCCATAAGCAGCTCTCTGATCGGTTTGGCAGAACCGGCCTTGACTATCCACCCGTCTTTCCCGTGGGTGATGATGTCAGGACCGCATGTACGTTCTGTCGTGATAACAGGAGTTCCTTGAGACATCGCTTCCGTGATGACCAGACCGAATCCGTCGAATAAGGACGGAAAGATGAACAGATCGTGCTCGGACATTAGATCAAGAATTTCATTATGGGGAAGGGACGGTATATAGTTCAATCTTTCCAGTGCGGATTCCAGTGCCGGGCACCCATCCAAGTCACCACGTCCGACTATGGTAAGTTCGATATGGTTTTCCAGTCCGTTTACGGCTTCAAACAGGTAGGACAACCCTTTCTGTTGAGACAAACCTCCTACGAATAAAGCTTTGATTTTTCTGGTGCCGAAAGGCTGATAAACACGGCTTCTTCTTACCGGCGGAAATCCGTATGGTATGACTTCTATTTCCGCAAGTTTGCCAGGATACAGTTCCATGGTCTTTTTCGTAAAGGAACTGGCGACATATATCTTGTCAGCCATGGCCAGTTCCAAGTCTTTTCTTCTGAGTTTTTCTTCAGAGTCATTGAAGCCTCTAAGGGTCATGGCCCATGCCTGATTTGATTCCCTTTCTTCAGATAAGAGTTCTCTCATGGCTTTCCAATATCCGGTAGGCATATCCAATATGCATTTCATATTATGGGATTTGACCTCTGAAAAAGTATCAAAAGCACAGTTGTCATAAGCGTAAACTGCAGCAAACTGTTCATGGTGATGCTTGATCGTTTTGGCAACATGTTTGTCCAAATCCCGACAAACCTTATCTATGCAGAAAAATCCAAATTCGTGCTTTAAAAGAGACTTGATTTTTATTCTGGATACTATTTGTCTTCCGGCCTCTCTCATGGGGCGGGTCCTGACAAATTGTTTAAGATATTCAGGATATTCTCTTCTTCTAAGGTCTTTCAGAAAGGGAATACCGGAAAGTAAATACAGAAAAGTATTCCGGAAACAAGCTATGCAGGTATCGAATCTGCCTAATATGCCTGCATCAAAGAATCCTCTCAATGCAGCCCTGGTATTCATATTTCCTGTCGGGTGCAGGAGAATTATTTTTTTCTGCTGAACCATGTTTTCCAATATATTTTCAGATCGCCGCTCAATAATGATGGTATTACCAGTTTATCGTGAATGCATTTCCTTTGTTTTAGGATTTTCGCCGGATTCCCGCTCATTACACTCATGGCCGGCACATCTTTCACCACTACAGCCCCTGCTCCGATTACTGCTCCATATCCGATTCTCCTGCATGAAGGCAGTATCAGGGCATTTGATGCGATCCATACATAGTCTTCAATTTCTATCCCGTAATATTTCTGTCCGAAGTCCGGAGAATCAATGTTGTGGCTGGTAGTGATGATTTCGCTGTCATTGCTGACAATGACATTTTTCCCTATGGTTACAGGAGACCTTAGATCGATTTTATATGAACCTATCGATGAGTTGTCTCCAATGCTCAGATTACTGTTTGCCTTGTCCGCAAGGGATTTCAAAATGATAACGTTTTTTCCCAATTTGGCGCCTTTTCTTATCGCTTTCCTGCTGTTTGTGCTGAAAACTATCCATTGCCGTATCCTTGGCATCAGGCCAATGAGAAAGCGGGTAAAAGAACGACCGGATACATTATGATAGTATATGTCTGTTTTGTCTTTCATGTGTGTATGACTTTTATCTATGATGTCGGAAAATTCTCTCCAATTTATCTGATACAATTTCCTTAATGAATAGCTTTTCTCCCGAAGTAAGACCAAGGCAGTAAATTATAATAGCAGTACATATGCATGATATTAGTGTAAGACAAGTCAGCCGCAGCCATCCTTCATTCATAGTGAAATACACTATTCCCGGCAAAATGAAACATAAAACCGATACTTTGACTAAAGTGAAAATCATTTTTGCGAAATCCCTGAAGTTAAGGAAAACCATAACTCTCAGCATACTGGCGCTGGTTATAATCGCTGCTGACATGAAAGCGAAAAATACTACTACGGAAATCTCCGCTATGGCACCTGATTTATATAGAACGTACAATACCAATGGGATCATCATCAATATGCCGTTTACTGTCAACTGGTAATTTTTTACTTTTCCCGTAGCAAGTGCCGCCGTTTTTAATGGTTCCATTAATGACATCAGTATTGGGATGCATAGGTCCAGCCTCATGAATAATACAGTATGTTCCGGCACCGAACCGAGCCATAGTCTTAGAAGGATATGCGCTTCATAGAAAAACGGTACTGCCAGAAACAAGAGAATGAAACAGGAAAATTTTGCGCTTCTGAATATAAGTTTATGCATTTCCTTATAGTCTTCTTGTGCATAATATTTCGTTATTTGCGGATTCATGGCTACCTGGAAGTTTATACGAAACCGGTCAAGTATTCCCGCTGCCTGAGTGGCCAGTCCGGCTGCTGCGTTCATGACAGGACCGAAAAACAGGTTGATCAGCAGAGTCGTTCCTTGTGTATACCCCATATAAGCCAGATTGTCAGATGTGTTCCAGAACGCAAGACCAAGCATTTTCTTGTAAAGAATTCTGTCCCATGCCGGTTTCCCGCGGACTTCCATGAAATTTTTTCTGCAGTATATCTGGACCCAGATAAACACTATAACGGCTGTGATTGCATGAAATCCGGCATAAATGATAAGTTTGTCAGATTCTATCAGATATAAGGCAAGACACATCAGCAGTTTCAAACTGACATCAACTATGGACGTCAACGCATAAAACCCCATTTTTTCATGAGCTGTCACAGTTCCGTTAAACGGTACATTCAGGATGCCAAGAACCATCGTGAATACGGAAATCTGGAAAGTCCAGAAAGCCGCTGTCATGCGTTCTTCAGGTATGACAGCATATTCTTGCAGATACCATAGCCCTATGCTTTCTACCAGTACCAGAACCACTCCGGCTATTATGGCCTGCGATGTCATGGCGACACTGAAAACTTTTTTCAGATAATTTTCATCCTCCTTTCCTAATGCGAAAGTTATCCAGCGTTGTGTGGCTCCTGCCATAGAGCCGTTCAGTACTGCCAGGGAACTGACTATGCCTCCGACAACATTATAGATTCCATAGTCTACTACTCCAAGAACATTCAATACGACCCTGCTGGTATAAAAACCTATCAGAATCGTGATAAACATTCGAATGTACAGCAGCAGAGTGTTTCTGGCAATGCGTCTGTTATTGCTTCTTACCGTATCCGTAGCTGTATCCATACCTCCTGCCGTAGCCGTACTTCCCGTATTTGGCATACCTGCCGTAACCGTAATAGTAGCCGTTTTTCCGCTTGTTCATGTCTATGCCGTTGAGGAGGATGCAGAAATGAGGCAACCTTTCATCCTTTTCGAGATCATTGACGAGCAGGAACTCGTTCTTGCGGGTATAACCGGCCTTGCACAGGTATACGCAGAGATCCGCATCTCGTGCTATGAGTCTGGTATCAGTTACCAGTCCTATAGGTGCGGTATCCAGGATGACATAGTCGAACTTCTCTTTCAGTATTCTGACAGCCTCGTCGAGAGCAGGTCTGGCGACCAGTTCGGTAGGATTGGGCGGTATGATGCCGCAAGGCAGGATGTAAAGGTTCGGGGATATTCCGGACTGACGGCAGAGGGACAGAAGATCCGTAGAGGACGGCGATGCCAGAAACTCGGTGATGCCGTGTTCCGTGTCTTTCAGTCCGAATATCCTGCCCAGGCTCGGGTTCCGGATATCAAGACCGACGATGACTGTCTTCTTCTCCATGAAAGCAAAACTTGCGGCAAGGTTGGCGGCAGTGAAGCTTTTCCCTTCGTTGGACGTGGTGGATGTGAAGAGAATGACTTTCTGGTTTTCCCGGAGCATGTATTGCAGATTTGTCCTCAGCGTCCTGAAAACTTCTTCTATCACATCATTCCTGTTTTCCTGGACCATGATTCCGTTTTTCTTCGCGTCTTTCATCTGAGGTATGTCTCCTACAACGGGGATCACGGTGAGTTTCTTCAGGTCTTCACGACTTTCTATGCGGAAACGCAGGGAGCGTGACAGCCAGATTCCTCCGACCGGGACAAGAAGTCCCAGTATGACAGCTATCATGTAGATGTTCCTGCTGTCCGGAGCGACCATGCCGATTCCTCTCGGTTCTTCGACTATCCTGCCGTTATTGGCGATAGCCGCCAGAGTGATGGCATTGTCTTCGCGTTTCTGAAGGAGCATGAGATAGAGGTTCGCCTTGATTTCCTGCTGTCTGCTGATATCCCTCAGTTCCCGTTCCTGTTTCGGAGTGTTGCTGATACGGGTCCTGAATTTTCCAGCCTCTATGTCCAGATTCTTTCGGGTGATCTGAAGGCCTTCTTCGACGCTTTCCAGAGTCGCCAGCACCGTGCTGCGCGTGGCTGAAATGGTGGCGTCCAGATTGATGACGGCAGGACTTGTCTCTTTGGATGTGCGCAGAAGCCGTTTACGTTCCACCATCATCTGGTTATACTGTGTTATGATATTGGTCAGGGCAGCATCTGTCAGTCCGACATTTGCCGGAATGACTTCGTTTTCGTTTTCAGGGTTTTCTATATAGTCCCTGAGATATCTGACGAGATGCTGCTGGTTCTCGTTGTCTGCACGTTTCTGCTCGTATTCCGAATTTTCCTGAAGGGCCATCTGTGCGTCAGTGTTGAGGTCCGTAAGACCTGCACGCTGTTTGTATTCAGCCAGCTCTTCTTCCGTGGTTCCGAGTTCGTCATTGATGACCTGTATACGTTCGTCGATGAATTCGGCTGTCCGCATGGCCACCTGGTTCTTGTCCTCGTTCGCATCGTTGTTGTATATCCTGACCAGTGTATTCAGGAAATCCATGCCTTTCCTGATGCTTTCATCATTCAGTGACAGCTGCACGATGGAGGTATAGTCGCTGGCCGGTTCTGCCGAAAACCTTCTCTTGAAACTGCCGGCAGCGGCGGAAGGGGAGACTATGGTGGCTTCCATCAACGGATAGGGCCATTCGCTTGTATCAGGAATGCTGTCGCAGTCCGATGAGAACGTGATAGTGCCTGCCGGAGTGATGAAGATGGCCGGCAGTTTGAAGAAAGATTTGCGGAAAATGTATTCTTCATTATTTTCCGTATAAGAGACAGTTGCCGATACTGCATCCTTGACAGAGCAGTCTATCTGCACTTTCATGGGTGAGAGCAGCCGTTCCGCTTCTTCAGGTGACATCCAGACTTTTACAGGCATGCCGCTGTACAGAGGCGTGTCATATCCGAACCTGTTGTCTCCGGAATAGCTTATGTAGAGATTCAGTTCGTTCACGGTTTTCCGGATCAGGGTATAGGACCGGAGAATCTCGACTTCGTTGTCGAAGTTGTTTGCCATGGAGAATGTCCCGAGATTCTGCACCGATGCGAACTGGGCTGTAGGGGACTGGTTTTTTTCTCCCTGTTTTATCAGGACCGATGAACTGATGTTATAAACAGGTGCCTGATAGCGGAGATACAGATAGGCTCCTGCCAATGCTGCCAGCAGACACAGGAGGATGATGGGCCAATGCAGGAGGTATTCGAACAATACCGTCCTGAAATATGTCTGCTGTCTGTTTCCGTCTCCGAAAAGATCAGTGTCGTTTCCGTATGTTTTCATCATTGTCTGTCATTGATATGTCAATTTACCGATACCATCACCAGAGAGGCGATAGTGGCCAGCAGGCTTACCAGACTGATCCATATAGACCCGTTCCCGCTGAAAGTGCTGGACGAGACTCTGGATTTGAGAGGCTTTACGTACAGTATGTCGTTCTGCTGCAGATAGTAATATGGTGACAGGGCTATGTCCGTCTGAGTCAGGTCCAGGTGGACGACTTCACGCCTGCCATCAGTGTCTTCTCTGAGCAGCTGCACATCGTCCCTGTCGGAGTAGAAGGTCATGTCCCCGGCCAGAGCCAGAGCCTGGAAGATATTTATCCTTTCATCGGAAACCGTATAGGTTCCCGGATTCTTTACTTCTCCTATGATGCTTATCCTGAAATTGAATGTCCTGACAGTCACTGTCGGGACTTCGTTGAGATAATCTGCAAGTTTGTCCCTGATCAGGGCTTCGCATTCCCTGGTCGAAAGACCTTCGACCTCGAGTTTGCCCAATACGGGATAGTCTATATAGCCGTCATTGTCCACGAGATAGTTCAGGAGTTTGGCATTTTCCATTCCCTGGGACTGCGTCTGGCCTTCGGCAAGTCCTATCTTGCGGTAAAACGGAACCGATGATGCCGGATCGGTGGTGCTTACGGTTATGGTCAGTTCGTCCTTAGGCATGATCCGGTATTCATACAGGGTGCTGTTCCCTGCATTTTCCAGGATTTCATCGTTCTGGAGATAGAGGGATTTCTTATAGGAGGTGCAGCTCCACATCATAAACGGGAGTATGGTCAAGATGAAAATTTTCCTGCAGTTCATGTTTGTTTTATTTTGTTCGTTTGAAGAAAGCCGAAAGCTTTTTAAGACTGAAGCCGGAATCCCTGAGTTCCTTGCGGGTACCTGATGCGGAACCGAAGCCGTGTATCATATTGTATATTGTCCCCCAGTCCGGTATTCCTCCGATATTCCTGTCATCTATGTACAGGTCGGCACATATTTTCCTGGAATATCCCGCATGGGAACTCTTTTCTTCGGGATAATTGCTGTTGACAGCATAGAAATCAAGTCCGCGCCGCCTGCAGTATTCCACGGCTTCATCCAGCAGTCTGCCTTCCCTGACTGTCCATAGTATCAGCCGATGATTCTCCGAGCGGAGAAGCTTCAGAGTATCGATGGCAAACGGGATCTCAGGCCCGATTTCCGGATAACGGTGTCTGACGATAGTCCCGTCGAAATCTACGGCTATGGTCATTTTACTGAATGTGATTTGAAGCCGATCTGGCAAATGCCCGGTAGCTGAGAAGCGCCGCATCTCTGTCCGGACGGTTTTTCAGGATATAGCCTGGAACCATCCCGGATATTTCCGCCACTGTCTTGCTGATGGCCTCGAAACTCACCGTATCCCTGCCTGTAAGTGACGTAGCCACAAGCAGCCGTTTGAACGTATCTATGCCGTCGAGAGGTTTCAGACTGTTTTCTTCTGCCTGTTCCATGAAAAAGACAGCTTCAAGGCCTGCACTCTTGTTTATGTAGCATCCGGTCTTGCCGCTCCATGGCGAACCTGATATGGTGACGGACCTGTCAGGCATCAGACGCAGTACGGGCTGGTCGTCATTCAGAAGGACAGTGCCGGGAAAATGCTGCAGCCAAAGCCGTGCATGAGTGCTTTTTCCTATTCCTGACGGTCCGACAAATGCGCATCCTCTGTTTCTATGCATGACACATGAGGCATGGATGAGGACGGTATCGCGGAATGCTGAACTGTATATGAATGCTATCTGTATGAAATCATTCAATGCGTCCAATGACTCTGCTGAGTCTGGCAGAAGATCTGTTTCTGCGGTAGTCCAGCGTCTGTCGGCCTGCAGAGTATAACTATGTCCGCTTACAGGATACCGTATCGAGATCCTGTAATGTTCCGGTGTCAGCCATATCTTGAATAGTTTTTCTTCTCTCCTGAAAACCTGTATCGGAAGCTGGTCTTCCTCCGGTATTATGCATCCTGTACGGATGCAGCATAATGAAAGATTCCCGTATGTCCTGTCTCCGGCCGCAATGAACGGTCTCAGGTTCGGAAGCCTTTCAGCCACCGTGCCGCTGCAGTCTATGTCGAGATATAATCCGGCTATCCGCAATCTCATGATTTCCTCTTGTATTCTGACGGCGCTATTCCGAATCTGGCGCTGAACAGTCTGTAAAAGGTTCTGGTGTTGTTGAATCCTGAATCCGCAGATATGGCTTTGATCGGATATTCCGGATGCATTTCCATCAGTTTCAGCGAATAGTCGAGCCGCATGCCGTTTATGTACCTGATCAGGTTTGTCCCGGCATACTTTTGCAGCAGTTTGGCTACCTGATTCTTGTTCAGCCCCACAAGTTTCAGATATGTCTCTCTCGAAAATTTCGGATCGAGGAACAGTTTACGGTCCATAATGATCTGATGGGTCTTGTCAAACAGCTCCTTTTCCCGCTCTTCCGTCAGATAACTGTAAATCTCTGTCATAATATCTGAATATATTCCGGATTGACTTCTATCGCGGCTGTAAGCCATGACGGCAGTTCTATGAGAATCCTTTTGGTTCTGGAGCCCCGGACGGACAAGAGTCTGCCTTCGTATCCGTCAAGCTGGCCGCCGATGATGCGCACCTGTTTTCCGTACATGGACGGAGCCAGTTCGTCAGGGAGGTAGTATTCCGGATTTTCAGCAGATCTTACTGCGTGTATGAAACGCTCCATGTCACTGTCACGTACCACCATGGGTGTCATGTATCCTTTCCCTTTTTCAAAACGGTATTGCAGTGTAGGCATCTTATCCAGAATCCTGTCTATGGTCGTCCGGCAGTCATGTACAAACAGCAGACTGCTCATGCATGGCACTTCCTCGCGTATCCTTTTGCTGTTTCTAGTCACAAGACGTGATTTCATCGGTGTGAAAAAATCTATCCCGATTTCGCGAAGGAATTTGTAAGCCGGAAGTTTGGAGTTCGCGCGTTTCAGGTCACGCATTACATACCATTTTCTGGTATCCTTTTCAATTACAGACATATCCCCTAATCCTGCCTGACTCTATAAATAAATGGTAGCCAGGAAGTTATATATAACATTGTGCGGACCTCGCATGATAATTGCCTGTACAGTCACACCATTCAACGATGCTTCTCTTGATAAGAGAAGTACCGGCCATGGAAATATCCTGATGTACAAGATGAAGCGGCATTTTCGAGTGACACCTGCTTGCAGTTATCCGCATAGAATGGTGTTTCTACCGGATAACCATCACTGACGTGAATCAGGCTTTGTGTTTATGCCTCTTGATTTTGCACTTTGATATTTTAAAAAAACTTTTTATTTTTGCGCTGTTCTACTTCTCTTATCAAGAGAAATACCGGCCATGGAAACTCTAAAGGGAGCCGATGATGATTTTGTTGGCTTCGTCTATGACGGAAGAATCCAGTGATGCAAGATATATTTCCGTGGTCTTTTCAGAATCGTGACCGAGACCTTCACAGATGACAGAAATGGGGATTCTGCTGTTTTTCGCGATGCTTGCCCAGGTATGGCGGGCCACGTACGTAGTCAGCGGTGTGTCGATTCCAAGCCGTTTTCCTATCTTTTTCAGCTTGTCATTGACGAGGTGGGCTGCATTCCTGTATTGTTTTCTGATATCGGCGTCCGCATCCTTTATGATTGGAAGCAGATACGGGGATTCTTCCGTATGATACTTGCCGACTATTTCCTGCATCTGTGTTTCCCATCTTATGGTCAGCAGTTGTTTCGTTTTCTGTCTCCTGTAAGACAGTATACCGTTCGACAGGTCGCTTTTCCTGAGATATGCCATATCTATGAAAGACATGCCTCTGGTATAGAAACTGAACATGAACATATCCCTGGCATAATCCATGGACGGATTGTTTCCCAGATCGAGATCGCGGATCCTGCGTATTGCTTGTGCGGCGATGGCACGTTTCACGGTCTTGTCCACGCCGGTATACACGTGTCTGAACGGCATTTTCTGTTCCACATATCCTTTTTCCACGGCTTTGTTGTACATCGCCCGCAGATTCCTCATGTAGAATGAAGTCGTGTTCCGGCAGAGTCCCCGGGCCGCCAGGTAATTTTCATACCTGATCATGATTCCGGCATTCAGATTTCCCAATGTTACGTCCGTGCCGTCAGCGATGAAATGTCCGAAACTGCTGATAGCCGACGTGTAGGTTTCGGCAGTGTTCAGTTTTCCGTTCCGCTCCAGTTCCAGGACAAGTTCCCTGCAGAATGATATGAATGGAATTTTTTCCTGCGAGGCACGTTTTACTTTCGAATTTGTCATAGCTACGTAAATTCAACTAATGAAAACAGGTGTCTCGCCCAAATATACTCAGAAGAGATATTACTGAGTGGCTGTTCTCTTGGTTATTCTGCCTGAACCGGAGGTTTTGCCGGACTCATGTCCGTTATATTGGATAATTTTTCGGAAAAGCATATATTTACAGCGTATATGGCCTTTCGTCATGCGAGGCCGTGCAAAACGAAACTTGATATGGCAGGTGAAAAGGTAATATTGTATATACATGGCATGGGCGGAGGCGGAGACAGCCGTATACCGTCGATATTGAACGAACATCTCGGGGAAGTGGTGGTCCGGACCTATGATTTTGATCCTAAAATCGCCGGGCGTCAGATAGACGGATGGGTCAGGGAACTGAATCCGTCTCTGATCATAGGGGAGTCGCTCGGTTCGCTTAATGCCATCAGGCTGAAAGGCTTTCCGCATATTCTCGTATCGCCGTCCCTTAACGCCCCGCTTTATTTCGGGTATCTGGCTTTCCTTGCCTTGATCCCCGGGATAACGCCTCTTCTGGACTGGATCTACAAGCCACGAGAAGGTGACAGGCAGAAGCTCCATTTTACTTTCAGAACCATGCGCAAATATCTTCCTCTCAGACGTGAAGCCCTTCTGAACAGTCCGAGGTCAGGAAGCCGTGACTGTTTTTTCGCCTTTTTCGGAACACGTGATCACTACAGGGCATCCGGAATAGTAAGTGTCAGGACTTACAGGAAATATTTCGGAAACAGTTACAGTCTGTATCGGGGTACACATTTCATGGAGGAGGAATTCATCATCTCGATGCTCATTCCCAAAATAAAGGAAGTCCTGGCACTCTGACCGGTGCCAGGACCAATATCTGTGTCAGGACAGACGAATATCCTATTCGTATCTCAATGCATCTATCGGGTCCAGATTCGCCGCTTTCCGCGCAGGATACCATCCGAAAAAGATGCCGATGACCGTACATACCGTGAATGAGAGTATCACGCTCGACATCATGATGTATACTGGCCAGTGCGCCAGGAATTTCATCGCCATGCAGGCCGAACATCCCAGAATGATGCCTATGATGCCGCCAGTGACGCTTATCAGTACGGCTTCGATGAGGAACTGGGTCATGATGTCAATGCCGCGTGCTCCCACCGACATGCGAAGGCCTATCTCTTTCGTCCTTTCAGTGACGGATACGTACATTATATTCATGATTCCTATACCTCCCACCAGCAGTGATATCCCTGCTATGCATGCCAGAAGAGTGGTCAGGAGGTTTGTGGTCATGTCCATCATGTCGCTCAGTTCCTGCTGGCTTCTGATCATGAAGTCATCTTCTTCACCGTCTTTCAACCTGTGCTCCCTCCTGAGTATGGTGCGGATCTCCTCAGTAGCCAAAACGGTCATGTCTTCAGTGATGGCGGAAGCGAAAATACCGTTGAAATGCGTCACGGCGAGCATACGCTTCATGACAGTGGTGTAAGGTGCCAGGACTATGTCATCCTGGTCCATGCCCATGGAGTTGTATCCTTTGGATTCCAGGACTCCTATCACTTTCAGAGGGACCTGGTTGAATCTTATCACTTTTCCTATGGGATCATCTGTATCCGGAAAGAGGTTGTCCACTATGGTTTTTCCTATCACGCAGACTTTCGCGGATGACCTGATGTCTGCTTCGGTGAACATGCTTCCGTCTTCTATGGAGAGCTGGCGTATGGTTATATAGTCTATGTCAGTGCCGGTCACGGAGGATGGGTAGTTGTTGTTCCCGCATACCAGTTGTCCAGAGGCAGTAGCATACGGGCTGATACCGGCCAGAAACATGCATTCGTCTTTCAGAGCCTCGTAGTTCTGGACTTTCAGGGTCTGCATCTCCGACGGGTCCATTCTCACTCCTCCTCTGCGGTCACCTCCCGGATGCACCATGATGATGTTCGACCCCATGTCCGAGATCTCTTTCTGGATGCTTTGCTTGGTACCCTGACCGAGGGCTATCATGGTGATGACAGCCGCAACGCCTATGATGATGCCGAGCATGGTCAAGAATGCCCTCATCTTGTTGTTGGACAGGGCTTTCAATGATATTTTGAATAAATTTGTCCAGTTCATTGTCGTGAAATCCGCTTAATCATCCTCGTCTTTCGGGAGAGTCCTGTATGTCTCTTCCGCGGAAAGAACATTGCCGTTTACGGCATCTTCTATTATGTGTCCGTCCCTGAGCCTGATATTCCGGCTGCTGTAGTTCGAAATGTCCGGGTTGTGCGTCACGAAGATGATGGTCCTTCCTTCCCGGTGAAGTTTCTGGAACAGCATGAGTATCTCGTATGAAGTCCTGGTATCAAGGTTTCCCGTGGCTTCGTCCGCCAATATCACTGCAGGGTTGTTGACCAGGGCGCGGGCGATGGCCACCCTCTGCATCTGTCCTCCGGACATCTGGTTCGACTTGTGCTCCATCCTGTCTTCCAAACCTACTGCTATCAGGGCTTCTTCCGCACGCCGGCGTCTCTCGGACGAACCGATGTCGGGATTGTACATCAGCGGAAGTTCCACATTTTCCGCCGCGGTGGTCTTCGCCAGCAGGTTGTAGTTCTGGAACACGAAGCCGATCTTCCTGTTCCTGAGTATCGCACGCTGCGACTTGCTCATGCTTTTCACAGGTATGCCGTCCAGGAGATATTCCCCGGATGACGGCGTGTCCAGGCATCCAAGTATGTTCAGAAGCGTGGACTTGCCGGAGCCTGACGTCCCCATGATGGTGACGAATTCCCCTTCGGAAATGGCGAAAGAGACTCCTCTCAGGGCGTGGACAGTCTCGTCGCCTACTATGAAGTCGCGGCGGATGTCTTTCAGTTCTATGACATATTTACCCATGGCTGGCTTTTTATTTGCGAGGAGGTCCCGGCATGAACGATGGTCCGGCCTTCGCTGCCTTGTCGTTCATGATCTTGATTTCGGTGATGATTTCCATACCCGGTTCTATGCCTCCGGTGATTTCGGTATTGATACCGTCGTTCAGGCCGATGGTGACAGGATGCGCCGTGAAGACATTGCCCTCCTTTGTCCATACCTTGTGCAAGCCTTCACAGTCATTTATTACGGAACCTTTCCCGGTCAGGGGACCTACAGGCATGAATCTCAGGGCCTTTGCCGGAACTGAAAGTACATCATGCTTCTCCTCCGTGTAGATGTTTATGTTGGCTGTAAGCCTTGGTTTGAGCTTCAGGTCCGGATTATCGGCGGAAATCACGACTTCGTATGTGACTACGCTTTCCGTAGTGGTGCTGGCTACGGAAGACGTGGAACTTGAACTGCCGAGTCTTATCTGTTCCACCCGGCCTTCGAAGACATCGTCAGGAAAGGCGTCCACCGTGAATGTGACTCTCTGTCCGTCAGCCACACCTCCTATGTCGGCTTCGTCCACATCTGCCACTACCTGCATCTTCGTCAGGTCTGCCGCTATGGTGAAAAGGGTAGGGGTCTCGAATCCGGCCGCCACTGTCTGGCCTTCTTCCACAGCCCTGTCGATCACCACTCCGTCTATAGGGGACGTGATGGTGGCATATCCGAGATTCCTTTCAGCCTTGGCGAGAGCGGCCTTGCTGCTGTTGAATGCGCTTTCGGACATCCTGTAGTTGTATTCCGACAGCTCGAAATCGGTATCGCTTATCAGCCCTTTTTCATGGAGCTTCACATTTCTTTCATAATTCTTTTTCTGATAGTCGTATTCAGCCTCGCTGCCCTGGTAGGATGCCTTGGCTGATGCCAGATCGCTTTCCAGAGTGACCTTGTCCATCTCTGCTATCAGCTGGCCTTCCTTGACTATGGAGTTGTAGTCTGCATAGAGCTTGTCGATGATACCTGATACCTGTGTACCTACCTGGACTTCGGTCACAGGCTCTATCGTACCTGTTGCGGTCACGTACTTGGCTACATCTCCGCGGCCGACAGTGGTCGTTTCATATATGACTTCCTGCTGTTTCGCTTTCTTTCCCGTGAACACCGCTATCAGGACGACAGCCGCTACTGCCACCACTGAAACTATGATGTTTTTCGTAGTCTTGCCTTTCATTTCTTGAATCTGTTAAATCGTATATAGCCTTTATTCTTCCATGGTTATAGTGCCGTCAGCGTAGAACTGGAGCAGCTTGGTGTTCAGAATGGCGATATATTTCGCCTGTAGAAGCTGTTGCCTGGCGTTCAGAAAGTTGTTTTTCTCCGTAAGCAGTTCCACTGTGTTTTTCATGCCCAGTCCGAACTGCTCGTTTACCAGGGAATAGCTTACTCCTGCACTCCTGACATTGTCCTGAGCTGCGAGAAACTGTTTCTGGGCACTGTATGCATCGAACCAGATGCCTTCTATGGTCTTGTACAGGTCTTTCCGGGCGGCTGTCAGATCCAGCTGGGTGTAGGTATGCTGCAGCTTGGCTTTCTGGACTGCGGTCTTGTTCTGCCTGTTGCTGAATATAGGAACGCTGACAGTCAGTCCTGCGGAGTTGTTCCATCCGTTCTTGATCTGTTCTGCGAATGTGAAGTCGGTCCCGCTCGTGTGGTTCGTGCCTATACCTGCGGACAGGATGACAGACGGATAGTATCCGGATCGGGATATTCTGACAGACATCTCCGATGATTCCACAGCGAGTTCGGCAGCCTTTATCTCCGGTCTTGTCTCCAATGCGGATTCATACACTTCCATTTTGTCAGGAAGCGCAGCAGTGGCGGCAAGGTCGGACAGACTGTCTATGGCGATTTCCATTTCTTCGCCCGGTTCCAGTTCCAGAAGCTGTTTCAGCTGCAGCTTGTAGTCCGCCAGAGTGCTTTCCGACACTACCAGCTGATATCTGTCATTGCTGACCTGGGCTTCCAGCTGTGCATAGTCAGGTGCGGACAGGCTTCCCGCGTCCATGAGTTCCTTTCCCCTTGTGCACTGGGCTATGCTGACTTCCAGCGTATTCCTGTTCACATTCACGGATTCGCTCGCATAGAGTATCTGCACGTATGCACTGGCGATGGCTTCCAGTATGCCATAGGTTTGTGTCTGGCTGTCCAGTTCTGACTGTCTGTAGCTTATCTCGTTCTGTTCCAGAGTTTTCCTGATACGCCCTCCATCGAACAGAGTCCACTGGGCATTGAGCCCGTAACTGCCCGTATAGCTGGTGCTGTGATTGCTCGTCAGGATTTCCGTACCGCTTACGGTCGTGCTGTTTTCCTGAAAAGGTCTGTTGATCACGCTCTGCGAAGTGGAAAATGACAGACTTGGAAACATCTCACCCTTTGTCGCGACGATATCTGCGGCGGCACTTTCCGTGTTCAGACGGCTTTGCCTTATGGTGATGTTGTTCCTGACAGCATAGTCGATGCAGTCTTCCAGTGTCCATCTTTCCGGACAGGTGCCCGTACTGTCCTGGGCTGCTGCATTCATGGCCGTCAATAGGATCATGCAGGTGCATATACCTGCTTTTGAAAATAAATTCATAATCTTCCGATAAAAATCAAGCCGCCTTTATCATCAAAAATTCTGCCATTTGTCTGTATTTATGGCCGGAAATCGGCCAATGCCTTTATTCAGTCGGCAAAACCGGTCCGGTCAGCATCGCAGCACTTTCCGTGCGGACAATATGTCAGTACAATCATTGAGGCGGATAATTTCTACAGGAAACATATCCGCCTCAATGGTTTTATGCAGGTTTGACGTCGGCCTCTTTGTTCTGGTTGACCTTTTCCGGCCGTTTTGTCAGATCGTCCTTCCCGGGTACTGTTTCAGTCCTTCTTCCAGACAGTCGAGTGCCTTCACCATCTCCGGGACTTCCAGTACATAGGATATCCTGGCATGGTTCAGTCCTTTGCCCGGAGTCTTGTAGAATGATGCGGCAGGGGTGATCATGGTGGTTTCGTTGTTCAGACGGAAGGTCTCGAGCATCCACCGCGCGAATTTCTCGGTATCATCTACCGGAAGCTCTGCTATGGTGTAGAATGCACCCATCGGGCGCGGAGTGAAGACTCCTTCCATGCTGTTCAGCCTGTCTATCATATAGTCCCTTCTTCGGATGTATTCGTCACGCACTTCGAGGAAGTACTCCTGAGGAGTGTCGAGGGCTCCGATAGCCGCATGCTGGCCGAGAACAGGAGGGCAGAGTCTGGCCTGTGCATATTTCATGGCAGCAGTCATCACGTCCTTGTTGTGCGATACGATGCATCCGATACGTACTCCGCAGAGGTTGTATCTCTTGGATACCGAATCCACGAGTATGACATTCTGATCGAGATCAGGGATATTCATGGCAGAGAAGTGCGGCTCGTCCGAATAGGTGAATTCCCTGTATACTTCATCGGAAATGAGGAAAAGGTCGTGCTTGCGTGCGATCTCTCCGATGGCCAGCATGTTCTCCTTTGAATACAATGTACCGCACGGATTTCCGGGATTGCATATAAGGATGGCCTTGGTCCTGTCGGTGATGGCCTTTTCGAAAAGTTCTATGTCCGGTACCTGGAAGCCCTTCCTGATATCGGTAGGAATCGGTTTCAGGGTGATGCCGTTCATGAAGGCGAAAGTATTGTAGTTCGTGTAGAACGGTTCGAGCACTATGACTTCGTCACCTTCGTTGCATGCTATTTCCAGTGCCATGTTCACACCTTCGCTTCCGGCGACAGTCACTATGAGTTCCGGAACCTCGATGTCTATTCCTATACCTTTATAATATCTGTTGACGAGTCCTTCACGGAGTTCGATGAGTCCTGCGGAATTCGTGTATGATACGTTTTTAAGTTTGAGATTCCTTACAGCCTCCAGTGCGCAGTCAGGAGATTTGATGTCCGGCTGACCTATATTAAGATGATAGACTTTCACGCCCTGTTTTTTCGCAGCATCAGACAGCGGAACGAGTTTTCTGATGGCAGAGGCAGGCATCTGCTGAGCTTTCAATGAAATACTAGCCATAATATAATCCGTTTTAGTTTAACTTGCCCATACGGCATCCGACAAAGATACTAAATATTTCTTATTTATTGAGAGAATTGCTTACCTTTGTCCTGTTTATTTTATGAAAATGACGAGGTTCAATACATATTGCATGTCCGGTGCCGTACTGTCCGTACTGCTTCTCGTTTCCTGCCGCAGGGAGGAAAACGTGAATTTCCAGCCGGTCGGACTGGCGGTGGAAGCCGTGTCCGATACAGCGTCGGTTGCCGCCGGCTCACTGGCCGGATACCAGGATGTCGGCAATGCTGCCGCCATAGCTGTTTTCGGAGGATTCGAGGAGACAGCGGTATTGGCCGAAAGGCTCCTGACGGCTGACAAATTCGACAATGTGGACGCGAAGGCACGCCCGGACGGACTTCCGGATTTCGCGGGAGAGACAGTCATGCCCGTATTCGATATGGTGAATGCGCCTTATGCCGGATACATTTCTTCCATGAATGAGAATTTTGTACGTGAGACGGCAGTGAAAGGCTTTCTGTCCGCTCTTTCCGGCCATTGCGCGTCAAGCGCTTTCGATCATGGACATTCTGCCGTCAAGCCGCGGGCGAAGATAGTGATACTGTCCTCTTCGCTGATGTCCGGATACGGAAGCCGTGACATAGAGTATATAATAAGGAATGCCGGTCTGTCCGCCGGTGTCCTCAATCCTGTGGAATCCGCAGTGACCCATGTGCTTTTCAAGGCCGATTCAGCTTCTAACATAGGTGTATGGGCCGCTAACGAAATCGTATCTTCCGGAGTCTACGGGAATGCATTCCGTGACATCAGGTCGGAGTGCGGAAACCGTCATTCCGAGAAGTATCTCGAATGGGCCGGAACTTCGGAGATCGTCTGTCTGTCTCCGGATTACGGTCCCGATGCGGATGAAAATGTCAGGAGTTTTTTCGATGCTTATCTTTCGGCGAATTA
Organism: uncultured Bacteroidales bacterium; assembly: GCA_944322815.1. Lineage (GTDB taxonomy): Bacteria > Bacteroidota > Bacteroidia > Bacteroidales > UBA932 > Cryptobacteroides. The sequence goes on along the minus strand of CALUQB010000002.1, from coordinate 70,108 downwards.
CCATACTCCGCTTTCAGGTGTCATCATCGATGATTTCACGCGCGCCTGCGATGTGGATTCCCTTAATGTCGCCTTGAATGGAATACTGCTGTCGGAAAGTCCGGAATCGGAAATATACAGGCAGCTTGTCATTCCGGGATTCAGATTTGTCAGTCCGGTGGAGACGCTGGCGGAAGACTGCTATGGATGGCTCAGGGAAAACGGAAGGTTCACCCATCTGGTGGCCATGCCTGCGATGACAGGGTATATGACCGTCGTTTCTTCCGAAGTCCAGGGCGGGTCTCTGGATGCCGACGGATGGCTGGACCCGGAATTCAAGTACAACAGGGCACAGGGCTCAGGGATAGAAACGTTCAGATTCATTCCGTTAAGTCACAGTTATTTCAGTGAAAAAGACCAGGAAACGATGAAGGCTCTGGCTCCTGAAACTTATAAAAAATTGATTTATGTATATTAGCAGCATATCATCCGAAGAATTGCAGAAACTGGAATATGCGGGTTTCCCCGGAAAAATAAATGTCATAGATTCGCCTGGCGCAGAATTCAACCGTGCCGTGAATTATCTGAGGTCCCAGAAGATTCTGGGATTCGATACGGAAACCAGGCCTTGTTTTTCTTCAGACCAGCCGCGATACGGAGTGGCATTGCTCCAGCTTTCCGGACCTGAAAAGGCATATCTCTTCAGAATCAATTGCATGGGGATGAACAGGAGGCTGTGCAATCTGCTTTCCAGTGAAAAGATCATCAAGGTGGGAGCTGCCGTCAGGGATGATATCAGAGGTCTGCAGAAGTATCAGGATTTTACTCCGCGGTCTTTCGTGGATCTGCAGAGCATGGTAGGTGACTACGGTATCAGGGACAAGAGTGTCAAGAAAATGACAGCCATCATTCTGGGCTTCCGCATATCCAAGACCCAGCAGCTTTCGAACTGGGAGGCTGAGTCGCTTTCCGAGTCACAGGTGAAATATGCGGCTACCGATGCATGGGTATGCCGCGAGATGTATATCAAACTGCTCAGGTCTGAAAAGACGGCCGTAGAAAAATGAACGGAATATGAATAAGGTATTTCTGAAAAGGGGTAGGGAGGAGTCCGTCCTTCGTTTTCATCCATGGATATTTTCCGGAGCCATTGCCCGTGTGCAGGGCAGTCCTGCGGAGGGAGACCTTGTGGCGGTATATTCCCATGACGGTGCATTGCTGGCATGCGGCCACTGGCAGATAGGTTCCATTGCGGTCAGGATACTCAGCTTTGATTCGGATGTGCTCAGTCCTGATTTCTGGGAAGAGATGATTTCCAGGGCTCTGGCTGTACGGAAAGCGGTGGGGCTGGCCTGCAGTACTGACGGAAATACGGACTGCTATCGTCTGGTTCATGGAGAAGGGGACAATCTCCCCGGGCTTGTCATAGACTATTATGACGGGGTCTGTGTCATGCAGGCCCATTCAGCCGGGATGTTCAGGGCGAAGAAACAGATAGCCGAAGCTCTCCGGAAAGTTTACGGAGACAGTCTCAAGGCTGTTTATGACAAAAGTTCCGGGACGGCACCGTTTAAGGCCGGTCTTGACCTGGTGGACGGATACCTGTACAGGAAAGAAGGGTTCACCGATGACCAGCAGATCGTTCATGAAAACGGACACAGGTTCATGGTGAACTGGACGTCAGGTCAGAAAACAGGTTTTTTCCTGGATCAGCGGGAGAACAGGAAGCTGGTAGGAAGATATGCTGCCGGCCGCAGGGTGCTGAATCTTTTCTGCTACACCGGAGGCTTTTCCATTTACGCCCTGGCTGCAGGGGCGCAGTCGGTAGTCTCTGTGGACAGTTCGAAAAAGGCTATGGAACTGGTGGACAGGAATGTCGTTCTCAACGGCTTCGATACTTCCGCGCATACGGGGCTGTGTTGTGATGCGATAGAATATCTGAAAGAAGCGGAAGAAGGGAAATTCGATCTGATGATAGTGGATCCTCCTGCTTTCGCCAAACATAGAGGTGCTCTGAAAAACGCTCTCAGAGCATACCAGAGACTGAATGCGGCTGCGATTTCCAAGGTAGCGCACGGCGGGCTGGTATTTACGTTCAGTTGTTCCCAGGTGGTGGACAAGGAGGATTTCGCGCTGGCTGTATTCTCTGCCGCAGCTCAGGCAGGAAGAAGTGTTCGGATTCTGGACCGTCTGAACCAGCCGGCCGATCATTCCGTGAATATTTATCATCCCGAAGGAGAATATTTGAAGGGTTTGCTGCTTTATGTGGAATAAAATTTTGCACTTTCAGCAGAAATGTCTATATTTGCATTCCTGTTTGGGAAAATAAAGTATGGTGCTATGGCCGAGTGGTTAGGCAATGGTCTGCAAAACCATGTACAGCAGTTCGATTCTGCTTGGCACCTCTACGGATAAAGGGTGATTCGAAAGGATGCTTTTGGATCACCCTTTTCGATTTCCTCCCATATCGAATCCGGACTGCCGGTCATGGGGATCATTCTCCCATCGTGGACCCCAAAAATCCCCCTAATAGGGGTCCGGAGCGGTTCTATGAGAATGTCCGGTGGACATTCGAAAGCGGACAGGGGGAAGTAAGAAGGGGTCAGTTGACGTTAATATATTTGATGAAGAAGGCATTGACAGCGGTATTGACTATGGTGACGGCTGGGGTTTTACTGGCTGAAGGTCAGACCTGTGACATCAGATGGGATGCCTCTCTTTATGGTGCGGGAGCTACATCCGAAGCCCTTCCTTTCTGGGCCGTGACAGGGAAGAACGGTGTTTTTCCGGACTCCCGCAGCGCATTCATTGTAGCCGGAGCGGATTTGGTTTATGAAACCGCCCCAGGGGTGGATATATATGCCGGGATGAAATTTTCCGGCTCTTTCACTCCGGCTGCATTTTCCGGCGTGAATGCCTCGCCTGTAATCAAAGGCTTTCTTCCGTCAGGACGGAAGGGATCGGCGGCGTGGAATGCGGTACTGAACGAACTGTACGTGGGGGCAGGATGGAAAATGCTAAGGCTGGATCTGGGCATCGCCGACAGGGAACCGGAGTACGGAGGACTTTCACTGACCGGAGGTGACATAATATGGTCAGGCAATTCGAGAAGCATGCCCGGCTATAATCTTCAGGTGAATTATTTTGAAGTACCCGGTACACGGGGAATATTCTCGGTGAAAGCGAACTATGCCGACTACAAGATGATAGATGACAGGTATGTCGATGGTCCCATGCTGCACAACAAGTCCCTGTTTTTCAAATTCAGGCTTTTCCCGCGGCTGCATCTGCAGTTAGGTTTGGAGCAGTGGTCGATGTGGGGCGGCATTTCTCCAGTGAACGGACCACAGCCGGCCACCTTCAACGACTATCTCCGTGTAGTCTGCGGCATGAGAGGCGGAAGCGATGCCACTGAAAGCGACCAGGTGAATGTATTGGGCGATCACCGGGGGAGGGAGCTTATCCGTCTGGACTGGGAAGGGGATGCCTTCACCGTATCATTTGCACATGATATTCCTTTCGAAGACGGATCCGGGATGGGCTTCCAGAATTTTCCGGATGGGGTGAACTCCCTGTTTTTTTCTTTCAAGGACAGAAGGAAATGGGTGGCTGACATCCTTTATGAATTCGTGTATACGAAATGGCAGTCAGGTCCGTATCATGATACGGGCGCGGATCCTGACAGACAGGATGAAGAATGGCATGTTCTGGGCGGGTGTGACAATTATTTCAACAACGGCGAGTATAAATCCGGCTGGACCTGTTTCGGAAGGACCGCAGGTCTTCCGCTGTTTACGCCGGTGCCGGTATCGGAAGACGGTACGGTCCTCGGCATTTGCAACAACAGGGTAGTGGCGCATCATCTCGGAATCGGCGGAATGCTTGGCACGAAAGTGCCGTACAGGCTGAAGGCCACTTATTCGCGGAATTACGGCCTGTATTATCAGACTTTGCCTGAATCACCGGGATCTGAAAGATATTTTTTCGATTCCGCGCCGTGGCAGCTTTCTCTCGCTTTGGAACTGGATATTCCGCGTTTCGTCAGGAATCTTCCGGTAAGCCTTTCAATAGGAGCTTATGGAGATATCGGTGAACTGTATGAAGACAGTTTCGGTCTGATATTGAAGATTTCCTGCAGCGGCCGTTTCAGCCACGGGAAGTCATGACGGTGTCAACGGATGACATAGGCTATCTCCTTGAATCCGAATTCCCTGACTGTACCGTCTGGCAGCATTACCTGCAGCATCCCGGTATCCGATACCCCTTTCACGGTACCTGTGAAATACGTTTCGTCCGATCTCCCGCCCGGATTGCCGGACATTACCGGATTTGCCGGAAGATAGGCCGGCCTTCCCGAAATATCCAGGAACATGACCTGTTCGCCCTTCCGGTAAAGCTCCCTTTCGTACAGCTCTTTCAGCTCCTCGTGCGGTATTCCGTTCATCATCAGGACGGTTTCCGTGAACACCTCCATGAATTCTCCGAGCAGTGTCCCGAGTTCATAGTGCGAGCCGGTCAGAAGTGACATGGACGTAGGATTCGGAAGCTCTGGCGGAAAACAGGTCTGATTCACGTTCAGTCCGATTCCGATTACTGACGTAGCCAGATACTTCCCGTTCAGGGAATTTTCCACCAGCATCCCGGAAATTTTCCTGTTCCCTGCGTAAATGTCGTTCGGCCATTTTATTCTGGCATCGATGCCTTTCCTTTTCAGGAAACGGCATTGTGCCAATGTCGCCGTTTCGCTGAGAACGAACTGATCCGCCGCCATGATTTCCGGAAACGATCCTTCCCGGTCATCGGACGGGGTCCGGAAACGGAGAAATATGGAGAATGTAAGGTTTTCGCCTGCTTCGGCGTGCCATGCATTTCCTCTCTGGCCTCTTCCGGCGGTCTGGTGAGATGCGGCGATGACTGACATATTGTCAAGGCTGCCGGCTTTTCTAATGGCTTCATTGTTAGTGGAATCCAGTTCGTCATACCATGTCACGGCATACATTTTTCCCATTGGTGCAGATTTTGATTATATTTGGCTTTGCCACATATACTGTGGCACTTCTGGAATGGAAATTAAACAAGTTTATTTCCATTCCTCTCAGTTTCTGATTATATTTGTAAAATATTTTGTAAAATTAATAAAATCGAATGAATAACGACGAACTCAAGATCATTGCTGATGCGATGTTGGAAAAGAAAGGTCTGGATGTCGTGTCGCTGGATCTTAGGCCTATCGGGACTGCCATTTCCGATTATTTCATAGTATGCAACGCCGATTCTACTGTAAATGTTAACGCCATAGCCGACAATATTGAAGACCGGATGGCCGAAAAGTGCGGAAGGAAAGTACTCCGTTCGCAGGGAAAGGAGAATTCTTTCTGGGTCATACTGGACTATGGGGATATCGTAGTACATGTTTTCCAGACTGAGTACAGGGAATTTTACAGACTGGAAGCATTGTGGGCTGATGCCGTGAGGACGGATTATTCGGATGATAAGGAATAAGTCCCGACAGAAACCTTGAATATGAAAATGGATAACAACACGTTCAATACAAACGGTCAAGGAAAAGACCCGAAAAAAACCGTAAATTTCAAATTCAATTTCTCCTGGCTGTACATGCTGCTGATGCTGGCCATCGTCTGGATGTTTTTCAACCAGGGAGGTGCGAACCCCCAGAAAATCGAATGGGAAGATGTCAAGGAACAGATTCTGGCCGGAGATGTCAAGGAGATAGCCTTTGTCAGAAACGATTTCCAGGGAAAGGTGACCATCAAGCCTGACCGTCTGGAAAAGTACGCAGACAAATTCGGAGGCAGCATTCCGTCAAAGTCCCCGCATTTCATCTTTCTGGTATCAGCCAGTTTCAATCCTGAAGAAACATTCGGCGAACTGAATGATTCTCTTCCGGAGAGTGACCGTTTCAGGCTGGTGATAGAGAACAACAACAAGATGTGGGGGTCGATACTCGAATGGCTGCTTTTCCCGCTTCTGCTCATACTGATGTGGGTATTCATGTTCCGCGGGTTCAGCAGGAACGCCGGTCCTGGTGCCCCGGGAGGTATATTCAGCGTGGGCAAGTCCACCGGAAAACTGGCGGAAAAGAGCAGCATCAAAGTGACTTTCAAGGATGTGGCAGGTCTGTACGGGGCCAAGGAAGAAGTGATGGAGATCGTGGATTTCCTTAAAAATCCGAAAAAATATACTGCGCTGGGAGGAAAGATTCCGAAAGGTGCGTTGCTGGTGGGCCCTCCTGGAACAGGAAAGACATTGCTGGCGAAAGCTGTAGCCGGAGAAGCCGATGTGCCGTTCTTCTCCATTTCAGGTTCGGATTTCGTGGAGATGTTTGTCGGAGTGGGTGCTTCCAGAGTCAGGGATCTGTTCCGACAGGCGAAAGAAAAGGCTCCGTGCATAGTCTTCATAGATGAAATCGATGCCGTAGGCCGTGCCAGAAGCAAGAATGTAGGTTTCTCGTCAAACGATGAACGTGAAAATACCCTGAACCAGCTTCTGACCGAGATGGACGGATTCGATTCGAATTCAGGTGTCATCATCCTGGCTGCTACCAACAGGGCTGATATCCTCGACAAGGCTCTGCTCCGTGCCGGGCGTTTCGACAGGCAGATACATGTGGACCTGCCTGACCTGAAAGAGCGTGAGGAGATATTCAAAGTCCATCTGAAAGGGCTCAAACTGGCGCCGGATTTCGATGTGGAATTCCTGGCCAAGCATACCCCGGGCTTTTCAGGCGCGGATATCGCCAATGTCTGCAACGAAGCGGCCCTGACAGCGGCCAGAAAGAACAAGACAGAGATCGACAGACAGGATTTTCTGGATTCAGTGGACAGGATCATAGGCGGTCTGGAGAGGAAGAACAAGATCATTACCCCGGAGGAGAAAAAGTCCATAGCCCATCACGAGGCCGGACACGCTACCGTCAGCTGGCTGCTGCCGAATGCAAATCCTCTGTTCAAGGTGACGATCGTGCCTCGGGGACAGGCTCTCGGTGCTGCATGGTATCTTCCGGAAGAACGTCAGCTGGAGACCAAAGAGCAGATGATAGACCAGATGTGTTCTCTCATAGGCGGTCGCGTGGCAGAAGAAATCGTGAACGGACAGCCTTCGACAGGGGCTTTGAACGACCTTGAACGCCTGACGAAGTCAGCATATGCCATGGTGGTGTATTATGGAATGAGCGACAAGATCGGTACTGTCTCGTACTATGATTCGACAGGTTCCAGAGGCTATGAACTCAGCAAGCCGTATAGCGAGAAGACTGCGGAACTCATCGATGAGGAAGTCAAGGTTCTGATAAACAGAATCCATGACAGGACATATAAGATACTTATGGACAATAAGGATAAATTCCTGGAGCTGGCAGCTCTTCTGTTGGACAGGGAAGTCATTTTCGCCGATGATATGGAGCGGATTTTCGGTCCGAGGGCGAATGCGGCAGCTGGCGGAAACGACATGGCTTAATCGTAGTTTGTCTATGAAAAACTTGATAATCCGGACTTTGACAGGGCTGGGGTTCGTTGCAGTGACAGTAGCCTGCATAATGTGGAACAAATATTCGTTTGCCGTGCTGATGACAGGACTGATGGCGGTGATGATGATAGAGTTCTACAGAATGACGATGAGAGGGGAGTATGTCTTTTCACAGGTTCTGTCCATCCTGGCAGGAGTTGTGATGTTTTCGCTGACTTTCCTGTACCGCGGCTTCGATTTCCCGGGAAGACTGGTGATTCTGGCCATTGTCCCCGTATTTGTCATGATGATAAATTCTCTGTACGTCAAGGACAAGACTGATTTCGGCAAATTCGCGAACCTTTACACGGCGCTGCTGTACATAGCAGTGCCGATGTCCATGACGAATTTCATCGCCTTTTCCCATCCGGGACAGTATGACGGGACTCTGCTTCTCTGCTTTTTCGTCATCGTCTGGGTTTCAGACATAGGAGGCTATCTTTTCGGCATGACCATCGGACAGAAATACGGCAAGAAACTTTTTCCTGAAGTGTCCCCTAAAAAGTCATGGGCCGGTTTCTGGGGAGGCCTGTGTCTGGCAGTTGCGGCCGGCATTGTCCTGCATTATACGGGATTTCTGAAGTATCCGGTCTGGCATTGCATCATACTCGCAGTGCTTATGAATATATTCGGCGTCTACGGGGATCTCATCGAATCCCAGTGGAAAAGGTATTATGCCGTCAAGGATTCGGGAACGATCATGCCAGGACACGGCGGTATCCTGGACAGGCTGGACAGCGCCCTTCTGGCATTGCCGGTAGGCATCATGTATCTTATGGTCCTGAATATCCTGTGAATCGCGAAAAGTTTATTTCTGTGATTGCGTAAATTTTTCTAACTTTGCAAGTTGTAACCATTACTCATTATGACTGTACATAGAGGCGGCTGGAGGATTATTCTTGTGGTGTGGGCGACTTGTAGCTTGCTTATCTGGTTGATTTTGCATTTTATAAGCTGTCCATACGTCTCTTTGCCTCTGGTATCGCTTCTGATTTTCCTTATGGGTTTTGTCATGTTCTTTTTCAGGGTACCTTCGAGGGTGATTCCTGAAGGCGATGATCTGGTCACGGCAGTGGCTGATGGCGAGATAGTCGTCCTTGACAGGGTTTATGAGCCGGAGTACCTGAAAAGGGAGTGCATGCAGGTGTCGATTTACATGGATTTCTTCAATGTCCATGTGAACTTCTGGCCTGTGAGCGGTCGGGTCACTTACTATAAATACCATCCCGGCAAATATTTTCTGGCTTTCCTTCCGAAAGCTTCGGAATTGAATGAACATACTTCCGTATGCATGGAAAATGACTGCGGCGAAGTGTTTTTCAAGCAGCTGGCCGGTACTTTCTGCCGCAGGATAGAATGTTATGCGGAGGTGGGGAAGACCGGAAGCCGCGGGAAACAGTGCGGAATCATCAAGTTCGGCTCCCGCATCGACATGTATCTTCCTCTGGATGCCGATATCAAGGTAGGACTTGGCGAAGAAGTCAGAGCCTGTGAAACTGTCATAGCCGTATTGGATAAAAAAAGATTGAAACCTTCGTCTAACTGACGTTAAAATACTTTATGGAAGAAATTTTTATAATACTCTTGCTTATTCTTTTGAATGGTGTTTTCGCCATGTCCGAGATCGCCATCATTTCGGCAAGAAAATCAAGTCTCCAGACTGATGCCAACAAAGGGAGCAAAGCTGCCAGGACTGCTTTGAAGCTGGCCCAGGATCCGGACAGATTCCTTTCGGCCGTACAGGTCGGCATCACACTTATCGGAATTTTGACAGGTATTTTTTCCGGCAACAAGATAGCTGCGGAGTTCTCTGCCTTGCTGCAGAAGGCGGGAATGGCCGCGTCCGGAGCATCGGCACTTGCCCAGACCATCATAGTCATACTGGTGATGTTCCTGACGCTGATTTTCGGTGAGCTTGTCCCTAAAAGGATAGCGATGAGCGCTTCCGAGAGAGTTTCGAAGATCGTGGCCGGACCGATGAAATTCATCTCAATGATCGCCGCACCTTTCGTATGGCTGCTGGCCAAGACGACTTCGCTGGTGACCAGGATACTGGGAATCAGGTATCAGGAGACGAAGGTGACTGAGGAGGAAATCAAGTCCATCATCCAGGAAGGGACGGATGAAGGCGAGGTATCGCCTGTCGAACAGGATCTCGTGGAAAGGGTTTTCGCCCTTGGCGATCTGAAGGTAAGCACCATCATGACCCACAGGGCAGATATCGTATGGCTGGATCTGGAAATGTCCGAGCAGGAGATCCGTGAGACCATAGAATCAAATATCTTCGAGGAATATCCGGTGGTGGAAGATGACCTGGACCATGTGGTCGGCGTCCTTTCCCTGAAGGAATACGTCCTGAATATGGGCAGGGAAGGAGGTATTGATCTCCGCAAAATGATGAAGGAACCGGAATATTTTCATGAGAACATGAATGTGTATACCGTTCTTGAGCAGATGAAACAGAAAAAGATAAGCCGTGCGCTTGTCTGCGATGAGTTCGGTTCATGTTCAGGCATCATCACCCTGAAGGATATAATGGAGGCCCTGGTGGGCAACATCAATGACGACCATGAAGATCCTGATATCGTGGCCAGGGCCGACAATGACGGCTGGCTTGTAGACGGAATGTGCCCGATGTATGATTTCCTCAGGCATTTCGACATTGAGGATTCCATGGAGGATTTCGAATATACTACAGTAGCAGGACTGATACTCGATGAACTTGACCATATGCCTGTTCCCGGAGAGAAGGTTTCATGGAGAGACTTCCAGTTCGAGGTCGTGGATATGGACGGGGCCAGGATCGACAAGGTGATCGTCAAGAAGGGGTCTCAGGATGCCGGCGAGGCTGAACAAAGTCAGGAGGATGTTCAGTCGGCAGGTCAGATTGCCGCCAAGTAATATTGAGGGTGAATTGAAAAAGACGGGATTATTTCCCGTCTTTTTCAATTAGTTCGAGCAGCCTGTCTATAGCCTCCTTTTCAGGAATGTGCTTCAGCACAGGTGTTTTCTTCCTGTATATGGTGACCTTGTGTCCGCCTTCCCCTACATAGCCCCAGTCGGCATCGGCCATTTCTCCGGGACCGTTCACTATGCATCCCATCACTGCTATCACCATGCCTTTAAGGTGTGATGTCCGGCGTTTGACTTCCTCGAATGTCTCTTCAAGATTGTACATGGTGCGTCCGCATCCCGGGCAGGCTATATATTCAGGCTTGTAGAAACGTCTCCTTGCAGCCTGGAGCAGTTCGTCCGAAAAATAGGCAGCTTCTTCCGTACCGTCGAGCACGATTTCCTGTCCGTTTCCGGCGTAATATCTGCCGCGCACTTCCACATCGTCTATTTTCCTGTCCAGAAGCATTTTCCCGAAATCGCAGGCCATGTCCAGCATCAGTCTTTCCCTGGACGGAGACTCATAGGTGGCTATGGCTTTCTTTCCTTCCATATTCAGCCGTATCATTGAAGAGTGGAGCTTGTGGCCATATCTGTCAGCCAGATACCTCGCTACAGGTATTTCATTTTCCGGATCTTCTGTCAGCGATACTCTGACAGTATCACCTATACCTTCAGACAGCAGTGCGGAAATACCTACGGCAGACTTTATCCGACCTGAATCCCCGTTTCCGGCTTCCGTCACACCAAGATGCAGGGGGAAGGACATGCCCTTTTCTTCCATGTCCCGTGCCAGAAGCCGGTAGGCTTCTACCATGACCAGAGTGTTGCTCGCTTTCAGAGACACTACCACGTCATGAAAATCGTTCTCCACACACAGGCCCAGCCACTCCATGGCGGCTTCTTTCATGGCCAGTGGTGTATTTCCGTACAGGGTGGTGATCCTCTCGCCGAGAGAGCCATGGTTCAGTCCTATCCTTATGGCTGTGCCATGTTCTCTGCAGACTTTCACCAGTCTGGAAAACTGCGAGCACGCCATGTCGAAATCCTTGTGGAAGTTCCCGGGATTTATACGGACTTTCTCCACCACTTCGGCTGCGGCTATGGCTATGTCGGATGAGAAATGCACATCGGCTACAAGAGGTACTTCCAGTCCTTCAGCGCGAAGCCTGGACTTGATTTCCGCCAATGCCCGCACATCGGCCAAGGTAGGGACCGTGAGCCTGATCAGACCGGCTCCGACCGCAGCCAGCCGTCTGCATTGGCTGACGGAGGCTTCGATATCCGATGTATGCGTGTTGCACATCGTCTGTACTACAATGGGGTGTCCGCCCCCTATGCTGACATTTCCGACTCTCACTTCTTTTGTCTGCATGATATTGCTCCTTTTAATTTACTGTCGGTCCTGATGAAGAGTTCTGGCCTGCCGGGACATTGGTCTGTATGCTTTTTACAAGCCCGAGGTGTTCCCTGGCTTCCTGCCTGAGCGCATGCTTGGTCTTTCCGACACGTTTCGTAAGCTGGAAGTGTATTCCTACTGAAAATATGAAATTTGTCGGATAAGCATACCTGTAGTAATACTGGCTGTAATAGTCCGGCTGATACAGCGATCCGAAAGAATGTTTGTACATGGCCGTGATATGGATTTCCATGGGATCGAAGACGAACGCGAAACCCGCGCCTCCCTTGATGCCGTAGTCGAATCTCAGATCCGTATCCAGAAAAGAGTTTCTGACCTGGTCGGAAACACCGTCCCCGAATCTTTCTATGCTCAGCCTGTAGCCTCCGTAGAGTCCGAGATTCACCATCAGTTTCATCTTCCAGAAATCGAAATGACAGTGAGCCATGACCGGCACTTCCACTACCTGCATGATGGCTCCGGTAGCCCCCTCGAGAGTCGGAGTATAGCCTTCTTCATCTTCTTCGAACTGATATCCTTCCTGTCCGTAGAAGATACCTGCCTGTATGCCGAAGTATGGCATATAGCCGAACATTTTTCCGTAGCGGGTGTACAGAAAACCGAAATTCACCGGCACGAAACGGAATTTCTGTTCCATGGACGGATTCCAGCTCACCTGACTTATCCCCACCCCGTACTGGAAACCTATCATAGTATAGTCATTGATCGGAATGTCTCTGTTCAGATCCAGACTGTCCAGAAAACTGTCGCTCAGTGAGTCTATATCCAGTGTCACCATATCCAGTCCGGACGTGTCCGCATGCTGTTCCGGTTCTTTGTCTTCTTCTTCGACAGTCATGCCCGGCGGCAGCTGGGCTTTCGCTGCCGGGATGCCTGTCAATGCCAGTACCGCTGTCGCGGCCAATATGTAAAAAATCTTCTGAAGCTTTTCCATCTGCACCTTATTTGAACATTTCTCCCACGTCTATGCTTTGTTCGAGTTCAGTCATTTCAGGGATATCCATGTAAGCCGTTCCGTCATCAAGCTTGTAGAACTTCACTTTTTCCGGCTGCTTGTGTTCCAGAAGATTTCCTGTATCCACCAGTCCGTTCCTGTTCAGGTCTTCAGTAAGCCTTATGGAATATTTCCCTGTCTTGATGTACGGGAACAGCAGGGTAGTGTCATTTTCGACGATGAACGACCTGATGGTCTGATCCCGTTTTTCGTTCAGCAGGTCCACGATGTATTTGTTGTGTACGTTGCTCAGGGCCAGATGCAGGGAACTGAGTTTGTCATCATTCGGCAGCATCACCTTGACTTCGGAACTGTCGTTGTAGAACCCGTTTATGTCCTTGAACTTGTGATGCGGTACTTTCAGGAAATATTCATAACCCGGGAGCAGCCCGGAAGTGGGCCTGACGATGTATTTCCTGAGGTTCAGGCTGTCCTGGACCACGGTGTAGGTATCTGTGAATTCCTGCTGTTTGGGATTCAGGTAGCGGAATTCGAGCGAATCGAAGGCCGATTCGACCAGAGGATATTTGAATTCTATTTCAAACCCGTACTGTTCGACGGTTTCCGGCTGCGCATTGATCGTGAAGACAGTGGTAGTATCCTCCTTCTTTATGTCTTTCCTGGAACTCTTGGCTACGGCCATCTCACGCGGTTTGGCCAGCTTGACTTCTTCCAGAGTAGGGACGAGGTTCCCCAGTGTGTCGGTCTTCAGATAGTTGACATTCAGGAAGAGCGTGTCCGGCAGCGGATTCGGATCATTGACCCATATCTCCAGGCTGTCCTGTTCGAGGTTGAACTGGGTGATGAGCTTGTCGGCAGGGATGCCTGTCATCCAGATGGAGTCGATCTGGGCATACGGAGCCATGAAAGTGATATATGCTGTCCTTTCCCCGATACGTTCCTTGTTCATTATCATCTGTTTGGAAGGGACTTCCTTGAAGAGGTTCAGTTCATACTCGGTTTTCCTGGCCATGCAAGCCACGGTGTCGGTCATGATATATTTCCTGAGTTCGGGAAGTGAATCATTGACCTTCTGAGAAGGTCTTATAAGGGTATCGATGAACGCCACCTGTTCCTGGTCAGCTTCGTAGATGTTGTTGTTGTTCATATCCATGATGGCGTACATCCTGTAGACGGTATCCTGGATATTCCTCAGACAGAAGAATCCCCAGTCATCCGTCTTGATGGCCGCATCGGGTCTGTGCTTGAAGATGGCCGAGTCGGAGTGATCCTTGTACAGCATGACCGTAGCCCCCTTGACAGGCATGAGTGTGTTGCAGTCCTGTACCATGCCGGTGACCATCATGGAGTCGAGGTGCTTTCCCGTAGAGAAGACTAGTGCATAGCCTGGAAACATGTTTCCTTCGTTGTTGTCGGCTATGGCATTCGTGACATCGAGCACATAGGTCTTGTTCGAGTCGAGGTCCGATTCGAAATATACTATCACGCTTTTGTTTTTCAACCTGTATTTCGGCACTTTCTCCAGAGGAGGTGACAGGAAAAGACTCTGCGCGTCCTTTACGACCACGAATTCATCGAAAGTGAGGGATATCTGTGTCTTGTGCCTTGTCACCATGGTGTCCCCGGGCAGGGGAGAGTATTTCACCAGAACCGGCGGGATAGTGTCTTTGGGACCTCCGCTCGGCGGTGTGGTGGTGTTCGCGCAAGAAGGCGAGAATACGAGTATCCCTGTGGCAGCGATGACTGCCAGCAGAGGGAAGTATTGGGATAAGAATTTTTTCATTCGTTCAAAACTTTTTCATACGGAGGCGGCGGTGCCTCAAAGGTCGTGCCTGCACTTCCGGAAATGCCGGTTAGAGATCGGTCCTGACAACGCTCTGGATGCCTTCTATCTTTCCGAGTCTCCTGATTAGCTTTTCCAGGTCATCCTTGTCATGGACATAAAGGTCTATGTATCCGTCGAAGACTTCATCTTCAGTGTTCAGATACATCCGTCTCATGTTCACGTTCATGACCAGGGAAATATATCTGGAAATTTCGTTGATGATACCTATGCGGTCATAGCCTTTGAGCGATAGTCTGACCAGGAACGACTGCTCCGTATCCTGCTCCCACTGCGTCCGTACGATGCGGTCACCGTGCTTGGCGGCTATGCTGTTGGCCACGCTGCATGATTTCTTGTGCACCGTAATGGTTCCGTCGGAAGCCAGGAATCCTACCACACTGTCTCCCGGGATAGGGTTGCAGCAGCTGGCTATGACATATTTGTGCGCAGCGTCCGATTTGTCGTTGATGACATATTTGCTGTCTTTCTTGTCCTTGCTCTTGAACCACGGGAACGACCAGCGGCCCTGCTTGTCATTGTCCTTTTTCGCTATCTGTTCCAGATTGTTGAGTTTCAGAATACCGGCTCCGATCCGGAAGAAAAGCTCGTTCTTGTCACCTTCGAAGATTTCATAGCCCTCCATGAGCCTGGCTATGGTCTTGTCAGTCATCTTGTATCCCAATGTGGCCAGCTGTTCCTCCAGCATGGTTTTCCCGACTCGGATACTTTCCTGTCGTTCGCCCTTGAAATAGTCTATGACGATGTTCTTCGCTTTTCTGGTGACGAGGAACTGGAGCCAGGCCCTTTTCGGTTTCTCGTTTTCGGCGGTGATGATTTCTACCTGGTCTCCGGATCTGAGGACATAGGAAAGCGGCACCAGTTTCATGTTCACCTTCGCGGCTATGGCCTTGTTGCCTATTTCCGTATGTATCATATAGGCGAAATCCAGGGCTGTGGCGCCTTTCTGTATGCTTTTCTGCTCGCCTTTCGGTGTGAAGACGAAGATGTCGCTGGTGATCAGGTCGTTATGTATGATATCGAGGAGTTCGAGGGCGTTGACATCAGGATTGACGAGGATTTCCTTCACCTTGCTTATCCATTTGTCCATCTCGCTTTCGTTCTCGCTTACGAAACCGTCTTTCTTGTAGGCCCAGTGTGCGGCGATACCTTTTTCCGCGATGTCATTCATTCTCTGGGTCCGGATCTGGACTTCTATCCATATTCCAGAATGGCTCATCAGGGTGCAGTGCAGGGCTTCATAACCGTTGTTCTTCGGATGCTTGACCCAGTCCCGGATTCTGTCGCTCTTGTATTTGTAGATGCCTGTAATGATGGAGAAGACGTGGTAGCACTGGTCCCTTTCCATATCCTTTGTACAGCCTTGTCCGGGATTGAAGATGATGCGGACAGCATACAGATCGTAAATCTGTTCGAAAGTGATGCCCTTTGTCACTATCTTGTGCCAGATGGAATACGGTGTCTTGACCCTTTTCTTTATCTCGAAATCGAATCCTGCCTTTTTCAGGGCTTCCTCTATAGGCTGGATGAATTCGTTTATCTCTTTTTCCTTGTCGGAAATATTCCTGTTTATCTTTTCAGTGATTTCATTGAAAGCCTCTGGTTCCTTGTATCTGAGCCAGATGTCTTCCATCTCCGACTTCACTTCATAAAGACCAAGCCTGTGGGCGAGAGGTATGAAGATGAACATTGTTTCGGAGAGGATCTTGTCTCGCTTGTATTCCGGCATGAACTCTATGGTACGGCAGTTGTGCAGCCTGTCCGCCAGCTTGATCAGGACGACACGCACATCATCGTTGAGTGTCAGGAGGATGCGTTTGAAGTTTTCAGCCTGGATGCTTTTTTTCTCGGCCTTGTCCTCGTTGTCGAGCACTGTCTTGATTTTCGTCAGTCCGTCCACGAGGGAAGCGATCTTTTCCCCGAAAAGATTGCTGATGTCCTCTACCGTATATTCTGTATCTTCGACCACATCATGAAGCAAAGCCGCGGCTATGGACTTGTAGCCCAGGCCGATGTTGCTTACTACGATCTTGGCTACGGCGATGGGATGAAGTATATACGGTTCACCGGAACGCCTCCTTACCCCTTTGTGGGCTTCGTTGGCGAAGTCGAACGCTTTCTGCACCACGTCCAGTTCCTTCTGGTCAGCACATCTTTTCCTGGCGGCCTCCTTGAGGTCGGCATAGTCCCGTGCTATGATGTCGAAATCTTCTTTAGTAAATTCAGATACAGGCATGTTGTCGTTTTTTCAAGTGTTATTATTCTATATTGTAGCTGTCTACGTGCTGGTATGCGTAGGACAGTTCGGCTCCGAAGAGAATGATGAACCATCCGAAATTCATCCAGAACATGAATAGGGGTATGGCTGCCACTGCTCCGTAGACCATGTTGAGCCTGGTGACGAAAAGCTGGGTTTCCAGATACAGGTATTGCAGCACGGTGAAAGCGAATGCTGAAACGGCGGCAGAGCGCAGGGCGTTCGAATACAGGACCTTGTAGTTCGGTATGAACTTGTACATCGCCGAAAAGGTAAGGGTGGCCACTATGTAGAACAGCACCCAGGCCATGATGGAGGCGATGGATTCGAAATACGCAACACCGAGTCCTATGCCTTTCAGCATGTTGCTGTATATGATGGAACCCGAGAAGAAAAGCATGATCACGAAAGGTGCTATGAACAGTATCGCGATATAGAAAGATATTCTCTTGAATATGTTTCTTGATTTCTTTACTCTCCAGACATTGTTGAATACCCTTTCCACGGATATCATCATCCAGAATACGAGCCAGAGGAAGAGCAGGGCGCTTATCAGTCCCATCGTACTCGACTGAGCTGTGTCTATGATGTTTGTCGCGAATCCGAGTACCATGTCTATGGTCTCCTGGGAATTGTTGAAATACTCGTAAAGCAGGTCTTTCAGCTTGTCTGCAAGTCCGAGTCCGCCTGTGATGGCGAAAACCACTGCCAGGAAAGGCACTACCGACATCGTCCCGAAAAAGCTCAGGGCGACTGCCTGGAATCCTATTTTTTCAGCTGAAAAGGTCTTGATGGTGATAATCAGGACCTTGAGATATTTGATACTTCTGGCTTTGGCACGTGAAAAATCCTCGATATCCAGATTCCAGATATCTTCCGTAATGAAACGTTTCACTCTTCCGAGTATTTCGAGAGGATTTTTCATATGTGTTCTCCGTATCAGGCCCGTGCTATTTTTTCCCTGAAAGCTTGCGCATGAACCTTTCGGGGTCGATGATGAATCTTTCGTGAATGCCCTCGCCGACAGTTCCTTCAGCATCGCTGACCTGCACCGTGAAAGTCAGCTTGCGTCCGTCGATGCCGGTCAGTCCGGCCTCGCAAATCAATTCAGTTCCAGGCAGACATGCCTTCAGATGAGAAACCTCCAGCCGCGTACCCACCGTGTCGTGACCATGATCTTCGGCAAGTCCGAATGCCGTCTTTTCCATCAGCGCTATCATCGATGGTGTCGAATATACCGGCAGTCCTCCAGACCCCACTTTGTCGGCTGTCTCTGCTTCGGTCACCGTATGCTTCGAAATCTTTTTTTCTCCAATTTCCATATTATATCCTTTTCAGATTGTCTTTTTCCTGCCGTTACCGGCAATTTCCGTAATTTTTTGTCGGCACCGGTTTTTCAGTGCCTGCGGCAATATTGTCAGAACAATGTCGGCTGGAACGGTCCGTCGTTTCCGGAACCGCTCCGGCCGGCCTTCCGCGTTTCTCCGGCAATTTCAGGCTCCGATGCGGCTTCCGACGATGAATCCCGGCCGTCACTGGCCTCCAGCATTGCCCGGAAACGGGCTTCGTCAATTATTTCCACACCTGTCTCCTGTGCTTTTCTGATTTTCTCCGGACCAGGCTTTTCTCCGGCGAGCAGAAAGGAAGTCTTTCCGCTGACTGACGAACTGTTTTTCCCGCCGTTATCGGCAATCATCGCTTTGATTTCATCCCGTGAAACACTGAAATTTCCGGTAATCACTATGGTGAGTCCTTCCAGTGCGGATGATGTCCTGACTGTCTCTTCTTCCATGCTGAATTTCAGTCCGGCAGCCTTGAGCCGTTCTATTTCATGCAGGTGTCCAGGCCGACTGAACCATTCCAGGATGCTGTCGGCTATGACTTCGCCTATATCGTCCACTGCCAGGAGGGTGTCACGGCCGGCTGCCATCAGGGCATCGATATTCCCGAAATGCCGTGCCAGGGATCTGGCTGTGGTCTCGCCCACGTATCTGATGCCAAGTGCGAAGAGCACATGGTCGAATCCTGTTTTTTTCGAGGCTTCCAGACTGTCCAGGAAACGCCGGGCCGAACGTTCTTTCCATCCGTCGAGGGTCAGCAGCCGGGACTTGTCCAGGTCGTAGAAGTCCGCCGGTGTCCGTACGTATCCCAGGCTGAACAGCTGGTCGATGGTCGCGTCTCCGGCTATCACGTTCATGGCTTTCCTGCTGATGAAATGCACCAGTTTCCCTTTTATCTGTGTCGGGCATCCGTCAGCGTTGGGGCAGAAATATTTTGCCTCGCCTTCATCCCTTACCAGAGGCGTACCGCAGTCGGGGCATCTGTCCGGAAAGACCGGTATGACCGTACCTGGTTCGCGTCTGTCCAGGTCCACTCCCGTGATCTTGGGAATGATCTCGCCGCCTTTCTCTACATATACATAGTCTCCGATGCGTATGTCAAGCTGCTGCATTTGTTCCGAATTATGCAGGGTGGCCCGTTTTACGGTAGTCCCTGAGAGAAGCACCGGTTCGAGATTCGCTACCGGTGTCACAGCACCCGTACGGCCTACCTGATAGTCGACGGACAGGACTTTCGTCAGGGCCTGTTCGGCCTTGAACTTGTATGCTACGGCCCAGCGGGGGAATTTGGCAGTATAGCCCAGTTCTTTCTGGTACGGGAGTTCGTTGACCTTGATGACTATACCGTCTGTGGCGAAAGGAAGGGCTTTCCGCTCCGTATCCCAGTAGTTGATGTATTCTTCTATTTCCGATATGTCGTGGCATATTTTCCGTTTGTCTGAGACTGGAAGCCCCCATCCTGCCGCTGCGTCCAGAGCCTGGCCGTGGGTGAGGAACGGGAGGTTTTCACCAAGGACATGATAGAGTGTGCACTCCAGACCTCTGTGTGAGACCTCTTCCGGATTTATGAGCTTGAGCGAGCCGGAAGCCGCATTCCGCGGATTTGCAAACGGCTGCTCCTCATTTCTGATCCGTTCTTCGTTCAGCCTGTCGAAAGCTTTGTACGGCATGTAGATCTCGCCTCTTATCTCGAATTCCTCCGGATAGCCTGAACCTTTCAGTTTCTGAGGGATATTGCCGATATGCCTTACGTTTTCCGTGACATCGTCCCCTATGGTACCGTCTCCGCGGGTCAGTGCCCTGAACAGACGTCCGTTCCTGTAAGTCAGACAGATGGCCGTACCGTCGAATTTGAGTTCGCAACTGAAAGTGAAGCTGGTTCCCAATGTTTTCGTGGCCCTGTCGGCAAAGGCTTCGACTTCCGTGATATCGTATGTATTGCCGAGAGAAAGCATCGGGTAGCGGTGAGGGTACTGGCTGAATTCGTGATTCCGTGAAGATGCGGTATCGGCGGCAGCCGATGTACCGTTCCTTAAATCGCTTCCCACTTTCTGTGTAGGGGAGTCCGGAGTGACGAATTCCGGATGTTCCTTTTCCAGGGCGATAAGCTCGTTCATGAGCATGTCATACTCGTAGTCGCTTATCACCGGGGCGCTTTCTACATAGTAGAGCCTGTTGTTTTCCGCTATTTGAGCCCTCAACTCGTCTATTCTGTTCTTTATATCGGTATTTCCTGTTTCCATTCTAGTCCGTTACCTGTAGTTTGCTCCGTGCCGGATTTGCCATATACGGGCTTCCGGCATCGCCGAAAAGCATATATTTTACAAAAATACGATTTTTTTTCGTGGTTTTTTGACTGAAATTAGATATTTTTGCAAGTCTTTTGGAATCAGGCATTGGCCGAAGGCTTTCCGGTACGTCTCTCCTGACCGGGGGAGTGGAATCCGGGTGCTGCTGAAGGATAAGGGAAGATAAAGTTCTTGATTAAAATAAATATTTAACGTGAGTTCGATGAAAAGAACGAAGTGAATTTCAGAGAACTACCTCTTTTAGAGGATTCGTTATACGAATCCGGCAGTAAGTTCTCCCCTACGGGAGGCCTAAAAAATCCCCCTAATAGGGGGCTGGGGGTTAAGACGGATCCAGTCTTTCGAAGAAAGACGTAATTGGGTGACTCAGTCACCCAATTTAAGAGGGGTGACACGTAAAAGGAAAGGGATTTCGAAGAAATCTTAACGTCAGTTCGACGAAGTCTCTGGTACTTAGTATAATGATTCGTCGAACTGACGTTATTTAAGTATTAAGGTATTATGAAAGATGCAGTGATTATTCTCTGTGGCGGCGGTCCCGCTCCGGGAATGAATTCGGTTTCGATGAGTGTGGCCAAGACTTTTCTGGCCAAAGGTTTCAGGGTCATTGGTCTTCACGGCGGCTATTCCGGACTTTTCAGCAAGAATGCACGTACTGAAGATCTCGATTTCTTCAAGGCTGACCGTTATTTCAACAGGGGCGGATCCTATCTGGAGATGAGCCGGTTCAAACCTACTGACAAGGATTTCGAGGAGAACTTCAATCTCGATCTTTTCAAGGAGAACAACATCAAGCTGCTCGTGACCATCGGAGGCGATGATACGGCTTCCACCGCCAACAGGATTTCCAAGTTTCTGGCTGCAAAGAATTATCCTATCGCCAATATCCACTGTCCGAAGACTATCGACAACGACCTTCCTCTTCCGAACAATACTCCGACTTTCGGATACAATTCTGCAAAGAATGAGGGTGCTCATCTGGCCAGGACCATTTATGAGGATGCCCGTACGTCAGGAAACTGGCTGCTGATCTCTGCCATGGGACGTACTTGCGGAAGTCTGGCTCTCGGAATAGGCGAGGCTACACATTGCCCGATGACCATCATTCCAGAGATGTTCAACAAGACTGACATCAGTCTGGAGAAGATCATAAAGCTGACTATTTCAGCCATCATAAAGAGAAAGATCATGGGTGTGAACTACGGTACCGTAGTGGCAGCCGAGGGACTTTTCCACGATGAGGGCGTGGCCAAGGAGGCTGCAGCTGCAGGCGTGCATTTCACTTATGACGAGCACGGACATCCCGAGCTCGGGAAAATATCCAAGGCTGTCCTGTTCAATGACCTGCTGGAGAAGGAACTGAAGAAGATCGGCCTGAAGGTGAAGACCCGTCCTGTGGAGATAGGATATGATGTCCGC
The DNA here is from genome assembly GCA_944322815.1 of uncultured Bacteroidales bacterium. Lineage (GTDB taxonomy): Bacteria > Bacteroidota > Bacteroidia > Bacteroidales > UBA932 > Cryptobacteroides. Next base: position 48,170 of record CALUQB010000002.1, on the reverse strand, counting down.
TGCCAGGATCCGGTTGCTTACGACCTGACATACTGTACGGAGCTCGCCATGGGTGTTTATCAGCTTTACAGCGAGGGCAAGACAGGATGTATGGTGTATGTGGATGCCTACGGCAATGTTTCTCCGCTATATCTGTCTGACCTCCAGGATCCTTCTACGGGAAAGATTCCGCCAAGAGTAGTGGATATCAACAGCGGCACGGCGCAGAATTACTACAACTACATCGCCCACTATGTCACCGAGGCTGACTATGAGGCTGCAAAGGCGTATGTTTCAGATCCTGAGGCTTACGATTTCAAGAAAATCCTGAACTGGTAGAAAATCATTCCTGACGGCGTTATCTTCGTCGGACTTGCCGTCCGCTCCTCACAACCGTCAGGTTGCTCCGGTGCTCCGGACTACGTCCTTCTTGATACCTCTCGTCAGGAATGATTTTCCATGATAGAACCTGTTAGAGGGTGACCCAAAAGTCAAGGACTTTTAAGGGTCATCTTTTTTTTGATTATGACAGATGTCACAGTGAGAGAATGAATGCGTGTGAGTGAGAGGATGACAAGGTGAGGGTATTTTTGCGGATAGTCTTTATTTCAGAGTACCGATGACGGCCTGGTTCGACTTGCGGTCGATGTATGCGGTGAGGGAGGCCGGGGCTTCGTAGAGTTTCACAAAACCGCCATTCCTGACACAGTTCAGGCTGTCCAGAAAGGACGTGTCCAGTGATTTTTCATCCAGAACCGTGTCTATGGTCAGATAACCTACACCGAGCGATGTGATATTCTGGAAAAAATGCGTCCCCTGGCTCGGCTCGATGCGGAAGCCGGGAATGGCACATTCCACTATCAGCTTCGCTTCCGAGATATTGCTCCACAATACCGGTATGCCTAACCACGGGTCGGACGACCCCCATCTTCCGGGACCAATCAGCAGATAAGAATTCCCTTTGTCTTTCAGTTCCTTGTTTATCTGTGATATTTCAGCCGCTATTTCTTTCGTTTTCGCACTGTCGAACAGTTCCGGATCCACATACAGGATGTACGTCAGGCCGGATATTTCTCCAGAGCCAAGGGCATTCCCGGACCTTACGAGTACATGTTCCATGTGTTCCATCACCTGTTCAATGGAGATGTCCTGTTCTTCCGCATAGTCCACTACAGGACGGACCTGAAGGAGCTTTATGACACATTCCTGCGATGGACTGTCAGGGATGACATCCATGGCGAATTCCATCTCCACATCACACATCATCTCTTCGCGGCACATCACCAGCAGGTCTGAAAGGACCTGTGCGAGCGGATAGCGGCCGTATTTGAGAATGTAGTCGAATGTGATGATTCGAGGTCCTGAAGCGTTGATTCCGGGGACCATCCTGTTGTCAGCCGTGCTGAATGTCGAAGCCACCAGTTCCGGATGGTTGTATTCTTTCAGAGCCTCCGATACCGGCAGGTTCACCAGATTCACCGAATCGTCACGGGACAGCATGAATGCGCCAGGCCTGAGATCCAGTGCATACATCGTCTTCTGCGTGTCGTTCAGCGCTATCTTCATGTCGGACAACTGGAGTATCTTTTTCGGGAATTTCGGGATGAATCTCAGGGTATTTCCACCGTCTACTACGGTCTTTCCCAGACCGAATGCCAGATTCACTACACCGTCCTCCGGCTTTTCCTTTCCGATAGGATAGAAGTTGACCGAACGGGCCACCCCGGAAAGCATAGGGTAATACAGTTCCCCGTGTTTCGTTCCGCAGATGCTCTGTATGATGACCGCCATCTTTTCCTCGCTCAGGAGATTTCCGGTGGTGTGGATATATGTCCTGCTGCCATTGAAAAACGCAGATGCATACACGCTCTTGACGGCTTTGCGCAGCAGTCTGAGCATCTGGTCCTTGTTTTCGGTAAGCGGAATCATGTAGGTGGAATATACCCCGGCGAACGGCTGGTAGTTGCTGTCCTCCAGTTTCGAACTTGACCTCACCGCCAGGGGAGTGTCCACTGTCTTCAGAAAAGCCTTGAGTTCTTCCACCAGTTCTTCAGGAAGCCTGGACGACACGAACTCGGACAGGATCTCCTCATCCGATATGTCAGCGTCTATGACATACTGCAGGTCATTTTCCATGATGAACTGATCGAAGTAGTCCGTCGCGACCACGAGTGTCCGCGGGGTGGAGATTTTCACGCCTTCATAGCGGTTCGTAAGGCGGTATTTGGCGATAAGGGTATTGAGGAAAGCCAGTCCTCTGGCCTTTCCTCCCAAAGATCCCTCTCCGGCGCGTGAGAACCAGATGTATTTGCCGTATGTGTCCTTGTCGAAGTGTGCGATGATGCCCCTCCCGTTCAGAGCATGATAGTCATGTATCTGCTGGGAGACATAGTTCCTGAGCTCGGCCGTGGTATTGAAGTGATTTTCATGCACTTTCCTGAACTGGTTCGCCAGGGTGAAAAGTCCGCGGGCGAAGAACCATTTGGAAAGCATGTTTTTCGAGGTGTTGTATATGAGCACATCGTCAGGAATGGTCTGAATGCATTCCTGAAGTTCGCTCAGATTGGCCGCACGCCCGTATTCCTGCCTGTCCTTGTCCCTAAAGACGAAGTCTCCGAACTCGAATTCTTCCCTGATGTACTCGGACAGCTGGATGATCAGTGTCTTCGAATATTTCTTCAGAAAGCCAACCCCGAGCTTTTCGGCGACTTCCGCCATGTCGCCCTGGGATGACTGGAGTATTATCGGCATGTACTGGTCCTCCTCCTTCACGAGCTTCACCAGGTCGATGCCCGCATCCGCTTTTTCGGTTTCCTGAGGATCATTCTTGTGCAGGACAAATCCTACGTCCGAGATGATGCCCAGCATGTTGTTCCTGTATTTCCGGTACAGGTTTATGGCATCTTCGTAGTTCGTGGCCAGGAGGATTTTCGGTCGGGAGCGCTTTCTGAGTTTGCGTTGTTTCTCGTTCAGCGTTTCTTTCAGAAATTCGGCGCTCTGCTTCAGTACGAGCTTGTAGAGTTCCGGCAAGTATGTGGAATAATAGCGGACAGAGTCTTCCACCAGCAGTATGGCCTGTACACCGACTTTCAGAATGTCGTTGTCGGCGTTGATCAGATCCTCGAACAGTTTCACTATCGCCACTATCAGCTCCGCATTGCCGTTCCAGCTGAATACATAGTCCACGCAGGAACGGTCCTGCTTTTCAAGTCTTCTGTGGATTTCCCTGGAAAAGTGGGTAAGCAGGATGAAAGGAATGTTCTTACCTTGCGGGTTGTCGGATGTCCGCGATTTCAGTTTTTTCGCGAAATTGAATATTTCCCGGTCCTTGTCATTGTACATGCAGATGACCATGTCTATGTGGTTATGGTCGGAGTCCAGGACTTTTTCCGCTTCGGACGATGAGGTCACCCACACGAACTGCGGAGGATTGCTCAGGTTAAGTTCTATGTATTCCTTGTATATCTGCGCCTCTATCTGCCCGTCTTCTTCGAGAATGAATGCATCATAATTGCTGCATATCATCAGGATTTTCCTCACCCTGTAGCTCATCAGGGCACGATAGTCGGTCACGATAAGTTCTTTAAGGCTTACCGGTTCTACTGTATTCATATCTGGATGGTTGTGGAATAGCGGAGTCCGGCCGGCATCATGTTATGGACAAACTCCGCTTTTGTGTTTATTTCAGTGCATTGAGGGCAGCTTCGTAGTCAGGCTCGGCCGTGATTTCAGGCACAAGTTCTTCGTAGATGATTTTTCCCTTTTCGTCCACGATGATTACGGCTCTGGCAGTCAGTCCTTTGAGCGGACCTTCCGTCATGGTGAGACCGTATCTCTCATCGAAATGGCGGCACCGGAACACTGAAATCGGAATCACATTTTCTATTCCTTCGGCCGCACAGAATCTGGACTGGGCGAAAGGAAGGTCTCTTGATACGCAAAGAACCACAGTGTCAGACATTGATGCTGCCATCTGGTTGAATTTCCTTACTGAAGCGGCACATACCGGTGTGTCAAGGCTCGGGAATATGTTGAGCACCACTTTCTTTCCGAGAAAATCAGGAAGATGTACCGTAGTGAGGTCACCTTTGACACCTCCGAATTTAGGGGCGTCTTCACCGACTGCAGGAAGCTCTCCGCAAAGTGCCACGGGAGTCCCTTTGAATTTTACTGTTGCCATGATATTCAAGGTTTTTTCGTTTCAAACCTTAAATATACGAAAATATTCACTTGCCGATACGGAAACGGTCCGTCATTTGACTATTACTATCGGAAAATCCGTTTTTTCTCCGTTCAGTTTCCAGATGTTTTTGGCGCTGACTTTGATGTTGTTCATTCGTCTGGTCAGGGAAATGATGTCTTCAGTGCCGTCCGGCCATCTGATTATGAATTCTTCGTTTCTGTAAGTATCGCCTCCGTAGATCTCGCCATAGACCATCTGGTAACGGTCTCCGTCCTTTTCTATGCGGAAACCTTCATACACGGCCGGCAAATCCTTTGTCTGAGGAGTGTCATTCAGTTCCAGAAGGCTTTCATTTCCTTGAAATGTCAGTGTGGTACCTTCTGCCCATGTATTGTCGTTCTCAGGATCCAGCAGATCTTTCCCGGAAGTGTCCTGGACGTAAATCCGGAGATCTATCGGAGCCCAGTCGATGATCTTGTCGCACGATGTGCATGCCAGCAGCGTGATGACTAGAAATTTGAAAATACTTTTCATGGTTCACTAAAATTAAATAAATTATGGATATTATCCAAAAAAGGCTGTGAAAGACAGTCACCCTTATATAAGCCGGCGTCTGAATTCCGCGACAGTGATGGCAGTGGCCACAGCTGCATTCAGGGATTCGGAGCCGGGTTCGTCTGCAGGATAGGGAGGAATGGCGATGCGCCCGCTGACCAGGCTTTCCATCTCGGGCGAAATCCCGTCAGCCTCATTCCCGGTCACGACCATGACAGGGGAGTCGGCTCCTGTCTCCAGTTTCTCCGTATACAGATTCCTCCCGTCCATGAATGTCCCGTACACCTTGCCGCCTTTTTCCAGAACGGCGTTTGCCGCCTCTGCCAGGTTCACATAGTGGAATTTTACACGGAAAACCGCTCCCATCGTAGCCTGCACGACCTTCGGATTGAAAATGTCGACAGTTCCCTCGGCAGCAAGGACAGCATCGGCCCCGAACCAGTCAGCCACGCGCACGATAGTCCCCAGATTTCCCGGGTCGCGTATGACATCAAGTCCAAGATAAAGCCCTGTCGGGCCAATGGCTTCGCGCAGGCTTCCGCCTGCAATATGGCAGTCCTCAGGCTTGCGCACCACTGCCAGCACCGGAGACGGGCTGGCCAGCATGGTGATCCGCGACATGGCTTCTTCTCCGATCTCCTCGCGGCGATACACTCTTTCCACCTGAAAAGACGATGCAAGAGCCTCGGCTACGAGCTTTTCGCCTTCCACGGTGAAAAGCCCGAACTCGTCCCTGAACTTCTTCTGTGCCAGAGACCTGATTTTCTTTATCTCGTTCTTCGAAATAGTGCCCATAAGCGGCTCCGCCCCTTTCGGATCAATATCCAAGTATCTTCAGCATTGACTTGTAAGTCTGTTCTTTCGTGAAAAGCTTGGTGAAATACTCTCCGTTTTCATCCCTGTCGATGATGATGTATTTCGGGGCAGGCTGCAGGCAGTGCTGGAGTCCTCCGAAACCCGAAATCGACTCCTGGTAAGCTCCGGTATGGAAAAAGCCTATGTACAGAGGATCTTTCCTGTTTTCCATGATAGGCAGGAAGATGGCATTTGCATGGGAATCGGCATTATAGTAATCCTGGCTGTCGCAAGTCAGTCCTCCCAGAAATACTCTCTGGTATTTCTCGTTCCATTTGTTTATGGGCAGAAGAATGAACCTCTGCTTGATTCCCCATGTGTCAGGCAGGGTGGTCATGAAGGAGCTGTCTATCATGTACCATCTTTCCCTGTCGTTCTGCTGCTTCATGTCAAGAACCTGGAAGATGGTAGCTCCGGACTCGCCTACAGTGAAACTGCCGAATTCGGTGAAGATGTTCGGCTCGGGAACTCCGCGGGCATTGCACATGGTCTTTATCTGCAGAAGGATTTCCTCAGCCATATATTCATAGTCGAAATCCATCGCCAGGGAATTCTTGATAGGGAAGCCGCCTCCGATGTTCAGGGAATCGAGCTCCGGACATATCAGTTTGAGGTCGCAGTAAACGTTCACGCACTTGGCCAGTTCGTTCCAGTAGTATGCGGTGTCACGGATACCGGTATTGATAAAGAAATGGAGCATCTTCAGATGGAACTTGCTGCTCTTGCTGATGATGTTCTCATAAAACGGTACTATGTCGCTGTAGCGGATACCGAGACGGGAGGTATAGAACTCGAAATTCGGCTCCTCCTCGGAAGCTATCCTGATTCCTATGTTTATAGGGCCGTTCACCAGCGTATCCAGATCCTGGAGCTCGTGCATGTTGTCGAGAACGGGGATGATGTTCTTCCATCCGGAATTGGCGAAATTCGCTATGTTCTCTATGTAGGCAGGTTTCTTGAAACCGTTGCAGATGATATAGAGATCCCTGTCGACTGCACCTTCATCCTCCAGGGCCTCTATGAGGTTCAGGTCGAATGCGGAAGAGGTCTCGATATGGATGTCATTCTTGAGCGCTTCCCTCAGTATGAACTCGAAATGTGAACTTTTCGTACAGTAGCAGTAGTGGTAGTCACCCTTGTAGTCAGCCTTGGCCATAGCCACATTGAACATCCTCTTCGCCCGCTGTATCTGCGATGATATTTTCGGCAGGTAGGTGATCTTGAGCGGTGTTCCGTACTGGTTTATAACGTCCATCATGTTGATTCCGTGGAAGTACAGTTCCCCGTCCTCCACCTTGAATTCATCCTGCGGAAACTCGAATGTCTGGTCTATCAGATCAATGTACTTGTTCTTCATTTCTACTAATGCGATTAAATTACTTTGGCCGGAATTTTCCTATCCGATCGACTCGGATTCCGAATTCAGGCTGCAAATATATGATTTATCTCTGTCATTCCTAATCATTGCAGGATAAATATTGAATAAATCAGGCTGGAAACGGCCGTTCACGGTATTATTGGCCGGATTTCCGGCCAATAATATTTTGTTTATTGGAATTTATGGGATAATTTTGAAAGATTTTAGATTATGGGCGTCGGAAAGTGGATATTCGTAAGCGCGTGCGCGATCTGCATGCTTTCCTGCAGTACTACCAGGGTTCTGCAGGACGGTGAATTCCGCCTGGCGAAAAACAAGGTCGAAGTGACCAATGACAAGTCATTCAACACCGGCCAGATAGAGCCGTATCTGAAGCAGAAGCCGAATTCGTATTTCATATTCGGATGGAATCCTTTTCTGAACATATACAATTGGTCGAACGGAAAAGGAAAGGGATGGGACAGGTTCGTGCAGAAAATCGGCGTGGCGCCTGTAGTATACGACTCTGAAATGGTCGGGAGTTCCGTAGAGAACATCACCAGACATCTGGAGTATCTCGGCTATTTCCATTCGACGGTAGATACGAAAATCGAAGTGAAGAAAAGAAAGGTCTACGTCGGCTATTACGTGACCCTTGGCAAGCAATATCCTGTCAAGTCTCTGATCATAAACGTTCCCGACGGTGAATTCGCAGAGGAGTTCTGCAAGGATACCGCCTCTCTGGCAGTGAGGAAGGGAGTGCCGCTTTCGGAAAGTCTTCTGGAGGATGAAAGCGAGAGGATCAGTACCTATATGAGGAACCAGGGGTTCTATACCTTCAATAAAAACTATTTTTTCTTCGAAGCCGACACTCTGTCATATCCCGATTCAGCCGTACTGGAAATGCGGGTGAACAACTATACCAGAAATGAAAGCGAGAGCGATGCGAGGCCTCTGTACAAGTTCACGATAGGGGATGTCTCCATCTCGTATCCGGCAGACCTGAAGATAAGGGAAAAGGTCCTGACTGACCTCAATACCATCAAACCGGGCAGCCTTTATAGCGAGACGCTCGTCAACAATGCATACAACAGATTGTCTTCCCTGCGCGTTTTCAGCAGCGTGAACGTGGAGATGACCCAGCGGGATACGAATATAGTGGACTGCAGCATCAATCTGTCGCAGTCCAGGCTTCAGGGTATCAAGCTGAATCTGGAAGCCTCCATAAATTCATCAGGGCTTTTCGGTGTTTCTCCCCAGCTGTCATATTATCACAAGAACATATTCAGGGGAGGAGAGTGGCTCAGTCTGAGTTTCATGGGAAATTTCCAGTTCAAGTTCAATGATGACATCCGTTCGAACGAGTTCGGTATGTCTGCCGGTCTGAGTTTCCCCAAGTTCCTGCTGCTTCCGTACAGCATGTTTCCGGGGAATGTGCCGCGTACGGATATCAATTTTTCATATAACTACCAGAGCCGTCCGGAATACACCAGGAACATCATTTCCATGTCTTACGGCTACAACGGAAGCCGCAGAGGGAAATTCTTCTATCAGTTCTATCCCTTGCAGTTCAATGTAGTGCGTCTTTTCGATCTCGACCAGGGCTTTTTCAACACGCTTTCGCGGGACCCCTTCATGAGAAATGCATACCAGGACCACTTTGATCTGGGCTCTGGCGTGAGCCTGTATTATACTACGGATGCTGATGTGGTGCCGCGGACTACGTTCTTTTACGCACGCTGCCAAATAGACATAGCCGGTAATATACTCAGTGCGTTCAAACCTTTGATGAAAAAGGATTCCAACGGAGCCGGTATCATCTGGAACACTCCGTATTCCCAGTATGTCAGGGCTGAATTTTCAGTAGGAAAGACATGGCGCTTCGGCCGCAGGGACGGTCAGGCTGTCGCGACCAGATTCCTGGCCGGTGCAGGATATGCATACGGGAACTCAGACGCCCTTCCTTTTGAAAAGCATTTTTATTCCGGGGGTGCGAGCAGCCTGAGAGGCTGGCAGGCACGTGCCGTAGGCCCTGGTCTGGCTCCGCTCGACCGGACTTTCATCATCGCGAACCAGACCGGTGACATGAAGCTGGAAGCTAATATCGAATACAGGTTCAACATGTTCTGGAAAGTGGACGGCGCCTTGTTCGTGGATGCCGGAAATGTGTGGACGCTGCGCGATACCGGCGGTGAAAACAGCGCTGCCTCCAAACTGATGATGAAGACATTCGCGCAGAGCATAGCTGCGGATTGGGGGTTCGGTATCCGCCTGGACCTGAACTTCCTGCTGCTCCGTGTGGATATGGGCATGAGGCTGCACGATCCTGCCAGAGAAGCCGGCAGGAGATGGCTCCGTCCGGGACAGTGGCTGGAGCGGGACGGTTTCGCCGTGCATTTCGGCGTTGGCTATCCGTTCTGATGTCAGACAGCTGAATTTTCCGTCCGACAGTTTGTTTTATGCATAATATTGCTATATTCGTAGAATATTAGGTATAAGGTATAAATATAACTTAACTATGGCACTTATCAATTGCAAGGAATGCGGGAAGGAAATATCCGATACCGCAACAGTGTGCCCTCACTGCGGAGCACCTGTCGTGAAAGATGTCTATTGCCGGAAATGCGGCACTAAAATCCCTGAGAATGTACAGTATTGTCCTAATTGCGGGGCGGGAATAAACTGCCAGGGGAATCAGAAGAAAGACAAGATCGTAGCCGGAATCCTGGCCATCCTTCTGGGCGGGCTTGGTATACATTATTTCTATATGGGCAAGACCACGGCCGGTATCATTACGCTGATCCTGGGACTTTGCTCATGCTACATCTGGGGAGTGGTGATGCTCATTCAGGGTATATTGATTCTCACCATGACCGATGAGGCCTTCATGGCGAAATATGTGGATACTGACAAGACTTTCCCTCTGTTCTGAAGTCGTTACGAAATATAGGAGAATTATGTATTGCAAGAAATGCGGCACCCTGCTGGATGAAGGCACCCGTTTCTGTACGAACTGCGGGGCCGATCAGAACCTGCCGCCTGTGACCTCTTACGAAAATGCCGGACGGCCGAATACGAATATGGTGCTGGCCATACTCACTACGATATGCTGTTGTGTACCGTTCGGAGTAGTCGGGATAGTTTATGCCTCGAGAGTGGATTCCGCCTGGAACACCGGACATTATGAAGATGCCAGAAGATTTTCCCGACTGGCCAGGAACTGGTCAGTATGGGGAATAGTGCTGACCGCCCTGTTCTATATAGCATATATCATCCTGATAGCTGCCGGCGTATCATGGGCCATGTGGTGGGAAGACGCTGACACTTTCTATACATGCCTTCTTTGAGGAACAGGAAAGGTTCCGTCCTTCCAGTAGTGATATCAGTTGCCGCTGCCATTGTCCTGACAGCGGCAATTTTCCTGTATTCAGAATTTGATCCGGCCGGCTCAGTATTCTGGCCCAAATGTCCTTTTCATTTGCTGACCGGTCTGGAGTGTCCTGGGTGCGGCTCGCAGAGGGCGGTGCATTCTCTTCTGAACGGTGATCTGCTTTCCGCTGTGCATTACAATCTTCTGTTAGTGGCGGCAATACCGTATCTGCTTATGTTCGCGTTTCTGAAAATTGTCATGAAGATTCCAGGAAAGGCGGCGGTTTTCTGCAGGAAGGCAGAGATGGTCTTGTATCATGGTCCGGCCGTGCGTGTAATTCTGGCCGTCATCCTTTTGTTCTGGCTTCTGCGGAATTTCACCTCGTCATTCTGACATTCCTGCCTTGTCGTTGCGGGTACCGCTTTCCTTTTGCTGTTTCCCGACTCGGGCGGCTTGCGGACTATCTGTCCTTGTACTTCGGCCACAGCCGTTCGAGCCTCTCCCTCATTTCGATCTCCCTCCTGTTGTCGGCAGGCTCATAGAATTTCGTACCCTTCAGCTTTTCCGGCATGAATTCCAGGTCGGTCCAATGCCCGGGATAGTCATGTGCATATTTGTATCCGTCACTATAGCCCAGCTCCTCCATCAGTTTGGTAGGGGCATTGCGCAGGTACAGAGGTACCGGAGCATCCTGAGTCTCCCTGGCGACAGCCATTGCCTGGTTTATGGCCATGTATGCGGAATTGCTTTTCGGCGAACAGGCCAGATAAATGGCAGTTTCCGACAACGGGATCCGTGCTTCCGGCATACCAATGTTGTGAACCGTACTGAAACAAGCATTGGCGAGCAGCATTGCGTTCGGATTCGCCAATCCTATGTCTTCGGATGCAAGTATGCACATCCTGCGTGCTATGAAAAGAGGATCTTCGCCTCCGTTCAGCATACGGGCGAGCCAGTAGACGGCGGCGTTCGGATCCGAACCCCTTATGCTCTTGATAAATGCGGAAATGATGTCATAGTGCATTTCCCCTCCCTTGTCATAGACCGAAAGATGTTCGTTCAGTCTGGAAGTGACGGTCTGGTTGTCGATCAGTACGGATCGGCCGGCAGGAAAAGTGGACGCGAGAAGGTCTATGATATTCAGCAGTTTGCGTGCATCTCCCCCGCTATACCTGAAAAGCGCTTCCGTCTCCCTGATATCGAACTTGCGGGTTTTCAATATCACGTCACTGGTGATGGCCCGGTTCATCAATATGTCAAGATCGGCCGCCTCGAGAGGCTTCAGGACAAAGACCTGGCACCTGGACAGAAGGGGAGTGATGACTTCGAAAGACGGATTCTCGGTAGTGGCACCTATAAGCGTCACTACGCCTTCTTCCACTGCACCGAGCAAGGCATCCTGCTGCGATTTGCTGAACCTGTGAATCTCGTCTATGAACAGGACCGGGGACTGCGAAGAGGAGAAAATGGAGCCGCTGCGTGCCTTGTCTATGACTTCACGTACTTCTTTCACTCCTGCGCTTACGGCGGAAAGTGTGTAGAACTCCCTCTCCATGGCTTTGGCAATGATTTTCGCGAGCGTAGTCTTGCCTGTCCCGGGAGGACCCCAGAGAATGAAGGATTTGAGTTCCCCGCTTTCCACCATCCTGTAAATCACCGCATCCTTACCCACCAGATGCTTCTGGCCGACATATTCATCCAGAGTATGCGGTCTCATCCTTTCGGGGAGAGGCGGCAGCATGGTGCTTCTTCCTATATTATCGACAGAATCCATTTCAGTCCTCGTTTAATGTCAGTCCGATGAAACCGGATATCATTGGAAGTTCAAAATTAGCGGATAAAATCCATATCGGCAAAATCAATTCGAAATTTATTTCTTAAATTCGCACTTTATATACCAGATATTCTTCGAAGACTATGTTTGAAAAAAAGACCAAGATAATATGCACCATTTCGGATCTGAGGTGTGATGTGAAATTTCTGACGAAGCTTTACGAAAGCGGCATGAACATAGTAAGGATCAATTCCGCTCATGCCACCGTAGAAGGAGCGCAGAAGATAGTGGATAATGTCCGTGCCGTTTCCGACAAGATAGGAATACTGGTGGACACGAAAGGTCCGGAGGTGAGACTTACGGCCATGGCTGATGATGCAGGGGAATTCGAGGCCAGACAGGGAGACTGGATAGAAATCCATAACGGTCCGGACAGGCTCTGCAAATATCCCGTACTGTATACGAACTATGCGAATTTCGTTTCCGATGTACCTGTCGGCTCGCATGTGCTTATAGACGACGGCGCGGTCGACCTTTTCATTACCGGCAAGGACAATGACAAACTCCTGTGCGAGGTACAGAACGACGGTATCATAAAAGGGAAGAAAAGCGTCAATGTGCCGAATGTGCACATAGCGCTGCCGGCCCTGACTGAAAAGGACAAGAAGTTCGTAAGATGGGCAGTCGAGGCCGACCTAGATTTCATAGCGCATTCTTTCGTGAGGGGAAAGGAAGACCTGATAGAGGTACAGACCCTGCTGGATTCGCTCGGAAGCCATATAAAACTCATCTCGAAGATAGAGAATCAGCAGGGAATAGACAATCTCGATGACATTCTCTCGCATACATACGCTGTCATGGTCGCCAGAGGGGATCTCGGAGTGGAAATTCCGGCCGAAAAGATTCCTCTGATCCAGAAACATATCATACAGCGGTGCAGGGCCAGGAAAAAACCTGTGATCATAGCCACGCAGATGCTGCATACGATGATAGAGAACCCCCGTCCTACCAGAGCAGAAGTGACCGACGTGGCGAATGCCATATTCCAGAGTACCGATGCCATCATGCTCAGCGGGGAAACTGCCAGCGGCAAATATCCGGTGGAAGCAGTGGCCACCATGACTAAGATAGCGAAAGAGGCCGAGAAATCCATCAACATATCGCTGGACCTGAATCTGGAGATGGTCTCCAAGCCCATAGCAGCCGTTCTGGCGAAGGAACTGGTGGCGGCTACCAGGGATCTGCCTGTGAAAGCCATCATATTCGATACCTGGACAGGCCGTACCGGGCGGTATCTTTCAGAATTCAGGCCTAAAGTGCCGATATATGCCATGTGCTATAATGACTACACCATGCGCGAACTGGCTCTGGCATACGATATATATTGTTACAAGTTCCCTATCCAGGGCAGCAAGGAGGCTTTCGTGAAGAATGCCATTCAGATGCTTCTGGACAATGGCAGGATAGCGTCAGGAGATCTGGTCGCATTCATAGGCGGCAGTTTCAACGATGAACTTGGCGCCACCTATCTTGAATTCAAGTATGTACAGTAACATGTTTTTCGAATATGGAAAAAATCTATGTCAGAGATGCTGTCAGGGAAGATGCTCCTGACGTGGCCGGAATGATAGTCCTGGCCTGGCCCGTAGAAGAATTCCTGAAAATGAATCCAGGCATGACACAGGAGGATTTCACCCGTTTCATACAGAAATTCGTGGAAGCGGATGACAACCTGTACAGTTATCTGCATACTGCCGTAGCGGTACTGGCCGCAGATGACGGTACGGAAAAGATCGTCGGCGCCATGAACGGCTATGACGGAGCCTTGTACAGGACCCTTAAACAGCCAATACTGGATGCCATGAAAGCCTCTTTCCGTTCAAGCGGAGATTTCTCTTCGGTAGTGGAGACCGAGGCAGGTGAATTTTACCTTGATTCCGTAGGTGTAGACCCTTCCATGCGATCCCGCGGAATAGGGTCCATGCTGTTCGAGTCCATGACGGACAGGGCCGCCAAAGCCGGTTTCGATGTCGTCGGCCTGATCGTGGATGAAGACAAGCCAAAGGCTGAAGCCCTGTATATCCGTCTCGGATTCAGGACTGTAGGCTTCAGGGATTTCCTGGGGCACAGAATGAAGCACATGCAGAAAAGCCTTCAGGCATGAAAAGGTTTTCCGGGATAGCTGTGTTTGTCCTCGCCGCCGTATTTGCCGCAACCGGTACGGATACAGCTGCCCGGGAGAAGACCGTCGGCATGTCGTTCGCCTACAATGAATTTTCCGCGACTTTCACCATGCCCGTGAAAGACCGGGAAACCATCATGATATCGGCAAATCTCGACATGTCCGGAGTGATTCCGGGAGACTGCCTCTTTCCGGGTGTATCCGCTAATGTGGCTTATCTGTACGAATTTGCCGGAATCACCTTCCCCTCAGGTGAATCCATGGGTTTTCTTGCAGGTCCTGGTGCAGGGGTCGGATATGTCAGAGACACTTCAGGTGCATACGGAGCCATGGTCTCGCTGACAGGATGCATCGGTTTCGAGTACGTGTTCATGGTCCCCGTATCCATCTCGCTGACACTGGAGCCGTGTATCGGACTGCATCTCAGCAGAGACCGTTTCGGATATCTTTCCATGGGATTCTACAAGGCCGGACTCATATATTCCCTTCTTCCTCATCTGGGGATAAAATACAGATTCTGAAAGCAAAATGAAACGCAGTCTCTTCATATCAGTTCTTTTCGCCCTGTCCGCGGTCTTTCATGCACTTGCTGCAGAGGCCGGGGCGGCTGAAGTCCGTGAGAAACGGGACTATCCTCGGTTTACTTTCGGAATAGAGACCTCGTATGTCCTGACTTTTCTAAATTATTCGCATTTCAATTTCATATCCATGGATGGCGGCAGAAGAGATGTGAAGACCATGAGTGGCGGAGCTTACAGCAACGGACAGATTCTGGTCAGCGGAGGCGTGAATATTTCTCCTGCCTTTAACCTGTCTCTGTACACAGGCTACAGCGGTGTCTATAGCCGGGTACGTGTGGTTCCCGTAGCTCTGCGTCTGTCATGGTTTTCCGGGAAGGACCCTATGAGGAACCGTTGGATGGCCTTTCTCAGCGCAGGGGCCGGATTCAATGATTTCGGTAATCTCACAGATGTTTCGGCGGAAGGGAAGATAGGCGGGGGATACCGTATTTCGCTGAACCGTTCCGTCAAGCTGGATTTCCTTCTGGCTTTTCAGGAGGTTTTCACGCATCCCCGTGCCTATGAATCCGATGCCGGAAACTATGTCCCTTCAGAGCGTCTGCGACGCAATGATGCCTTTATAAGTGCCTTGACGTTCGGTTTCTCTCTGGTTTTTTAGGAAAAAATGTCATACTATAAAAATTACAAATTATGAACAGCAGGATTTCAGAAAGAATACGTTATGTCGGAGTCAACGATCTGAAAAAATCCCTTTTTGAGGGAATGTGGCCGTTGCCTTTCGGCGTCAGCTACAATTCTTATCTTGTCATTGATGACAAAGTGGCCTTGATCGATACGGCTGAAGCAGGTTATGCTGCGGAATACATGGAAAATATCCGCCGCGAACTCGGTGAAAGGAAGGTCGACTATCTGGTGGTGAACCACATGGAACCGGATCACTCATCTCTCATGTCCATGATCCGCGAAGCATATCCGGAAGCGAGGATAGTGGGAAATGCCAAGACAGTTCCGATGATCAAGGGATATTACGGGATCTGTGAGAATCTTCATATCGTGAAAGAAGGTGACAGCATCAGTCTCGGAAACAGCACGCTGACTTTCCACATGACGCCGATGGTGCATTGGCCGGAGACCATGATGACATACTTTCATGAAGAGAAAACCCTTTTCTCCGGGGATGCTTTCGGAACCTTCGGTGCATTGGCTGACGGAATAACGGATGCGGGTGCACGCCTGTACGGTTGCAGCGATGCCGCTGCGGATACCTTTGAAGCGTTCAACGGGGAAATGCTCAGGTATTATTCGAATATAGTGGGAAAATACGGCCAGACAGTCCAGGCGGCGATGAAGAAACTTGCCGGTCTGGAGATTTCCAGAATATGCAGTACTCACGGTCCGGTATGGGAGAAGAACATCGCGGAAGTCGTGTCTTGCTATGACAGGCTGAGCCGCTATGAAGGAGAAAAGGGTGTCTGCATAGTCTATGCGTCCATGTACGGAAATACGGAGAAGGCGGCCATGTCTCTGGCGGCCGAACTCGAAAAGAGGGGAGTGCGGTATGCCGTTCACAATCTCTGCACGGAAAATGTATCGTATGCATATCGTGATGCATTCAGGTATGATACGCTGGCGGTAGGTGCACCTACCTATAACAACGACATTTTCCCGCCTGCATTCAGTTTCATGTACGGTGTGTCCGCACGCCTGATGAAGAATCGCGCATTTGCAGCCTTCGGATCATTTACCTGGGCCGGAGCCAGTGTGAAGCTTCTTAACGAGATGGCTTCCAAGCTCGGATTCGACCTGATATCGGAGGGACTTTCCTTCCCCCAGGCCTTCACTCCAGAAAAATGCGATATGGCTGCCCTCGCCGACACCATAGCGTCACAAGTCACGGAGTGACGTTACGCAAATTCACAAGTCACGGAGTGACCGCGACCGGAGGGAGCGAAAACACCCCTGACAGGGGTCGCAGACTTTGTCTGCGGGGGTTAGGATGGTTTCTGTCTTTCGAAGAAAGACATTTGCACATATAGCAGGAAATGACTAGTCATTTCCTGCTATATGTACATCCAACTGCGGGAACGGGAACTGGATTCCATTCTCCGGAATCTGATTGTAGATCTTCTCGTTCACATCATAAAGCACATCCCAGTAATCTTCCTTTTTCACCCATGCCCTGGCCACAAACTGTACGCTGCTGTCTCTGAGGGCATTCAAAGCGATGGTCGGATCTGCCGGAGAGGCAGGAGCATAGACTATCCTCTTTTCTTCATCGATTATCTTCTTGAGGATAGCCTTTACCTTCTCGGATGAGGCCCCGTATTCCACATCGACCAGCCATTCCAGCCGCCTGTATACATTCTGGGAATAATTGTTTATGGTACCGTTTGACAGGGAACCGTTAGGGATGATGATGTTCCTGTTGTCTGTCGTTGTGATCTTCGTGCTGACTATGGTCACGTCTGTCACTGTACCGCTATATCCCTGAGCTTCGATGAAATCACCGGCCTTGAACGGCTTGAACACGAGCAGCATGATACCGCCGGCGAAATTCTGGACTGTTCCGCTGAGGGCCATACCT
The DNA here is from genome assembly GCA_944322815.1 of uncultured Bacteroidales bacterium. Lineage (GTDB taxonomy): Bacteria > Bacteroidota > Bacteroidia > Bacteroidales > UBA932 > Cryptobacteroides. The sequence goes on along the minus strand of CALUQB010000002.1, from coordinate 30,810 downwards.
ATGGCCATACCTCCGGCAGCCAGAAGCGCTGCAATGGATGTCGTATTCACTCCCAGAGCGCTTATGGTGAAAATCACCAGGAAGACTGTCATGAAGATACTTGCCAGACTCTCCACGAAGGAGGCTATGGAATGTTCCGTATTCCTCCGGACGAAAATATTATGGATTATCCTCTTTAGTTTCTTGATAAGCCACGCTCCTATGACATATATGGCAAGTGCCGCCAGCACCTTGAGCCCGAAAGCTATGGCCTTGTCCACGAATTCGGTCAGGAGCTGGTCTGCCGGAGTAGTGGCGATTTTCTCTACGAACTGTTCGGTAGCTTTCTGGATATCTATGCTGTCCTTGATTTCAGTGGCAGCTGACTGTAAGAAACTGAATGACATGATAGTATGAATCAGAATAATTTTTCGGTCTTGCTTATGATTTCTTCTGCAGGCAGAGACGGGTCGAGCACCAGATCAGGAGTGGCATATACCACCTGCCTGTGGGATTTGGCCAGCTTTTCCCCGCCACCGGTGATATTCAGCATGATAAGCTCGTCCTTGTTTACGGAACCGTCCTTTACCGCTTCTTCGAGGCTGGCGACGGCAACTGCGGCTGCAGAATAGATATCCACGCCTTCAAGCTCCTGGAATTTCGCCTTCCACTGCTCCAGTACATCATTGGATATCTTGTAAATATTTCCGCCTGCATCCCGGATAGCATCATATACGCCTCCTGCAAGGGAATATGGCGGTTTCCTGTTCGACAATACCTTGGCCTTGATTTCCGAAGCCTGCATCCTGGCATCTTCAGGCGAAAGCGGAACCAAAGCCCTGGAGCCGGCTTTCCACGAATCATACATGATGGTGAACGGATCATTCTGCGACGGATAAAGTCTCATCTTGTGAGTGCCGAACCGGCCGTCCTGAATGAGCCTGAGATTGTTTTCCCATACGGCTATCGTCCCGGTACCGCTTCCTATAGCCTGGAAATAAGCATCAGGAATACGTCCTGTCTTTTCCACTGCCGACAGGATAGTAGTACCCATGCCGTCACGTCTGGCTATATTCTTGGCTCCTCCTTCTGCCAGGAAGGCAGGAGATTCGCACACCTTGTCGCTCAAAGCTATGGCATCATAGTAGTCCGCACCCTTGGGAGCGGCTATGATCTTCACACAGTCATTCAGCGGCTTGTCGAACCACAGGGCATGGATATTGTCTTCCGGAATGCTCAGAAGCAGGCGTATCCCGTTGTCCGAACATACCTTGGCAAAGGCCCTTGCCGTATTGCCTGCCGATGCTACGACGAGGACACGTTTTTCATCTTCAGCCAGACGCGCGCAGACCGAATATGCTTCGGTCTCTTTGAACGAGCAGGTCTGCATGGTAGCGCCGATTTCAGGATAATAGCCGGAAAACGTGATATACAGATTCTCCAGTTTCAGATACTCGGCCAGTTTTCTGCTTTTATACGTGACAGGAGGGCATGAATTGTTCAAAGTCCTTTTTATAGGAAGCCAGTTCGCGAACTTATAGAATCCGTCCAGATCATTCCTGATTTCAAAATCCTTTTTTTCATAAACGGCCCTTACCAGAGACGGTACCTCGCTCTGAGGGTCGGCCAGTGTCCATCCGGAGTCTTCGAAAATCCTTCCGTCGGCACAGTTCATAAGCTTGTAGCTTGTAGGTTCAAAGGTCATAGTACGTATGTTTTAATTCCAATTTTCAGTATGCTGTCCTGTCAAGGACCATTGCTATGTCTTCTACCGGTCTGTCGGCATATCTGTTGAAAGTAGACATGCACAGAGGGCAGGCTGTCACTATCCTCTCAGGAGAGTCAGCCACGAGGTTGTTCAGCGCATTTTCAGTCATGGCCTTTCTCTTCTCGAAGCCGAGAGTCAGACTTCCCAGACTGCCGCCGCAGCAGATGCTTTCCTTTCTGTTCTTAGCTGCTTCAACGAGTTCCCCAGCGGCTGAAAGCACCGTACGCGGCTGTTCGTACACTCCGCATCCTCGTCCCAGCTCACACGGATCATGATAGACATATCTGACAGCTTCTTTTCTTACTTTCAGTCTTCCGGAAAGTATCAGTCTCTCGAAATATTCGGTATGATGGATGATCTCTATACCGGGCAGATGATATTTTTCCAGAAATATCTTGTAGCATATCGGGCACGAAAGCAAGAGTGTATCAGCACCGGAACTCATGATGATTTCCGTATTCTTCTCTACCAGCTGCATGGCCTGAGCGAATCTGCCGGCCATGAACATAGGCCTGCCGCAGCAGATGCCGCCGTCCTTGTCCATGATTTCGAATTCAATCCCCGCCTTTTCCAGTACCGAACCTGTAGCCTTCATTATTGCTGGAGTGAGAGCTGTCATGCATCCTCCGAAGTAGAGAACTTTCTCATTATCCGATGATGAAACAATATTGTTTTGGTTGGTAACAAATTTGTTACATCTTTGAATCTCCTCTGAGACATCGATATTTGAATAGTCAGGGCCGAAATTGTATTTCCTGACGGCCCTTTGCGCTATTCTCAGCTTGTCACCTTCCACACCTACCGGGCAGATGGCAGTACATTTTCCGCACAGAAGACATTTGTCGCTGATTTCCTCGATACGGGTTTCGTTGTTCCTGCGTATCTGGCGATTCAGATATACGGTAGTATCCTTTATATTGCCTTTGAGGACACCCATCGGGCAGGCATCGATGCACAGACCGCAGCTCGGACACGAGTAGACCTGAGCCTTGGCAAACCCCTTGCGGGCGTTGACTATCTTGATCCCGGCATTACGGAAAGGAATCAGCAGGATCTCGGTAGGGATGTGCATGTATCTGGTGAACGGCAGTACGAAGAAGAAGATCCCGAGTGCACAGGAATACGCCCACCATGCAGGCAGCATGTTCGCGTGGTTGCTAAGGAATTCCGTGAATACGTAGTTCAGCGATTTTGTAAGGAACGAACCTCCGCTGATATCGGCCGTGAACGATTCCGCCAGAAGACGGAGAGGGAAGATGGACCAGAGGGAGTATTGGCCGATCAGGTCCAGAAAACTTGGATTCGTGGTTCTCCTCATTCCGAAAAGTCTGGAACGGACGCGCTTGATGATGGCCAGGGCTATGCCGCTGAGTACCACCAGCAGGAAGAAGTCCATGAGGAAGAAAATCAGAGAACCTTTCATGGTGCTCTCTGTTTCAGCCACGAAATATCTGAAGAAAATAGGGTAGTAGAGCGCTTTCAATCCCAGACGGGAAGTGTAGAGCATGACTTCGATGTGTCCTACCACTATGAGCATGAACCATCCGAAAGCAATGCTGGAATGCATGTAGCCCAGAAGCTTGTTCCTTTTCCAGATATCTACATGTATCAGGCATTTCAGGAAGATGTCCTTTATGTTCTTCACGAGAGTCTTCGGAGTGACCAAAGAGATGAAGAAACGTTTCCTGTCCTCGGCAGGGAGCTGCAATATGATCCGTACCAGCCCTACCAGACAGTATATGAGGACGAAGATCATGCCGCACACGAAAGGCAGCACGAAATCGTTGTAGCCTGTCAGAAATCTCTCTCTCATTTCACGTCCTCCTCATATATCCTGCATATAGACAGAATCAGATGCCTGGTATTGATGCCGCGCGGGCATACCATGGTACATTTCCCGCATAGCATGCAGTTCCTCATCATGGCTACGGCTTCCTTTTCCTTGCCTCTCTGCAGTGCGAGTATCACTTTCCTGATACTCATTCCCGAATACCTGTTGGCCGGACATGTGGAAGAACAGGATCCGCAGGCCATGCATTTGTACACGTCAGGCTCTATCCTGTGAAGCTCCTCGAACTTCTCCAGGTTCACCTTATCCAGATTGATGGCCGAACTGGGCGATATTCTGAATCCGAAATCCATCATTCAAGTCCTTTAATGTACAGATAAATCTTCAGGGCTGCGGCCCTGGCCTCAGCCAATGTTTCCGGGACCGTCTTCGGTCCCGTACAGGCACCGGCATAGAATACTCCGTCCTTCGGAGACTCTATGATGTCGGCTACATTGTCCCTTGACTTGAGGAACCCGTCGGAATCTATCGGGAGACTGGCCATGTTCGCCACTTTTGTGCTGTCAGGGTTGCAGACCATTCCTGCCATCAGCACCAGAAGATCAAGAGTGACCTTGACAGGTTTTCCTGAAAGGGTGTCCTCGGCCTTGACTATCACTCTTCCGTCGATATTCTCACCGACTTCCGATACCCGTCCCCTGATGAACCGGATACCGTAGTCACGCTGCGCGTTGATGTAGAAGTCTTCGTATTTCTTTCCGAACATTCTCAAGTCCATGTAGAAACAGTAGACCATGGCATCCGGGAACTTCTGTTTCAGTTCTATGGCCTGCTTTATCGCCGTGATACAGCAGACTTTCGAACATTGCGGATTCCTGGCTTTCTCGTCGCGGGACCCTACGCAGTGAACGAAACCTACGGCATTCATGGCACTGTTGTTTATGCGCTTGTCATCTCCTGTGTTGAACCAGTGCTCGAGGTCCTTGTTAGTCATGACCTGGTCGTATATCCCATATCCGTATTCTTCCTTTTTCGATGCATCGAAAAGGGAAAACCCCGTCGTCATGAGCAATATCCTGGTGATGATGGATATACCGTTCGACAGCATTATGTTGTAGCTGTCTTTCAGCTTGTTCACGAAAGATATCTCGGTATTCAGGAAGATATTGGCTTCAGCCGAACGGGCTATCAGCGAGCTGACGACATCCTTTGCCGGGGACATGTCCGGGAACAGGCAGTTCCAGTCGGCCACATGTCCGCCGAGGTGGTCGCTTTTCTCGATGATGATCGGTTTGTAGCCCAGATCCAAAAGCTGGGCGGCAGCTTCCAGTCCGGCTATGCCGCCACCGACGATGACTATGTTCTCTTTCATTTCAGATTCGGGTTTAGTAACGTTTTCAGGTGCGGCACGGACGTCAGCAGCATCTCAGCACACCTGGAAGTTCAGGTCTCATGAGTTCCTTCTCATTCAGTCCCTTGTATTTTTCCTTAGGGTCGTATTCTATTCCAAGTTTGTCCAGCAGAGGTTCGACAGCGACCTGGTGAAGCTGCAGCCCTATGTCCCACGGATTGTATCCAAGCACGAGGGATGCAAGTTCTTCGTATGTCAGGACAGGGATTCCGTAGCCGTTTTCTCCGTAGGTCTTGCCTTCAGTCTCGGCTATGACATACTGCCACCTGTCCATGAAATAAGGACAGCCGGGGCAGTTCGTGAGGATGAAGTCCGGATGATACGGCTCCATGGATTCGAATTTCTTGTATGTGTTGGAGATGGAATAGCCTCTGTTTGCCTTTACATGATATTGCCTGAATCCGTAGCCGCAGCAGTGGCGTCTTTCCGGATAGTCTATGACATTTCCTCCCCATGACTCTATCATGCCGCAGAGGACATAAGGATATTCAGCTCCGCCGATTCCCCGTGAAGGGAACATCTTCGCATAGTGGCAGCCGATATGCTCGACTGCGCGGAGAGGTTCTCCGGTGTGCCTGTCCACAAGACGGTATTTCGCCCTGGCGGCTATTTCGTTCCGGTACTTGTATATGAGGTCGCTGGCATGAGCTACGTATTTCGGTTTGTTGAACTCTCTCTTGCAGGCTTTCCACAGCAGTTCGCGGATACGAGTTTCCAGCTCCGGAAACTCTTTCCATGTCTCCAGGATTTCGATGTAGTTCCCGAAAGACGTGATGCATGAAGCCACATAGTTTTCATATCCGGCCTCTGTCATGAGAGCGAACTGCCTGGCCACTATGGTCATGACTGTCTCCTGCGGTATGGTATCGCAGTGATATGCTATTCCTCCGCAAGTCGTATGGTTCTCCGTCTCGAATATGTCTTTTCCCAGAAGATTCCGGCTTATCTCCATGAACATCCTTTCAGCTCCCGGGAAGAAATTCTGCCTGATGCAGCTCCTTACGTAGAACCAGTGATTATCGGGTATTTCCTTCTGATAATCCGCCCATATTTTCTGTTTTCCCTGATATATCATCTCGTTTTTCTGATTTTAGGGGCCTTGCGGCCAATGTTAATGCCTCCGGCAATGCTTTCAGTCCTCGGTGTTGAGATGTCCTTCCGACGTATGTTCGAAAGTTTCCCTGAAATAATCGTCCATGTCCATGCCCAGCTCTTCGGCCTTGGCTTTCGAGAATCTGTTCACAGTTTCGATACGTTCCGTACCGCCGGTGACATCGAATATGCTTTTCAGCTCGTCGAGGGATTCCTGAGGTATCTTCCTGAGCACACCAGGACCTTTACCCTTGAAATTCGCCCCGAGACGGGCCATCGAATCTTCGATATGGTCAAGATGCCATTTCCAGACAGGACCCGATTCCTTGTGGTCTTCCCATTTGAAAGTATCGGGATAGACACAGTAGCCGTAGTTCAGTATATTTCCGGTAAGGATTTTCGTAAGAGGGTAGAGCTGCCTTCCTTTCTCGGAGCATGTGAAGTAGCCGAGTCTGGCCGACAGGTTTCTCAATGCCATGATCACGAGTCCGGGACCGTTTTTTCTCGGACAACGGGTGACGCATGACATGCATTCGCCGCAGTACCATATGAAATCGCTTTTCAGGAGTTTTTCGATTTCCGCTTCGTCACGGCTCTGGACGATGTCCATCACTTTCCTCGGATCGTATTTATAAAATTCGGCCGCAGGGCAGATGGCTGTACATGTACCGCAATTGATGCAGGTTTTCAGCCCTTCCTTCGCCCTGTAGTCTTTCAAAAGTTCATCGTATAATTTCATATGTCCTATTTCTCTCCATCCCGGGGAGATCATCGCAGGACCATCAGGTCCCGCTCAGTATTGACAACACCCCTTGACGGAAAACCAAACATGCAAAGTTAAGAAAAATTTTTATTCGGATACGGCTTCGAGGGCCACGACATTCTCCACATGATGCGTATGCGGGAACATGTCGACCGGACGGACTGCGGTGATCCTGTATTTTTCGCACAGAATGGCCAGATCGCGTGCCTGAGATGCAGGATTGCAGCTGACATAGACGATTCTGCGAGGGGCGGCATTCAGGATGACCTTGGCGACATCCGGGTGGATACCGGCACGCGGCGGATCCAGAATTATGACATCCGGCTTTCCGTGGACGGCGATGAAATTGTCCGTCAGGACATCCTTCATGTCTCCGGCGAAAAATTCGCAGTTCGTGATCCCGTTGTTTGCCGCATTGATTCTGGCATCGGCTATGGCCTCAGGAACATATTCTATACCGATGACTTTCGATGCCTTGCCGGATACGAACTGGGCGATGGTGCCGGTTCCGGTATAGAGATCGTAAACCGTTTCGCCGCCGTGAAGATCCGCAAATTCGCGTGTGATGCCGTATAGCTTGCAAGCCTGCAGAGAATTCGTCTGATAGAAGGATTTAGGTCCGATCTTGAATCTGAGTCCTTCCATTTCTTCGTATATGGCATCTTCCCCCTTGTACAGGATGCACTCCTGATCGGCTATCGAATCGTTGGCCTTTCCGTTTATGACATACCAGAGGGACCTGATCCGGGGAAATTCTCCGGCCACTGCATCCAGAAGTGCTGTACGGGCCTTTTCGTCTTCGTGGTAGAAGCAGAGTATGAGCATCACGTCTCCTTTCAGGTTGTTCCGGATGATCATGTTCCGCAGAAAACCCTGATGATTCCGGATATCGAAAAAGGCAAGGCCATGTTCCACGGCATATTTCCTGATGAAAAGCCTGATCGCATCGGACGGTTCAGGCTGAAGGTAGCACTTTTTGATATCCAGCACTTTGTCGAAGAAACGGCCTACATGGAAGCCTAGTCCCACCCGGTCTTCCGGAGAAATGCTTTCAGGGTCTTCTCCTGCTTCTATCCAGCGGCGGTTCGAGAATGTGAATTCCAGTTTGTTTCTGTAACCGACGGTCTTTTCGGAACCTGCGATAGGCTGTATTTCCGGTACATCCAGATGGCCGATCCGTACCAGCTGGTCATATACCTGCTGCTGTTTTGCCTGTAGCTGCATTTCGTATGGAAGAGGCTGCCATTTGCATCCGCCGCAGATACCGAAATGGCTGCAGAAAGGCTCCAGTCTGTGTGCGGAAGGCCTGACCATACGCAGGATAAAACCTTCCATATAGTTTTTCTTTTTCTTCGTCACCTTTACATCCACGATGTCGCCAGGTACGGCAAACTGTACGAAAAGTACGGCACCGCCGACTCTGGCGATGGCTTTCCCTTCGGCCGCTACAGACTCTATTTCAATGTTTTCAAGTACTATATCCTGTTTCTTTCTTCCCATTTTCCTGTAATTTGTCTTTGCAAAAATATGTTAATTTTCCGATAAAAGAGGGATATCTCCCTTAATATTGATATATTTGTAGAATGCAGAATAGTGAAAATGTGCTTATGTGAGTATGGCTTTACGGCCTGACGATGAAAAAACTAAACATAATATTATGGTAAAGCGATTTTTAATTCAGACAGCACCCGGAATCGTGGCTGCTGTCTTCGGTCTTGCTCTGCCGCTGTCGTGCGTCAATGAAGAGTACGACATTTCCAAAGTGGATACGACTGTATCACTAGGCGGCAACGCTCTCGTCTTTCCCCTCGGTGCTACCGAACAGCTGAAACTCAATACTTTGCTGTCGGAAGAAGATTTCGAATACATAACTTCGCTTGACGGGGGAGTCTATGCATTTACAGTTTCTGACGAGATGGATCTCTCCGATGACATACCTGATGTGATAAGCGAGTTCAAGGTCGACCCGATAACGATAGATCTTTCTGTCGAAGCTGTCGCCGGCAGCAAAGCCAGGGATACGGAAAGCGTCCTTTCAGATGCTGTTTCCGACATTTCTGCCGTTTCCCCAAGAGTCATCAGATTCGAACGCACTTTCGAGAAACAGCAGGAAATCACTATCATGGATCTGGAGGAACTGCCGGAAGAGCTCAAGGATATGACTGTAGAAGATGTGGTCCTGTCAGAAACCGAACTGCACATGACATTCACTGTCAGGACTGTTCCTGACATAGGCTCCACCCCGCATATCGACCTGTCGGTCTATCTGCCGGAGGAAATCATGACTGATGACGAAAGGGTGGATGAAAACAATGTATTCCGCATATCGGAAGATCTCGAAAACAATGAATTCACCATGGAACCGATAGCCGTCACCGGCCTGAATCTGAAGAATGTCGATTTTTCAGCCGGCGGGACAGTGAAAAGCTCTGTCAGGGTAGAAGGAACGGTCACTGTCGAGAACCCGGTGATCGATGATCCTGCCGATCTTGAAACCGTAGGTATCTGGCTGGACATTACCGGTGGAATACCGGCCGTGAACATTTCCGAAATCACAGGGTATGTAGACTGCAGGCTCGGAAGTGACAGCGGTGAAAACATGAACCAGAGCATATCTCTCGAAGAACTTCCGGATTTCGTGAAAGGAGAGGACTTTATCCTCGATTTCGCGAATCCGCATATAAAGCTGACCGTCAATTCGAATCTGCAGATGCCAGTAAAAGGCGAGCTGAAGATCACACCTGTTTTCGTAAACGTTGCCGACGAGGCTTCCGCACAGACGATAGCCCTCTCGATACCAGCTTCAGATGCTTCAGGAAGGGTGCTGTCATACTGGATCGCCAACGACAGGACAGGAATGCCTGACGGATATGAATTCCTGGAGGCGGATGTCCGTTCGCTGACCAGAAGAATACCTGATACGCTTCGGCTTGAAATCACTGCCGGTACGGATCCGGAGAGTCTCAGTACCATAACTGCCGGTTATGAAAACAGTCTTTTGCTGAACTATGAAGTGGAAATACCGTTCGAGTTCGGGGAAGAAACCGACATCAGGATGGACTATACCATCCCCGGTGACAAAGATGATGCGGCAGAAGGATCAGACCAGGAAAATGATGCTCTGCCGCCGGTCCTCGGAGAATTGCTGAATATGAACGCTTTCGGTCTTGGCGGCTATGTGGAATCCTCCCTGCCTCTGAAACTTGAACTTACCATGGATCTTCTGGATTCAAGGAATGAAATCATCCGGACCGAGCCTGCAAGCCTGCTTATCTCCGAAGGTACTCCGGAGAATCCGGTGAAGTCTCCTGTGGATCTGACGCTGAAACTTGCCGATGGTGAAGACGGTACGGATCTTACGAAGATCAGGATGAATTTCCGGGTGACATCAGGGAACATGACTGGGGAGCCTGTGACGGAAGAATCATATCTGCAGGCAGTCCTGAAAGTCAGGGTCCCGGGAGGAATCACGATAGACCTCAGTTCCCTGGGAGAAAACGAAAACAACACCGATTCTGAAAACTGATGATTATGAAAAAAAGAATATTACTTCTGACCATGATATGCCTGTTCCCTCTGCTTGCGGGCGGTCAGGCTCTTAAAGGCAGCTATTTTTCGGAGATGTCCGTACTCAGAAACAAAATGAACCCTGCCTTTGTACCGCGTTCCTCATATCTGACCATTCCGGTCATAGGAAATACAGGATTCGGAATCTCCGGTAATGTCGGCCTGTCGAATTTCCTGTATCCGGCTGGCGACGGTTCCTTGCAGACCTTTCTGCATCCGGATGTTTCATCCGCAACCTTCCTTGGCAAACTGCCTGCGAATCCGCATCTGGACATCGATGTCGATACGGACATATTCAATGTCGGTTTCTTCACCGGTCCGAAAAGTTTCTGGTCGATAGGGCTTGGTGTCAAGGTGGACGGGGAGGTGAATCTTCCGAAATCCATGTTCGCTTTTCTGAAAAACGGAGCGGAGACAGATCCTCAGACATACAATATACGGAACCTGAGTGTCATAGCCAATGCATACGCGGAACTTTCAGTAGGATATTCCCATGACATGTCGGACCTTGTGAAAGGTCTGAGCATAGGAGGAAGAGTGAAACTGCTGGCAGGCCTGGGCAGGGGAGACCTGCGTGTAAACAATCTGGACCTGACGATGAGTTCCGATGTATGGAACGTGCGGGCGGATGCCACCGGATATCTGATGCTTAAAGGCATGGATGTCTACAAGACCGGTGACAGACAGTACGGCAGCCGTTTCGACAGCAGTCAGATCGGTCTGGCCGGTATGGGGGCTGCAATGGATCTGGGAGCGGAATACCGTCTGTATATCAACGGCTTTTTCGACTATATCAAATTCTCCGCAGCCGTCACTGATCTGGGCTTCCTGAGTTTTTCATCTAAGGCAGTACAGAAGTTCCAGACATCTGGCAATGTGGAATATACAGGAGTCAATGATATCCAGCTCGGACAGGATATGAATCTTCAGGAAACATTCAACGGAATCAAGGATCAGTTTCTGGAGATTCTGGACTTGCAGGAAGTGGCGGCTGAAAAGGTGACATCCAGGATAAGACCGCAGCTTTTTGTCGGTGTGGAACTGCCTATACTGTGGGACAACATGTGTGTGGGCCTGCTTTACAATGCCAAATTCGGCTATACGAGCACACGTAATGAATTGACTCTGGCACTGAATGCAAGGCCGAAAGATTGGATCAACTTCGGAGTGAATTATTCCATGCTGAATACATGGAAATCCTTAGGCTGGATTCTGGAATTTATCCCCAAGTCCGGAGTGGGATTCTTCATCGGCAGCGACTATTTCATGCTTCAGAGGGCCAAACTCCCTGTAGGTGAGTCATCTCTGGCTATTTTGCCTGTAAACCAGGCGAATTTCAATCTCAGATTCGGTTTCCATATAGCAATGGGAAAAAACTACTGAGCAGACTGATTCGTCGGACTGACATTATATGAAGAAGGTGGATACCCGATCGTTCCCGATGATGGATATCCACCTTTTTCATGTCCGCGTTATTCCGCTTATTTCAGCAGTTTTTCCACTTTCTCGATAGGATACTCATAGTATGGAGTACATGGTTCGTAACGGTAAGGAACATACTCGAAAAGCCTGCAATATGCCTTTCCTGACTTCCTGTTATAGAATATGTCGACACGCAGTCCGTTACCCTTGTTCTCGTCGGCAAGATCGATGGCAGCGGGATCTGAAGCGATGGCGGCTGCGGTAGAATCCCTTTTGCTCTGTGCAAAGTAGATTTCCTTTTTCTTGAAAGTTTCTTTCGTTCCGTCAAGCTTGTAGCATGTCCTCAGCACGAACAGGAGTATGAGTCCTGCAAATATCATGAAGAAGCCGAGAATATTGACAGACTGTGATGTAGGCATGGCTACGAGAATGGCGCCGAAAACCACGAGTATGAGAGAAATGATGATATCTTGTGCAGAGCGACCTCTGCTGAATTCCTTTTCCATAATTGTAATATTTTGAATTTCAAGCCAGTCCGATGTATGATTCGGTAAAATTTCCGGGATTCCGGCGGACTGGCTCCATGAGTTGTCCGGAATCTCGTTTTTATCTGTACCACCGGTAAACAGGTGGCGGCAGTTTTGACTGCAATGGTTGATATGGGAAGTTCGTCCAGCGGAACTTTCAGATAACCCCGGAAACGGCTATACGATCAGGATGCGGAGCAGATGTATCCGTTCGGAATTGGATGACATGCCCCGGTCCAGAATGTTTACATTATGTTGCAGAAAGTAGTATTTCTCTGGAAATGAATGAGTTATTCCGCCTTCGAGAAGCCATTTCAAACCGGGGGAGTGTTGTCTTTTTGAAGAAGCGGGATTATATCCTGCAGGGCCGCCGTAGGTGTTTCTGTAGACCAGTACCTGTCTGTTGTCAGAGGCATTGATCTGTTCCGATGTTCCGTTCAGTGCATTATATGCAAAGAAGCCACGGAAGCCGTCATCCTTGATGGTGTCGCATGTATCGGAAGGCCTGTTGTCCTGAGAAGAAACGTTTTCCATACAGACAGATAATTCCGCGGCAGGAATCGTCTCTGCATGGTAAATGGCTGCAAATGCTGCAGCCATAAAGATCATATACAAAAGTTTCTTCATATTCGAACATGCAAATATAGCAACTATTTCGAAAATCCTTAATAAATTTTTGTCATACAATTTATATTATGTTAAGTAATACACTATCCATACCCTCTGCGAATGTGCAGATTTTAGTTTATTGTCATTGGAGGCAAGATTTTTTGCAGCGGCCGTTTTTTTCTGCCGCGAAAAAAATACTTGCCTCCATATAGCCCTACACCCTCTGCCACCCGTGTAGTTTTTTTTAAAATAAACTGCAAGCCGAGAGCAGTGTCGGAACTTGTTCAGGCAATGCCGAGGCGCAGCGTGATTGTAAACGAAGTTTAAAATAATATTGAAATCAGGGAGGAATTTATTTCCGGACCTGTTTTTTCTGGTCCGAAAAAAATTCCTCCCTGATAAAACAAAAAATAAAAAACTACCGTCCCCATTGTAACTTCCACCCCGGCAGCTCCATTTTCTCTGCCAGAAGCTCCTTGGAAACCACAGGGTTAGCATAGATTTTCAGGAAAATATCACGCAAATCCTCTCGGCACAGCTCCTTCTCTACCGAATCAAGCTGATGCTCCATGTACCCGATAAAAGCCGTAGACTCATCGGAAGTATAATGCTCGTTATATTTGAATCCCTGGTTCAGAAGATCGTAAGCGATATAATTGGTTTTCCAGAGCTTGTATCCCTCGATGACTCGCAAATCGACAGCATGCCGTATCCACTGGTAACGGTCATTCTTGTCACACTTCGAGGCAGCATCTATCTCTTCAGAAGTCAGCGGAAGCCCTATGTTCAGGTGTATGCTGCCTTTCTGCTGCTTGATACCAGTCAGAATGCTGTTCAAATCCTCTCCTGGAGCCTTTACGTACTTCCTGGTCCTGGAAATCAGGAGTTCGCGTGCCTTCAGTATATCGCATGGCTCATATTCGTATGAAATGCTGAGAGGTATGATGTTCAGCTCTTCGAAATTCTGTCTGAAATCTGCCGTTCCGCTCATATCCAGCATCTTCAGCAGGCCCTGTTCGGTGATATCCTCCCCGTCCTTGGTTCGTCCCTGACGCTGGGCCAGCCAGATGGAACTTTTCTGCTCCGTGATGTTGAGACGGATGTACTTGGACAGAAGCTGTGACGAAAGATACAGTTCTCGCGCGGAAATACCTCGTACCACCTTGATCATCCTGTTTGAACGGATAAGATACTCGATGAACTTGTTCGTGATCAGATTGTCTCCCACAGCTATTTCCGTGAGCGGAATCCCGTTCCTGTACAGCACCAGCTGCGTAATGGCCGGATCAAGTATGATATCCCTGTGGTTCGACAGGGCCAGGAACTTTCTGTCCCTGTCTATATTCGTGATGCCGTCGTATGAAAAATTGTGGGCGGTATGCTCCAGCACCCACTCTATCACCTTCGACATCACCATCACCTGGAAATCATCTATGCTCTTCACCTGTTTCAGGATATTCTGCAGATAATCAGGAGCTTCCTCAGGGAAGAAATACTGTGAGACTTCCTGAAGGACAGGATTTTCGGCTACTATATTCAGCGCTTTCACCGCTTCTTCGTCAGTGTACGGGCTTATGCTTTCAAATTCGGACAAATCTATCATAAATTGTTTCCTCGATATGTAATGAATACAAAGTTAATATTAAATAATGATATTTCCACAGCCGCAGCTGCCATTTACGCAGTACTATTCGCGGAACAGGATCGAACTGTCACCATAACTCAGGAAACGGAAGTCATGAGAGAGAGCGAAATCATAGATTTTCCTCCAGTCTCCGTGCACGAACGCGGAAATCAGAAGCAGCAGCGTACTCTGCGGCTGATGGAAATTGGTCACCAGAACATCCACTATCCTGAACTTGAATCCGGGTACTATTATGATTCTGGTACCGACTTTCAGTTCATCCAGTCCTTCAGCATCGAGATATGACACTATAGCCTTGAGAGCCTCCCGGGTCGGATAGCGGTACTCGCGTTCATACGGATCCCATTGGCCTACGTCCTCCGGCCGTCCCTTTTCGATACAGCTGACACCTATATAATACAGTGACTCCAACGTCCTGACTGACGTGGTGCCTACAGCGACGACTTTCCTGTCGCTTCCGGCAATGTCTTCGATAAAGGATTTCCTGACGACGAACGGTTCCCTGTGCATTCTGTGTCCTGAAACCAGTTCCGATTTTACGGGAAGGAAGGTCCCTGCTCCGACGTGCAGACAGACAGTCTCCATATCCGTTCCTTTGGCCCTGATGGCATCCAGTTCTGTCTGCGTGAAATGCAGGCCGGCGGTAGGAGCAGCTACCGAGCCGCGGTATTTCGCATACAAAGTCTGGTAACGTTCGGTATCTATGGCTTCGGACTCCCTGTTGAGATAGGGCGGGATAGGCACTGTCCCGCATATTTCCAGCACTTTGGAGAACGGCAGTCCTCCGTTCCAGGAGAATCCTACTACGGATGTTTCCCCGTTCCGTTCTATCAAAGAGGCTTTGAGGTCCAGTGCGGCCACGGCAGCATCGTTTTCCGGATTGTATAGTTTAAGTATATCCGATTTCCATTTCCTGGCATTCCCTACGATGCATTTCCAGCTGCAGCATGAGGTTTCGGCAAATATGAGATTGTATTCGGCAGGCTTGACAGGCTCCAGACAGAATATCTCTATATGTGCACCGGTTTCTCTCTGGAAATGCAGGCGTGCAGGCACCACCTTCGTGTCATTGAACACCATGATGGAGTCAGCCGGGATGAGTTCCGGAATTTCCTTGAAAACATGCTCCGACACTTCGCCTCCGGAATATCTCAGAAGTTTGGACATATCCCGCTGTTCGAGCGGATATTTTGCGATTCTCCCATCGGGAAGGTCATAATCGAATTCGGAAATCTTTATTTCAGGTATCATTTTTCTTCAGTCAATAAAATACCTGCGAAAATACTGAAATTTCCGCAAATGGCAATTCCGACGTCATGTTTGATGTAATTTACAAATGTAATTCAATATTATATAACATTGATATAATATAGTAAATCATAGATTAATGTAAATGGTGCTAATATTCAAATTTCTATACAATTTAACATATTGACCATATTGAATTTCCATGCGAAATTCACATACAAACAATATGTTAAAAATCAGTATATTGAAGCTTGTAATCTAAAGTTTTGAATCAACATGTATGCTGCAATCAGGATACTATCGGGCAGTTTACAGTATGAAATAACAGATATTACTGTATTATATAGATTATATCCAGATATTTACAAGTGCTATCTATAGTACTTCTTCAATGATTTACCCTTACTCCCCTATCCCGATTTACATTTGTAACTTAAACCGCGTTTACATTTGTTATTAATTTTATTATTACATTTGTAAATAATTTGTTTAGAAAAATGAATCGTCGTCTGATGCAGTTTCTGGCTGCCGAGAACATCTCCCAGGCCGCTTTTGCCGACAAAATCAATGTCGCCAGGGCTAGTGTATCCCATATCCTGAAAGGAAGGAACAAGCCGGGTTACGATTTCTTCGTCGGGATTATAAAAAGTTTCCCTACCCTTAATCTGGAATGGCTGCTCACCGGCAAAGGCAAAATGTACAAGACCGAAGACCCGCAGCCTGAGTCTGCATCGGTGATCCAGGAATCCCATAAAAACGCGGACTTCGATCTGTTCAGCGCTCCAGGCGATTCTCATGAGGATACCGGAGAATCTTCAGGACAGCCGGATACGGCAGACGTGCCCGATGACATGCCTGAAGACATACCGGATTATGAAGACGGCAGCCATATTTCAGTCCGTCAGCGGAAAGTTGCCAGGATCATCGTATTCTATGACAACGGTACATTCGAGGAATTTTCACGTTGACAAATCAAAATTCGTATTATCCCCTGCTCGTTTTACATGCTTCCATATTATCTTTGCAGAGTAAAATGAATAGAACCATGTATAAGCAGATATTGCGTCCGTTATTGTTCAGTCTGAATCCTGAGACTGCCCACAATCTGACATTTCTGGGTCTGAAATGTCTCAGATATATCCCCTTTGCGAAAGCATTGGTCAGAATGACCTGCAGGAAAAACGATCCGGCTCTCGAACGTGAAGTCTTCGGACTGAAATTCAGGAATCCGGTCGGACTGGCAGGAGGTCTGGACAAGAACGGAGAGTTCTACAATGATCTCGGAAATTTCGGATTCGGCTTCGTGGAGATAGGTTCGCTGACACCGGAACCTCAGCCCGGAAATCCCAAGCCGCGCCTTTTCCGCGTCGTGAAGGACAGAGCCATCATAAACAGGATGGGAATCAACAACAAAGGGGTCAAATATGCCGTGGAGCAGCTGAAACGGCATCGTCCTGAAGTGCTGGTCGCCGCAAATATTTCGAAAAACACGAACAGCATAAATGAGGATGCGGCCAAAGACTATGAGTCCGCCTTCGCCCTTCTTTACGACTTCGTGGATATGTTCGTCGTGAATATTTCATGTCCCAATGTCACCGGACTCTCCGATCTGCAGGATGTTTCCTACCTGTCGGACATCGTGGACAAACTGCTGGATCTGAGGATGTATTTCGACGAATACAGGCCGATACTGATCAAGGTATCCCCTGACATTTCGCACCAGCAACTCGATGAGATCATCGACTATGCCCTGATGTCAGGAGTGGACGGAATCGTAGCCGGGAATACTACCAGAACCAGGGACGGGCTGACCCTGCCTCAGGAAAAGATAGATGAAATCGGTAACGGAGGCATGTCAGGAGCACCGCTTTTCGGCAAGAGCCTGTCACTGGTCAGATATATCAGCGAAAAGTCTAAAGGCAAGCTGCCTATCATCGGTGTCGGAGGTATCATGTCAGGCGAGCAGGCACAGCAGATGCTTGACGCAGGGGCCTCTCTGGTGGAAATATACAGCGGCTTCATTTATGAAGGGCCGTCACTGGTGAAAAACATAAACAGGTACATACTCAAACGACTCGGAAGACAATAGTTCCGTAAGGAGGTAAGATATGACGACGGCAAGCATTTGCACCATCGGGGACGAAATCCTCATAGGACAGATAGTGGATACGAATTCGGCCATGATATCGCGTGAGCTTGGCAAGGCCGGTGTCAGGGTCAGTGAAATGCTGTCCGTCGGCGATGACGGCAGGGAGATTTCACGTGTGATAGAAGAAGGCCTGCGGAAGAACGATATAGTGATCGTCACTGGCGGACTTGGCCCGACTAAGGATGACATCACGAAGAGCGTCCTGTACAGGCTTTCCGGAAGTACAGGTTATGTCACTGACAACAGACAGCTGGAAATCATACATGATCTGCTTACTTCAAGGGGACTTGACGTGCTGGAAACCAACAGAAGACAGGCTGAGGTGCCTGACAGGTGCAGCGTGATCCCGAACAGGCTCGGGACAGCTCCTGTGATGGTGATGAGGTTTCCCGAGGAGAAGTACGGGCATACAGCCACCGTCTATTCTCTTCCCGGAGTCCCGTTCGAAGCTGCAGGTGCCATGAAAGACATCATTTCAGATATCAGATCTGCATACAGCCTTTCCGAAATACATCATAAGACTATCATGACATACGGAATAGCTGAATCCGCGCTTTCCGAGAAGATAGCAGGGTGGGAAAGCGCCCTGCCTTCTTATGTGCGTCTGGCATATCTTCCGGATCCGCTCAAAGGAGTCACTCTGAGACTCTCCGTCTACGGCGCCTCAGATGATGCGGAAACCGTTTTCAGCACCGAGACGGAAAAACTGAAAAAGATTCTCGGCGATGCGGTCTATGCGGAAAATGAAACTACCCTTCAACAGGTGGTGGGAGAGTTGCTGCGGAAGAAAGGCATGACCATCAGTACGGCCGAGTCTTGTACAGGCGGTCTTGTGGCTTCACTGCTGACTTCCGTTCCAGGAGCTTCCGACTATTTCCTCGGGTCAGTGGTTTCGTATGCATACAGCGTCAAGGAGAATGTTCTGGGTGTGTCTCCGGACATCATAGGCGGATACGGGGCTGTAAGTCCGGAATGCGCAGCCGCAATGGCCGATGGAGTCCGCCGTCTGACCGGTTCCGATTTTGCGGTTTCCACTACTGGAAACGCCGGTCCTGCCGCTTCCGAAAACAAGGATGTCGGTCTGGTATGGGTCGGCATCAGTTCGGAATACGGTACACAGACCATGGATTTTCACTTTCACAACGACAGGATACGCAACAGGGAGCGGTTTGCCGCGTCAGCATTGGACGCAGTCCGGAAATATATCCTTTATCAATAAAGTATTTGACTATCATTAAATATAACAAAAATGTTCGCCATTGTAACATTTTTGTTATACTCAATATCGGCAGCGCAAGGGCGCTCAGGGCTGAAAAAATTGCCGTAAGGCTATAAGAGGTTCAGAAAATTGCCGCCGGCGATTTTCCCGATATCGGAGTCGCTGTAGCCGCGTCTGGCGAGCTCATCGAGAATAATGCTGAAATGCGAGATGTCCTCCATCCCTGACGGGGTGACGGAAATTCCGTCAAAATCTGAACCGAGACCTACGTGCTCCGGCCCCACGAGAGATACGGCATGGTCTATATGGTCGGCTATGCGTTTGTATGACGGCCTTTCCATGGCTGCCAGTTCGTCTTCAACCGCATACCAGGCAGCCCTTTTCGCGGGATCCGACGGGTCTCCGATGAATTCGGCCTCGACAGCTTCGCCCCTGGCTTCGATACCTGATGCAGACAGTCTGGCTGCAAATCCGTCGTCAAGGAATACCGGATAGAAATTTATCTGAATCACGCCTCCTTTTTCAGCCAGGGCGCATATCATCTCATCCGACATGTTCCGCTTGTGTCCTGCAAGTGCGCGGCAGCAAGAATGCGTGGCGACGACCGGTTTTTCGGAGTATTTGAGGACATCGTAAAAGGCTGCATCGGATATGTGCGAGACGTCTATGAGCATATCCAGACGGTTCATCTCGGCGACAACTTCCCTGCCGAACGGGCTGAGGCCTCCCCATCGAGGCTGAGTCGGTGAACAGGAATCGCATATATCGTTATGCGCGGAATGAGCCAGTGTCATATAGCGGACTCCCATCTTCCTGTAAAGCCGCAGCAGTGGCAGGGACTTCCGGATGGCCGAGCCGTTTTCAAGACCAAGAAATACTGCGATGAGACCCTTTGCCTGAGCAGCCAGAGCCTCTTCGCGAGAGGTCACAAGCACAGCCTGGCTGCTGCATGCATCCATCGTGTCACTCAGATCTGCCATCAGCTCCATGGCATAGGATGTAGCTGCGTCAGGTCCGAGTGCGGGAGGAATATACAGGGCGAAAAAAACTCCGTCTACTCCCCCTTTTTTCATCTTCGGGAAATCGACATGTCCGTGTTCATTCCAGACTCCTATATTCCTGAGCCTGTGTATCTGCGATGGAGTATCGCAGTGGGAATCAAGTACAAACATCACTCTTTCCAGCGTCCGGCCGTTTTCTGTCTTACTGCCTCGTAGAGCACTACGGACGTGGCGACCGAGACATTCAGTGACGAAATCTCCCCTGACATCGGGATGGCGGCCTTCTCGTCCGAGAGGTCCAGCATGCCTTGTGAAATGCCTTTTCCTTCGGATCCCATCACGACTGCGCAAGGTCCTGTCATGTCCGTATCATATATCAGTGCGGATGCCTTTTCAGTCACGGATATGATCTTGAAGCCGCTTTGTTTCAGGTAATAGACAGCCATTCTGAGATTCGGGACCTTGGCTACCGCCAGTCTCATGAGAGCTCCTGCAGATGCCTTTATGGCCTCCGCGTTTATGGCCGCGCCGCCTTTTGCTGGCAGGATGATTCCGCTGCCTCCGGCACATTCCAGAGTCCTGGCGATCGCACCCAGATTCCGGACATCGCTCACTCCGTCCAGAATCACTATCATGGGCGACTGGCTTGTGGCCAATGCCGTATCCACCAGTTCCTCGTATGGGACATAGTCTATCTTCGATATGTAGGCCACGACTCCCTGATGTGCTCCGCGCACAGCCCTGTTCAGCCTTTCCAGGGGGACGAACTGGTACTGTATCCCGTTCTGCTTTATAAGCCCGAGAAGTTCTCCGTACTGGGAACCTTCCATCCCCTGTTTCAGCAGGATTTTATCGAACTTCTTCCCTGCCCTGATAGCCTCCATGACGGGATGTATCCCGAAAAGGTATTGCATCTGCTGTTCTTCCATAATGTATAGCGGTTTTCCGTTTATGATGTCTGTCTGCCGTCGTCTAAGATTCCAGACTTTCGACCAGTCTTTCCCATTCTTCCGTCTTCATGTCCTGCTCGCGTTTAAGCTCCAGATACTGTCTGGTCAGTTCCATGATATCGTCAGAAGGACCCGGTGCAGTCAGGATGGCTTCTATAGCCTTCATCTTCGATTCCACTTCCGCTATTCCCTTTTCCAGAGAATCTATACGGTTCCTGACCTTCCTCTCCTCTTTCGAGATGAATTTCTTCTGATTGTACTCTATCTGTGATGCGGTAGGTACTTTCCCGGCCGGTTTTTCGGGCTCTTTCTCGGCTGTCCTGTTCTTCCGTTCCAGTTCGTTCAGGCTTTCCAGCCGGCGTTTTCTCAGGAAATCTTCCACACCGCCCAGATGCTCGGTCACCTTCCCGTCTCTGAATTCGTACAGTTTGTCCACCAGACCGTCCAGAAAGTCCCTGTCATGGGAAACTATGATCAGAGACCCGTCGTATGCTTTCAGAGCCTGTTTCAGTATGTCTTTGGACCGGATATCCATGTGGTTCGTAGGTTCGTCCAAGGCCAGGAGATTATATGGCTTGAGTATGAGTTTGGCCATCGCGAGCCTCGCCCTTTCACCGCCGCTGAGGACAGCCACTTTCTTGTCGATGTCCTCTCCCTTGAACAGGAATGCCGCCAGTATGTCCCTCAGTTTTGTTCTTATATCGCCTGTGGCAATACGGTCAAGAGTGCCGAATACCGTATCGTTCTTGTCCAGTATGTCTTCCTGGTTCTGGGCATAATATCCGATATTGACATTGTATCCTGTCTTTGCTGTTCCTTCCAATGGTTCCAGCTCTCCCATGACCGCCCTCATCAGGGTGGTTTTTCCCTCGCCGTTCCTTCCTACCAGAGCGACCTTTTCTCCTCTGCGGACTTCGATATCAGCCCCTGTAAAGACCACCTTTTCACCATGGCCATCCCTGGCGGGATAGCCCAATGACAGATTTTCAGCCTTGAATACCACGTCTCCCGAACGTGGTGCCGGAGGGAATTTCACTGTAAGGGCAGAATTATCCTCCATGTCGACTTCTATCCTTTCCAGTTTGTCCAGCTGTTTGATTCTGGACTGGACCTGATTCGATTTGGTCGGCTTGTAGCGGAATCTCTCGATGAAGTCTTCCGTCTTTTCGATCATTCTCTGCTGGTTCTCGTACGCTGCCTTCTGCTGTGCGATCCTCTCTTTCCTGAGTTCAAGATACTGGCTGTACGGAACCTTGTAGTCATGGATATGCCCAAGCATGATCTCCACGGTGCGGTTAGTGATATTGTCCAGGAACTTCCTGTCATGGGAAATCAGCACCAGAGAACCCTTGTAAGCTTTCAGATAGTCTTCAAGCCATTCTATGGACTCTATGTCCAGATGGTTTGTAGGCTCGTCCAGAAGCAGGACATCAGGTTTCGACAGCAGGATCTTGGCCAGTTCTATGCGCATGTTCCAGCCCTGGCTGAAAGTCTCCGTAGGCCTGGAAAGTTCTTCAGTCTTGAAGCCGAGACCCAGCAGCGTCTTTTCTGCCGCGACACGCGGTGATTCAGACTTTGTATACGCCAGCCTGTCATTCACATCGTTCATCCTCTCGATGAGTTTCTGATATTCAGGCGAGTCGTAGTCTTCGCGGCTCGACAGTTCGTCCATGATGGAATTCAGTTCGTCTTCCATGCTGAACAGTTCGGAAAAAGCTGTCATGGCTTCGTCTATGACACTCTTTCCCTTATGGTGCTCCATGATCTGCGGCAGATAGCCTATCCGCAGATCCGACGGCATCTCTATCTTTCCGGACGTAGGTTTCTGAAGGCCGCAGACAAGTTTCAGTATGGTCGACTTGCCTGCACCGTTCTTCCCTACCAGGCCGATCTTGTCATTCTCGCTGATATGGAAACTGATGTCGTCGAGCAGAGTGAATCCGCCGTATGCTACAGTCAGAGAGTTTATGGAAATCATAATGTCGCGGCGATGATTCCAGCCAGTTTTTCCGGACATCTCACAGGATGTCTGGTGACGGAGTCTATGAAGCCGAGGATGACTTTCCCCGTGCATAGAAGCGTCCCTTCCTGATTGTATATTTCATTGTTTACTTCCAGCTTGGCCATAGGTACCTTGTCTATTCTGGAGACTATCCGTATGATGTCGCCCATCTTCGCCGGATTCCTGTATTTGGCTTCAACGGATATTACCGGAAGCATGACTCCTTCCGCCTCTATCTCTTCTATCGGCAGACCGTGTCTGGCCATCATGTCGGAACGGCCGCATTCGAAATATCTCACATAGTTCGAATGGTGCACTATCCCCATCTGGTCAGTCTCGTAATACCTTACAGCAAGTTCCAATTCCGATTGCATAATTCTTCTGACATTCATGCGGATCTTCCGCAATATCAACCTTTAAGTACTTTCAGGGAAGCCTTGGCCGCCTCTATCTTGGCGAGAGAGTCAGCTTCCTTCTTCCTCTCCATGGCAACGACCTTTTCAGGTGCGCTGCTTACGAATTTCTCGTTCGAAAGTTTCTTGCGAACGCTTTCCAGGAACTTTTCCTGATAGGCTATGGCAGCTTCCAGCTTCGCTATCTCCTCTTCCGCATTCACCATTCCTGTCAGAGGAACGAACATTTCGAATGTTTTCACCATGAATGTCACGCCCGATGCAGTTTCTCCGAATGAGTCGGCTGTCTCTACGGTTACGTTGGCCAGTTTTTCTATGACCGGGACTACCGCTGCCGGGAAATCTGTCTTCACTTTGAGAGTGAGGGCTTCTTTCGGGGAAATGTTCTTCTGCTGACGGATATTCCTCACTCCGGCTACCGCCTCGCAGGCATTGTCAAAAGCCGAAATGAAATCCGCATCGAAATCTTCTGCTGTCGGATAACGCTGGAGCATGATGGTCTCCCCTTCTTTCCTCGCTGACATTGCCTGCCAGAGTTCTTCCGTGATGAATGGCATCACAGGATGTATCATCTTCAGCAATGCCTCGAAATATCCTCTGGTAACATCGAAAGTCATCTGGTCGATTCCTGCACCGTAAACAGGCTTTACAGCTTCGAGATACCATGAGCAGAAGTCATCCCAGAAGAATTTGTATATGGTCATCAGGGCATCGGAGATCCTGAATTTGGAGAAATGGTCTTCCACCTGCTCAAGCACCTGGCTGAGCTTGTATCCGAACCATTTCACCGCAACGGCAGCCGACTGAGGCTGCTGCGCAGAGGCATCGACATTCCATCCGGCAATAAGCCTGTATGCATTCCAGATCTTGTTGCAGAAATTCCTGCCCTGTTCTATCTGTGCCTCATCGTACAGAATATCGTTTCCTGCAGAACTGCACAGGAGCATGCCAAGTCTCACGGCATCCGCACCGTATTTCGCTATCAGATCGAGAGGGTCCGGAGAGTTTCCGAGGGTTTTCGACATTTTCCTGCCGAGTTTGTCGCGGACGATGCCGGTAAGATAGACATTCCTGAAAGGTACGTCCTTCATGAATTCGTTTCCGGCCATGATCATTCTGGCTACCCAGAAGAAGAGAATGTCCGGACCTGTCACCAGATCATTGGTCGGATAATAGTATGCCAGATCCCTGTTCGGCTCATGGTCAGGATGTCCCGGCTTTTCCGGATCGAACACGGATATCGGCCAGAGCCATGATGAGAACCATGTATCCAGCACGTCTTCGTCCTGTTTCAGATCAGCGGCAGTGACGGACGGATCGATCTTCCTGGCAGCTTCCAGGGCCGCTTCCGGTGTAGGTTCCACTACGAACTGTCCGTCAGGCAGGTAATATGCAGGGATTCTCTGTCCCCACCAGAGCTGTCGGGAGATGCACCAGTCACGTACATTCTCCATCCAGTGCCTGTATGTGTTCCTGTATTTGTCTGGGATAAGCTTCACCTTCCCGCTTTCAACTGATTCCAGAGCGTCCTTTGCCAGGGCATCCATCTTCAGGAACCACTGCATGGAGAGCCGCGGTTCGATCACGGCATTCGTCCTTTCGGAATAGCCTACAGGTGATGTATAGTCTTCGACCTTTTCGAGATTGCCCGCATCGCGGAGCATTCCTTCTATCTTCTGACGGGCATCGAACCGGTCCTCTCCTACCAGTATCTGCGCCTTTTCGTTCAGCCGGCCGTGATCATCGATGATGTCGGTGACAGGAAGATTGTGTCTGAGCCCTATCTCGTAGTCGTTCACGTCATGCGCCGGAGTGACTTTCAGGCATCCGGTACCGAATCCCATCTCCACATAACTGTCCTCGATGATCGGAATTTCCTTGTTTATCAACGGGATGAGGACCTTCCTGCCTTTCAGCCAATGATACCTTTCGTCTTCCGGATTTATACATACGGCGGCATCGGCCATGATAGTCTCCGGACGTGTAGTGGCGATGATGATGTATTTGTCAGTAGGATTCCCGTTTCCGTCCGAAATGAAATATCTCAGATGATAGAACTTGCTGACTGTGTCCTTGTGAACCACTTCCTCATCGCTGACTGCAGTGTGACCTACAGGGTCCCAGTTCACCATCCTGATACCTCTGTATATATAGCCTTTCCTGTAGAAATATACGAAAGTGTTTATGACAGCCTCGCTTAAATCCGGATCCATGGTGAATCTGGTCCTGTCCCAGTCACATGAGGCGCCGAGTTTGCGGAGCTGGCTCAGAATGATGCCTCCGTGTTTTTCTTTCCACTCCCAGGCATATTTGAGGAATTCTTCACGTGTCAGATCTTCCTTGTTTATCCCTTCTGCCTTCAGCTTGGCCACCACCTTGTTCTCGGTAGCGATGGATGCATGGTCGGTGCCGGGAATCCAGCACGCATTCTTGCCGTCCATCCTTGCTTTTCTGATCAGGACATCGTTCAGGGTATTGTTCAGGACATGTCCCATATGCAGGATGCCGGTAACGTTCGGCGGCGGAATCACTATCGTATACGGTTCCCGTCCATCCGGTTCGGAATGGAAAAACTTATGTTCGAGCCAATAGGCGTACCATTTGTCTTCTGTCACAGAAGGGTTGTACTTAGCAGAAAGTTCCATAATCAACTTCATTGATAAAAAGCCGACAAATATACTGATTTTTTCTTAGAAGCAGTCTAAATTTTCGTCATCACGAATCACATCACGAATTCCGGACGGTTTCTTGTCCGGAGAGGAATTTCTTCAGGTGAAGATATACCTGATATACCGGGAAGCCCATGATAGTGTAAAACGACCCCTGGATGGACTCGATGCCGACATAGCCTATCCACTCCTGGACGCCATAGGCCCCGGCCTTGTCGAAAGGTTTGTATTTATCTATGTACCAGGCTATTTCCTCGTCCGCCAGTTCTCTGAACCTGACCAGTGCCGTGTCCGAGAATGTCTCTTCCGACGCTGCCGATCTTATGGTCACGGCCGTCACCACTTCGTGCTGCCTGCCGGACAATTTTTTCAGCATCCGCACCGCGTCTGCCCTGTCGGAAGGCTTTCCAAGGACTTCGTCTCCGCAGATGACTATGGTATCGGAAGTGATAAGTATCTCATCATCGGCCAACGGCCTGTGGAAACCGTGCGATTTCCCTTCGGACATCATGGCCGGAATCTCATGTAATGCCTTGATCCCATGAAAATTCTCCTGGAACGTATTCCCGGTATCTACCGTAAAGTCCAGATCAAGACCTCCGAGCAACTCTTTTCTCCGCGGAGACGCGCTGCCCAGAATTATGCGTTTGCCTTTAAGTTCCATATCAGACTGTTTCCCTCAGAATTTCTTCTTATATAACGACACATCGAGACTCCACGTCCCCTGAGCCTTCATCACTTTCTCGATAGTGTCTCTCACGCAGCCTCTGCCTCCGGCTTTCGGAGAAACATAGTCTGCTGCTTCCAGCACTTCTGCAACGGCATCCGCCGGAGCCACTCCGCAGCCGCACTTGACCATTACGGGCAGATCCGGCAGGTCATCTCCGAAATACATCACCTCTTCAGGCCTGACTCCGTGTCTGGAGCAGAAGTCATCGAAGTCTTCGATCTTGTCTCTCGATCCCAGATAAACATCTTCAGCCTTCACTCCGCAAGTCAGGAAACGTTTCCTTATGCTTTCAGAGCGTCCTCCGGTGATGATTCCCAGATGGTATCCGCCCATGGAGGCCATGCGAAGACCGAATCCGTCCTTCGAATCGAATGTACGGAAAAGCTCTCCGTCCAGATTCGCCAGTATGCCTCCTGTCGTCAGGACTCCGTCCACATCGAAAGCGAAAGCTTTGATAGTCTTGAATATATCTTCCATAATCAGTAAACCTGCCGATTCAAGACAGTCCGTTCTGGCCTCCGCCTACCGGGAATGTGATTTTATGCTGGTCAGACGCGAATTTGATCTGTCCGAACTGGGCTTCGTATTTGGCGACATTGTCCTGAAGTGCCAGCATCAGTCTTTTCGCTGTCTCAGGGGTCATTATCACCCTGCTCACCACCTCTGCTTTCGGATAGCCTGGAAGGTTTGAAACGCAGTCCACCACGAATTCTGTCGGAGAATGTGTGATGAGAGCGAGATTTGAATATACTCCTTTGGCTACATCGGGCTTGATCTCGATACTGAGCTGAGGCCCTTTCTTATTGTTGTTCTGGTCTTCCATAATTGTATTTAGTGTTTTCTGTCAAAAATTCATATCGTCCGGTCACGCATTGAAACGGCAGCCCGTTTCACCAAATCATGCAAATTTATGAATAATTAACGACAAATAACATATCAGCTCGTATCTGGAGGTTATATTTGCAGAAAAATCATTCAATTTAACGGAAATGAACGCAAAAATCATTCTGGCAGCATTGTTATGCGCTTTCTTTGTCCTGGCAGACACCGTCATTGCCGCAGACAGCGGCAGAAAACAGACAGTTACGGACCAGATGTCAATTCCGAAAATGAAAATAACGGTCTTGTCCGACATACACGTCATGGCTCCTGAGCTTCTCGTAGAGGATGGTCCTGCGTATCAGGATTATATTGCAGGTGACAGGAAACTTCTGAAAGAAGGACCTGAAATATTGAAAACCGCTGTGACGAAGATATTGGCCGACAGGCCGGACATCGTTCTCATAAGCGGGGATCTGACGAAAGACGGCGAATACGCATCACATAAGCTTGTTTCAGAAACTCTTCTCAGGCCTCTGGCAGATGCCGGAATCAGAACTTTTGTCATTCCGGGAAACCATGACATAAACAATCCGGACGCAGTGGAGTATCACGGTGACAGCACTGTCCGGACCAGGACGGTAAGTGCGGATGAATTCGCCGCTTTCTATCAGGATTACGGCTATGGAGAGGCTGTCGCCAGAGATACCGCCTCCCTGACTTATGTAGCCCGGCTCAACGATTCGGTCAGACTGCTTGCGATAGATGCGTGCAGATATGAGGACAATGATTTCGGGACCGGTACTTGTGTGGTAGGCGGAAGGATCAAGGATGCCACTTTTGATTTTATCCGGGAACAGGCGGCCATTGCTCAAAAGGACGGTTGCAGAATGCTGGCTATGATACATCATGGTGTCGTAAGACATTGGAAATGGGAGGATAAGGCTATGGCGGACTATTTAGTGGCAGACTGGAAGAAATGCGAAAGGCTTTTCAGGAAATATGGACTTGACATCATCTTTTCCGGACATTTCCATGCTCAGGACATTTCACGTTACGGTAGCGGAAAATCTGCGGTGTACGACATTGAGACAGGATCCACTGTAAGCTATCCGATGCCTGTCCGGAATCTTGTTCTTGGAACCGACAGCCTGTCTGTCCACACTTGGCACATCGCTCCCCTGATGGAAGACAAAACTCTGGAAGGCAAGGCTGTGCATTATGCCCATGAGGCTATCGCTTCCATAGTGCGCAGTCTGGTGCCGGAAACTATTCCTCAGGAAATCGTCGGGGAGGCGGCATCCGTGGCAGGTGACGCATATGTCGCCCATATTCAAGGTGACGAGTCCATGTCTGACGAGGAGCTGGAAGCACTCAAGGCTGTGGTGAAAAAGGTCCGCAAACATTCATTCAAATATGCTTTCATCCTCGACCATATCACCCGTTATCTGCATACCGACAAGGAAGGATTTCCGGACAACGACTGCGTGATTCCGCTGTAAAAAGTTTTCATGCTAAAGTTCCGTATCTTGTATCAGATGTCCGTTTTCGAGCTGAGGGGCGATGAAATGTTTTTTGGCGTACTCCCACA
Organism: uncultured Bacteroidales bacterium; assembly: GCA_944322815.1. Lineage (GTDB taxonomy): Bacteria > Bacteroidota > Bacteroidia > Bacteroidales > UBA932 > Cryptobacteroides. The sequence continues at coordinate 1,447 of CALUQB010000002.1, read as the reverse complement.
GGGCCTTTGAACCGGCTGACGTTCCGGCGTTCCTGTGCAGGACTTCGCTCAGTTTCCGATGTCCTTCCTTCCAGGCCCTGCCGTCAGTGGCCGCCTGCAGCATCATCGGCTGGAAATTGTCCAGCGTATGCGCGAAATGTGCCTCCGGGGTTTCGTCCGCTTCGAATTCTTCCCACAAGGCACGGAGTTTCAAGCAAAGGTCATCCGGAAGCTGAGAAAAGAGTTTGTCAGCAGCTGCGTTTTCGCGCGCTTTCTGTGTCTTGAGACCTTCGGTATCATAGGCGAAAGTGTCCCCTGCGTAGATTTCCACAAGGTCGTGAATCAGGACAATACCCATCACTTTCAGCACATCTATCTTTTCGTTCGAGTATTCGCTCAGAAGCAAGGCCATCATGGCCAGATGCCAGGCATGCTCGGCATCGTTTTCGAAGCGTTCGCCGTCTGTCAGATAAGTCCTTCTCCGGATAAACTTTTCCTTGTCTATCAGCCGGCAGAAATCCACTATCCTGTCCAGCCGTCCGGTATCTTCCTTTTGTATCTTTTCTTCCATTTGTCCTATGATTTGACCGGATAAAGTTACTTAAAACGGAAGAAATATGGCCCTATGTAACTCAGAATTTTTTCAGCCACTCAAGGAGAAGTCCGGCCAGAAAAGGATATAAAAGCCTTGTCAGGCCAATATATAACTGCTCGCCAGTCATGCTCCAGCCCCTATCGGGGTATACATCTGGGCATTTCTCGCCTCCGTCAACAGTCCGAAGACATTCAGGTTCAGGCACAGGTCAAGCGTCAGGAAACCTGCCGTAGCGTCTCTGAAGCCTGCTATGCCAGTGGATTCAACGACATATCGTATTTCTGCAGAAAATTCAGAAGCATTACCGGACGTACCCCGTCATCCCTGCTCGACTGACCTCCGTCATTTTTGCGAAGTACTCTGTCTTCAGCCAACAGGCATAAATCGGGTCCTGGAACGAGTTTTCACCAGCTTTGGTCCTTCGAAAAATCGAATGTCCGGACCAGATATAAGCTCAGAAGTACAGATTTTTTGGTTCCGGCATCTTGTTCTCCACGAACATAACATAGTAGATCGGGAGATAAAGGATATTTCCCTTCGTCTTTATTTCCCTTTCGTTTGAGAGAACGATAGATGAAACAATATGGTAATCCTGAATTGCCATCAGGTTGTCCAATGCACTGTGAACCGTATAATCCTTTCCGGACTTGACCTCGATAGGCAGCACACTCATGGTGCCACTGTCATCAACAAGGAAGTCGACCTCCCCTTTCTGCTTGTTGTCGTAGTAGAACAGTTTTTCGTAATGTGCTTTCAGTTCCTGGGCGACGGCGCTTTCATATACAGAGCCAAGGTTGATGCTGGCAATGTCGTTCAGTATTGGCTGGATATTGTAATGATACAACTGGGAAGTAAGCATACCTACATCGTTCA
>CALUQB010000001.1 GCA_944322815.1 uncultured Bacteroidales bacterium | reverse complement strand
TTCACGGACTAACCGCACTTTCGCCCGGAAACGTTGTTAGTCCAGAGGATTTCACACGGACTAACCGCATTTTCGCCATGAAACGTTGTTAGTCCAGGAAGGAAGCGAGGAGGAAGCGGGGAGGAAGCGGGGAGGAGGTGGGGAGGAGGTGGAAAGGAAGCAGGGCGAAAGCGGGAAGGAAGCAGGGAGAAAGCGAGGAGGAAGCAGGAAGGAAGCAGGGAGAAAGCAGGGAGAAAGCAGGGAGAAAGCAGGGAGAAAGCGAGAAGGAAGCGAGAAGGAAGCGAGAAGGAAGCAGGAAGGAAGCAGGGAGGAAGCAGGGAGAAAGCAGGGAGAAAGCAGGGAGAAAGCGAGGAGGAAGCGAGAAGAAAGCAGGGAGAAAGCAGAGAAAGCGGAGAAAGCGGAGAGAGGGCGGGATGGAAATTGCAAATCTGCCGGAACGGCATGCATGGACACACGACCACACGGCCAAAAGGTCTCTCCGGGAATAGGATATTCGCAAGAAAAGCAAAAGTCGAACCTCAAGGAAAACAATGAAAAACGGGATGACCTTCACTTTCGGGTCATCCCTAACGAAACGGAAAGATACCGGAACACGAAAGTGCCGGCATCCGAAAAACCGTATTACAACGCCTTCACATATCTGTCAATGGCTGCAGCCGCTTTACGACCCGCCCCCATCGCGAGAATGACAGTCGCAGCACCTGTCACGGCATCACCTCCGGCAAACACACCAGGTCTGGTAGTCACTCCATCCTCATCAGCGACCAGGCAACCGCGACGGGTAGTCTCCAACCCGGAAGTAGTTCTGGCTATCAAAGGATTAGGAGAAGTACCCAACGCCATGATGACAGAATCCGCCTCGATCTCGAACTCGGACCCCGGCACAGGCACTGGAGATCTTCTGCCGCTCTCGTCAGGCTCGCCGAGCTCCATGCGGATACATCTGATCCTGCTGACCCATCCATTCTCATCACCTATGATCTCGACAGGATTCGACAGCATCATGAAAGTCACACCCTCCTCTTTTGCATGATGAACCTCCTCACGGCGGGCAGGCAGTTCCACCTCTGTCCTTCTGTAAACGACAGTCACCTCACCGCCCAGACGAAGAGCCGTGCGGGCCGCATCCATAGCCACATTTCCTCCACCCACGACCACGACTTTCTTCGCATGCATCACAGGCGTCAGATAATCATCCCTGTACGCATCCATCAGATTGTTTCTCGTCAGGAACTCATTTGCAGAAAAGACTCCGTTCAGATTCTCCCCGGGGATATTCATGAAGCGCGGAAGTCCGGCTCCGGAACCGATGAACACGGCTGAAAAACCCTCTTTATCCATAAGGGAATCCACCGTCACGGTCCTGCCTACGACCACATTCGTTTCTATCTTGACCCCCATGGCCTTCACATCCGCTATCTCGGCAGCCACCACCCTTTCCTTAGGCAGCCTGAACTCCGGTATTCCATACTCCAGCACTCCGCCAGGTTTATGCAGAGCCTCGAATATCGTCACATCATATCCCCATTTGGCCAGATCGTAAGCACATGCCAGCCCTGCCGGACCGCTGCCTACTATTGCCACCTTATGTCCGTTCGAAGGAGCCTTGTCGACTTTCTTCGTCCCCTGGCTGCGGGACCAGTCCGCCACGAACCGTTCGAGCTTGCCGATAGCCACAGGCTCGCTTTTCACTCCAAGGATACAACTGCCCTCACACTGGGTTTCCTGAGGACATACGCGGCCGCACACTGCCGGCAAAGACGAATCCTCGGCGATCACCGATGCGGCAGCTTCGAAATCATGTGCCGCCACTGCGGCAATGAACTCGGGTATCTTCACCGAAACAGGACATGCCGATACACAACGCGGATTCTTGCAATGCAGGCATCTGGAAGCCTCCAGCACCGCCTCTTCCTCATTGTATCCGTAGCACACTTCCTCAAAATTCGCAGCCCTGACTTTCGGGTCCTGCTCCCTCACAGGGACTCTGGGTATCTTGTTAGCCATAACAAATCCTTTTTAAAAGCCGGAACCGTTCCGGACTATCTGATCTTGCACTTGTGATCCTCTTCGATTTCCTCCTTGCGGTACATTCCCTGACGCCGCATGGCCTCATCGAAATCCACGTCATATCCGTTGAATTCAGGTCCCTCCACGCAGGCGAACCTGGTCTTGCCGGCCACTGTCACACGGCACGCGCCGCACATGCCAGTACCGTCCACCATCAGAGTATTCAGACTGACTATGATCGGCAGGCCGAGCTTTTTCGCGGTGAGAGTGGCGAATTTCATCATGATCATCGGACCGATAGCCACAGCCTGGTCATATCTGTTTCCGTCTTCGAGAACTATCTTCTCCAGCAGTCCGGTCACCATACCCTTGAAACCTTCGCTTCCGTCATCGGTACAGATATACAGATGATCGCAGACAGCAGCCATCTCCTCCTTGTATATGAGAAGATCTGCAGTCTTGGCGCCTATTATCACATCCACATATGCGCCGTGCGCTTTCAGGTATTTCACCTGCGGATATACTGGAGCAGTACCCACGCCTCCGGCAATGAAGATGTAACGTCTGCCGGCAAGCTCCTCATCTGATTTCTCCACGAAATCGGACGGCAGGCCCAGAGGCCCCACAACATCCTCGAAACACTCCCCCGCTTCGAGAGCGCATATCTCCTTCGTAGATGCTCCTATTTTCTGGGTGACTATGGTCACAGAACCCTCTTCGGCATCAAAATCGCTGATGGTCAACGGGATTCGCTCTCCATGTTCGTTCACCCTCACTATCAGGAACTGTCCCGGATGCGCAGAAGAAGCCACCCGCGGAGCCAGTACTTTCATCCTGCATATCGCAGGTGAAAGCATTTCTTTAGTCAATATTTTATACATGATACCGGTTTTTCAGTTTCAGGATTCCTGCCCTGCCTCCTGCAAGACAGACACTTCATACCCCAGCTTTTCTACAGCTGACTTCAAGGTCTGCCATGAAGTCTTGGAAACATCATACTTGATCCATACCGTATGCTGGTCCAGCGATACCTTCAGATCCTTGACCCCCTTCTCGAAAGATATATTCTCCGTAATCTTCGCCACACATTTCCCGCAATGCATGGATACGGAAAAAGTGACCTCTTTCAGCTCTTTCTTCGGCTTGGCATTCAAAAGCTCGTCCATCTTGACGAAACCAGGCTCTGCAGATGCAGCCGCTCCGGGAATCATAAGGGAAAGGACGGCGGCAGCCAATGCCGACATGATCATACTTTTCATTTTCAGAAGTCTTAAGTCCGTTTTATACAATGATTCATTTCCGTACAAGGCCGTGTTTCCGGCCGGCACGTATTCTACAAAATTAAGAAATAGTTTCAATATCCGTTCAAAAAGGGCCGAAAATCTCTCAAATCAGGATTATTTCCACAGCGTGAAACGCACCCCAGCATACACCTTGACCCCCATGACCGGACCCCAGACCGCACTCGCATCGAATGACCGGAGTCTCGGGTTCACGAAACCGTCGGCACCTTTGGTTCCCAGAACAACATCCTTCTGACGGAAATTCGTCAGGTTCTCCCCGCCTACGTACACATCCATCCCCTTGAAACGTCTGGTAACCTGCGCATACAGCAGCGGATACACCGGAGTCCGTCCGTTTTCATAAAGGAGTTTTCCGTCATCACCCCTGGCATCTAGCATGAAATCGTACACTCGACAGGAGCCGTTCAGAGACGCAGTGAAATCGAAAATCCACTTGCTCAGCCTCGTCGCATACTGAAGGTTCAGGACACCCTTGAACCTGCTTGTCATCGGCTTCTCCACCAGTCCCCGTCCCCGCATCTCTATCTTCGCATCAGTATATCTGCATGTAAGCGACACAGTGAACCTCTCCACAGGCTCCACGGAAAAATCCAGCTGGAAATTGTCCGTCCAGGACCTGTTCCCGTCCATATCGTAAAACCATATCGAATTCGGTCCCATCTCGTAATCCACGACCATCTGCTGGCCGAATCCGGTATGGAAATAGTCGAAACTCAAATAAGTATCCGAAGATGCGCCGAACGGGAAATAATATGTGACATTGCCGCCGAAGGTCCAGGCGTCTTCCAACGTACGGCTGTCGAAGTCACCTTGGAAGGACTTTCCGGTCGAAAAGACTCCGATGTTGTCCACCAGAGGCGTGGCATATCTGAGACCGCGTCCTGCCCCGGCCCTGACCACTATCTGTTCCAACGGAGAATATTTCAGAGACACCCTCGGTATGAACTTGAAACCGGAACGGCTGTACCAGTCACCTCTCAGACCGGCGATTGCGGTGAACTTGTCACCTGCGTGGAAAGTGTATTCACCGAAGACACCGGCATTCCCGAGATCGTCCACCCCGCCTGACACGGTATTCACAGGTCCCAGGACCCATACCGTCCTGTCCAGTGCCTCGTCATATCTGTCGAACACGCCGTTCAGTCCCAGAATGAACTTGTGAGACTCGTTCACCTCGTTCTGATACAGGAGATTCACGTATGCCGAATGCTGACGTCCCATATAAGACGTGGCCCCGAACCATGAATCCATACTCTGGAAAGTATAGTCTGCCACGACGGCGATATTCTGCGAATTGTCCGCTTCCAAAGGTATCCCCACTTTCAGATAGCCGTTCAGCGATCTGTTCACGATGTCCGAGCCCCATGGATCGGCCCCCGGCTCTTCGGGAGCATAAATCGAAAACGACTCATGGTCATACCCTTTCTGTCCTCCGTGCCGTGTATCCTGCAAGGCCCTGAAGCCGAAACGCACCTGCACTCCGTTCTGTCCGAAATACAGCCACCGGTTCGAGAGGTTGAACTGCAGCTGCTCCGGAGCGTCCATGAATCCGTCCTGATTGTGATCAAAGCTCTTTGCATTTCCAGACACATGCCCCAGAACAACAGTACTCCACGACGGCCCCATCTGCAGGGACGAAGCGACATTCAGATCCATTCTGGTATCGCTCATCACCGAAGCATTCAGGAAAAGCGGCTTCTCGTCCGTAGGCTTGCGATGCTCCAGATTTATCTGTCCCGTGATGGCTTCCACCCCGCTGACCACGGAAGAAGGACCTTTCGCGATCTGGATACTTTCCAGCCACTGCCCGGGCACATACGAAAGACCGAACGGGGCAGAAAGACCGCGCATCACAGGCCGGGCCTCATCCAGCATCTGCGTATAGACCCCCGACAGGCCCAGAAGCCGTATCTGACGTGCCCCCGTAACGGCATCCGAATAACCCACCGTCACGCTTGCCGAATTCTCGAAACTCTCCGCCAGACTGCAGCATGCCATCTTGTTCAGACCGGCGGACGAAATCACCTCGGTCCTGATCTGTTTCCCCTTCGACAGATAATTTCCGGACTGCCTCGCCACGAAAACCGCCGCCTCCAGGCTGTCGCTGCGATCCTTATAAATTCCCGACGTATCCATTTGGGGCCCTGCCGGGCCAATATTCCCGGCTGCTGACGGCAAAACCGCCGCCATACAGCCCAATACCAATGTCATTATCCTGTTCATGCGCATCATCAAATCCAGTCTGCAAAAATAATTAATTTCGCCAAACCGGCGAAATTTGACGGATTTTGCGTATTTTTGATAAAATTTGGATAATTACGGTTTATGAAAGATTTTCTGAAAATCACGTTGGCAGTCATTGTCGGCTGCCTTATTTTAGGTATTGTAAAGCTTTTCGTCTTTTTCGGAATCATAGGTTCACTGTCATTGCTCGGAAATTCCGAGCCTGTGATGCCCGGATCGGCGATTTTGAGAATAGACCTTTCGGAGGTACAGCTGGCCGAACAGACTCAGGACATGAGCCTGCTCTCAGGGATTTCGGGGTCTCATGCGAACGTAATAGGGATTCTGGATGCCGTCAGGGCGATAGAGAACGCGGCTTCGGATCCTGCCGTCAAATACATTTACCTCAAGCCGGACATGGCCTATGGAGGCATGGCCGAAATAGAAGAACTGCGGCAGGCCCTCGTAAATTTCAGGATGAGCGGAAAAGCCGTCATTTCGTATATGGAAAATCCGTCCAATGCAGGATATTACCTCGCGTCAGTGTCTGACAAGATCTACATGACACCTCATGCAGGAGGCATGAACACGCTGACCGGAATATCCAGCCAGATGTTTTTCCTGAAAGATATCCTCGCCAAGCTCGGCATAAATGTCCAGCTGATCCGCCACGGAAAGTACAAATCCGCAGGCGAAACCTTCGTCAGGAATGAGGCCAGTCCTGAAAACCTCACCCAGAACCGCGAACTGATAGCCTCCATCTGGGATTCATGGACTGCGGATATCGCCGAAAGCCGCGGAATCAGCGCCGAAAGTTTCAATTCAGCCATAAACGACCTTGAGCTGAACTTTCCGCAGGACTACGTGGATGCAGGACTTGTAGACGAGCTTCTCACTCTGGATGAACTGAGGAACAAGCTGACGGAATATTTCCAGGCCACAAGTTTCGAAAAGACTGCCATGATATCGCTGGCAGACTACGCATCGCTGAAAGTGCAGCCGAATTTCAGGGCTGAAAATACGGTGGCTGTCATATTTGCCGACGGAAATATTCTGGACGGAGATGAAGAACAGCAGGTGACGGGAGACAGGTTCGCCAGGATCATTTCATCTGTCAGGAAAGACGAGAATGTGAAAGCCGTGGTACTCAGAGTGAATTCTCCAGGAGGAAGTGTCCTGGCTGCAGAAAAGATCAAGGATGAAATAGCCCTTCTTTGCGAAGAAAAGCCGGTCATAGCATCTTACGGAAACTATGCCGCTTCAGGCGGATATTGGATTTCAGCAGGATGCGACTATATCTTCACGAACAGCAGCACTCTCACCGGTTCCATCGGAGTATTCAGCATGATACCTGATTTCAGCAAGACTCTGGATGACATAGCTCATATCAATGTCACCTCCGTGAATTCGAACAGGCACGGAGACATGTACAGCTGCCTGAGACCTCTCGATGAAAAGGAAGTAGCCTACATGCAGGCTTCCGTAGAGAATATCTACGAAACGTTCACCACGATAGTGGCTGAAGGAAGATCCCTGGACAGAAGCTATGTGGATGAAATAGGACAGGGCCGTGTCTGGTCGGGAGATGACGCTGTCAGGCTGAAACTCGCAGACAGCGAAGGTACATTGATGGACGCCATCCGGTATGCCGTATCTGCAGGAGGATCGGATTCGTCCGACCTCTCACAGTGGAACATAGCGGAATATCCGAAGCCTCTGTCAGCCATTGAAATGCTCGCCAAGGCACTGGGCAGCAGCGCATCTGCAGCATCCGTATTCTCCGGCACTCCTCTGGAGAATGTCGAGACAGCATTCAGGGAATGGAACGCAAGCCAGAGCGGGAAAGTCTATGCCAGACTTCCGTACGAACTGACTGTCCGATAGTCGTGTAAGCCCGGGAAACATGCCGGACCGATTCATTTCAGGATACGCAGTAAAAGGACATCCGATGTAGTATCTGTGACCTTGTAACGGTCATCGATCCGTTCACCCAGAACTGCGGCGACTCTGTTACAGTCCCGGTCAGGATCTGAAGTATCCACCACCATCACGGACGAAGCCTTGCGGAACATGTCATACTTGAGGTCAGTGAAAAAATCACTGACCTTTTTTCGTCCTTTCATGCCGAACGGCACGAACCAGTCACCGTCCCGCCATACACGGCACACGAACGGAAACTTCAGCAAGACCGCATCGGCTATCAGAATACCGGCAGGCTGTTTCAGAGTCCGGATTCCAGAACGCGGCTCGATGGAAACCGTGAAGTCCACTCCATTGCAGCGATAGCTGCCGCTCCCCCTTACCACGATAAAGGAATCATCATCGGGACCGTCAGGCATGAACGCCCCGGGCCTGCCCAAACTTGAATTTCCTGGCCTGCGCACTCCTTTCATATCTCCGGACAGAGACTCGGAAACCGGTCTGAGTATCAGTTTTCCCCCTGCCGTAGCCAGGATAAAACCGGACGAGCGGAAAACTTTGCCGGGAACCGTACGGTCACTTTTCAGCAGAGAAACCACGGAACAGACGGCGGAGCTGTTGAATCCGTAATTTTCCAGAAACCTGTAAAGCACATATTCCCACTGGCCGTGAGACATCAGGGCTGCCAGATCGACTTCTGCTCCTGCATCGTCCTTTTTCACTACAACATCCGCCACTGACCTGTAATAAATGTCGGCTATGGCCCCGGCCTGGGAAAAATATGTCATTTCTTCAGAGACCGTCCTGATAAAGGAAGGATTCATCTGCTCCAGAACCGGAAATACCAGATGACGTATCTTGTTCCTTTTATAGTCTGTCCCTGCATTTGTCCTGTCTTCCCTGTACGGGACGGAATGTCTTCTCACATAGCCCTCTATCTGCTTTCTGGTAAAGGGAAGAAGCGGACGCAGAAGTCTCACATGGACACCATCTTCTGAATAAGGGACCTCAGACTCTTCCCCCATTCCGGACAAGCCTTTCAACCCCGTGCCGCGGACCAGATTCAGAAACAGGGTTTCAGCATTGTCGTTCGCGTTATGCGCCACACACAGGGCAGAATAACCTTCATCCTGACACAGCCCGGCAAACCATCTGTAACGCAGTTCCCTGGCGGCCATCTCTATGCTGGTCCCCGTATCGGCCGCAAAAGCCCCGGTATCGAAATCCTTTTTATGGAATCTTACTCCGGCACCGACCGCCCAGTCCCTGACCAGAGCTTCGTCCCCGTCACTCTCGTCACCGCGAAGATGAAAATTGCAGTGCGCTATGGCAAACGGCAGTCCCGTCCTTCGGAACAGATCCGCCATGCACATCGAGTCGATACCTCCGCTCACTGCCAGAAGCACCGTGCCGGAATCATTCCACAGGCCCGTCCGGGCCAATATATTCGAGAATTCGTGATACACGTCACTGTCTTGAAAAAGTGTAGACAAATCCGAAAGTAAGGGACTCCTTGAACTGTATTCGCTGCTTGCCCTGAAGACCGGCAGCCTTTTCCTCCGGAGTCACGATCATGACATTGTCATCATAGATCAGATTCGTCGTAAACATGAAAGAAAAGAATTTGGCTATTTTCCAGTCAAATCTCGTATCCCAGTTCACACGCAGATTCTGAGGATCGTCCAGATAATCCGAAAAGAGGACGACCTGAGATGAAAAGGCGAAATTGTCGTTGACATTCACCTTGAAATCGACTTTGAGCTGGGCACCGAACTCGAACTTCACGGCCCGGTACACATTCCCGTCCACGGTAGAGCCATCCGCCAGTTTGGGAAGATCAGTCACATCCTCATACTGTTTTTTCAACGGCTGGCTGTAAGATGAACGCAGGAGCGGGTTGTCCACTATCACCAGACCTCCGGTCAATGGCGCGAGATTGACTGTAAGCCAACTCAAGGGCTTGTAATCGAGACCGAGAGCCAGATTCGTATAAGCCGGGGACAGGAAGCCGGACTTCAGCACACTTGCAGCACGCCAATCCTCCGTAGTATACTCCTCCCCGTCCGGCAGGGATGAGCCGTCTGCCTTGGCCGAAGGAGTAGGAAATTCAAAAGTATTGGCGAACTGCGACTTGAAACTGAAATTTATTGAATAATAAAGTTCGTCTTTTGCCTGATATCCCCACTTGCTCTCCAGATATATCCTGTCATCGCTTTTCTGCAGTACAGGCTTGTCGGCGGAATAGAAGAATCCGTAGTCAAGCTGGAGCCGGTTGTTCCAGAACATCTTGTCCTTGGCATAATTCGCATTGCCATCGATGTAAGTCTTGAGCGATATCGTATTATACCCTCCTGCGGCCCAGTTGGTCAGCGAAGTCTGCCCGAAATCCAGCTTCGTCTGCAGGGAATTCTTCCAGTATTTCGGTACAGGGGTGGTTTCCACTTCCACTTTCGGGGCTGCCTCGACTGCCCTGGCTGCCTCGTCCAGGACTTTCAAAGGATCAGACTGCCCGGTTTCCTGAGCTGTCGCAAATACAGGCACCAATGCCATGAATGACAGAAACAGTTTTCTCATAATCAGATAATTAAAAAACATCAGTCCGGCGAATCATTCTCCCGTATACAGGGACTCCGCCGGGCTGACGTTACGGTTACATATTTTCTAATAAGACCTTGCAAAAAGCACTCTGCGATGCGACGGCTTGCCGGTGTAAATACATTTGCCCTCCTCCTCGCATACGGCGGAGTCGATAGGAATGCACCTGATGGTAGCCTTGGTCTCTTCCTTGATCCTTTCCTCTGTCTCGGTGGTGCCGTCCCAGTGGCAGAGAAGGAAACCTCCTTCCTCTATCTTCTCCTTGAAATCATCCCAGGTATCCACCTTCACTATATGTTCATCCCTGAATTTCAAGGCTTTCGCATAAATATTGGCCTGGATTTCATCCAGCAGGTCCTCTATTCTTTTTCCGAGACCTTCCTGTGATACGGAGACTTTCTCCAATGTATCGCGGCGGGCGAGTTCCACAGTACCGTTCGCCATATCGCGGGCACCTATGGCGATCCTCACAGGCACTCCTTTGAGTTCCCACTCGGCGAACTTGAAGCCCGGACGCAGGGTGTCCCTGTCATCTATCTTGACCGTATGTCCGTGAGCTTCAAGCTCTTTTTTCAGTTCGTCCATCTTGTCCAATATCGCTGTCCTCTCTTCCGGACTTTTGTATATAGGCACCATCACGACCTGGATAGGGGCAAGTTTCGGCGGCAGCACCAGACCGTTGTCATCGCCATGCGCCATGATCAACGCTCCCATAAGACGTGTGGATACGCCCCATGACGTAGCCCATACGTACTCCTGCTTGCCTTCCCTGTTCGTAAACTGTACATCGAACGCCTTGGCGAAATTCTGGCCAAGGAAATGCGATGTACCGGCCTGCAGAGCCTTGCCGTCCTGCATCATGGCCTCTATGGTCAGAGTGTCAAGCGCTCCGGCGAATCTCTCGTTGGGACTCTTGTGTCCTACGACCACCGGCATGGCCATATAGTTGCGGGCAAAGTCGGCATATACGTTGACCATCTTCGTAGCCTCGGCCACTGCCTCTTCACTTGTAGCATGGGCCGTATGCCCTTCCTGCCAGAGGAATTCCGCCGTACGCAGGAAAAGACGGGTCCTCATCTCCCACCTGACTACGTTCGCCCACTGGTTGCAGAGGATAGGAAGATCCCTCCATGATGTCACCCAGTTCTTGTAAGTGTTCCATATTATCGTCTCCGAAGTCGGTCTTACCACAAGCTCTTCCTCCAGTATGGCTGACGGATCCACTACCACGCCCGGACCGTCAGGATTGGCCATCAGCCTGTGATGGGTGACTACCGCACATTCCTTTGCAAATCCTTCCACATGCTCGGCTTCGCGGCTCAGGAACGATTTCGGGATGAAAAGCGGGAAATATGCATTCTGGTGCCCCGTCTCCTTGAATTTTGCATCCAGGACATGCTGCATCTTTTCCCAGATGGCATATCCGTAAGGCTTGATGACCATACATCCCCTTACAGCCGAACGCTCTGCCAGATCAGCCTTGACTACCAGGTTGTCATACCACTGTGAATAATTCTCGGATCTCTTAGTAACCTCTTTTGCCATTGTCTGTTTTTTTATATCTTTGTTGACATATGAATCATATTCTGCATCTTGCATATTGCCGTTTGGCCCTACTATTGCAGAATATCTTTCCGGCGTTTCCGCGACCGGAAACGCGAAGGTACTAATTTTTTTTGATTTTAAGGAGATTGCCGTTATGAAACAGAGTCTATACTTGATGATTCCGGCCATACTTGCAATATCTGCGTGCGGCAGTACAGCCACACTGTCCTCCGTCCAGAGATTCAACGATGGCATATACTATGCCCGCCAGGAGAAGACTCAGGCCGGTCCGGAAACCGGTGACCTGAAGGTCAATGATCTGGTGGAACGGACGAAAAGCTCCGAAATATATCTGTTCGGAGACGAAAAGATCGATACTGTCGCGATACCTGAAAACAAGTCCGCGGTCATAAATTTCAACAACTCTGCCATCAGCTCGATAACCATCACCGATGATCCGTTCGAGCAGACATGGTATTCCGGATACGCACTTCTTCCTGCTGCGGCATGGGCCTTCACCTGGAGCACATGGTGGGACCCGTGGTACTGGGATCCATGGTATTACGGAGTATCATGGTACAGGAATCCATGGTATGCCGGAAGCTGGTGGAGTCCGTGGTACTGGGACCCATGGTATTACGATCCTTGGTATCACAGACCATACTGGAGTTATGATCCGTACTGGCACCATCACCACTGGCATCACCATCATACCGGAATATGGGATCACCACTACTATTCAGGCCGCGACATATACTATGGCTCCAGAAACTCTACCGGGTCTTTCGGCTCCAGGAGCTCGACAGTATCCCGATCCAGAAGTTCGTCCGGATCAGCTGTATCCAGAAGCGTTTCCGGAGTATCACGCAGTTCGACAGCCTCCCGCAGTTCGGTTTCTGGGCTAAGGTCCGTAAGCCGTTCTTCCGGAACGGTTTCGCGCAGCTCGGGGACTGTCAGCCGCTCTTCAGGGACGGTTTCACGCAGCTCGGGAACTGTCAGCCGCTCTTCAGGAACGGTTTCACGCGGTTCTGGAACCGTGAGCCGCTCTTCAGGAACAGTTTCACGCAGTTCGGGAACTGTCAGCCGCTCTTCAGGAACAGTTTCACGCGGCTCCGGAACTGTGAGCCGCTCCTCAGGAACGGTTTCACGCAGTTCCGGCAGCAACCGTGCAGCTTCAGTATCTACATACCGCAGACCTTCATCAAGTTCAAGCTATAACAGGTCTTCCGGCAGCACCTCAAGATCATCCGGCTACAACAGTGGATCGTCAAATACCATGAACAGGAGCACCTACAACAACAGCCGCAGCAGCAATTCATACAACAGGACTCCGTCCTACAACAGCAGCCGCAGCAGTTCGTTCAACAGAAGTTCCTCAACACCGAGCTACAACAGGTCATCCGGCTACTCTGGAGGTTCACGCAGCAGCGGCTCGGTATCCCGCGGCAGAAGATAGGACCTGAGAAACCGATGACATGATGAATTCCGGAAAGGTGTGGCACATGAGGCAGACGGGATTCCGGAGAAACCGTAACGAGAAAATTTGAATGTTATGAAGAAAACAGCATTGATACTGTTACTGGGAACAGCTGCAGTCGGCATGGAAGCACAGACCATGTACGATGCCCTCAGATTCAGCGAAAACAATTATGAAGGGACAGCCAGGACCATGGCCATGGGCAATGCATTCACGGCACTCGGAGGAGACCTGGGAGGTATCACCATAAATCCGGCAGGCTCGGCAGTGGCCGGATATTCGCAGATCACCATCACTCCGGGAGTCAATATTTCCGTGAACAATGCTGGAGGGACTCCCCTTCCGGGAGAAACCACCCCGCTTGGCTTCGGGAAAAGCATGAAAAACAGCTGGGCCAGATTCAACATCCCGAACTACGGAGTGTCCTTGAATTTCGACACCCACAGGACGAAAGGGATAAAGAACATAAGCATAGGGTTCATAGCCAACACTACAAACCGCTTCCAGGAAAGCCTGATGACGGCCGGCGAGCATAACATGACATCATTCATGGGAGCAGAAGCCGCATACGCATCAAGCGCAGGCTATGACTTCGATGCCCTGCTCGCTTCCGATGCATACGACTACTATGCCGCCCCATGGAGGACGATCATGGCCGCCCAGGCAGGAATGATAAGTCCGCTGACCGACTACCCCGGGATCTATGTCGGGTCGACTGAAAGGTTCGACATAGACGATACCGACCCGGACCATGTGAACATCCATACATACATCGGCGGACCTCTCGACCAGAGCTATCAGAGACAGACATCCGGATTCAAAAGCGATTATGTTTTCAATATCGGCTTCAACATATCCGATTTCGTGTATTTCGGAGCGAACCTCGGCATCACCTCATTCAACTACGATTCAGCTCTCCGGTACATCGAAAGGGCTGTCGATCCGGCGGATTTCGAGAATGTCTTCAACGTGGACGGACAGGATGTGACCACTTATTTCAACGACATGATGTATGACTACAGATACTCGGCGACCGGAGTCGGAATATACGGCAAGTTCGGAGTCATCGTCACCCCGATGAAGAACCTTCGTCTGGGAGCAGCCATCCAGACTCCGACCGGCATGTCCGTCACCGAGAACTGGAGCGAGAGCGGATCCACCACATTCGATGACCCGAGTTTCAACATGAGTTCCGAATCTCCGCTGGGAGAATACCGGTACAGACTGATCTCTCCGTTCAGGGCGAACTTCGGGGCCGCATGGACTTTCGGCACTTTCGGACTGATCAGCGCGGACTACGAGATGTGCGACTACAGTACGATGAAATTCAAGGAACTTGATACCATGCAGTCAGGAGAATTCGACTATCAGAACGAAGACATCAGGACCTTCATGGGAACATCGCACATGTTCAGGGCAGGTATCGAGATCAAGCCGGTACCGCAGTTCGCCATCAGGGCAGGATACGGACTCACCACTTCGCCTGAAAAGATTCAGGACGAATACGGACACCTGGTCTATGTCAGCAAAGTCGCAGAACATCCAGAGCGTACGATGACCCACAAGGGTTCATTCGGTCTGGGCTACAGTTCGAACGGTTCGTTCTTCGCAGACGTAGCCTGCAGCTATACCAGATATCCGAACGAGTACATCTACCCGTACGATGACTATGCATTCGATGAGAACGGCTACAGCCTCACTCCTGAAATCGAAAACAGAAGAAGTCTCTGGAGTGTCATGCTGACTGTCGGATTCCGCTTTTAAGGATTCATCGGACCGAAGTCAGATATTCTTGAGCCAGAGAATGCTGTCAGGCCCTTCGTTGAAAAGAAGGTCCATAATGGACAGATTCCGAATGAAGCCGTATTTCCCGGAAAAAACCTGGAAATACGGCTTTTCCAGATCCAGGTCATGAAGTATGGTATCCTGCCTTTTAGGATGGATTTTTTCCCTGAAATCGTCTCCATACTCCGAAGAACCGCATGGACTGAAATCTTCAGTGAGCCGGAGATCCACTGCCAGTCCTGTCTTTCTGATGAAGAATCCGATTATCTGCAGGTTCAAGTCGAACAGAGTCTCGGGGCGGCTGTCCAGAATCGCGAACAATTCGTCCGCATAATAGTCGAAATAGGCGGATGTCCTGTAGGCGGACTCGATAGCCCTCTCGTGCCGGGTCACCCAGTCCATGGTATAGTCCACTTTCACTTCCCGGACAGGGATATTGTTATGAGTACCGTCCACGTGGACTATGGGGAAAGACAGAGTCTGCGCACCATTCCCCGCATAGTACCTGCAGCGGTTACGGTAAGACTGCTTCTGGTAATTCTCACAGGCCTCGATATAGACTATAGACGGAATTACCCTGTCCGGGGACAGGGTAAAATCTCTCGCCATCAGGGCGAAATATCCTATCGGCGGGAAATACGCCGTGTTCAGAAGTACAGGCACTATTCCACCTCGCCTTTTGAATTGGTAGTCATTCCGCGGACAATGCCTCGCTTGGAATTCTTGATGAAATTCAGGATGGCATCCCTTTCCGGAGACTGAGGGAAACCTGCCTCGATCTTCGCGCAGGCATCGCTCACGTTCATGCCGGCATTGTATATGAGGTCATACATATCCTTGATGGATCTGATCTGGTCTGAGGAGAAACCTCTTCTGCGAAGGCCGACGATGTTGATTCCCGCATAGGAAAGCGGATCCCTGCCGCAGAGGATGAAAGGAGGTACATCCTTGTTGATTTTCGATCCGCCGCCGACCATGGCATGCTGGCCGATCTTCGAAAACTGGTGGGAAAGCGTACCGCCGCCGAGAATGGCCCAGTCCTCGACTTCCGTCTCGCCTGCCACACCGGTAAAGCTGACCAGAATACAGTGAGATCCTATGTTGCAGTCATGGGCCACATGGGTATATGACATGAGTAGGGTATTGTTTCCGACACGCGTCACACCTTTTCCACTGGCTTTTGTACCTCTGTTTATCGTAGCGCATTCCCTCACGGTGACATTGTCGCCAAGCTCCACATAAGTGACCTCGCCTCCGAATTTGAGATCCTGCGGTATGGCTCCTACCACGGCGCCCGGGAAAATACAGCAGTTCCTGCCCATTTTGACATAATTGAATACGGTGGCATGAGGCATGATCTTGCATCCGTCACCTATCTCCACGAACTCGTCTATAAAGGCATATGGCCCGATTTCCACATTGTCTCCGATCTTGGCATTCGGATGCACCGTCGCTAAAGGATGGATATTGTTCATAATCTCTACAGTTTTACGTCTGTCTGACGGTTTATTTTGAAAACAGCTGCTTTCTGATCTCTTTCGCAGCATTCGTATTTATCGTATGACCAGACCTGACAGCCTTCACGTCAGCCTTCAGGAAACCTCCCACCAGGCGGAAATCGCCGATAAGATCCAGGAGCTTGTGTCTGGCACACTCGTTAGGGAAACGGAGCCGGAGATTGTTCAGATAACCGTTTTCACATCGTTCAAGCATAGGCACGTTGAACAGCTTCGACATATATTCGAGCTGGTCCTTTGAAACAGGATGCTCCACGATGACGATGGCGTTCTCCACGTCCCCGCCTTTTATCAGATTGTTTTTGAAAAGATATTCTATTTCATGGAAGAAAACGAAAGTCCTGCAGACACCGACTTCCTTTACATACTCCTGAGACGGATCCCAGTGTGCATTCTGAAGGCCAAGCACTTTGGAATTGAAATCGATCTTCACATCGAATGACGGTGTATCGGATGGAGTGATGACTATCGACGAACCTGTCTTTTCGCTGGATACCGTGATCTCATGATCCAGCTCGATATATTTTCTGGGAGCATCCTGCCCTACTATCCCGGACTCCCAGATGGCATCTATGTATGGTTTCGCGCTGCCGTCGAGAATAGGCACCTCGACATTGTCCAGATCTATCACGGCGTTGTCTATTCCCATACCTGTAAGCGAAGACAGCAGATGCTCGACTGTCACCACCGAAACCCCGTCCTTGGTCAGGGTCGTACTTCTGTCCGTGCTGGAAACATATTCCGCCAACGCTTCTATATAAAGATCCTTGCTGACATCCGTCCTGCGGAACAATATCCCCGTATCCACCGGGGCCGGATTTATAGTGAGTCTTGCGATCTTTCCCGTATGCAGTCCTTTTCCTTCAAAAGAATAGCTTTTCCTTAATGTCTGCTGCAACTGTTTCATCTCCAATTAAAATTCGGACGGCAAAGATATACAAAAAATCTTTATGTCCATATCCACTCCTATTCTTTTCCGTTCCTCCTGAAAATAGCGTATGCCCGCAGGAACTGTTTATGAGGAAGCGCCGGACTTCCGAAAAGCACCTGTCCCTCTGTCTTGACACTGCTTATGACGCCGGTCTGGGCCGCCAGCGTGGTATTGTCGGCGATGGACAGATGTCCCGCGATGCCTACCTGTCCGCCGATGACGCAGTGACGTCCTATCTTCGTGGAGCCCGCTATCCCTGTCTGGGCGGCCATGACCGTATTTTCCCCGATCTCCACGTTATGGGCTATCTGGCAGAGATTGTCGATCTTGGCCCCTTTCCGGATGATGGTGGAACCCATCTGCGATTTGTCGACAGTAGTATTCGCGCCTATCTCCACATTATCTTCAATGATGACATTTCCGGTATGTTCGATTTTCTTGTAGGATCCGTCGGAAAGAGGGGCGAAACCGAAACCGTCGGCTCCGATGACGGCGTTCGAATGAATGATGACATTGTCGCCGATCTCCATCCCCGGGTATATTTTCACTCCGGGATAAATGATGCATTTCTTCCCTATCCTGACTCCGTCGCCTATATATACCTGCTCGTATATTTTCGAATAGTCTCCGATACTGGCGTTGCGTCCCAGATAGCAGCCGCTGCCGATATAGACTTTTTTGCCTATCCTGGTGGAGAAGAATCTCTTTATATGACAGCCTCTGTATCTCTTGTAGGACCTTTTCTGAGCAGTCACGTAGTCCAGAAGCGCAGCTACTGACGCATAAGCGTTCGGAACACGCACCAGAGTCGCCGTCACAGGCTTCTGAGGTACGAAATCGTTGTTTACAATGATGATGCTGGCCGCACAGTCATAGACGTAATGTTCATATTTCGGATTTGCGAAAAAGCAGATCGCACCCGGTTTTCCGCTCTCTATCCTGGCGAATGTGGAAACCTTTGCTTCCGGGTCTCCCTCCACGGTTCCTTTTAGGATTTCAGCTATCTCTCTTGCCTTGAATTCCATGTGCTGTTCGTTTCGACATCCGTGAATGTCAGTTAAACTTGCAAATAAAACATTTTTATGGCTAAATATGAAATTAATCGCCAATATTTTTATTATTCTGAAATTATTCTTACATTTGCGCCGTGAGTTTGATTTAGGGGACGGGGAGTCCCCTAAATCTGTTTATACGGGTCGTTTATGAAAATTTCAGAGATAATAGATGCAATGCAGGACGAAATCGTTGCACGGAAATGTTTCCTGGTGGATGTAACCGTCAGCAGGGATAACGATGTGGAACTGGTCATCGAGTCCGAAGACGGCATCGTCACCCTGGATGACTGCGTGGAACTGAGCCACAAGTTCGAGGAAAAATTCGACAGGGAAAAGGAAGACTATTCCATCACCGTAGGTTCGGCCGGTCTGGACCAGCCGTTCAAGGTTCTCAAGCAGTATCTGAAGGCCATCGGCACCGAAGTGCAGGTCCTGCTGAAAGACGGAAGGAAACTTAAAGGCGTCCTGGAAGAGGCATCCGAGAGCGGTATCCGGCTGAAGTATTCCGTCAAGGAGGCCGTTGAAGGGAAAAAGAGAAAGGAACTGGTGGAGCACGATGACTTTTTCGGCATGGATGCGGTAAACGGTGTCATTCCGGTCATTGTCCTCGATTGAGGACAGGCACGGAAGTGACGGCATTGGCCGGAAGGCCGCCTGAAAATACGGAATGGCAGACACCGGAATTGGCCGGAAGGCCACAGAAAGATAATATTCAAAAGTATAAAATAAAAAATGGAAAAGACAGAACTCAAAGACGCGTTTGCAGAATTCAAGAATCTGAAAAACATTGACAGGCCTACGATGATGGGGGTACTGGAGGATGTGTTCAAGACCCAGCTGGCCAAGACATACGGCACATCGGACAACTTCGACATCATCATCAACATCGACAAGGGTGACTGCGAAATCTACAGGAACCGTGAAGTGGTGGAGAATGTGGAAGATCCGAACACGCAGATAGCTCTGGCGGAAGTCAACAAGGATTCCGATGAATACGAGATCGGGGAGACCTATGCGGAAAAGGTGGAAATGAAGAGTTTCGGGCGCAGGGGAATCCTGAATATCAGACAGAATCTCCAGGGACGCATCATGGATATCGAGAAAGCCAACCTGTACAACAAGTACATCGCCAAGATAGGCGAGATATTCACGGGGGAAGTCTATCAGACATGGTCGAAAGAGGTTCTCATACTGGATGAAGACGGGAACGAGCTGCGTCTTCCGAAGTCGGAGCAGATCCCCGGGGAGCATTTCAAGAAGAACGACACAGTGAAAGCCATAATAAAGAGCGTGGAAATGAAGAACAACACGACTCCTTATATAGTGCTTTCGAGAACTTCCGATGAATTCCTCGAGAAACTCTTCGAGCAGGAAGTGCCTGAAATCTACGACGGCCTCATCACCATCAAGAAGGTGGTCAGGATTCCAGGAGAAAGGGCCAAGGTGGCAGTCGAGTCTTATGACGAGAGGATCGACCCTATCGGAGCCTGCATCGGAGTGAAGGGAGCCCGTATCATCGGCATAGTAAGGGAACTGCGCAACGAGAACATCGATGTGCTCCAGTGGACCAACAACACACAGCTTCTTATCCAGAGGGCTCTCAGTCCGGCCAAGATCTCTTCCATCGTGACCGGTGAGGACGGCAAGATAAAGGTGTACATGCTGCCTGACGAGGTGAAGAAGGGTATCGGAAAAGGCGGATGCAACATCAAGCTCGCAGGCATGCTCGTAGGACAGGAGATCGAGGTATGGCGTGAGCTGCCTAAGCAGGACGATGAAGAAGAGGACGTACTTCTGAGCGAGTTCGAGAATGAAATCGAGCCGTGGATCATCGAAAAGCTCCAGTCCATCGGATGCGATACGGCCAAGAGCGTACTGGCCCTGTCTCCTGCAGACATCGCCAAAAGAGCGGACCTCGAAGACGAGACAGTCGCCGAGGTACTCGATATACTCCGCTCGGAATTTGAAGAATAGCAAGACATTGGGGATGAACCAGCCTCCCCGCAATAATCTGAATTTAAATTTTATATATGGCAGAAATAAGATTAAGCAAACTTACCAGACAGTTCAACATCGGCCTTCAGACCCTCGTGGATTTCCTGAAGGAGAAAGGAGCCGAAGTGGAAATGAATCCGAATGCAAAGATCTCGGATTCATATCTGCCAGCCATAGAAGCCAAGTTCGGGGACGAACAGAAGCTGAAACAGGACTCGGAGAAAGTGGCCATCAAGCTGAAAGAGATCATCGAGCTCGGGGCCAAGAAGAAAAACACGGAAGAAGATCAGGACAGCGTCATCAAGGAAGTCATCATAAAGTCCAATCTGTCTTCCGAGACTCCGGCAGGGCAGGCTGCAGCCGGTACGCCTGCTCCGGAAAAGCATGTTCCTGAAACGAAAGAGCCGGAACCGGAGAAACCGAAAGAAGATACGGCACCTGAAACCGCAGCTCCTTCCGGGAGAATCACCGGACCGAAGATCGTGGACAAGATAGACCTCTCTCAGTTCGAGAAGAAGCACAAGGCTCCGGAAAACAAACCTGTGAAAGAAACTGCAGAACCTGAGAAAAAGGAAGATATTCCGGCTGCCGTACAGGCGGAGGCTCCGGAGAAAAACGACACCTTGTCTGCAGCAGAGACGGCCGTTAAGGAGGCCGAAGTCCGGAATCATGAAGAAAAGGACGAAGTTCCTGCAGTAAATCCGGAAGAAAAGCGCCATGAAGTACGTGAAATAAAGATAGAGGTGGAGAAACTTCAGGGACCGAAGATCGTGGACAAGATAGACCTTTCCCAGTTCGACAGCAAGAAAAAGAACAAGAAGAGGGAAAGGATAGCCAAAGGCGGAAGCCAGAAGGTGGATGTCAGCAAAATAGGGAACGAACAGGACAACAGTTCTTCAAAAAAAGACAAGAAGAAGAACAAGGGCAATGACAATGCTGCCAGGAACACTTCAGGAGCTTCCGGGAAAGGCGGCAAGAAGAGAGACCGCTTCAAGCAGATGACCGAGGCCGAGGCCGAAGAGATGCAGAAGGAAATCCAGAAGCAGATCAAGGAAACATACGCCCGGATGAACGAGACCAAGAACAAGACAAACCTCGGTGCAAAGCACAGAAGGGAAAAGAGGGAACTGGCCTCGCAGAAAATGCAGGAAGAGAACGAGATGAGGGAAATGGACAAGAAAGTCCTCAAGGTGACGGAATTCGTGACAGTGAACGATCTGGCCACCCTCATGAACAACACTCCTGTAACGAAAGTCATTGCTGCCTGCATGAATCTCGGTCTGATGGTATCGATAAACCAGAGACTCGATGCGGAAGCGCTAGTGCTCGTAGCCGAAGAATTCGGATACGAAGTGGAATTCGTGACCGCAGACCTGACAGAGGCCATTGAGCAGGAAACGGACGATGACGGAGACCTCGAGTCGAGACCTCCTGTAATCACAGTCATGGGACATGTCGACCACGGAAAGACATCTCTGCTTGACTATATCAGGAAGTCCAATGTCATAGCCGGTGAAGCAGGAGGTATCACACAGCATATCGGAGCATATAACGTAGTGCTGCCAGGCGGACAGAAAATCACTTTCCTGGATACTCCGGGACACGAAGCTTTCACGGCCATGCGTGCCCGCGGAGCCAAGATGACAGACCTGGCCATCATCATCATCGCCGCCGATGACGCCATCATGCCGCAGACTGTGGAGGCCATAAACCACGCTCAGGCCGCAGGCGTACCTATGATATTCGCCATCAACAAGATAGACAAGCCGGGAGCCAATCCTGACAAAATCAGGGAACAGCTGGCGAACATGAATATCCTCGTGGAAGACTGGGGCGGCAAATACCAGTGTCAGGAAATTTCCGCAAAAAAAGGCATAAACGTCGACAAGCTTCTGGACAAGGTCCTGCTCGAAGCCGAGCTTCTGGACCTGAAAGCGAATCCGCACAGGCGGGCAGCCGGTGCCGTGATAGAGTCGTCGCTGGACAAGGGACGCGGATATCTGGCTACGGTTCTGGTACAGAACGGTACACTTCATGTCGGTGACATCATGCTGAGCGGATGCTACACGGGAAGGGTGAAGGCCATGTTCAACGAGCGCGGACAGAAGGTCGAAGAGGCCGGTCCGTCCACGCCGGTATCAGTACTCGGACTCAACGGGGCCCCTACTGCAGGAGATTCGTTCAACGTGATGGCAGACGAAAAGGAAGCCAAGGACATAGCGAACAAGAGGGAGCAGCTCCTGAGAATCCAGGGCATCAAGACACAGAAGCACATGACTCTCGAGGAGATCGGACGCCGAATAGCGATAGGAAACTTCAAGGAACTCAACATCATCGTGAAAGGAGATGTTGACGGTTCCATCGAGGCCTTGTCAGACTCTCTCATCAAACTGTCCACTGAAGAGGTCAGGGTGAACGTCATCCACAAGGCAGTGGGCGCGATATCAGAGTCGGACGTACTGCTGGCCGCCGCTTCCGATGCCATCATCATAGGTTTCCAGGTACGGCCTTCGGCCAATGCGAGAAAGCTCGCTGAAAAAGAGGAAATCGAAATCAGGCTCTATTCGGTCATCTACGATGCCATCAATGAAGTCAAGAGCGGTATCGAGGGTATGCTGGCTCCGGAAGAGAAGGAAGAGGTCACTGCGACGGCTGAAGTCATGGAGACGTTCAAGATTTCGAAAGTCGGTACCATCGCCGGATGTATGGTGCGTGAAGGCAAGCTGACAAGAAACGCCAAAGTCCGCGTGATCAGGGACGGTATCGTGGTCTACACCGGAGAACTCGGCTCTCTCAAACGGTTCAAGGATGATGTGAAAGAGGTGGTCAGCGGTCTGGACTGCGGTCTGAACATTGCCGGCTACAACGATATCAAGGTAGGTGACACTGTGGAAGCCTACACCATCGTCGAAATCAAGAGAACACTATAGAGCATTGTTCCGACAGACTTGCAATAATAAAGACAGTTCCGGCAGATTGAACTCTACCGGAACTGTCTTTATTATTGCCCCAGAAGACGTCGGATACGATCCTGATATGGGGCATCATTATTGCGGTTACGTGCGCCGGGAAAGACATAATTCTCCCACCACATAATATATTAACGTGAGTTCGATGAAAAGAACGCAGTGAATTTCAGAGAACTACCTCTTTTAGAGGATTCGTGGAACGAATCCGTAGGCAAGTCCTCCCATACGAAGGGGAGGATTTAGGAGGGGTGACACGTAAAAGGAAGGAGATTTCGAAGAAATCGTAACGTCAGTTCGACGAAGTCTCTGGTACTAAGTAAAATAATTCGTCGAACTGACGTTATATTACACTATGAAAAAGAATTTACTATTTATTTTTGCTGCCTTAGCCAGTATGGCTGTGGCATGCAGCGAAAAGCCTGACAATACGGAACTGAACCAGGACCAGCCGATTGTAGAATTGTACTCTTCTATTGATGTATTAGGTGAAGAAGTCACCGGAGCCAGTGATATATATTTTATATGCATGGCGTACAATATTCCCAATGATACGATATTCAGAAAACGAGTCGATGCATCATTTGAAATGTTCAATGGAAAAGACCTTCAATTCCAGGTAGGGAAAGACATAGATCATCTATTCAATTCTCCTGTAATAACAAACGACAGAAACGAAGAATACTTCGATAACCTGTTCTCATCGGAAGGAGAATGGGAGCCTGATTTTATCGTAGGAGACGCACATGATTATTACAAGGAACTTCATGTTGTCATTCCAGAAGAAGGGAATTATGAATTCCGGTTGAAACTATATCAGGTCGAAAATAATCTGACTTTCTATTCTCCCAAATACAGATTAAATGTAGTAAAGAGATATTTCGAATACGACCCTGATGCCGCACACCATTATTACTATTACGGAAATCTTGTAAAAATCGATTGATTTACCATTTAATATCACAACACTATGAAAAAGAATCTTTTATTTGCTTTTGCTGCATTAGCCAGTATGGCTGTGGCATGCAGCGAAAAGCCTGACAATACGGAACTGAACCAGGACCAGCCGATTGTAGAATTATACTCCCCTATTGATTTATGGGGAGGAGAAGGCACCGGAGATGGTGATATTTATTTCATACACATGGCGTATGATATACCAAATGATACGATATTTAGAAAACGAGTCGATGCATCATTTGAAATGTTCAAGGGAAAGGACCTTCAATTTCAAGTAGGAGGACTTAATGGTAATCCAGTCAATACTCCAGTAATAACAAACGACAGAAGCGAGGAATATTTTAGTTGGCTGTTTGAAGCAGAACACGAATGGAGTCCGATTTATAATCCAGGTGACATACATGACTATAAAAAACAGTTAGATGTTGTCATTCCAGAAGAAGGGGATTATGAATTCCGGTTGAAACTATATCAGGTCGAAAATGATATGACTTTCTATTCTCACAAATACAGATTAAATGTAGTGAAGAGGTATTTCGAATACGATCCGGATGCACCATACCATCATTACTATTACGGAAATCTTGTAAAAATCGATTGATTTACCATTTAATATCACAACACTATGAAAAAGAATCTTTTATTTGCTTTTATTGCATTGGCGTGTCCGGTTATGTCTTGCAGCGTGGATGAGCTTGCCGACGAAATCAGGATAAAAGAAGACGCATCAGTAACCGTAGATACGTATAATGCTGATATGCAGCTTTTATCCAGATGGGGATATGATACTACATCCGTACAGATCTTTGATGAATACTATCTCGTATCAAATGAGCTTGTATTTTATAAAGACGAATTGAAAGCCAGCAGATCCGTCCCGCAAACAAAAATGAATGCAGAAACTACGAGGCTAACAAAAACTCAGCAGCAGATACGACTGGACAAGTCCCAGATGGATGTGATGAGTAACAGCGACATGCTTTTGGAAGAAGCCATATCCGAATGGAATTCCATAGACGACTGCAATTTATTTTTCAGTACGACAGGTGCTTATCCGACTGAAGCGAGTGCTGCCATAGAAGTAACATCTACTCCGTCTTTTGCATTCGGGTCTGCTCTGGTGACAGTTACACCCCTGATCGGTAATCTGAATGGCAGGATTACCATTAATACAGGATATTATATCTGGGATTATCTGGATCAGGATCAGCGCAAATACGCCATAATGCATGCTATGGGACATCTTATCGGGCTGAAGGATTCTGATGAATCGCCACACGTATCAGAAACAAACGATGATGAAGTGGAAACCATAATGAGACCGTCAGACGAAATTGACCCCATGCTCGGAGGATACTGGTCTGGTCTGACAAGATACGACAGGGAGGATTTGGCTCTAATGTACCCTCTACGTCCGATAGATGATCTGGAATATGAAATATATACCGTGGCAAATGACGGAGATGAAACTAAGGTGACAGGAAGAATACTCTGCGCAGGAGTTGACTACAGGATAAAGATCCTTCCGTTCGAAAGCGTCAAACCGATGGAAGATATTTTATACGGTATTAAAATCGAATATACTGACGGTGCCGGTACGGATATCGAGAAGAAGTCTTCGGACAATACGATAGACTTCTCGCTTACAGAAAGCGGCAAATGCAGTATTTCAGTAATAGTATATGGAAAGGACGGAAAAGAGAGAGGGACAAGCGAAGAAGATCTCATCGGCTATGAAGTAAAGGAAATCGAAGAAACACTGGATTACCCGTCTTTCGTCAATATAGGCACAGCATATACTGTCAAATGGCAATACAAGCATCCTGCTTATCCCGATGCATACGTTGAATTCTCCATAGGGGATATACATTACGAAAATGGAGACTATCAGAATGTAACACTATCCAAAGTTTCGGAATGGGAAACAAAAGTGACTCTCAATGATTATGGGAAATACCGTGTGGATGCCAGATTAGTTAACGGTCCGTCAGATGTCAAAGACAAAATATTCTATTTCACAAGACTTAACTATAAGCCGAACTTTACGATAGAGCCTGACTGGGTCATTTGGGATTGTCCGCAATCCATATATTATGCGACACTTGACGGGTTTTATCCTCTTCCGGAAGAAGCTTTCAATGTGACAGCCGGTTCTCAAGGCCCGACTATCACTTTCGAAGATCCTGTATTACAGGACCGCGTTTATCTTGACTATGCTCTAAAATACTATTTTAACGAAGATATCACTTCTGATTCTATCCGTCCTGATCATTATCTTCTTATAGATCATATAAAGCCGATTATATTCGAAGAAGGAGAAAGCAATGTACAGCATTTCCCACCAGTAAAGCAGCTGACATATTATTATACTGATGAAAACGGGCAGGAACGGTTCAAAGGGTATTTTCCATTCTATATGGCAGAATATCCTGAAGATGGCGTGCAAGTAGTGACGGAATAGATTATATTTGTAGAATATCAATCAAAATCCTGAACTATGAAAGGTGTATATCTTTTTCTGGCAAACGGTTTCGAGGAGACCGAAGCCCTCGCGACAGGTGACGTGCTGAAAAGAGGAGGAATACCGGTAAAAACGGTTTCGATTTACGAAGACAAGTACGTGACCAGCGCCCATAATGTGACTGTGGTAGCAGACCTGACATTCGGCGAGTTCAAAGCTGCTGCCGGTTCATCCTGCTCCGGCAAAAACGATGTCATGATCTTCCCTGGAGGTATGCCGGGCTCCACAAATCTGGCTGACAAGACAGAGCTGATGGAACTCATGCAGAAACACTATGCCGAAGGCGGTGCAGTGGCAGCAATCTGCGCTGCTCCAAGCGTGGTGCTGAGCCGGCTTCCAGGTCTGAGCGGAAAGAAAATGACCTGCTATGACGGATTCGAGAAACCGCTTCTCGAGCATGGCGTAAAATACGCCGGCAATGATGTGGAAACAGACGGAAACATCATTACAGGCCGCGGCCCGGGACTGTCGATACCTTTCGGCCTGGCCATCCTGGCATATCTGGCAGGAGATGAAAAAGCTGCCGAGGTCAAAGCCGGCATGATGCTGTAATGCCCTCAGGACAGAATGAAAAGAGACTGTGTCAAAATGGTGAATTTTGGCGCAGTCTCTTCAGTTGTATCAGAATTGATAAAATGCAAGGCATTGAGGGTGAGGCGACACCGCCTTTTATATTTACCAGAGGCTTTCCGCCGTTATTTCACTATGACACGCTCTATCCGCCTCGGGACGGACGTGAATATTTCATAAGGTATGGTACCGAGAATGTCGGCTATCTCTGACGCCGTAGGTTCCTCTCCGAATACCGTCACTGTATCCCCTACCTCCGCTGGCACTCCTGTAATGTCCAGCATGCACATATCCATGCAGATATTCCCTATCGTAGGAACCCTGTGCCCGTTCAGCATGAATGAAACGGCTCCGTTTCCCAGACGTCTGTCCACACCGTCCGCATAGCCCACAGGGATGGTAGCTATCACCGTTCCGGCAGGAGCTATATGCCCGTGACGGCCATAGCCTATGGTCCCGTCTTCAGGAGAAAGATGTTTGATTTGCAGTATTTTGCACTTGAAAGACGCCACTGGAGCCAGATGCACGTCCGGCAGTGCGCTCACTCCGTAGATACCTATCCCGAGACGCACCATATCGAACTGATACTGGGGGAAACGTTCTATACCGGCAGAGTTCAGTATATGATACATGGGTCTGTAGCCAAGAACGGAGGTCAGAGCATCCGCATTTCTTCTGAACATCTCTATCTGTCCGAGTGTAAAGTCATCACTGGCCGGATCCTCCGCCGCAGCAAGATGGGAATAGACAGACTTGACCCTGACACTTTTGCAGTCTTTCAGAAATTCTGTCAGTGCCGGCAATTCGCCGGTCATGAAACCGAGTCTGTGCATGCCGGTATCAAGCTTTATGTGTACCGGAAAGTTTTCCAGTCCCCTGGACTCCAGCACCTCGCAGAATTCCTTCAATGTCACGAGATTCGGAATCCCCGGTTCCAGAGCATTGTCGATGATCTCCTCGAAAAAGTCCGTCCCTGCCGTCAGCACGAGTATAGGAGACCATATTCCGGCCTTTCTCAGCTCTACACCCTCCACCGGATATGCTACGGCCAGATAGTCTGCACCGGCCTTTTCCATCATGGAAGCGAATTCCACGGCACCGTGACCGTAAGCATTTGCCTTGACCAGCACCAGAAGCCTGGTTTCAGGCTTGATACAAGACCTGAAATACCTGTAATTTTCCAGACAGTTCGGAAGGTTTATCTCCAGCCTCGAAAAATCATTTTCCCTCATGACTTGATTCAATATTTACCTCTTTGAAAAATGGAGTGCAAAATTACCATTTTTTGCACTCCATTCCAATTTTTTATGACAATACCCATCCGGGCTTTCATGACAGGAACTGACAGGCTCAATTTTTGCAAATAAGGTGCTTCCCGATAATTTTCATACATAAACTGAAAGAATTTTTATGATCTGGTTTATACTTATAGTCATAATGATCCTCAGCATGATAGTACAGAGCATGCTGACCAGCAGATTCGGCAAATATTCTAAAGTCCCGACAAGCAACGGGATGACAGGGGCTGAAATAGCCATGAAAATGCTTCATGACAACGGCATCTACGATGTTCAGGTCGTTCCCACAAAGGGCATGCTGACGGACTTCTACAATCCGACGAACAAGACCGTAGCCCTCAGCGAAGGGGTCTACTCCAACGCTTCGGTAGCTGCCGCAGCCGTTGCTGCACACGAATGCGGACACGCCATACAGCATGCGAAAGGATACGCGCCTCTGAAATTCCGCACGGCACTTGTCCCGATGGTGAATTTCGCATCGAATATCGTACAGTGGATCCTGCTGCTCGGAGTACTGCTCATGGGAATCTTCCCGGGACTGCTCTGGTTCGGCATCGCGCTTTTCGCAGTCACTACGCTTTTCAGTTTCGCCACTCTTCCTGTGGAAATCAACGCAAGCGCCAGAGCCGTATCATGGCTGAAGAATGCCGGTATCACAGATGCAAATACGCAGCCGATGGCTGTAGATGCACTGAAATGGGCTGCATATACCTATGTGATAGCCGCCATCGGCTCGCTCGCCACGCTGCTATACTACATAGGGCTGGCCCGCAGGGACTGACCTCTGATAAAAGTCAGAACAATGTAGGCGGATTGGAATCAAGTTCCTTCAGGACCTTTTCCATGATGGCCTGACGGAAAAGTACGGATTTGGTATTGACCTTGAAACGGCTGCAATATTCGCTTATTGCAGCCATTTCCTTATCATTCAGATATATGACCTGCCGGTTTTTTCTGATCATGGAAGCCTTTTCCCTGCTCAGAAAATCCGGAGATATGTTCATATTTGTCTTTTTTCTTCTCAAATCCGGTAATTTTTCCCAAAGATACTCAATCAAATCCATATTTTTCGAAATTGAAGTACGATTATCAAAATTTCTTCGTATGTTTGCAGAAAATATGGATTCGAGAACAAACATATCATCTATAATGACGCCTGGCAGACGAGTCCGACGAAGCACGTCTGTAGCGTCGGTTCTCGTCCGAATCCAGGAGGGTTGACATTCGGACGCCCTCGGACTTTCCAGACACACGACATAAAAGAACGCATTAATTGCAATTGACAATCGAGGTTTGTCTTGCCGTTAGGGCTTTTATTGTTTTCAGGCATTAATACACAGTTTAAAATCATACACACAGAAAATGGATATCGATGTTGTAGTGGCCAACAACGGCCATGCGAAATATGCTCAGGAAATATGCGACGAAATGTTCGTCTCCGCGCAGGAAAGAGGTACGGGAATAGCCAAACGTACTCCTGAGTACATAATCGAGAAAATGAGAGCCGGGAAGGCAGTCATAGCCATAGCAAAAAACGGGAAATTCGCAGGATTTTCCTACATCGAGACATGGGAAGGAAAGAAATATGTGGCCAATTCCGGCCTCATAGTAGCCCATGCGTTCAGAGGCCTGGGACTGGCGAAGAGAATCAAGCAGAGGATATTCAGACTCTCAAGGGAGAAGTTTCCGGATGCGAAAATATTCAGCATCACCACAGGAGCCGCAGTCATGAAAATGAACTACGAAATCGGATTCAGGCCGGTACCGTTCGGAGAACTCACACATGATCCGGAGTTCTGGAAAGGCTGCCAGGGCTGCAAGAACTTCCCTATCCTCCAGAACAACAGCTACAAGATGTGCCTGTGCACCGGACTACTGTATGACCCTAACGAACACATCGCCGTACAGGATGAAGGCATCAGGGCTGCGCAATAGCATTGCGGCGAAGCCGGAAACATTGCACCGGAGGTGCGGAAAATAAAGAAAAACATTAAAACTGCAATAATATGAACAACAAAGTCGTACTTGCATTCAGCGGAGGTCTTGACACTTCGTTCTGCGTGCCTTATCTGAAGAATGAAAAGGGACTGGAGGTCCACACTGTCATGGTGAACACCGGCGGATTCTCGAAAGAGGAAGAGAAGAAAATAGAAGAACGAGCCCTGCAGCTCGGTGCCGCTTCACATACGAACATAGATGCAGTGGAGACTTACTACAAACACGGGCTGAAGTACCTTATCTACGGAAACATTCTCAAGAATGCGACCTATCCGCTGTCTGTCAGCTCGGAACGTGTGTTCCAGGCACTCGAAGTCCTGAAACATGTGAAGAAACTCGGGGCGGACTATGTGGCCCACGGGAGTACAGGCGCAGGCAACGACCAGGTGAGATTCGACATAGTATTCGAGATCCTCGCCCCTGAGGTGAAGATCCTCGCCCCTATCAGGGAACTCTCCATCACCCGTCAGGAAGAGATAAAATACCTCCAGGACCACGGGTACGAGTCA
This sequence comes from uncultured Bacteroidales bacterium, assembly GCA_944322815.1. Lineage (GTDB taxonomy): Bacteria > Bacteroidota > Bacteroidia > Bacteroidales > UBA932 > Cryptobacteroides. The sequence continues at coordinate 139,874 of CALUQB010000001.1, read as the reverse complement.
TCATGGGAAAAATCGAAATATTCCATCAACCAGGGTCTCTGGGGCACGAGCATCGGAGGCGTGGAAACATTGTCCTCTGACGGATATCTTCCGGAAGAGGCATATCCTACTAAGGTGACGAAAACAGCTCCGGAACATATCAAGATAGGATTCGAAGCCGGAGAGCCGGTATCCCTCAACGGAGAAAAGATGTCTCCTGTGGACGTGATAAGGAAGATCAGGGACATAGCGGGACCTTTCGGCATAGGCCGTGACATCCATGTGGGCGACACCATCATAGGCATCAAGGGACGTGTGGCATTCGAGGCCGCCGCTCCGCTGATCATCATCAAGGCGCACCATCTTCTCGAAAAGCATGTCCTGACCAAAGGCCAGCTCTACTGGAAAGACCAGATAGCAGGATGGTACGGACAGCAGATGCATGAAGCCATGTATCTCGATCCGGTTCTCAGGGACATGGAAGCCATGATGGACAACATGGAGAAGCATGTGAGCGGTGAAGTGGAAGTGGCTCTGATGCCATATCATTTCGCTGTGCTGGGATGCTCAAGCAGCCATGACCTGATGAGTTCGAAGTTCGGTTCATACGGAGAAATCAACAAGTCTTACACAGGAGCTGACGTAGTAGGATTCACAAAGGTACTCGCTAACCCTCTGAAAATCTACTACAGCGTGAACAGCGAACACGCGGAAGACGTAGTGAAAGACTGACGGCATCCACGAAAAAAAAGAAGAACATGATAAAAGCAGCGATAGCGGGAGGTACAGGATACACCGGAGGAGAGCTTCTCAGGATTCTCCTCCGGCACCCTGAAGTGGAAGTGGTGGCAGCCACCACGACATCATCGGAAGGCACGCCTGTCAGCGATATACACCGGGATCTCATCGGCGAGACCGACCTCAGATTCGGCACGGAACTGAATGATCCTGATGTGATATTCCTCTGTCTGGGACACGGTCTGTCACGTGAATTCATCGACACGCATGAAATCAGCGGGTCATGCAGGATCATCGATCTTGGAAATGATTTCAGACTGGACGGGAACTATGCCGGAAGGAAATTCGTGTACGGTCTCTGCGAAAGTGCAAAGGATGACATCAGGAATGCACATGACATCGCCAATCCGGGATGTTTCGCCACGGCCATACAGCTGGCTCTCCTGCCGCTTGCAGGGAACGGGCTCATCAGGGACGAAATCCACGTGACTGCCATCACGGGGTCGACGGGGGCCGGAAAGAAACTGGCGGAAACCTCCCACTTCAGCTACCGTGAAAGCAATATTTCCATTTACAAGCTTTTCACACATCAGCATCTGGCTGAAATCAGACAGAATATCGGCAGGATTTCCGGACAGGAACCTACTGTGAATTTCGTACCGATGAGAGGAGATTTCACCAGAGGCATTTTTGCAAGCGTCTATACCAGGGCTGTCAAGGGAATGACTGAAGAGCAATATGTAAGCGTGTTCGAAGACTGGTACAGGGACTCCCCTTTCGTTTTCCACTCAGGAAAAGGAATATCCCTGAAAGAAGTCATCAACACGAACAAGGGGCTGGTACATGTCGAACTTCATGACGGCTACGTACATATCAGCTCCGTCATCGACAACCTGGTGAAAGGCGCATCCGGACAGGCCGTCCAGAACATGAACCTGATGTTCGGGCTGGACGAAACCGCAGGATTGCGTCTCAAACCTTCGGCATTCTGATCCTGAAAACCTCGCAAACAGTCACTCATAAAACAAGGTACAACAAAAGAGATGGAATTATTCAAAGTATACAAACTGTGGGATATCGAACCGGTAAAAGGTCTCGATACCACCCTGTGGGACGCTGACGGCAATGAATACACGGACCTGTACGGAGGCCATGCCGTCATTTCCGTAGGACACTGCCACCCGCACTATGTGCAAGCCGTTACGGACCAGCTGAACAAGCTCGGGTTCTACTCGAACGCCGTGCAGAATTCCCTGCAGAAAGAACTGGCGCACAAACTCGGAAAGGCCAGCGGATATGATGATTATTCGCTTTTCCTCTGCAATTCAGGGGCCGAGGCCAATGAGAACGCCATGAAACTGGCTTCGTTCCAGACCGGAAGGGCCAAAATCCTCGCCTTCGGCAAAGCGTTTCATGGCAGGACATCAGGAGCGGTAGCCGTCACTGACAATCCTAAGATACAGTCCCCGTTCAATTCCACTTCACACGTGGAATTCGTGCCTCTGAACAACATCGCTGCAGTTGAAAAGGCTCTGGAAACCAGGGAATATGCCGGAGTCATCATCGAAGGCATACAGGGAGTGGCTGGAATATATGAGCCGTCGGACGGTTTTCTCAAATCGCTCAGAGACCTCTGCGACCGGACAGGGACAATGCTGATTCTGGACGAAATCCAGTCAGGCTACGGACGTACGGGACTGTTCTTCGCACACCAGCACGCAGGAATCCGTGCAGACATCATCACTACTGCCAAAGGCATGGCGAACGGTTTTCCTATCGGAGGCGTGCTCATATCACCTGCATTCAAAGCTGAATACGGTATGCTCGGCACCACCTTCGGCGGCAATCACCTGGCCTGCGCCGCTGCCATAGCAGTACTCGAAATCATCGGAAGCGAACATCTGGTGGAGAATGCGGCGAAAATCGGGGAATATTTCAGAAATGCACTCGGCCCTGACGGACAGCCGATACACCCGATCAAAGAGTACCGCGGACGCGGACTTATGATAGGGATTGAAATGAAGGACGGATACGAAGACCTTCGTAACAGACTCCTGTTCGAAGAGCATTTCTTCACCGGAGCGGCCGGTCCCAAGGTCATCAGGCTCCTGCCGTCCCTGACCATCTCCGAAGAAACCGCTTCACGATTCGTCTCTGCACTGAAGAAACTCGCCGAGTAACAAAACTGTCAACATGACAGAAGTGCGGTATTTAAGTGCAACAGCATGCACTAATGCCGCACTTCTTGTTTTCATACTTTATCAGAACGAACAGCGGAATGACAAAATGATACTTCGCCCAAGAATGGCACTCCAGGAAGTTCCGATATAGTCATTGCGGGACAGGATGCTCCACGTATTGCTTCTGTCCAGAATATCATAACAGTCAAGACCGACTTCGAAAGCGTCATTTTTCCCGAACTTGTATGAAATACCAGCATTCCATATCAGACGGTCATACCCAAAGCTTTCGATATCTGTCTTCATGAAAGAATAAGTGACATCGCTGCGCAGCCAGCAGTGTTTCAGGAAATTTGCCTTTGCATTTCCGGTGAGATCCAGTCCGAAGAAGCCGTATATCAAGAAGCCGTCGAGAAGATTCCTTCCAAACGAAGGAGCAATGCTTGCACCAAAATCGACTGATTTTGCTACGACAGTCTCGAACTGCAGGTTAATATTGAAAGCATGCATTTCCGTATCATGACATACTTCCCCTGTCATAAACGGCATTACGGAGTAATTATAACCCGGACCAATCACCAGCATGGTATTTATCGGATTGATATATGATGAAAACGACATACCGGCAATGAGGCTTCCTGTGCCGTCTATATTGACAGGAACGGTAAGCTGGGATCCCGCCGCTGCCGTATAACCATATTCCGGCAATAATGTATCTTCGATAAAATAGACTGTCCTGGATGCAAAAGCATCCGAAGTATTCGTAAACGTCAGATTCATATTCATAGAACAGGAAGACCAGAACGCAGATAGTCCGAGAAAGACATTTCTCGAGATGCTCTGCTTGAGCGAGCTGTTACCGGCTCGCAAGAATAAAGGCGAGGAATTGTCCAGGACTTCACGGGTCTGGTCTGCAGACGGTATGAGCTGAAATTCATTATAATTCAGATTGACAGAAAATACCGGGGTGCTCCACGAGAACACTACACGAGGAGCGACATGACCATAGCTTCTGAGATATCCGGATGAATAAGGAAACTTTTCAGTCCTTGTCTGCGAAGCAAGCACGTAAACCAGACTTGCATCAAGCGTCATGTTTTTCTTGCGATTCCGGAACAGTACCCCTGCTCTGAACCTGTTTTCAAGATTATTCTGCCGATAATCATACGTATTCAACGTATCTGTGACTCCACACAGGAAATCATCCGCAATCCTGTTTCCGTCATAAAATTTTCCATAAAGTCCATAGCCCGCCGACAACCTGAGGTTTTCCCCGCACAGGGGCTCACAGTATCCAGCATCGAAAGATAAATCTCCGGAAGAGCGACGAGTTTTTCCGTCCATCCATTGTCTCATGTAATCGGCAGACGAAGTATCAACTCTCTCCTCATGGCCCGAAAGCCATGCATGACCATAATCGGCACTGATTTCCAGCACTCTCCCAGGCTTGCCGAAATGTCTGTTGAATGCCAGAGAAGCAGAGAGCGAATATCTTCTGTCCCGTTTTTCATCCGTTATTGAAGAAAATACACGTCTATTGTCCGTAATGACCGACATTCCATCAATATCTGTTGAAACATTGTGTCCATATCCTGCGGCAAACGAGACATGCAGCGTATTGTTTTTTCCTATGGCGAAACCTGACCTGCCGGTATAGCTTACGCCCAGTCTGCGATCCGACCTGCTCCCTGAACTCTCCGAAGACCGTTCGGCAAAACTCGAAGACGGAGAATATTCACGGAATTCATAATCCTGAAACCTGCTGCCGTCATATCCGATATTCAGGGAATGGAAAAAAGAATCCTTGAATTTCCTTTTCCTGCCTAAAATCATACTGGCTACGGCATTGTCTTTCGGAGAGGATGAAGGCTCCGCATCGGAATAATTTCTGTCAAGACCGACGCTTCCTTCGACAGACATGCCATCGTCTGTAAATCTCCTGTATGATCCGGAAAGCATTGCTGCCGCATCCGTCTTTCCGTCCAAGCCCTTTTCCGTGAATACACCGGCCGACGCTCCAAGTTTCGTTTCCTGCATTACCCTGGTCTGTCTTCGGGTCATTACATCGAGCACCCGCTCCTTACGGTCCAAAGTATCTGCTTCCAGAAGTCTGTCCTGGTCATACTGGTCATAGACCTTGACGTTCCTGATATCGTCTGCGCGAATCATTTCCAGGGCAACCCCAATATCCGAGCCGAAAATCGAGGAGCCGTTGAGAAGTATCTTGCTCACGGGCTCTCCTTTTATATAGATTATGCCGCCGGAAACCGAAAGACCGGGCAAACGTCCCAGAATGTCAGCAAGACGGTCCCCCCTCATCGTCGCGATGGCAGATGCATTGTATATTGTGGTGTCTCCCCTTATTATCATCAGCACGGACTTGTCTCTGACGACTATTTCGTTCAGTTGCTGCGGATCCGCCTCCATCATGGCCTTCATGTATGATTCTTTCTTAAGGAGAAACGCGGTTTCCAGATCCTTATATCCCAAAAAAGATACTGACAGGACGACAGTATCCCTGCTTTCCCTGAACGGTATATGCGTAAAAAATGCAACACCGTTTCTGCCTGAGGCTGCCTTTAATGTATCTTTTCCACATGAGAGACTGACATCGGCGCCATGCAAAGGAGAAGATGTTTCCTTGTCGATTACCACAACTCTCAAAACAGTCCCTGTCCTTACAATATTCAAAGGGGCTGTCTCTTCAATAACCTGGGAAAACAGACTCTGACATAGAAAAACGGACAACAAGGTCAGATTTAGGCGAAGGAAAGACATTTTCTGCAATATATAAAGAATATAATTTTCTTTCAAATTATCAACTAAAATACTTAATTTTATTGTCAATACAAATCCCCAAAATTATTTTATATGAAAAAACCGTTTTTTTTTACTGTTCATCGCGTTATCCGTGTGTACATGTCAGATTGAAAAAACAAATCCGTATGTAAACTCCCATGACAGGTTTAGCCCGGAAATTCGTTTTGATACACTTGAATTATCTGACAGTCAATTTTTTGACTTATTTTCAAAAATGACTCTAATTCCTGAAACTAAAGGAAACCTTACATCATTAGGTACGTTAGCAGACTTTAACGCATGGCTTAAAGGACATTATCCGGATTTATTCATTTTCACCATAACTGCTCAATGGGATGGCCCGTCAAAGATGTGGTTGGGAATATTCAAAAATACAGCAAAACTTTACGCAAATGACAATGACGTAGAATGTCTGTTCGGCATGGCAGATTACGATGATGCCCAAGACATAGCTACATATTTGGATATTAAAAAAGTCCCTACCACCATCATGATAAAGCGCAACTACGTAGTCATGTCGTTTACCGGTCCTATGGGACAACTGGATTTCATCAAACACATTGATAACTACGCAAAAATGAATTGACAGGCACTGCGCCCGTCATCTCCGGACTTCGTCCTCGGGATGACGGGCCTTGCTTCGGTTCACGAGCAGGACACCTGAAAAAATGAAGACGACAGCCACGACTTTCAGGATATTGAATGAGTCCATACCCCAGATAATGGCGGCTGCAGTGGCTACTATCGGCTGGACATAGTTGTACATGGCCACCAGAGTCGGCCGCAAGAACTTCTGTCCTACTGGCACTATGAGATAGCAGAGGAAAGTTCCGAATACAAGCACGTAGGCCAGCTCGGCATACTCTGTCAGTGAGATGGAACTCCACCCTGTCAGAGCCAGACTTCTGGCCGATACAGGTATCATGATGACGGATGCGAACGTAAACATCCATTTCATCAGCGTCACTGCAGAATACCTTTTGATCAAATCCCTGAATATCACCAGATACACGGCGTAGGAGCACTGCGCCAGAAAGCAGAGCAGGTCACCCGTAAGGCTGGACGACTGTCCGGCCGCAGCTGCCGGAGCAGCACCCGGAAGCAGCCTGTTCCCGAATACCAGGAGCAATGCACCGCATGCACCAAGCAACACACCGCCTGCTTTCCTGCCTGTGATCGGCTCCTTGATGAAGATGGCCGCGAATATCATGGTCACTATCGGAAGGGTCGTAGTGATAATGGATGCATCCACAGGTGAGGTCATCGACACTCCCGTCACATAGACACACTGGTTCAGGATGATGGCGAACAGTCCGGCGAAGAAGAATCTGATATAATCGGACTTGTGCGATATTTTCTCCCCTTTCGTAAACAGGGAGAAAATCCAGAACAAAATCGCAGCCCCGAAAATCCTGACATCAGCCACGAGCATGGCCGATACCGCATCGGAATTCATGGCAGCCTTCGATATGGGGGCCATCAGCCCCCACATCACACTTGCACCCAGCATGGCCAGATGCCCGAATTTCTGTTCCTTTGTCATAACCGGAAATTTTTGAGCCGGCAAAGATAGAAAATTTCCTGTTATACGGCAGCGGAAGACGAATCTATCGACTGCAGCAGTCTGACGGCATCCACGTATTTAGCTATACCTTCCGCCACAAGTTTGGCATCATGCATGGCCAGCACCACTGTGGACGGCTGGTTCACCACGTCACCGCCGGCGAAAACCCCTTTGCGCGAAGTCATTCCGTACGGATTCTCACGGGTGAGGACATAGCCGTGCTCATTGACATCAATGCCTTTGGTAGTGGATACTATCCTGCTGGCAGGCACGGAGCCGACAGCCATCAGCACCTTGTCTGCCTTTTCTATACGTTTTTCACCGTTGCACTCTATGACCACTCCGCTGAGAACTCCGTTATAGTCCAGAATCTCCACAATATTCGACTCCCAGTTGAACTTGACACCCTCAGCCACGGCACCTTCGTACTCAGACTGCAGGGCTGTCATCTCCTCTTTCGTCTTGTAGAAGACTATCTCCACATCCTTGGCGCCCATCCGGATGGCGGTACGCGCCGCATCCATGGCCACGTTTCCGCATCCGATGACGAATACCCTGTCACCGTCATGCACGGGAACGTCCTCCCTGGCGATGCTGCCTTCATTGTAGAGACTTACCTTGCGAAGGAAATATATGGCCTGGCGGACACCTTTCAGGTTACGCCCCGGGATATCAAGCTTGCGCGGCTTGACAGTCCCTGTTCCCATGAATATGGCATCGAAGCCCTGAGCAAAAAGCTGGTCTATGTTCAGGTCCGGACCTACCGTTGTATTGCAATGGAAAGCCACGCCGAGTTCCTCTATCTTCCTGATTTCGCGTCTGACCACATCCTTCGGCAGACGGTACTCCGGAATGCCGAACATCAGGACTCCGCCAGGTTCCGGTTCCATTTCGAATACTTCGACATTGAAACCCATGCGGGCCAAATCTCCTGCTATGGTCAGCCCGGCAGGGCCAGACCCTATCACCGCCACACGGCCTCTAGTCTTCGGCTGGAGGTTCTCCTTGATGAGTCTCATCTCGCCATCGAAATCCGCGATGAAGCGTTCGAGTTTGCCGACCTTTATGCCTTCACCTTTCTTCGCCAGGACGCAGTGCCCCTCGCACTGCTTCTCATGAGGACAGACACGGCCGCAGACAGCCGGCAGATTGCTCTTGTCGTTTATGATTTTCATGGCGTTGCCGAAATTGCCCTTCGAAATCTCATGTATCCAGTCCGGAATGTCATGGCTGATAGGACAGCCTTTCGCACACTGAGGGACCTTGCAACGCAGACAGCGCTTGGCCTCATTGATGGCCTCAAGGATGGAAAATCCTTCGACTTCATGAAACAAGTCTTTCTGTTCCAGTTCTTTTTCCATATCGGTACCGTTAAAGATTACGGTGCAAAGTTAGGTCTTATCCGGCATTATCCAAAACATATTCCATTATTTCTTCCGGTGAAGGATTTACGGAGACAATGGTTCCGTTCCTGTCTACGAGAACGATCATTCCGCCTCCGTTGCCTGCTCCGTATTTCTGCCATATTTTTCCCGCATCACCGAGTTCCACCAGATTCAGCCATGGATATCCGTCTTTTGAAATCGCAGCTTTCATGGCATCGGTGTTCTGGTTTTCTCTGGCTACCCCTACTACAGTGAATCCTTTGTCCTTGTATTTTTCATAAACCGGTATGAGAGCCATGCTGTGTCTCCGGCAAGGTCCGCACCATGATGCCCACAGGTCGATCACGGCTATTTTCCCGGCTATTTCTTCCGACAACTTATGTACGGTGCCGTTCAGGTCAGGAGCCGTGAAATCGATGAATTTGCCTCCCGGCCTGATACTTTCGGAGGCTATCATGTTTATCATCTGCCCGGTAAACGGATGTTCCGGATACATCACGGCAAAAGTCGTCTCGAAGAGATCTTTGTATTTTTCCCTGACACCTGTATCGGTCTCCCAGTAATACTGGTCGAACAGAAGGTAATAACCTACGATTCCCGGATTTTCCCTGATGTAATCCAAAGTGCGCTGCTTCCTGTCTGTCATAAGACTGTCGAATACAGCCAGATATTCCCTGGCTTCATCCGTATATGCTTCCTTCGAAGCCTGCATTGCTTCCAGTTCGTTGACAAGGTTCTGAGGATAACCTGCATTACAGGCGCTGTCTGAAAGATGTTCGAATTCTTCTGTAAAATAAACGCCGTTTTCAAACAGGCTGTCCGCCCATGCATTCATTTCGTCTGCATGCATCATCGAAGTCTCATTTTCAGTATATTTCCTGTACTCTTCAGTCATTCGGGATGTGCAACGGTTGATTTCCGGACGTTTGTGGGCTTCGTAGGAGTATATCTCAAGGTCGATGTTTCCTCCGTCTGAAAATATAATCGAATTTATCCATCCGCCTTGCAGGAAGTCATCCCAGCAAAAGAGTTCGTAAGCCGCCACGACATCCGTTTTCAGTTCATACGAAAATTTTCCGTCAGTTACCGGAATTGAAATATACGGATTTACCCTGAAATCGCTGTTGGCAGGGGCGAGAATAAGCCTTGACGTATTCGGCCTGCCGATGAGCGTTCCGGTAATGACAGTAGTATATTCCGTCCTGGCTTCCTTGACCGGTATTTTTCTGATCCGTTCGTTTCCGCATACGAGATCTACCGACATTTCATTGTCATCGAGGGCTTCGAATACCATGGTAAACGGCATGGTCATGTCAGCAGGCATGACAGCTGTCCTAGGACTTGCATCTTCCTGTCCGTGCAGAAGGTCGTATCTTTTCCCCGATGCCGAGCCTTTCAGCCAGACTTCGGAAGGTATGGTTATCTTGTCTCCTTCCCGGCCGTAAAGGTTTCCCTTGATCACTGTCGCAGTGTCTTCTACCGCTATCTCATAGACTGACATCCATTCCAGACTGTTTTCAGGAGTGATGCTGACAGTTCCGTTATTTTGTACACATGCCATGACGGCTGCCGCCGCAATGACGAAAGCAATGCCTTTTTTCATATTGTCAGATGGTTTTGATATCCATGATCAAAAATATTGAATTCAATCCATAATTCCAAATCAAACAAATTTTGATTTTCCAATGAATTTTTATTTAATTAGTAAATTAAGACAATTACGTATGAAAAAACCTGCCATTGTATTTTTTCTTTGTCTTGGCAGCGCCATTGTTTCCGGTCAGGAAACCGATCTCAAAGAGATGTCAGCAGTGAATGTAACAGTCACGGAAGCAGGGAACGGAGAACCGGTGCAGATGGCGACAGTGTATATTGTCCCGGACGGGGACACCCTCGTAACGGCATTCACTTTTACGGACAAAAGGGGAATCGCATCGCTGAAAGGCTTTCCGGCAGGCAAATATACCGTCAACGTGCAGCTGCTCGGTTTCAAACCGTATGCAGAAGAATTCACATTCGAACCGCTGATATTCAGGACCATTCCCGTAAAACTTGAAGAGAATGTCGAGGAACTGGAAGGTGCCAGCATCACCGAGATGGGCGATTTGGTGACCGTGAAAGGCGACACGCTGATATACAACGCCACATCATTCCGCACGGCGAGCAATGCGAACCTTGGCGACCTGCTGAAGAAAATGCCCGGCATAGAGGTGGACAGGGGAAGAGTCCGGGTAAACGGAGAACCGGTGAAGCGGATAACCGTGGAGGGAAAGACATTCTTTTTCGATGACCAGGCCAAAGCCCTGGAGAATCTGCCGGCAGTCATCGTGAACCAGATAAGGGTGATCGACAAGGAGAATCATGGAAGATTCGGGATGTCCCGGAAGGAGAAGGAGATGGATGTGCGACTGAAGGAAGAATATAAGGAAGCCTGGTTCGGCAAGGTATCTGCGGAGGGTGGGGTTTCTGTCAAGGACAAGGCATCAGACAGGTTCGGAGACGGTACGATGGGGCTGTACAACGCAAAACTGTATGCCCAGTTCTATGGCGACGATGACAATTTCACCCTTTTAGGAGGCGGCAACAACGTCAATGCAAACCAGCTGTCGCGTGGCGCATCCGGCCTGTCGGACATAGCATCCGCCGGAGTGAACTACAATACTTCGAGGATTCCCGGGATGGACACTGATGCGGCTGTATCATACGATTTCCGCAGGGACAACAGCCGTTCGGAATCCCATCGCACGTCATTCCTGAGTTCAGGCGAGCGGTTGGAGACAAGCCGCAGCCAGACGAACAACGATATAGGTCATTCTGCGAAAGCTGATTTCATGGTAAAGCCACAAATGTTCTCCTCATTTCTGACAGAGGGTATCTCCATAAACGGCACTTTTCAATACAACCGGAAGAAAACTTCCAATGAAAGCAATTCTTCGATGACGGATACTGCTGGCGAAGAACTTAACGGCAGTAAGTCATATACTGCCGGGAATTCCGATGACTTCAACGCAAAAGTGAATGTGAGAGGAAAATATTATCTGGACAAGGCACGGAAGCATCACATTTCATTCGAAGGAAACATCGGATACGATGGCACACGCGGTAACAGCGAGGAATCATCTGTCACCCGTTACATGTCATCCTCAGACAGCAGGAGCCTTCTCTATGACGACAAGTCAGATGCGATACAACTGAGCGGATATGCCGACTATTCAGGAAAAATATCCGAGAACTGGCGGATATCGTCCGAACTGTCGGCGGATTTCAGCACATCAGAAGAAAACAGGAATGCAGAAAACGCTGCAGACTTCAGCCGTAACGACTGGTATTCAAGATATTCCACAGACAGGAGCATCAGTCTGAAACAGACGGTCAAGGCTTCGTACGGTATTGAGCTTGGAGAGCGGAAACGTTTCATTGCAGGATTCGGCTTAGGGGTGTATGAAGACAATACCGAGCATCACTCAAGGGCATTCGGTACTGAGAACAACAGCAATTCCCTATGGCAGGTCAGTGCCGGGCCTGATCTTAACGTGAGTTTCTTAGATAAAACTTGGGACTGCGGTTTTCGTACAAGTGGCAGAAGCGTTGCACCGCCACAGGGTGATGCCATCAGTACCATGCTCGATGTCTCGAATCCGGTAGACATCTCTACTGGGAACATCTACCTGAAAACCGGCTATCACCAGGATCTCAATCTTTATGTGAGTCAAGGCAGAATCCGGTCGGGCAAGAATTATGTAAGCATGAGGCTCGCAGGCTCAGTAGACGTAAACGAAATCACCTGCGCCAGCTGGTATGACGCTTCGGCTGTCAGGTATTCCATTCCTGTCAATTCCAGACGCCCGCGTTATAATGCAAGCCTGAATATTACCTACATCCAACCTCTCGACAAAAAGAAACGACTGAATCTGACTGTCACGCCGAAAGCTTTTTTCAGCACCGGGAGCATGTATATTGCCGAAGGCACTCTTGACGGTATGGATATGGAGGAATTCGACTATGCGGAAATGATGTCGTGGCTCTACGGAGACGCTGACGGCAGCGAATTCTACAGCGGCAGGAGCGGATTCATCGAAAACCGGACTACGAATCTGAACTGGTCGGTAAATGCGGGTCTGAAATATGAGCTGAAGCAATGGTCGCTGAGAGGCGGTGCATCAGTGAACAATACGAGGGCAGGATATTCCGCCTATCCGGACTCGAAGGTGGACAACTGGCGATATAATGCATACGCGGAAGCCTTGTGGCGGAACAGAAGCGGCTGGGAAGTAGAGGGCCGCTTCGACTTCAACGGCTACAGCGGCTTCAGCTACGGTTACAACAGTCCTGACTGGCTTCTGAACCTGCAAATAGCGAAGGATATAGGGGCATTCACCATAAGTCTGTCAGCATACGACATCCTTGGCAGCGCGAAATCATTCTCGCACATCGCATCAGCCGAATATGTGGAGGACACTTACCGGAACAATCCCGGCCGCTGTATTCTCATAGGCCTGTCCTACAATTTCGGCAAATGGAGTTTCCTGAAACAGTCCAGGATGGAAATGATGGAAAAAAGGAATAATCTTTAGCAAAACAATCATATTTTCAAGGAAAAAACGCGAGTTGTTCAGGAATCCGCAATATTTTATATAAGTTTGTATCTTTGACTGGTGCCGGAAGTGTCCGGCAATAATATCGTACCATTATGAGACATTTCACTTCAGTAAAACAGCTCGGCGACCTGAAAGAGGCTTTCGCCAAGGCAAGGTATGTCAAGGAGAACCCGTTTGCAGACCAGGAACTCGGCAGGAACAAGACCCTGCTCATGCTTTTCTTCAACTCCAGCCTCAGGACCAGACTGAGCACACAGAAAGCCGCCATGAACCTGGGCATGAACGTGATCGTGCTCGATGTGAACCAGGGAGCATGGAAACTGGAAACCGAAAGAGGCGTCATCATGGACGGGGACAAGCCCGAACATCTTCTGGAAGCCATACCGGTGATGGGATGCTACTGCGACATCATCGGAGTGAGGTCCTTTGCCAGGTTCGAAAACAAGGAAGATGACTACAACGAAAAGATACTGAACGAATTCATCCAGTATTCTGGAAGACCGGTATTCAGCATGGAGGCAGCCACAAGACATCCGCTGCAGACATTTGCCGACATGATCACCATCGAGGAATACAGGAAGAAGGACAGGCCGAAGATCGTCATGACATGGGCGCCGCATCCGAAGGCATTGCCGCAGGCGGTACCGAACTCATTTGCCGAAGGCATGAACCTGATGGACTGCGACTTCGTGATCACTCATCCGCACGGGTATGAACTGGATCCGGCATTTACCGGCAATGCCCGTATAGAATACGACCAGGACAAGGCTTTCGAGGGTGCGGATTTCATTTATGCGAAGAACTGGGCTGCCTACAGCGGTGAAAACTACGGAAAAGTCCTGAACATGGACAGGAACTGGACGGTGGACAGCCGGAAGATGGCCTTGACTGACAACGCATATTTCATGCATTGCCTGCCTGTCAGAAGGAACATGATAGTGACTGACGAGGTCATAGAGAGTCCTCAATCCATAGTCATACCGGAGGCTGCGAACAGGGTCGTGTCCGCCCAGACCGTCATTAAGGAGATACTCCTGTCACTGTAACGCAGTGGCCGGCATCAGTGAGTAAAGGAAATTCTGGAATGGAAAAGATAAAGGTATTCAAAATCGGCGGCAACGTCGTGGATGACCGTGCGCGCCTTGAAAAATTCGCAGAGGAGTTCTCAGTCATCCCGGGACGCAAGGTCCTGATACATGGCGGCGGGGCAATAGCAAGCGCCATGCAGAAAGAACTCGGACAGTCTCCCGTAATGATAGAAGGCAGAAGGGTGACAGATGCCGCGACGCTCCGCATAGTGACCATGGTCTATGCAGGCTGGTGCAACAAGAGCATTGTGGCCCTCCTGCAGAAAAACGGATGCAATGCCATCGGTCTGTCCGGAGCGGACGGAGCCGTGATCAAAGCCACGAAAAGGCCTCCTGTCAGGTTAGCCTCAAGCGGCGAGACGGTAGACTATGGTTTCGTGGGAGACCTGGATCCGTCAGACATAGACAGCGGCTTCATCACAAGCCTGCTGGACATGGGGCTTGTACCGGTGTTCTGCGCCATAACATGCAGCCGTGACGGGGAATTGCTGAATACCAATGCGGACACCGTGGCTTCAAGCATAGCGGTGAGCCTTGCTTCCAAGGCCGTCACCAGCCTTATATACTGCTTCGAGAAAGACGGGGTGCTGGCCGACAGGAACGATGACAGCAGCCTGATACCTGAGATCACCCCTGACATCTTCCGGAAACTGAAGGAAGACGGGACAGTGGCAGACGGAATGCTTCCGAAACTGGAAAACGCATTCAAGGCCATAAAGGACGGTGTGGCGGAAGTGGTCATCAAGAATTCCGGGAACATACTGAACGACAGGCAGACAGTCTGCCACAGCTGACACCGGGAATGGATATGGAAAAGACCATAAGCGATGCCGTCAGCATGCTGAAGGGGATGGTGGCGATACCGTCAGTATCCTTTGATGAAGGGAAAGTCTGCCGCTACATATCCGAAGTGCTTGAAAGCCGCGGCATCATGCACCACATGATAAAGAACAACATTGTGGCAGCAGGGCAGGGCTTCGACCCCGAGAAAAAGACGCTGATGCTGTGTGCCCACATGGACACGGTCCCTCCCAACAGCGAATATTCATTCGACCCGTACCGCCCCGATTATGCCTGCGCGGAAAAAGTCCTCGGACATGCGGAAAATGAAATCGTATGCGGACTCGGCAGCAACGACGATGGAGGGTCAGTGGTGTCAATGTGCGCCGCATTCGGACATTTCATGGAGGAAGAGCTTCCATTCAACATTGTGCTTGTTCTGAGCAGTGAAGAAGAACGGTCCGGTCCTGACGGGATGACCTGGATATGGGAACACTACAATGAGATTCCAGGCTTCGGGAAGGCTGGAAGACCTGACTGGGCCATTGTCGGCGAACCGACCGGAATGAAAGCCGCCACATCGGAGCGCGGACTGCTCGTAATTGACGCGGAAGCGGAAGGTGTCAGCGGGCATGCCGCACGCGGAGAGGGAGTCAATGCCCTTTATATCGCACTGGATGACATAGACCGGCTGAGGGACTTCGAATTCACCCGGATCTCCCCGGAAACGGGCAAGGTCAGGCTTTCCGTCACACAGATAGAAGCAGGCACGGCACACAATGTCATACCGGACAGGTGCCGTTTCGTGGTGGACATCAGGCCAACGGAAATGTACGATAACAGCGAGATACTTGAAATGCTCCAGGCCGTATGCAGGAGCAGGCTGACTGCAAGGAATCTCAGAAACAAGTCTTCAGCCACATTCGGAGACTCCCCGCTGAAGGAATGCCTGGCGGAATCCGGCATAGAGACATACTCCTCCCCTACCACATCCGACTGGATAAGAATAGGATGCGACGCCGTCAAGATGGGCCCCGGAGAATCCGGAAGGTCGCACAAGAAGGACGAGTACATACTGGTCTCCGAAATCGAAGGGGCAATACGTGGCTACATTGATTTCATCAATCGTTTCGCGGAAACGGTCAGAAGACGGCAGGTGGCGGAATGAAAACGGTTTAAAAAAATTATAATTATTATGATAAAGAAAATAGCACTCGTGGCACATGATGCCAGAAAACAGGAACTGGTGAGCTGGGTCAAATTCAATGCCGGCTCGCTGAAAGAATGTGAACTGTTCTGCACGGGCACTACAGGACGGCTTATAGAAGCCGCTCTCCGGGAAGTGCTGGGCGATGAGGCGCCTGTAGTGACAAAGCTTCTCAGCGGACCGCTCGGAGGTGACGCCCAGATAGGATCCATGATAGCAGAAGACAGGGTCGACATGCTGGTATTCTTCTGCGACAATCTCATAATGCAGGGACACCAGAACGATGTCATGAGCCTGGTAAGACTCGCCTCTCTCTACAACATACCTTTCGCCACGAACAGAAGTACCGCGGATTTCATCATTTCATCGCCGCTCTTCCTCGACAGCACGTACGAAAGGATCATCCCTGCCTGCATCGAATCATACAAAAACAGGAAACTCTGACATGGCGACACTCTGGAGCAAAGGAACAAAGGCCTCAGACGTGGTGGAAAATTTCACCGTGGGGAATGACAGGGTGCTCGACATGGCACTTGCAAAATATGATGTAATCGGGTCCAAGGCGCATATAAGGATGCTTGAGTCCATCGGACTGCTCACTGCGGAAGAGCTTGACACGCTCACTGCGGCACTCGACGATATACTCGGAGAAATAGAGGCCGGAAGCTTCGTGCTCGAAGACGATGTGGAGGACATTCACTCCCAGGTCGAGCTTCTCCTGACAAGGAGGCTTGGAGACGTCGGCAAGAAAATACATTCGGGGAGGTCACGCAACGACCAGGTGCTTGTGGACATCAAGCTTTTCCTCCGGGACGAACTGCTGAAAACGAAAGAAGAAGTCCTGGAGCTTTTCGGCGTGCTTCAGGATCTCAGCGAAAAATACAAGGATGTGATGCTGCCCGGATACACGCACGGCCAGGTGGCCATGCCTTCGTCGTTCGGACTCTGGTTCGGAGGATATGCGGAAGCCCTCGCTGATGACATGTATATGCTGAACGGGGCATATCACCTTGTAAACCAGAATCCCCTCGGCTCGGCTGCAGGATACGGCAACTCCTTCCCGCTGGACAGGGAGATGACCACCCGGCTTCTTGAGTTCGAGGATCTGGACTATAATGTCATCGCCGCTCAGCTCAGCCGCGGCAAGGCAGAAAAGGCAGTAGCGTCCGCCATCGGCAGCATAGCACTGACCCTGAACAAGTTCGCGTCTGACTGCTGTCTGTACATGTGTCCGAACTTCGGCTTCATCTCATTCCCTGACGAACTCACTACCGGCTCCAGCATAATGCCGCACAAGAAGAACCCTGACGTGTGGGAGATAATCCGCGGCAACTGCAACAGGATTCTCGGGTGCGGGAACTCGATAGCCCTTCTCTGCAGCAACATGCCCCACGGCTACCACAGGGACTTCCAGCTTCTGAAAGACATACTCTTCCCTGCCCTGGAACTCATGCACAAGTGCATACGCATGACTGAATTCATGCTCCGCGAGATAAGGGTGAACAGGCACATCCTTGACTCACCTATCTACGACTACCTGTTCACAGTCGAGGAAGTAAACAGAAGGGCCCTTGCCGGAATGCCGTTCAGGGATGCTTACAAGAGTGTGGGGATCGAGGTGAACGAGGGCAGGTTCCATGCGGAAAAAACTGTCCGTCACACACATGCAGGAAGCATCGGCAATCTGTGCAACAGGGAAATTGCCGTCAAGATGAAGAAAGCTTCAGATTTCGGTAACAAATAATTAATGGCACTTGTTTGCCGGAAACAGGAATACCACCTATTTTTGGCGGCGTCCAACGGGATTGCATGAAAACAGCCATTATGAAAACTGACAGCCTACTTATAATCCAGCTTAATGCCGGAAGCAAGAAAGCGTTTTCCGCCTTGTATGACAAGTACGCAGGCATGGTGTACGGCTATGCCTACTCCATGCTCAAGGACAAGATACTGGCGGAAGACATCACACAGTTCTGTTTCATGCGGCTGTGGGAGCACAAAGAGACGGTCTCCGCCTACAAGAATCTTCCGGCATGGCTGTATGTCACGGCACGCAATGCCATATACAAGGAGACAAGGCAGCAGATAGTGGCCACCAAATACATAGACTTCGCGACAGAGACATTCGAACGTTACCAGATGGCCACCGACGGCAACATCGACTACATGCTCATAATAAAGGAAATAGAGAAATTCATCGCCTCCCTGCCCGAAACAAGACGTAAGGTATTCATGATGAAAGCCTTCCAGGACAAGTCCGTCAAAGAGATAGCCGACACCATGTCCATTTCCCCCAAAACGGTGGAAACCCACATACACCGCGCCTACACCGCACTCAGGGCAGCTGTCGCCAAGCTGGCCTTCGCTGTTGCATGCCTTTTCATCACTTCTCTGTAAAACCAGGTTTTCATCACTTCTCTGTATAAACCGGGAAGAAAATTACAAGAATGCCGTTGATTGCATTAATGATCATTTGGAGGATGACAGTCCAATGTATCCTTCTTATTGATAGGGATCTGACTATTACTGAGGTAAGGCCGAACAATGATGAGAATTATGATACAACAGTTCAGCCTGGTAAATGATATTATTTTATACGTAATTTTGTACAGCCATTTAAAAGTATTTTCATGAAAAACTGATTATTTTATCAACTACTATTCTATTGGCTTTTGGTCAATATGTTTCAGCACAACCACCAAAAATCCAGGAAATACTGCAGAGGCTTCCTGACAGAACGATTCCATATCAGGGGGAGAAACATGATTATAGAGACAAAGGTGCTACAGGCGTATATCATGCTGACGGCAAGCTGGATGACAGGCTATATGAAAACGTCCAGTTGACAGAGTGGCATAATGCCTGTGACTATCCGGCGGAAACACCTGAAAGTTGCCATGACTTTATCCTGCCGGGGCGGAATATCCACCTTCTTCAGATTTCTTTTGGAGGTGTGACAGACTGGAGAACGGATGTGCTTCTGTCTGTTACTCCCGAAGGCGAGATCTTGGATCAGATGCCGGTGGCTGTAATGATAATTGCACGCGATGCCATGCCAGTCATGCAGTACCGCATAACTGCAGACGCCAAGATTATTGCTTCCAGATTGGTTCCGACTTCCAAAACCTCAATAGACCTGTATGATATCACTTCATTTACGGCAAATCGGGTAGACAAGACATACATAGTGGCTTCAAACGGAAAATTCCAATTGACAGACACTAAGATCTATCGGACAGAGACATACACGGCAGCACAGTTGGAAGCTCCGGATTACAATGTCTATGACGGTGACGAAATCCCGATGTAAACAGCCTGCAGAACAGTACGCTCCCGGCTGGTATCAGTACCCTACGCCGCATGGCGGGTTTGTCTATATTTACATAGGAAATAACGTGTTAATGTCATGAGACCAAAGTATTGCACATCTTATCTCCCTATGCTTTTGCCAGTTTGCGTAGGCTTGGTGATGATATTTGCATGTATGTTCACTATCCGTTTCAAGATAATACTATTGATGATATTGGATATTATATTGGTTTCAATGTTGGTTTTTGCGGCGTATGGGGGCTATCCTGAACTTACGGATACGGAACTGGTATGCAGGAATGCTGTCTACCGTTTCTGGTCGAGGCATTACAGGTATGAAGATATAGATAAAGTGGTATATTGCCGTGTTGCCGGAACTGTACTTCTTGTCTACCTGAAAGGAAACAAGCGGCGTCGGGGACATTCAATGAGCTGCATGAAAGGAAAGGCGATTGATGACTTTATAGCAGAACTGCGTTCGAAGGGCGTGACGGTCGAACGTCCGACGACCTTGCGCGAACAATGGGTGAAACGTTCGCAAGACAATAGGAATGACATTTTCATGAAATACGCCGGAACTGTCATCAAAAAAACGCCTGCGGCTGTAAGGGATTTCCAAAGTTGCGGATACATTATATGTAAACCGCATAAGAAATGGATATCAACAAATACTCGGACCTGATCGAAAGATTCTTCCTCGGCACCACCTCACCGGAGGAAAACAGGATACTGCGCGAAATGCCTGAACAGGAGATGGAAGCCCTGTTCGATGAATACAGCAGGGGGAAATGGGAGCACAACACCTGTGAGATGCCGGACGAGACACGCACCAGGCTCAAATCCGAGCTCTTCGCCAAAATACATACGACAGACAACACGATGCGCAGGACTGCACGCAAGGCGGTACGACCTGTATGGTATATCGCAGCTGCGGCATGTGTCTGTGCTGCAGCCGTACTCGGATACACGGCTGCCGTCTATACTACACCGGTCCAGACATTTGAGGTAGTCGCAGACAAGGGACAGAAAAGCTCTGTCACCCTGCCTGACGGGACTGAAGTGACTCTGAATTCAGCAAGCCGCATCACCTACCGCTCGGACTACAACAGGAAAAACAGGACGGTATCGCTTGACGGAGAGGCATATTTCGAGGTCGCCAGGAACGAGAAGCTTCCATTTACGGTCAGGGCTTCCGGGATGGATGTCACCGCACTGGGTACGGAATTCAATGTGAAGGCCTATGAAGAAGACCCTGAAATCACCGCCACGCTTATCAAGGGCAGCATCCGGACAGACATGGCCGGCAAGAGCGAGATCCTGACTCCGAACCAGTATATAGTGCTTGACAAGGCGAGCGGCAGGACAGAGACCGTGACAGCCGAAAATCCGGAATACCTTGTGCCTTGGAAAGACAACGAACTACTGTTCTCCGGGGAGACCCTGAGGGAAATAGCCGTTGTCCTGGAAAGGATGTACAACATGGAGGTGATCTTCAAGGATGACAGCGTCGGTGACTTCTCGTATACCGGACTTATCAGGAACAGCTCCCTGCTCAATGTACTGGAGCTAATCTCAGGAACTTCACCGGTAAGATACGTGATATCTGGAAATGTAATAGCGTTCTCCGAAGACAGGGACGGACGCTGACACGATACGGACTACAACTCATCAAACAAACAATATGGCTAACAGATTATCGACACTTGCACTGATTGTCTGCCTGTCAGGAATATTATCCGTGACGGCAGCCGCACAAGTGACTGTATCCATCCAGGACAAGCCTCTGGCAGAGGCACTGTCCCAGCTTGAAAAAGCCAGCGGATACAATTTCTTCTACAGCAGCACGCTTCCCGGCAAGGATGCCAGGGTGAGCGTCGAAGCTACGGACTGGAGCATCGGAAAGGTGCTCGACACAATGCTTGCCGGACTGGACATCGCTTATGAAATCCGTGACGACAGGCAGATCATCCTTACAGTGAAAGAAGACAAGACTTTAGAAACTACCCCCCCCCGGAGTATTTCTGAAGACGGCAGCTTTGAGGTCAGCGGTACAGTCACGGACAAGAACGGAGAGCCGCTGATCGGAGTCGGTGTCACACTGCAGGGCACATCCACAGGGGTCATCACGGACGAGAACGGGCACTATACGCTGAAAGTCCCTTCACAGGATACCGTCATCGAATTCGCCTACCTCGGCTTCTCTTCATACTCTACTGCCGTAGGCAAGAGGAATGTCATCGACGTGGAACTGTCCGAAGACGTGCAGTACCTTGACGAAGTGGTGGTGGTCGGCTACGGCACCCAGAAGAAGGTCAACCTCACGGGGTCAGTGTCCATGGTGACAAGCGAAGACATGGCCTCAAGGCCTATATCCAACGTGACCTCCGGACTGCAGGGTCTCCTCCCTGGCGTGACAGTGGTCAATCCTACCGGACAGCCTGGCTCATCCAGCACTTCCATCAGGGTCCGCGGTGTGGGCACCATAGGCAATTCCAACCCTCTCATCCTCATCGACGGTGTGGAAGGTGACCTGGAATCACTGAATCCGGACGACATAGAGAGCGTATCTGTCCTCAAGGATGCGGCATCGTCAGCAATCTACGGAGCAAGGGCAGCAAACGGAGTGCTCCTCATCACCACCAAGAAACTGGACGATGCCGGAAGCGCCAAGGCAAGGGTGACATTCGGTGCATACTTCGGCATGCAGACTCCTACCAGGCTACCTGAAATGGCCGATGCCATCGAATACATGACACTGGACAACGAAGCCAGAAGCAATGTAGGGACTTCTGCCGCATGGTTCCAGGAAGACTTCGATGCAGTGACCAACGGCACTGACCCCAACCATTTCGGCAACACTGACTGGATCGGGGCGGTACTCAACGACTATGCGCCACAGCAGAACTACAATGTGACCATCAACGGCAATGTCGGCAGCAGCGGCTACATGCTCTCCTACCGTTATTTCGACCAGAAGGGACTCACCGTCGGCAACTCCACGGGAGAGAAGAGGCACAATATACGTTTCAAGATAAACACCAAACTGATAGACAGGCTCACACTGTCATCCAACATAGGCTACACATCATCCAAGGTGACAGCCCCCGTCAATTCCCTGACTTCAGGAGGAGGAGCCATCTACAGTGCCATGCGTATCGCGCCGAATGCTCCGATATACTACACTGACGGAAGCTGGGCATACGGCGGAGGCAATACGAACCCTGTAGCCGTACTCTACGACGGCGGACGTTCCATCGCCACAAATGAAAACCTGTCCGTGCTGGAAGTCCTCAAGCTCGACATCATCAAGGGCTGGGACATAAGCGCCACCTACAATCTCACATCCACCAACGGCCTGAGAGACGTACTCCGGAAGACTATATCATTCGTCAATCCGGAAGACGAGTCAAGCTACGACTACCAGGACCCGAACACACTCAGGAACATAGACTCAAAGGGTCTCCAGCAGACACTCATACTGCAGACCAACTTCGACTTCCAGATCAGGAAGCACAACATATCCGGAGTGGTCGGAATGTCACAGGAATGGTACCAGTACCGTACCTTCGAGGCTTCAAGGAACAATCTGGTCACTGAAGACGACCCTACACTCAACCTGGGCGACGCCTCTACCATGAGCAACGATGCCAGCGCAGAGAGCTGGGCCCTGAGATCAGGATTCGGACGTATCAGCTACAACTATGACGAAAGATACCTCGCCGAAGTGAACCTCAGGTACGACCTTTCATCCCGTTTCCACAAGAACAACAGAGGCGGACTCTTCCCGTCATTCTCCGCAGGATGGAGGCTCTCGGAAGAGCCGTTCATGAAATTCGCCAAGCCGCTCTTCGACAACATCAAGTTCAGGGCTTCATGGGGAATGCTCGGCAACCAGTATGTCGGATCATCCAACTATCCGTACCTGTCTGTCCTCGAAGCCTACACTTCCGGCATTTCACTGATCGGTGCCGGGGCCACCACAGGATATGTGCAGTCCACACTCGCCAATCCGGGCCTCACATGGGAGACCATCAGGATGTTCGATGTCGGCGTGGACATCGCCATGCTTGAGAACAGGTTGAATCTCAGCTTCGACTGGTACAACAAGAACGCTTCAGGAATACTTCTCCAGCTCAACTACCCTGCCCAGATCGGAGCCACCCCTTCCGAGGAGAACGCAGGTAAGGTCAACAACAAGGGATGGGAGCTGGACATCAACTGGCGTGACCAGGTCGGGGACTTCTACTACGGCTTCGGCTTCAATCTCTCTGACGTGAAGAACAAGATCACAGACCTTGCAGGCAACTCGCCAGACCTGAGCGGAGACCAGGTGCGCATGCTCGGATACCCTATCGATGCATTCTACGGCTATATAGCCGACGGGCTCATGACTCCTGAAGACTTCGAGATCTGCGATAATGAGAACCATGTGTACGACCTGCCGAAGGTACCTGTGATCCTCGGCAACACATATCAGCCAGGAGACATCAAGTACAAGGACATAAGCGGGCCTGACGGTGTGCCGGACGGACGTATCACACCTGAATACGACAAGACGATCATAGGAAGCAACATCCCGAGATACACCTACAGCTTCAGAGGCGATTTCGGATGGAAGAACCTCGACTTCAGTTTCGTGATACAGGGTGTGGGCAAATGCGACGGATACCTCACAGGCAGCGCAAGGCATGCATTCCAGGACATGGCGGCCTATCCGCAGAAAATCCATCTGCAGAGATACAACGTGGTCTCCAATCCTGACCCGAACGCTCCGTATCCGCGTCTGACATACAACACGAGCTTCAACCAGAGCACATTCTCCACATACTGGCTCGAAGACGCCTCCTATCTGAGGCTGAAAAACGTCCAGATCGGATACACCTTCCCGAAAAAATGGATGAAAAAGGCAAGAATCGAGAATCTGAGAGTATATTTCTCCGGAGACAACCTCATGACTGTCAGCGACTTCTTCTATGCATATGACCCTGAGACCCCTGTATCGAGCGGAGGATATTACCCTCAGGTCAAGACCTTCGTGGTAGGGCTTAACATAACATTCGAATAGGAAATCGATAAATATATGAAAATGAAGACAAAAACATATACATTACTGTTCATGCTCGGCGCCTTGTGCTCCTGCAACGATGATTTCCTGGACAGGGCGCCACAAGACCAGCTCACCGACGCCAACTTCTGGCAGAACGAGCAGCATCTTCAGAGCGTAGCCAACACGTTCACGGAATCCCTCCAGGGGAAATACTGGCTGAACATGACCGAAATCATGGCTGACAGCGCACCTTGGGCAGTGACCACAGCTTTCAGGACCATAGGGGCAGGAAACTTAACGACAGAGACATCCCAGATAAACTCCATCTGGGTGGACTGCTACACCAACATCGGTCGTGTGAACTATTTCCTCAACAACTACAGCAGGGCCACCTCCGTGAGCGAATCCGTCCGTGAAAGATATGCCGCGGAAGCTTATTTCTACAGGGCATACAACTACTGGATGCTCACGACATATTTCGGAGACGTGCCGTATATCACGGACGAGCTGAACGTGGACTCGCCTGACGTTTACCGCGGAAGGGACGAAAGGTCTTACGTAATAGACCAGATCACGACCGACCTTGAGGACCATTACAGGAATCTTCCGGAATACATAGAAGCAGGATCTGCGGAATTCGGCAGGGTCTCACAGGGTGCCGCCCTGGCCTTACTCTCCCGTATCTATCTCTACAACGAGAGATGGGCGGATGCGGCTGATGCGGCGGAAAGAGCCATGCAGAACAGCTATTACGACCTGTATGACACCGGCAATCCGGACGAGGACTACGTGAACCTCTTCAATTATACCGGCAGGGCATCCAGGAACGCTGACAACCACGAGGTGATGCTGGCGTTTGTCTACAATTATGATCTCGGAGAAGCCGCAAGGACATCGCACAACCTGTCCAGGGAATGCTGGGTGCCGAACGACTATGCCCGCTTCGTCCCGACAGCAAGCATGGTGGAATGCTACCTTACCGCAGACGGGCAGATATGGGACCCGAAGAGCTGCAACAGCTATGAAGAGGTGTTCCAGAACAGGGATCCGAGGATGTGCATGTCCATCCTTGCCCCAGGCACGCAATGGACAGCCACTAGCTCGGAAGATCCGGAAAACACGGACCCGTCCATATACACTTACCCAAAGCTCAACAATACCAGGAACGGGTGCATGACATACACCGGCTACTACATGAGGAAGTATGTGGAGCCGTCCACCGTGGAATATGTGAGCCATGACGACAACGACATCATCATCCTCAGGTACGGGGAAGTCCTGCTGAATTATGCGGAAGCCAAGATGGAACTCGGGACCCTCACGCAGCAAGACCTTGACATATCCGTCAACAGGCTCAGGGACAGGGTCGGAATGGTACACATGACCATAGGCAACCTTCCTGCAGGGTCTGACATCAGGACTGAAATACACAGGGAAAGGCGTGTGGAACTGTTCTTCGAAGGCCACAGGTATTTCGATATCATCAGATGGAAGGAAGGCGAACTTCTCGGCCAGGATCTGCTCGGAGTGAACAGGCGCTGGCTTGACCAGGACCGTGTCGTCGCCGACCTGGACGCTCTCACATGGCAGGACAAGGACGGAGAGCAATATCTCCTGCTCGAGACCGGACGCCAGTTCGTGAACCCTCGCCACTACCTGATGCCGATACCTTTCACACAGTATCAGCTCAACCCGAACCTTCTCCCTAACAATCCAGGATGGTAATGGAAAAGATATTGGCGATAATCGCATCCTTCCTGCTGACGGCAGGAATGGTTTCGGCCCAGTCCGGCACCGGCGGAAATGACGGTGCCGGAAAAGCCGGGAATGGCGGCACGATAACCCTGAGAGTAATGTCCATGAACATCCGTATGGGAGGTGAATATGCAGGATATGAGTCAGGGCCTTTCTCCGAACTCATAAAAGAATATGACCCCGATATCGTATGCTGCCAGGAAGTGGACTACAAAACTGCCAGGAACGGGGGACGTGACTGGCTGAACAGCGTGGCCATGGAGACCGGTATGTTCCCGTTCTATGCATCACGTCCGTATTCCACCGGGAATTTCGGCGTGGCGATTCTCAGCAAATACCCGTTCTTCAAGGCAGAGAAGATCATGAGCGACATCGAAGGCGCGGGAGAACTCCGGCCTACAGGATGGGTGTATATCAGCCTGCCTGACGGGAATACGGTAAGAGTCGCCTCCACCCATCTGGCTCTGGAATCTTCCGAGATCACCATCAGGCACATCGCGGACCTGAACACGAAGATCTTCGCCGAAGACGAAGAG
Source organism: uncultured Bacteroidales bacterium (assembly GCA_944322815.1). Lineage (GTDB taxonomy): Bacteria > Bacteroidota > Bacteroidia > Bacteroidales > UBA932 > Cryptobacteroides. The sequence continues at coordinate 112,888 of CALUQB010000001.1, read as the reverse complement.
ACCCCTACCCTGCTCATCGGTGACTTCAATGCCGATGAAGGCAGCGACCCGATAGTGTATGCGACACGCAAGAGATGGCAGGACATCGGCTCCGGCACAGGTGACACCATCCCTTCCGACAGGCCTACCAGACGTCTTGACTATGTGATGGGCAATCCCCGGGGAAGCTGGAGCAGCACAAGCTACGAGGTGATAGCCAGGCCGGACCTTTCCGACCACTGTTTCATTGTGGCAGATGTAGTATTCACAGCAGAATAAGGAACCATGAAAACAGCAAGATACATATTCCTGCTTGCCGCCGCAGCTGCAGCATTCTCCGGATGCAATGACGGTATTGCTCCGGACTCTCCGGACAACGGCGGCGGAAACGGGGAGGAAGAGACCCCGGTCATCCCTGAAATACCGGATGAGATCAATGAAGAGAAAGTCTTCACCGTAGACTTCTTCACAGACCTCGGTTCGGAAGAAAGCTTCTTCGCGACAAGGGACTGGGAAGATGCAGTCAGCTACATTCAGGGACAGGAGGGCAAGGTGCCTGTAGCATACATGTTCGACAGGACCGACTTTGAGACAGGCAAGGCGAACCCTGCCGTACAGATAGCGTACGAGACCGGATACTGGCCGTATTTCGTACAGACCGAAAGCACTTCCGACATCACGGAAGGGACAGGCCTGGTGACTCCATACCAGATAGAGGACTTCGACAGTGTTGTCCCGGGCGAAGGCGTATTCATGTCCGGTGTCACAATCCCGGTACCTCTGGAAAAATCAGTCTATACCGGCATCTACACGACCACTCTGACCGAAGCCGGCCAGTTCAGCGTGATAGCGTCACAATGGACCGGGAGCAGACTCAATTCCGGAGTGACAGTCGGGAAAATCTCGTCGGGAATCAAAGAAGCCGTATCCGAGACCGCCGCGAAAGACTTCCCTGCCCTGAGGCTTTTCTATGCAGGGACCGAAGGCAGTGCATACGACCTGTTCGTCCTCTGCCCCGCTGTATTTGCATGCCGGGAATTCGAGGAAGGAGACGGAAGCGCGCTTCCATACTGGCGCATCCATATCGAGAAAATCTACTGAACATGAAAAGGATATTGATATTGGCAGCGGCCGCCATTGCAGGCCTGATGCCGGCGATGGCACAGGAATGTCCCGGTACGGACATCTGCGCCGCACAAGGAAAGGACACACTGAAAGTAATGACCTACAACCTCCGCTTCGGGGAACTTGCCTCAATGTCGGATTTCGCGGACTTCATCAGCTCCGAAGACCCGGACATAGTGGCCCTGCAGGAATGCGACTGGGCCACATACAGGGAAAGGGCGCCCAAGCAGAACGGGGTCAGGTTCGTGAACGAGCTTGCCTGGCGGACAGGAATGTTCGGGCTCTATGGCAAATCCATAGACTACAGGCAGGGGTATTACGGTATCGGGCTGCTCAGCAAATACCCGATAATCAGGTCTGAAAGGATCAGGCTTCCGGATTTCAATGATGACGGAAGCAGGCGCAAGACGGAACCGCGGGTAATGCTGCTCGCCGAAATAGAGCTTCCGTCAGGCCGCACCGTGACTTTCGTTTGCACCCACCTTGAGGTGTCTTCATCGGAAGTAAGGACCATACAGGCCGAATTCATCAACAGGAAGATGGAAGACATATCACCGGCCATGCTCGCCGGGGACTTCAACGCCACCCCGGATTCCCCTGCCATAGCGGAAATCTCCAGGGAATGGACAAATCTCACCAATGACGACTTCACCATCAGCAGTACAAACCCTGTCAAGAAGATAGACTACATATTCGGGAAGTCATCAGGAGGGATGAAAGTGCTTTCGACACGGACATGCTCCGGAATAACTCTTTCAGACCATCTGCCGATAGTATCGGTAATAGAATTTTAGCATCACACATTACACACATTATTAACTTATCAGTTATGAAAAAAATCATTTTGGTCGCTGCAATCGCGGTATTCGCATTCGCAGCATGCAACAAGGACAATGGAAATGAGAATGGCGGCGGGAACACGGTTCTCGAAGCCACATTTGAACTTTCCGGTGAAATCGGGGATCTGACATACGGGGAACCGGTAGCCGTGGAAGGTACACTGACTTCTGCCTCACCTATTGATGCCGTATCATTCACCGGCGTGGACGATGAAGGCAACGCAGTGGGCGAAGAGCAGAAATACGAGGCATCCGGTACTGAGATCAGCGGTGAATTCTTCCCGGACACCAAGGACATGACCCAGCTTCAGGTGACCCTCTATTCAGGCGATGCCAAGGCTTCGTTCAACTTCCCTACAGGGACAGTGACAGGAGATGCCAAAGGTGACGTGTATATCAACAACACCGCACAGTTCATGGCAGACACTCTGGTGTTCACACACGAGAACAGTCCTGAACTCTTCCCGGAAGAAAACACAGGCAACGGCTCTGACACCAAGTCATTCTTCTCCATGCACGGAGTCGAGATCGACGGACAGGTAGAACATATACTCAGCCTCAACCAGCTGCGTGCCGTTGACGGACAGAATGCAAGCTTCGTATTCTGCAATGTGCTCCAGAGCACGGCGAACAAGGCTATCATCGGTACACAGAGGGGATATGCCTTCCAGTATGCCTACAATCTGACCAGCGGTACCATCGGACGCCAGTGCGATGCATACGAAGTAAACGGCCACGCAATAGTGCCGGACAATACCGACAGGAATTTCGGATTTTCACTGGTGCGCGGGTCATGGTATGAAGGATACGACGCCGAATTCTATACCGCAATAGACAGGATATTCGTCAACATCGGAGAGGCTAACACCAACTACGAGAAGCTCAAGGCATTCTGGCAGCTCGGAGAACTCCAGAGGACATACGACAATGCCACACTCGGAGAGGAAAACGAGCCTACAAACATCACTACTCAGACTTATCTGCGCCACTACCTTGATGCCGGCACATCTAAGGCAGGAGACGCAAGGGAGAACTTCCGTGCAGGTGACTACATCATCATCCGCAGCCAGAGAGGCACTGCAGAAAACCCTGAGTATTACTACGGTATCATGCAGATCCGCCTGATACCTGACATTACCGGCGTCCGTGATGCCAACGGAGACTTCGACCCTGAGCTGACACCGTCACTCTTCCTCAAGCCGTTCTACCTCGACATCAAGACACAGTGTGAAATCCTTGACTGACGTTACAAGAAAAAAGGATAATATATTATGAAGGCACCATTGCATATACTGACCTGTGCAGCTGTCATGATGGCGGCTGCGGGCTGCTGCCGGGAAACCGTGACCGGGGAAATGCTCGAAGCATCGGAAGAAGCGATTGTCCGGTGGGCAGGAACATCCGCTAATATAGAACTCGCCCTCTGCAACAAGACAGACGACGGCAGAGACACTTTCTCGGTCAAGGCAGCTGACGGCGAACTTTCCATCACAGGCAGCAGCCCGTCGGCTATATGCTATGCCTTCAATCTCTATCTGCGTGAAGCATGCAATTCAATGGTCACCTGCAGCGGAGAGCACCTGTCTCTCCCGGGCAGGTGGCCTGATTATAACGTATCCGGAGAATCCCCGTACAGGCTGAGATACTTCCTCAATGTATGCACCTTCGGATATACCGCACCTTACTGGGACTGGGACAGATGGTCCGAAGAGATAGACTGGATGGCCATGCACGGAGTGAACATGCCGCTGGCAAGCGTAGCTTCAGAGGCCATTGCCAGAAGGGTGTGGATGAAACTCGGGCTGACTTCAGAAGAAGCTGATTCGTTCTTCACCGGTCCTGCACACCTCCCGTGGCACAGGATGGGCAATATCAACTCCTTCGACGGGCCGCTGGACGAAGAATGGCATGAATCCCAGATAGAGCTCCAGCACAGAATACTGGACAGGATGCGCTCTCTCGGCATGGAGCCTGTGGCACCGGCATTTGCAGGATTCATACCTCCGGCATTCCTTGAGAAACATCCGGAAATACGGGCCAACCGCCTCGAATGGGGAGGATTCCCGGAAAAATACAATGTATGCGTGCTTGCCCCGGATTCTCCTTATTTCGAAAAAATCGGGAAAATGTTCATTCAGGAATGGGAAAATGAATTCGGAAAGGCAAAGTACTGGCTGTCCGACAGCTTCAACGAGATGAAACTCCCTGTGGACGAGAACGACACCACGGCCAAGCATGAACTTCTGGCACAGTACGGCAATGCCATCTGGTCTTCCATCCGTGCCGGGGATCCGGATGCGGTATGGGTCACACAAGGATGGACATTCGGATACCAGCACGACTTCTGGGACAAGGAAAGCCTTCAGGCCCTGCTCTCGGAAGTGCCGGACGACAGACTCATCATAGTAGACCTGGGGAATGACTACCCGAAATGGGTATGGCACACGGAACAGACATGGAAGGTGCATGAAGGATTCTACGGCAAGCAGTGGATATTCAGCTATGTGCCCAATTTCGGAGGCAAGACCCTGCCGACAGGAGACTTGGCCATGTATGCCTCAGCCTCATCCGAGGCACTTGCTTCAGATTACGGCAAGACACTTGCGGGCTTCGGATCCGCACCTGAAGGCATCGACAACAACGATGTTATCTACGAACTCCTCGCAGACATGGGCTGGACAAGGGGAAGCATCGACCTTGACAGCTGGATCGAGGGATATTGCAACGCCCGCTACGGATACAGCGGAGATGAAATGAAAGATGCATGGAAAATTTTCAGGGAAACCGTATATTCGTCATTGTATTCATATCCGAGGTACACATGGCAGACGGTAGTCCCTGACAAGAGAAGAATAAGCGCACACGACATAGACGACGATTTCGGGAAGGCAGTGAAACTCTTCCTGTCCTGCAGCGACAAATGTGCAGGCTCGCCGCTATATGTCGACGACGCCATTGAATTCACGGCTTTCTGGCTCGGAGAACTTGCGGACAGGCATTACGAAAAGTCGCTTGCCGCACTCGGGAGCGGAAAGGACGCGGAGGCTGAAAAGGAGCTCGGGAAGACAATATCCATACTCAGGAATGCAGACAAGCTTCTCGCTGCACATTCTGACAGGAATCTCGGCGACTGGGTATCATACGCGCGCGGATGCTCCGAAGACAAGGACATGCAGGACAAGTATGAAGCAAATGCCAAAAGGCTCATCACCACATGGGGCGGATGGCAGGAGGACTATGCGGCGCGCTACTGGTCCGGACTGATATCCGACTACTATATACCGCGGATCGAACTCTGGCACGGGACAAAGGATGCAGGACTTCTTGACAGATGGGAAGAAAAATGGATACAGACACCATATAATGCAGACCCACAGCCGTTTGCCAATCCCCTGAAGGCAGCGGGGAAGCTCCTTGAGACAACAGAATAAAAATTTTTCCAGACACATAATTATAATGAATACCAGAACTATACTGACATTAGCCATCACCTCTGCATTTTTCCTGTGCAGCTGCATGGCAGAAGACAGTGCCGTGAAGACGGACTTTTCACTGAACGAACAGGAGAAAGCGGCGGAAGCCCTTGTAGCCCGTGTGACCGGCGGACATGCGGAAGACTTTGCTGTCAAGATCACAGAGACCAGGAAAGACGGCAGGGACTGGTTCTCGTACTACGCCGGGAAAAACGGGAAGATTGTCCTTGAGGGCAACAACGGTATCAGCGTGGCAAGCGCCCTCGGAGACTACCTCAAGGACCGCTGCGGCTGGCACTTGAGCTGGTGCGGGTCGGACACGGCCCTGCCGGATGTGCTGCCGGTCCCTGAAGACACGGTGTCCAGGACATCCCCGTACAAATACAGATATTACCTGAACTACTGCACATTCAACTATACCATGAGCTGGTGGGATGAAGAAAGATGGCAGAAGGAAATAGACTTCATGGCACTCAACGGTATCAACATGCCTCTGGCGGTGACCGGACAGAACACCGTATGGCAGAAAGTCTACAGGCGCCTCGGCTTCACCGATGAGGACCTGGAGTCATTCTTCAGCGGGCCGGCATATTTCAACTGGTTCTGGATGGGCAACCTCGACGGATGGGGCGGACCCCTTCCTCAGAGCTTCATCGACAGGCATGAGGAGCTGCAGAAATACATTCTTCACGCTGAAAGGTCCCTCGGCATGACGCCAGTGCTGCCGGCCTTCACAGGACATGTGCCTCCTGCCTTTGAAAAGAAATTCCCGGACGCCCATATCAGGAAGACAGACTGGGTGAATTTCCCTGAGGTATCCATCCTCGATCCCGATGAAGAACTGTTCGGCGAAATCGGGAAAATGTTCATTGAAGAACAGACGGCACTGTACGGGACCAACCATTACTACACTGCAGACACATTCAACGAGAACCTGCCTCCGACAAACGATCCTGAATTCCTCGGGAAAATCAGCGGGAAGGTCTACCAGTCCATGGCATCGGCCGACCCGGAAGCGACATGGGTAATGCAGGGATGGCTTTTCTACCATGAACGTGAATTCTGGGGAGACAAGGAAATCAAGGCACTTCTCGGTGCGGTGCCGGATGACAGGATGCTTATTCTGGACCTCTGGAGCGAGAGATATCCGGTATGGAGCCGGACAGATGCGTATTACGGCAAACCGTGGATATGGTGCATGCTCCACAACTTCGGGCAGAACATCACCATGTCAGGCAATGCATCCAGTGTGGCCGAAGGGCCGGCAGCTGCACTCAGAGACCCGGCTGCAGGGAAATTCATGGGTATCGGGCTTACCATGGAAGGGATAGAGCAGACTCCTGTCATGTATGCGCTCATGCTGGAAAATGTCTGGAGGGACACCCCGATAGACAAAGACGAATTCATACATGAGTATTTCGGCAACCGTTACGGACAGGATGACCCGAGAGCCTTCAAGGCATGGAAAATCCTCTTCGGGTCAGTGTTCGAGAATACTCAGAACAACGGCGGGCCGGAATCCATCATCACAGGAAGACCTACATTCAAGAAAAATCCCGGGGGCACCACCACGACCAGGCTGCATTATGACAACTCGGACCTCACGGAAGCCTGGGACCTGCTTGTCTCCGCTGCGGATTCACTCGGAGACAGAGACGGGTACAGGTATGACATCGTGGACATCACTCGTCAGGTGCTTGCGAACCACGCCTCAGACGTTCAGCAGAAGGCCGCGGCAGCATACCACAGGAAAAACCTGCCGGAATTCGAAAAATACGCGGCAGAGTTCCTTGCACTCATCGATGACATGGACAGGCTGCTCGCTACAAGAAGCGAATTCCTGCTCGGCAGATGGCTCGAAGCGGCAAAACACATGGGTGCCACGCCGGAAGAAAAGGCCCTGTACGAACATAACGCCAGGAACCTGCTGACCCTCTGGGGCAACCGCGAATGTTATCTCCACGACTATGCATGCAGGCAATGGTCCGGCATGATGTCAGGCTTCTACCGCCCGAGATGGGAAATGTTCTTCGACACGGCAACGGAAGCCCTCCGCTCCGGCAAAGAAATGGACGGGAAGGCCTTCGAAGAGAAATGCAAGGACTGGGAATGGGAATGGACAGAAAGCTCAGAGAGCTATCCTTCCACACCTTCAGGAGACGAAATAGAAGAATGCAGGCACATATATGAAAAATATCGTAGTAGCATCTGACTCCTTCAAGGGGTCACTGACTTCGGAAGAAGTTGCGGAAGCCGCAGCTGAAGGCATCAGGGCGGTATTTCCGGAATGCAATGTCACCAGGATATGCATAGCTGACGGCGGCGAGGGCACGACAGAAGCCCTCGTCAGGGCGCTCGGCGGAGAATCCATACAGGTGGATGTCCATGATCCCCTGATGCGTCCGATGAAGGCGACCTACGGAATTACAGGCCACGGCCGTACCCTGCCGGACGGCAGTTGTGCAGGCAGGACAGCCATCATGGAGATGTCTGCGGCAAGCGGACTCCCCCTGCTTGCCCCTGAAGAGCGCGACCCGATGAAAACCACCACATTCGGGACAGGAGAGATGATCATGGATGCATACCGGAGAGGATGCACCCGCTTTCTGCTCGGAATAGGAGGCAGCGCTACCAACGACGCCGGCACGGGGATGCTCTCCGCACTCGGGGCAAGATTCCTCGACAAGGACGGGAACATACTGGAAGGCACAGGGGAAAACCTGGCCAGGATGACAGCCGTGGACATGAGCGGAGTGCCGGAGGGTATAATCAAGGCCTGGTTCGACGTGGCATGCGATGTTGACAACCCTTTCTGCGGGCCGGAAGGTGCAGCATATATTTTCGCTCCGCAGAAAGGAGCGGGGCCTGACACGGTAAGGCTTCTCGACAAGGGCATGGAGTCATTTGCCGAAATGACACGGAAAGTGTGCGGACAAGACATAAGGACAATGAAAGGGGCCGGAGCTGCAGGCGGACTTGGAGGAGCCCTGGCGGCATATCTCGGTGCAAGGCTTGTCCCGGGGTCGGAAATGATACTCGATGCCGTCGGCTTTGACAGCCTGGCAGCCGGTGCAGACCTCGTGATCACGGGAGAAGGCAGGATAGACAGGCAGACTTCCATGGGAAAGGTGCCTTCGGCTGTCCTAAAACGGGCTTCGGCACTTGGAATCCCGGTAATAGCCATAGCAGGCTGCATCGGGGAAGACATGGAGACAAGCCAGGGCTTCGCCGCCGTATTCCCTGTCACCCCGTACGGTATGGACAAGGATGAAGCGATGAGACCGTCCACCGCTTCCGCAAATGTAAGAAGGACAGTGCACCAGATAATGAACGTCATCAGGATTTCCGGAAATGAGTAGCACCATAGGGGCACTGATCGGACTGACAGTCGCGATAGTGCTGATCATCAGAAAAGTATCTCCGTTCTACAGCATGCTTGCCGGGGCTGTCGCCGGAGGGCTGCTTTCAGGCTTCGGGCTTGAAGGCACGGTGGAGGACATGATATCGGGAGTGAAGGACATCACTCCGGCTATTCTAAGGATACTGGCGGCAGGAGTGCTTTCTGGATCCCTGATAGTCACAGGAGCAGCCTCGTCCATCTCTGACACGATCATGAGGAAGCTCGGCAGCAAGTCGGTCTACATGGCCCTGGCACTGCCTACAATGATACTTTCAGCCGCAGGCGTATTCATAGACGTGGCTGTCATCACAGTCGCACCGGTCGGTCTGATGCTCGGGAGAAAGGCCGGCATCTCCAGATCCGCAATGCTGCTGGCGATGATAGGCGGAGGCAAGTGCGGCAATGTCATTTCCCCGAATCCCAACACGATAATAGCCGCGGAAAACTACGGTGCTCCCCTGCCCTCTGTCATGGGAGCCAACATAATAGCTGCAGCCGCAGGACTTCTGGTCACAGTGTTCGTCATCCTTCCGCTTGCGGAGAAGTTCCTGGGCAAGGGAGAGGCAGGATATGATGCGGACAACAGCGATGAAGGGACAGACACAAGGCTGCCCTCCTTCATTGCAAGCATATCCGGGCCAGTGGTGGCAATCGTCCTCCTTGCCCTCAGGCCGCTTACAGGAATAGTGATAGATCCTCTTCTGGCCCTGCCCGCAGGAGGTATTGTGGGGATACTTGCCACAGGCAACCTCAAGAAGACAGGAGAATGCCTGGTCTACGGCCTTGACAAGATGTCAGGCGTAGCTGTCCTGCTTGCAGGCACCGGAGCCATAGCAGGCATCATCACGGCTTCAGACATCAAGGACACTGTCATAGGCATGCTGTCAGGATGGAGCATGGGCGGACTGTTCATGGCACCTCTTTCAGGCATACTTATGTCGGCGGCTGCAGCCTCCACCACCGCAGGTGCCACAATCGCATCCGCGTCTTTCGCCCCTACGGTACTCGCCGCAGGCGTAAGTCCGGTGTGGGGTGCCGCCATGACCAATGCCGGAGCTACGGTGCTCGACCACCTTCCGCACGGTTCATTCTTCCACGCGACAGGAGGCTCCGTAGGTATGGGCATCAAGGAGCGGCTCAGGCTTATTCCGTATGAAAGCATGACAGGACTCACCTTGTGTGCAGTCAGCACATTATGCGCGATAATATGAAGAATCTGCTTAAAATAAGCGCGGTCACGGCAGCAGGCATTCCTGCAGTACTGACAGCGGCAGGACAGGGAAGGCAGACGGGTGAGGCAGCGTCAGCCCCGGCAGAAGACAGGCTTCCCGACATAATAATGATAATGACGGACCAGCAGAGGGGCGATGCCATGGGGTGTACGAGCGGAGGACTTGTAATCACACCGAACATCGATTCCCTGGCCGCATCAGGATATCTCTTCACCTCGGCCTACTCGTCTGCACCGAGCAGCACACCCGCCAGGGCCGGGCTGCTGACAGGATGCTCGCCGTGGAGGCACGGAATGCTGGGATACGGCAACCAGGCAGAAAAATACCCGTATGAGATGCCGTCCATGCTCAAGGATGCCGGATATGCAGCCCTTGCGGTCGGCAAGATGCACTATTATCCCCAGGACAATACACACGGCTACGACGTGGTCCTGTACGACGAAAGCGGGAGGCACACTACGGAATATTTCGAAAGCGACTACCGGAAATGGTTCTACAGCAGGCATTTCGGAGAAAATCCGGACAAGACAGGCATCACATGGAACGAGCACAGGGCTGCCGCATACAAGCTTCCCGAGGAAGTGCATCCCACACGCTGGACAGGGGATATGGCGGTGGAGATGATAGAGGGCTACAGCTCTGACAAGCCGCTTTTCCTGAAAGTGTCGTTCGCAAGGCCTCACAGCCCGTACGATCCTCCGCAGCGATGCCTTGACATGTACCGCGGACGCACAGCCCCGGCCCCGTACACAGGCAGCTGGGAGCCTGAAGAGTGGAGTGTGCGGAAAGATCCGGCATCCGACAAGTCGGCATATATCGGCAATTTCGGGGCAGAATACGCCATGAATTCGAGAATACACTACTATGCAGGCATCACATTCATAGACGAGCAGATAGGGCGTATAATCGAGGCTCTGAAAAAGAAGGGGATGTATGAAAATTCCATCATCATATTCATCTCTGACCACGGGGACATGCTCGGAGACCATTATCTCTGGAGGAAGACTTACGCCTACGAAGGCTCATCCGCAATCCCGTTCATACTCAAGGTACCTGAAGACTATGAGACGGTCCTGCCTGCCGGAAGTCCTGTCGATGCGCCTGTAGAGCTGAGGGACGTGCTTCCGACATTCCTTGAAGTTGTGGGGACCGGCCGTCCGGAAGGTATGGACGGAATGTCGGTACTGCCTCTCATCAGGCAGGAAAATCCGGTGTGGAGAAAATACATCGACCTGGAACATGCCCGTATCTACTGGGACGGCAACAGCTGGACAGCCCTTACAGACGGACATGTAAAGTATATCTGGCACTGTGCAATCGGGAAGGAGCAGCTTTTCGACCTTGACAAGGACCCGGGAGAGACGCAAGACCTGTCATCAGGCCCGTCTTATGCCAGCACCCTGGAGGAAATGCGCTCCGCGATGGTAAGGCACCTGTCCGAGAGAGGCCCGGGATGGGTGCAGGACGGGAAACTTGTAGTCCGCAAGGTAAAGGAGGTTTACGGTCCTAATTTCCCGGGGCACCGCAATCATGAATGAAAGCACGCAGGAAGCGATAATGTACGCCTAATGTACGCTACCCATAAAAGAATGATAAAAATAGGAAAGTCGGCATAAAAAAACTATATTTGCAATTAAACAAAAACATTTAAGACAGATGAAAAAATTTATTTTGATTGCAGCATTGGTACTGGGAGTGGCTTTTGCCGCAGCGGCACAGCCAAAGGCTATCGGTCTGAGGTGGGGATGGAATACTGAAATCAGCTACCAGCATAACCTCGGAGGCGCGAATTTCGTAGAGGCCAACCTCGGTACTTTCGGATTCGACAGTTTCGACATTTCATCCACATACAATTTCATGATAGCACAGCCGGCATGGACGAGCAGAGGAGACTGGGGAATCTATGCAGGACCGGGTCTCGCCCTGGGATTCAACAGCTGGTATACGAACTTCGCCATACAGGGACAGGTAGGACTTGAATACACTTTCTGGTTCCCTCTCCAGCTTGCAGTCGACATCAAGCCTCAGTTCGGACTCTGGGCAGGCAACAGGCAGGCCGGTTTCTTCACTGAAGGAATGTACGGTTTCGCTCCGTCATTCTCGGTACGCTACAGATTCTGAATACATGAAACATAGAAAAGGCGGTGAGTCAGAATTTATAATTTGACACACCGCCTTTTTTATAGCCATCCATTCCCAATGATTGAAATTGCTGCGGACAGGTCTACGGATTCATCAGGTCGGCATTCACGAAGCCGTTTATCTCCTTGAGAAGTTCGATGGAAGCCAGCGCCTTCGAACGCAACAGCACGTCATCAGTATCGGCCGCATTCATGAAGGCATTCATCGCCTCGCCGAAACGGGCATCCTGCCGTAAGGAAACACCCAGGTCAAACCATTCTTCGGCTGACCCGGGTGTATTCATATTGCAATTCTTATTGTCCATGTTTCTCCGGAAAAATCCGTGGGACAGTTAGACAAGTCCCGAAAATCCCATGAATGCCATAGCCAGAATACTGGCCGTAACCAGAGCGATAGGAATACCCTGGAACGGCTTAGGTACCTTGTTCAGGGCTATCTGCTCACGAAGTCCGGCAAAGAGGATCATAGCCAGACCGAAACCGAGCGAAGTAGCGAATGCGAACACTATGGACTCCACCAGATTCAGCATGTGAGGCTCGCCGCCGTATGAAAACTCGTTGGTCACCACCATGAGGGCCACACCCAGAACGGCGCAGTTCGTAGTGATGAGCGGGAGGAAAATACCCAGAGCCTGATACAGGGTCGGACTCACTTTCTTGAGCACGATCTCCACCATCTGCACGAGAGCGGCGATGATGAGGATGAATGCAATGGTCTGCATGAACTCGATATGAAGCGGTACCAGTACGTAATACTGGAACAGATATGTGACCAGAGTGGCCAGAGTGATGACGAAGCATACGGCACCGGACATTCCGACAGCGGTGCTGAGCTTGTTCGACACTCCCAGGAACGGGCAGATACCCATGAACTGGGAGAGCAGGATATTGTTTACAAATATCGCTGAAATGATGATCAATATATATTCCATGACCGATTCGTTTTAATGGTTGAACTCTACTCGCCCTTTTTTGCCGTCACCTTCTTGAAAAGCACGATAAGATATGCCAGAGCCATGAATGCTCCCGGAGCGAGGACGAACACCAGGATACCGTCACCGGTAATGAACTTGTATCCGAATGCCGAACCGCTGCCCAGAATCTCACGCACAAGTCCGAGCAATGTAAGCGCAAATGTGAAACCTATGCCTATTCCTATACCGTCGCAGGCGGAATCCACCACGGAATTCTTGTTGGCGAACGCCTCCGCCCGGCCGAGAACGATACAGTTCACCACGATCAGAGGGATGAACAGACCGAGAGTCTCGTAGATATCAGGAGTAAATGCCTGCATGACCAGCTGCAGGATAGTCACGAACGCGGCTATGATCACGATGTAGGCAGGTATCCTGACCTTGTCCGGGATATAGGGTGCAGTGGCCGAAATGGCCATATTTGAAAGGACCAGCACGAAAACCGTGGCGAGGCCCATACTCATGCCGTTGATGGCCGAGGTAGTGGTCGCAAGTGTCGGACACATACCCAGCAGAAGGGAGAATGTAGGGTTCTCCTTTACAAAACCTTTGGTTATAAGCTGAATTTTTCCCATGATAATTCTCCTTATTTGATTTCCTGATTTTCATCCTCAACCGGCTGCCCGGACACGGATTCAGGAGTTGCCCCTGAAACTGACTCCACATCTGCAGTACCGGCCGCAGTGATGGCGTCATATACTGCTATGGCCGTTTCCACGGCTTTCGCATACGCGCGGGAAGTGATGGTGGAAGCCGTGATGGCATCTATGTCACCGCCGTCCTTTTTCACGGAAAGCTTCTTTTCCGCAGGATTGAAACTCTTGAACTGATCCGCGAAATCAGGCTCGACGCATTTGGCGCCAAGACCCGGGGTTTCGGACTGTGACAGTACGGTTGTATTGTACACTACCCTGTCAGCCGTCATTCCCACCATCAGGACGAGAGCTCCGCCATAGCCTGTTGAAGAAGACGTGATGGCATAGCCGACAGGCTGTCCGGCCTTGCTCACCGCATAATATGAATACTCCTTGCCGCCTACCTCAATGGTTCCCGGTACCGGATCACCTTCGAACTCCGGCACAACCTGGGCGATGGCATTGTTCGTCTTGGCCTGGTTGGCTACCTCGATAGGCTCCTTGGTCACTGCATAAACTGCTGCCAGCAGGGCAGATGAAACCAGACAGACTGAGAAAAGACAGAGTGTCATGTTCTTGAATGAAGATTTTACAGCCATGGTCAAGCCCTCCCGAATTTCTTTTGTTTGCAGAATTTGTTGATAAGAGGAACTGTGGAGTTCATGATCAGAATGGCGAACGACATTCCTTCAGGATATGAACCGAAGTACCTTATCAGCATGGTGATGATACCTATACCGATACCGAATATGATACCGCCCTTGTCACTCATAGGAGATGTCACATAGTCGGTAGCCATGAATACGGAACCGAGGAGGACACCGCCGGTAAGCAGGTTGAAGAGAGGATCGGTATACTGTGCAGGGTCTATCAGCCAGAATATTCCTGAGAAGACAGCCACTGTCACCAGTATGGACAGGGTGATGTAAGGTCTGATCACCTTGCGGGCAAGCAGATAGATGAAGCCTATGATGATGGCTATGGCCGATATCTCGCCTGCGGAACCGCCCATGTTCACGAAGAGCATCTGGGCATACGAGAAATCATGCAGGTCGAAAATCTGCTGCAGGGTCTGTCCCTGCATGAGGCCTTCCTTCACAATACCGAGCGGAGTCGCTCCGGACACTGCATCGGCACCGCCTATGAAGCCTTTCGCTCCGCCCCATGTAGTCATGATGGCAGGGAAGGAAATCAGCAGGAATACACGGCCGGTGATGGCAGGGTTGAAGACGTTCTGTCCGAGACCTCCGAAAGTCATCTTGGCCACGCCTATGGCTACTATGGCACCTATCATGGCCACCCACCATGGTGCTGTAGGAGGCAGGTTCAGGGCCAGGATAATACCTGTCACCACTGCGGACATGTCTCCGATGGTGCCGGGTTTCTTCAGAAGATATTTGGTGATAAGATATTCCAGCAATACGCAGAATACCACGCTGCTTGCAAGTATTACTACTGCCGACCAGCCGTAGAAAAGTATGGTCACGAGCACAGAAGGCAGGAGCGCGATCACCACATCCAGCATCAGACTGCGAGTGGAAGTCTTGCTGTGGATATGAGGTGACGGTGAAACCAATAGTTTGTTCATTTTTCCTTATCTGTTTAAAATTCTACTATATCATTTCTTCGGAGCAGTCCTGCTTCTTATGATCCTGATCACATCGCCCTTTGCGACACGGATGATATCCAGCAGAGGAATGTTTGCAGGACATGAATAGAGACAGCAGCCGCATTCGATGCAGTCCTGCACGGCATTCTGCTCCAGTTCGTCCATCATGCCGTTACGGGCCAGCTTGTTCAGGAGGAACGGCTCGAGTCCCATAGGGCAGGCCTCGGCACATTTGCCGCAGCGGATGCAGTTCGTCTCCGGATTCCTTCTGGTCTGGGCTTCTGTCAGGAAGAGCACGGATGAAGTCCCTTTCAGGGTGGCGGCGTCCAGATTGGCGATAGCCTTACCCATCATAGGACCACCGCTGATGGCTTTGGCCGCAGTCTCCGGCACTCCGCCAAGATAGTCTATGATATATGAAAGAGGTGTACCTACACGGACCAGGAGGTTGCTCTGCTTGGGGAAACACTCTCCGGTCACGGTGATAGTGTTGTCTATCAACGGCTTGTTCTTCTGGACCGCATCGTACACAGCCAGCGATGTAGCCACGTTCTGTACTACGGCGCCTACATCTATCGGAAGTCCCATGGACTTCACCTGTCTGTGCGTGATGGCGTCTATAAGCTGTTTTTCACCTCCCTGTGGATATTTCTTCTTCAGGGTCACCACCTCTATCCCGTCATAGTCGGAAGAAGCGGCGGACAGTGAAGCTATGGCTTCCTTCATTTTCGCGATAGCCTCAGGCTTGTTTTCCTCGATGCCTACCACCACATGGTCCACACCGAGAACCCGTTTCATAAGAGCTGCCCCTACGATGATCTGCTGCGGTTTCTCTATCATGATACGGTAGTCGGAAGTCAGATACGGCTCGCATTCCGCACCGTTCAGGATGAGGATGTCGGCCTTCTTGTCAGGAGGAGGACAGAGTTTGACATTGGTCGGGAAGGTGGCTCCACCGAGACCGACCACTCCGTTGCTCTTGATCCTGTCGACGATGAATTTCGGGTCCTGAGGTATTTCAGTTACGAGAGTATCGGTAGTATCGATACCTTCGGCCCACTCGTCAGGTGCCACTTCTATCTCTACGTGCACTACCGGGATGCCGGCAAGATCCTTGCGCAGACCTACCGACTTCACCGTACCTGTCACAGATGAATGCACATACGCGGAAATGAATCCCGTAGGCTCTCCGATCACCTGGCCTGTCTTCACTTTGTCGCCTGCAGCGACAATGGCTTTCGCCGGTCCGCCCAGATGCTGGGCCATGGATATGTAAACTGTCTTGGGAACAGGAAGCACTTCTATGGCGCAACCTGCCGAGATTTTATTGTCATCCGGATGAACTCCGCCTATTGAAAACGTCTTCTTCATAGTCTACTCCTCTTTTTTATCTGTTGCAGGACTTGCCGCGGGGGCCGGTTCAGGTTTCGGAGCCGCCGGTTTTACCGCTTCGGCAGCAGGTTTCGGAGCCGGCTTTTCAGGCTTTGGCGCCGGGGTCGGGAAATTCACATCGTGAATGGCTCCGGTCGGACATACAGCCACGCATTTTCTGCACAGCTTGCACTTGTTGAAGTCGATATATGCCACATTGTGCTCGACTGTAATCGCGCCGAACGGACACTCCTTGGCACATTTGCCGCAGCCGATGCAGGCAGCGGAACAAGCCTTGCGTGCCGCAGCGCCCTTCTCCATGTTCACGCATGAAACGAATACACGCCTGTTCTTAGGTCCCTTGTTCCTGAGCTCGATGATTTTCTTAGGGCAGGCTTTCACGCAGGCTCCGCAAGCCGTACACTTCTCCTCGTCCACTACAGGAAGTCCTGTCTCGGGATCCATCGAGATCGCACCGAACTGACAAGCAGCGACGCAGTCTCCGCAGCCGAGACAGCCGTAGAAACAGCCGGTATCACCGCTGTAAAGGGCAGCCTTGACCTTGCATGACTTGATTCCATCGTACTCGTTCACAGTCGGACGGTTCGCACAGGTACCGTTACAACGGACAACAGCCACCATAGGAGCTTTTTCTTTCGCTTCAAGCCCTAAGACGGCTGCTACCTTTTTCATTACCTCGTTTCCGCCGACCGGACAGTAATTGTTGTCCAGATTGGCTGCTTCGACACAGGACTGGGCGAAAGCCCGGCATCCTGCAAAACCGCAGCCGCCACAGTTGGCTCCTGGCATCACCTTCTCCACTTCGTCGATTCTCGGGTCTTCCTCCACCTTGAACTTGTTAGCCACAAGATAAAGGACTACCGCAAGCAGGACTCCCAGGACGGTGATAGCCACAATAGTCCAGATAATTGTTGTAGTCATTATAATTTAGGTTTTAATTAATTAGTTTCATGTTATTAACAGGAATGTTCCCGTCATCGTTTTATGTAGAACACGAAATCATTGGCCAGTCTGTCCCTCATAAGGTATATGACCAGATAATAAAGTGCCACACCGGCTATCGCCCCCAGACCCGCATAGACTTCGTGCACGTTAACGGACGACAAAGATAATATTAAAATCATTAAAATGAGCAAAGGAATTACATAAGATATCCATACGGCTTTCAATCCCATGGATTTTTTCAGTACGACCTCGACTTCATCCCCTGCGGAATGCTCCGAATAAGGGTCGGTCGGTACGGATATTTCCTTGATTTTCGATTCAGCCACTCCGCACATGCCCTTTGCGTGACATTCGGCACAGGCTGATGTAGAGACTATTTCCACTGTCGTCAGTTCTGGAGTGATGGATTTTATGACTCCCTTGTGTGAAATTTCATTCTTGGCCATAATAAGATATTTATCGTTTTTTGATCAATGCGGTGAAAGGGTGTTTCAGCCCGGACCAGTCCGTGATCCTGCCCGAGGCGACACCTACCAGTATAGGAGCCTCGAACAGTACGGGGATCCTGTTTTCGTCATCGGAAATCCATACGGAAAGATCTTCCTCTCCGGTAAAAACGTTTCCGGAGATAAGCTTCACGGAAAACCTTATGGTCTTCACAGTTCCCACACCGCGGACCTTGATGGTCTCACGTCCGCGCAGAATGAAATAAACGTTGTAGATATCGTCATCGATGGCGAATGTCATGGGATATTTCACATCCGGCACTACAGTGTCGAAATCCATGTTCCTGGCATAATAGAAAAGCGCAGGAAGATCGAAAGTGCAGGAATCCAGAGGGAGGCTGACAGACCTGTCTCCGTCGCTCGTGGTAAACACGTCTGCCATGATATGGTCTCCGGCCAGACCTCCGCGTCTGTAGGCGTATGTATTCCGCGCCTTGTATTTGCCTTCACGGGTATCTCGTGTAAACATCAACGGCTGCAGGCCGTCATAGGAGAACCAGGACTGGAAATTCTCCCTTACCGGGAAGAAAAGGTCATAGAGCCTGGTAGTGCGGCCGTAAACCATGCAATGCCAGGATTTTGTCCCGTTTACCCGAAGCGTGTCCAGAACGATATTCGCCCAGCCCACATCGGAATCTATCGCACCCCATTCATAATGTATCGAGAATGAGAATTTCTCTCCGGCCTGATAGGCCAATGAGTCTCCATCTGCGATGTCCTGCACCGGCACACAGCCTCCTGACGACCAGGATCTGGTCTGGCCTGCTGCCGACAACGGCAGTATCACGGATATGAGCACACACAGGATTTTAGGTGACATGACTAGAATTCCGGATTATCAAATTCACCGTTGGCGGAAGGGAAAGCCCCTCCCCCGGTATCGTAAGTATCTTCATTCATGATGGATGAGACCGGAATAAATGACTGCGATATCATGGCATCTTCATTGTCCACAAAGCGGACCTCGGACGCCCGGAATGTCAGCGGCACGTCACCGATCTCTCCGTTTCGGTGCTTCGCTATGATCAGGTCCGTCTTGCCGACCTCGGAAGCATCTTCATTGAGTCCCTGATAGTCATACCGGTGGATGAAAAGCACCATATCCGCATCCTGCTCGATAGAGCCTGATTCACGCAGGTCGCTGAGCAGCGGACGGTTGTTGCTTCCCTGCCTTTTCACCGCATCGCGGCTGAGCTGCGACAGGGCGATGACCGGCACGTTCATCTCCTTGGCAGTGGCCTTGAGCATTCTGGAAATGGCGGCCACCTCCTGCTCTCTCATGCCCTTGAGTTCTATGGGTCCCTGCATCAGCTGAAGATAATCCACAATGACCAGACGCACACCCTTCTGGTTTACCAGACGCTTCACTTTGGAACGGAATTCCATGACAGGAAGAGACGGAGTATCATCTATATACAGGGGAGCCTTCGCCAGATCCTTCAGTTTTTCCTCCAGCTGCACCCATTCATACCTTTCCAGTTTGGTTCCTCCCTTTATCTTGTCCGATGAAAGACCTGTCTCGGAGACCATCATTCGCTTGGCCAGTTGGATGGCCGGCATTTCAAGGGAAAAAAACGCTACCGGCATGTGATGGTCCACTGCCGCGTTCCTGGCGATATTCATCACGAACGCCGTCTTACCCATGGACGGGCGGGCAGCCACTATGATCAGATCTGACGGCTGCCAGCCGAAAGTGATTCTGTCCAGAGAAGGGAAACCGGACGGAACACCGCTCAGCCCGGTGGACTCCTGCAGTCTTTCTATATCGGATATGGCCTGGTTTATGACAGATCCTATCTCCTGGACATCTTTCTTGACATTGTTCTGGATGGCGGCGAAAATCTTCGTCTGCGCCATGTCGATGAGCTGGTCTACGTTCACGCTGTCATCGTAGGAATCCTTCAGGATGGCATACGATGCAGTGATCAGCTCTCTCTGGATGCATTTCTGCTTGAGAATCTTGATGTAATACTCGATATGCGCCGCAGCACCTACCTTCTGGGTCAGCTGCGCCAGAGCCGAAGCCCCTCCTACTACCTCGAAATTTCCCTGCTCCTTGAGTTTCTGGGATACGGTCAGCAGATCCACGGAAGAGTGTTCGTTCACCAGGGCGACTATCGCCTGGTATATCATCCTGTGCTTCTCGCTGTAGAAAGCGGACGGAGTCAGTTCCTCTACAGAATCATCCACACAGGAAGGCTCTATGAGAAGCGCACCTATCACTGCCTCTTCGACGTCAAGAGCTTGAGGCGGTTTGTTTCCCATCTCAAGCCCTAGCGTATCGAGGTTGACAGTATTTTTCCTGGAATATCTTTTTTTTCCGTCTTCTGCCATAAAAGATTATTCGAAGTCCGGATTCACCAGGATTCTGCCACAGTATTCGCAGATGATCATCTTCTTGTTCGTAGAGATATCGATGAGTCTCTGTGGAGGGATGGAGTTGAAACAGCCTCCGCAGGAATCGCCGTTGAATACGGACACCACAGCCAGATGATTGTTGCAGCTGTTTCTGATGCGCTCGTACGCACTCATGGTCCTGGCATCGATTTTCTCTGCACATACAGCCCTTTTGGCACGAAGCCGTTCCTCCTCGGCAGCCGTAGACTCCACGATAGTGGCCAGCTCCGTATTCTTGGCTTTCAGATCCTCGTTCTTGACATCTGTCTTTTCCCTGATCTCTTCGAGATCCATTTTTTTGGAAGCGATTTCAGCCTTCGATTCATCGATATTCTTCTGCGCTATGGCTTTCAGCAGTTCCTGATTCTCGATTTCCTTGTTCAGTGAATCATATTCACGGCTGTTGGCCACATTCTCCAGCTGAGACCTGTACTTCTCCAGCTGGGCTTCACATTCGACGATATTGTGCTTCGATTCGTTGATCTTCTCATTCAGCTCGTCGATCTGGGCCGAAATACTGGCTGACTTGCCTTTCAGTTCTGAAATCTCGTTCTCGAGAGATTCCACCTCGAGAGGCAGTTCACCCCTGAGCTGAAGGATCTTGTCTATCTCAGTGTCAGCCTGCTGCAGGGCGTAAAGTGTCTTGAGCTTTTCCTCTACGCTCAGATCTGAATCGGCAAAGCTTTTCTGGATGGACACGAATGTTTCCCTCTGGTCGATAGGGGTTTCAATTTTCTTCGTTTTCTTAGCCATTTCGCTTAAAAATAATATATCGGGTTACTATTCAAATTCTCCGTAATTCGGACTGCAAAGTTAGGAAAATTTTTCTTTATCAATGAAAATAATACGTGAACTATGTCTTTCTCACTCTCGTAATGTCCGATATCCATGATCATGAAATCATTCCGGGTGAAAAAATGATGATATGAGACATCCCCGGTGATATACAGGTCGGCTCCGGCTGCCATGGCTCTGTCTATAAGGGAGGAGCCTGCACCGCCGCATACGGCCACCCGGCTTATCAGTCCGCTGACAGGACGCGAAGATCGGATGACTTTCAGGGAAAACTTCTCCTTCACATATTGCAACGCCTCCTCAGCTGTCATCGGGGAAGCGAAATTTCCTGTCACGCCAAGCCCTGTCCCGCCTTCTTCCGGATCGAGTACCGAAACAGACTCAAGCCCCAGGCGTGCCGCCATGGCTCCGCTGACCCCGGCCATCACCTTGTCCGCGGTAGTATGGGCCGCATAAACGGATATACCGGCTGAAATGGCTTTCATGACGGCAGAGCCGGTCGGATCATCCGGGGAAATTTTCCTGAGACCGGAAAATATAAGCGGATGATGCGTCACTATCATGTCTGCACCGAATTCCACTGCTTCGTCCACCAGTTCCGGAGTGCAGTCCAGCCCCAAAAGCACGGACGAGACTTCCGACTCAGGGGAGCCTATCGACAGACCGCTGTTGTCCCATTTTTCCTGGATGGAAAGAGGGGCGAAATCCTCTATCACCCTGACTATGTCCTTGACCTTATACATTTTTCATCAACTTTTCGATACCTTATAACGCTACATGGATGCCCGGACTTCGAGAAGCTGTTCCCGGATGGATTTGAGGGAGTCGAGCACCTTCAGTTCCGCCGCCACAGCAGCGCGATCATCCCGCAACCGGCGTGCTGCACCTTCCAAAGTAAGGCCTGTCCGTACCAGATAATGGATCTGACGGAATGTCTGCACGTCATCAGCCGAAAACATCCTGTTTCCTTTTGCATTCCGCATGGGCCGGATGAATTTCGGGAACGTATCCGACCAGAAACGGACCAGCGAGACATTCTCGTCGAGAATATCCGCCACTTCACCTATACTATAGAATATCTTTTCCATTGTCTCAATCCAATGATTGGCCGGTGGCAACCGACACGATGAACATGTGGGCATATTCACCCGGATCCACGGAACCGAATAAAAAGTTTACCGGGTCGCACAGGACGGTATCCTTCCATACTTCATAATGAAGATGCGGTGCAAATGAAAGTCCGGACATCCCGACATGTCCGATGACGGTCCCCCGTGTCACCTGCTGTCCTTTTCTGACCGTAATATCCTGCAGATGCGCATATTTCGTACTGTAACCGCCCGAATGTTCCATGACCACCACGTTTCCTTCCCCCCTTCTCGACCGTGTCACCTGGGAAACCGTCCCGTCCGCCGCAGCGAGCACTTCATCGCCAAGCGGCGCCATGAAATCCAGCCCGTCATGTTCTCCTGTCACCTTATAGAACGGATTCATTTTCCTGCCCACAGAAGCTCCTGTCATCGGAAGGGAGAAATTCGAAAGAGGAAGGTGCATGGGAGGAGCCGTATAGCCGTCTTCGGATAGCAGTCTGAGGACATGCCTCATGTTGTCCTCGACTTTTCCGGCTCCGGTCATGAGCCTGGAGGCTTTCGCTTCCGTAAGCTTGACCAGATTTTCTTCGGTGAGAGAGTCGGTGAGCGGCATCAGATTGACATCAAGTATCTTGTCCAGTTCGGGTGCTTCCGTCTCGAATATATCCTCGTAAATCTTCATGTCACGGACTTTCAGCCCCTCCACCACCTCATCGAGGAGCTCGGCCTTTCTGTTCATTTCCGGATACATCCTCTCCAGCATCCTGTTCTCGTTCTGCAGGGCGCGTTCCTTGTCCGTACTGAAAAGCAGGGCGAATATCACATAATATACGACAGTCAGTGATATGCTGGCAAGAAAGAACTTCAGCACGAGCAAGGCTACCTTCCTCCCCTTCCGCTCAGGCCTGCCGACACTGAAATCTTCACTGTCGAAAACATATTTTTTCTTGCCCATCTCCAGATTCCGACTTTATGCAGGATTTCGTGATGACAAAGCCTTTTCAGTGACCTGGGCATACTCGTCTTTCCCCATATCGAGATCCATGTAGTTCAGCGGATTCATATAACGCCCCATATACATGACCTCGTAGTGAAGATGCGGTCCGGAAGATCTTCCCGAATTACCGGAAAGCCCTATCAGCGTACCTCTTCTGACTGTCATGCCCTCTTCGACTCCTATGCTCGAAAGATGCGCATACCTGGTCTTGTAGCCGAATCCATGATCCACTACTATGAATTTTCCGTAACCGTAGGAACCTGACGAAACCGACTCGACGACACCGTCGGCCGTAGCATAGACATGATTACCGACATGGCATGCGAAGTCCATTCCGGTGTGACGTTTCTTTGTCCCGGTAAAAGGGTCCGATCTGTAGCCGAATGAACTGGATATGCGATATGTGTTCTTGTCAGGCACTACAGGCGGCACAGAAGGGATGCAGGCTGCCATGTCTCCGGCCTTCTTGGCTACCGACTCTATTTCGTCAAATGAATTGGACTGGACGTATGCCTTTTTAGTGAGAATGTCGAGACGCACCTCAGTCCGCGTCAGGAGTCCCGTCCTGTCTATGGCATCGAGATATGCATACCTGTTCACACCGCCGAAGCCTGCATTTCTCACCTCTTCAGGAATTTCATTCATTCCGAATACCGAACGGTAGATATCGTTGTCCCTCGACTGGAAAGACTCCAGATATTCGGCATCCGAATCCAGATTCCTGTTCAGAAGTTCGAGCTGTGAATTAAGCCTGGCATTGTTTTTCTTCAGAAAAGCGGTTTTCGGAAGATCGCATCCCAGAACGGAAGTATAAAACCACAGATACAGGAAAGCCACAGCCACACTGGCGGCAAAAAACGCCAGACCTCTGAAAACCTTCAGTTTCCCTGATGATTTGTAAACTTCGTACGAAAGAGTATCCTTATTGAATATATACTTTGGCATCTACGACATTTTTCGGCACAATCGTACAAATTTAAGAATTTTTCTCAAAAGGCACCCTCAAATCCAGAAAAAATCGTATCGGAAATGCTTCATTCATCAGCACATCTGTCCGATAAGGGACTTGCAGTAGAATTTGTCACGCGCGAGCTGCGCCTTGAGCTGGGTAAATGAAGTAAAACGGATCTCTTCCCGGATACGTCTCAGAAATGTCAGACGGATATCCAGCCCGTAGATATCTTCATCGAAATCGAAAATATTCGTCTCGATGGTACGTGCGTTTCCCTGACGGACGGTAGGTCTGTTCCCGATATTGCACATGCCATAGAAATCCCGTCCGACCGTACTGACTTTCACCAGATATACTCCGTTTGCAGGAATGAATTTGAGCGGTTCGTAAAGCTGCATGTTCGCAGTAGGGAAACCGAGTACCCTGGAGCCTATCTGCTCTCCGGAAACGACCACTCCGAAAAGGGAATAGTCATAACCCAGCATTTCAGCAGCCCTGGTGACATTTCCGCGTTCCAGTTCGGCCCTGATCTTGGTGGAACTGACATCGATACCGTGCTCTGAAGTCACCTTTTCCGTCCATATCACATCCAGCCCCATATCCTGTGCCACCTTGCAGACTCCGGCGGAGCTGCAGGCATCGCATCCCATCCTGTTGTCGTACCCCAGTATTATCGCCCGTGCACCGTAACGGCCTATAAGATATTCGGAGAAATATTCTCGTGTCGTCAGGGCGCCTAACTCCCTGGTAAACCGAATGACTTCGATTCTGTCCACACCAAGCCCTTTCAGGAGGGCTTCCTTTTCAGGCATGGAAGTAAGCAGCCGGAGATTTCTGGCCTCCTGCTGTAAAACAGTACGGGGATGAGGCCAGAATGTCACCACCATACTCTCATCCCCTCTGTTTCGGGCAGCTTTTACAAGCTGATCTATTACAAGACGGTGTCCGATGTGGACACCGTCGAAAAATCCTGTCGCTACAACCATCTCACCAGTTCGAAGTCCTGTCTGTGAGGCAGAAGCGCATTCTTGGCATAGATACGTGCTGCCACCTGATACAGTCCAGCGACTTCCGGAGTGATGACAGCCTGATATTTGGCTACGCCATCATTCACAGACTCGGGAGCGAACTCGGCTACCGAGCTTATGTGAAGCTTGCCCTTGGAATCCGTAGTGGCGAAAAGCATTTCGACTCCGATTTCCTCCGGTTTGAGATCACCTATGTTCAATACGACCTCGGACTTGAACTCCTTGCCGAGTGATACGTCCTCGTTCGCGCTGTCCGGTTTCACGATGGATACGAGATTCACATTCTGCCATTCGCGGCGCAGATGTCTCTTCCATTCCGCGATCTCCTTCGCTACGGCGTAATCACCGGCTATAAGGGATTCGAACCTCTTTGACTGCGGATCGTAGTACTGATCAATATAGTCCGTAAGCATCCTGTTCGTAGTGAAGTTGCAGGCTACTTGCGCTATCGTATTCTTTATATACTCGAGCCAGTCTGAAGAGCGGCCGGTAGAGCGGCTTATATTGTAGAATGTAGGAGCGATGTCGTTCTCGATGATAGTGTAAATGGTGGCGGCATCGAGTTCATCCTGATAGTTCTGGTCCTGATAGGTCCTTTCCATCGGAAGAGCCCAGCCTGCACCAGGCTTGTAGCCTTCCACCCACCATCCGTCGAGGACGGAGAAATGCATCACACCGTTCATGGCGGCTTTCTCGCCTGAAGTACCGGAAGCCTCAAGAGGCCTTGTAGGATTGTTCATCCACACGTCCACGCCCTGTACGAGAAGTTTTGCGAGAGTGATATCGTAGTTAGGCACGAAGACGATCTTTCCGATGAACTGAGGCATCTTCGAGATATCCACGATGCTCTTTATCAGATCTTGGCCGGCCTTGTCTGCAGGATGCGCCTTGCCGGCGAAGATGAACTGTACAGGTCTTTCAGGATTGTTGACTATCTCATTGAGCCTGTCGAGGTCACGGAACAGGAGGTGCGCCCTCTTGTATGTAGCGAACCTGCGGGCGAACCCTATGGTCAGGACATCGTCCCTCAGAGTCTCCTTGATAGTGACTATCTGGCGCGGAGAATAGTGGTTGGCTACCGAAGTATCCGAAAGCCTGTCCTTGATCTCCGATATGAGTTTTTTCCTGAGTGCCGTACGTACATTCCATATATCGGCATCCGATACCTTGTATATGCCTTCGAAGCATGATTTGTCGTAATGGTGCGTCTTGAACTCATCGCCGAATACCTTGGCGTGGATTTCCTTCCATTCCGGAGCCGTCCATGTAGGATAGTGCACACCGTTCGTAACATAGCTTACATGAAGTTCCTCAGGGAGATATCCCGGCCACATGTTGGCGAAGATATCACGGCTGACCTCTCCGTGAAGCCATGAAACGCCGTTCACCTCCTGGGAGATATTGGCGGCCAGTATGCTCATGGAGAATTTTTCGTTCACGTCGCTGCCGTTGATCTTTCCGAGTCCCATCATGGTCTCCCAGTCGATTTTCAGTCTCTGCGGATAATGTCCGATGTATTTTCTCAGGAGACCTTCATCGAATGAATCATGACCTGCAGGAACAGGGGTATGCGTAGTGAACAGAGAAGAAGCCCTGACGACTTCGAGTGCCTCAGGATAGTCCAGACTGTCATTCTGGATGTATTCACGCAGCCTTTCGAGTCCGGTGAATGCGGCATGACCCTCATTGCAGTGATAAACCTGGGTGCTGATGCCGAGTTTCCTGAGAGCCCTGATACCGCCGACTCCGAGAAGAAGTTCCTGCTTGAGCCTGTTCTCCCAGTCACCACCATACAGATGATGTGTCACAGACCTGTCCTCCGGAAGATTCTCTTCATAGTCGGTGTCCATGAGGTAGAGCTCGGTTCTTCCGACATCCACTCTCCAGAGTCTGGCATTCAGGTTCCTGCCAGGGAAAGCCACGCTTATGGTCATCCAGTTTCCGTTCGCATCCCTGACCGGAGTGGCCGGAATCTTCATGAAGTCCTGCGCATCGTATTTCGATACCTGGTCACCCTGTGCGGAAAGTACCTGGGTAAAATATCCGTATCTGTAGAGAAGACCTACGGCCACAAGATTCACATTCATGTCGCTGGTCTCTTTCAGATAGTCTCCTGCGAGGATGCCAAGACCTCCGGAATATATTTTCAACGATGTATCCAGACCGTATTCCATGCAGAAATATGCTATGGAAGGGTCCTTCCTTTCAGATTTCAATGCCATGTACGAGTTGAACTCGTTCATGACAATATTCAATTCTCCCATGAACTCCGCATTCTTTTCGAGATCGCGGAACCTTTTGAGGCTCACCCTGTCCAGCATGGCGATAGGATTCTCCCCTGTCTCATGCCATGCTTTCGGATCGATTTTCTTGAAAAGATTCTTCGCGGATTCATTCCAGCACCACCAGAGATTTCTGGACAGTGTCTCGAGATCTTTCAGCCCGTCCGGCAGATGCCTCGAGATCAGGACACTGTTCCATGACGGTTTGTTCACGTCTATTTTCTTGTACTGCATAGGTTTGTCACTCTTAAATATAGGGAATGCTCCCCTGTCTGTTATTATTTTGTTAAGGGCTTGGGCGTAAGCCTGTTTATAATATACTATATTGTTGTCCCACAACGCTATCTCGGAAACTTCCTTCGCATTGTCCATATAGCGTTTCCTGTCATCCTTGGTGAGACGCGCGATTTCTTTCACACGTTCCACCACTCCGTCCACGACCTGAGGATAATTCGAATCGTTCCTGTCGAGTACGGTGATACCCGGATGATCCTTGTGGTAATGGCTCTTCACCCACAGGCCGAAACCGGCCAGGGTCGTGGTGAGAGTCGGGACCTTGAAAGCAAGACTTTCGAGCGGTGTATATCCCCATGGCTCATAATACGAAGGGAAAAGCGCCAGATCGAGACCTACTATCAGATCGTAGTAAGTCATGTTGAAGATACCGTCGTTTCCGTTCAGATATGACGGGATGAAATACACTTTCACCTTGTCACCCGTCGCATTGTTGAAATGGAGTTCGTCAAGTCGTCTGGATATGGTATCATATTCGGCGTTCATCAGATAATGTGAAGTTCTGGTGACATACCCAGATTCCTTGCCCTCAAGCTTGGCCATCAGTTCGCGGTCCGGACCTTTGTGACCTGACGGAATCATGATGAAGGCCTGGATGCTCTTTCCCTGGAAGTCTGACCTGTTCAGTTTGTCGAGAGCATCTATAAACACATCTATACCCTTGTTCTTGTACTCGTAACGTCCGCCGATACCTATGAAGATGGAATTTTCCGGAACAGGTTCTCCTGACATGGCTGCAGCCACCTGGACCAGTTTGTCTCTGGCAGCTGACCGTACCATCGGATAATCTTCCTCCGAAGGAGTGAAACTGTTTTCGAAACCGTTAGGAGTCACGATATCCACTTTCCTGCCCAGGAACTGCCTGCACTCGTTGGCAGTGATGTCACTCACGGTAGTGAATACATCCGCATTCTGCGCCGAATGCTTTTCGAGGGAATGTCTCGCTATGACATTGAACTCCTTTGCCTTCTGATCTCCGTCATACAGCGGCATGGAATCATAAAGCGGGAGATTGTTGCCGGCAAGACATCGTCCTATCACTGTAGCATGGGTAGTGAAGACAGTAGCTACGGGTATGCCGCTCTGTTTTACATAAAGAAGGCCGGCACCTGTCTGCCATTCATGGAACTGCGCGACCACCCGGTCGGAAGGTGAAAGATTGAACCTGTAAAAACTTTCAATCACCTTTCCTGCCGCATAGCCGAAAAGTGCGGATTCCACGTAATCCCAGTTTCCAGTCAAAGAATCTACGCCGAAATGCAGCCAATACTCTGTAAGAATCTCTGATTTTCTTGTCAAGAACTGCTTGAAATCTACCAGGATGGCTACAGGAGATCCGGGAATATTCCATTTTCCGATCCATATCCTGAGCCCTTCCGCCTCAGCCTGGGCTTTCCAGTCCCTGTAGAGTCCCGGATCTTCGATGAAATCGGGATTACTCTTGTCGGTATCCATCCAGACATCAGGACCTATCAGAATATGGTGTCTCTTTAATTCCGTTTTAAGGTAGAGGGCTTTAGTGGCTATCACCGTATAAATACCCCCTACCTTATTACAGACCTCCCAGCTTACCTCGAATAGATAATCTGGTCTGATCAAATCGTTGTCCATCTAATTTATTTCTTCGTTTTTACCGTTTTTTTAGCTGACGGCTTCTTTTCTGCAGTTTCAGCCGAAGCCTTCGCAGACTTCCCTGCCGCTGCTTTCCTGACAGTCTTCTTTTCAGCTACAGAAGATTTTGCCTTCGCCGTCTTCTTTTCGGCTGCAAAGTTAACATCTGAAACGGAAATTGCATCATCAACTCGCAAAATAAAATCGCTCAAAACATTCATATAATTGATAAATGCTTCATACGGAGTATCATACGGGTTGAAATATTTATGTACCGCGCCGTCCGAGAAGAACTTCGTACACATATAATAGAAGTGGTCGCTCTCCTGAAGGTGTCCGAAATCAGACCAGAGGTCGTTGCTTTCGCTCAGCAGAGAAAGCTTTTCAGTGACGTTGTACAGCTTCTTGAAGGCGTCGCTCTGAAGCTCGTTTCCAAGCCATGCGGTGATATCCCTCTCTTCATCTGCCCATGAAATAGGATCAGGAACATCCAGGGAAGCTACAGCCTTGTGCTTTTTGCCGGCCTGCTCAGGTGTCACGAACTCGAACTCACCGTCCTTTATGACCACCTCAGGGAAGTACCTCAGGAAATCAAAGATACCGCTCTGCGATTTCTGGTGCTCTCCGAATGTCTCGTAATCCATGAAAAGATTCATGATTTCATCATTCTGGGCGGAAGCCTTGATCCATCCGAGGAACTTGTCTCCAGTCAGAGGCCAGTCCTGCCAGTTCTTGTCAGAGAATCTGAATGCTATGTCATCGCTGAGAGTATAGTTTCTCAGGAGAAGCTTGAGCTTTGGAGCAAGGGCTCCGGAATAGACGTAGTTAGGGCTCTTCCATCCCAGGACATGCTTTGCGCCTTCCGTAAGCATGGTCTTGAAGCCCATGTCATACACCATGGAGCCTATTTCATCGGAATATACGAGCTCAGTATTCCTGAATGATTTCGGAGTAACGCCGAAATAGTGTTCGATAGTCTCCTTATGTTTCTCCACCTGACGTTTGAATTCGGCAGGAGATGCTATGGATGCCAGAGAATGATAATATGTCTCGGCGAGGAATTCCACACATCCGGTACCTGCAAGCTTGCGGAAGCTGTCTATAACCTCCGGAGCATACCTGTCGAACTGCTCAAGTACCGATCCTGAGATGGAGAATGCCACCTTGAACTGGCCCTTATGGGAGTTGATGAGATCGAGCAGGAGCTCGTTGGCAGGGAGATAGCACCTCTGGGCCACCCTCCTGAGGATAGTCCTGTTGGCGAAATCATCGTAGTAGTGGGAATCTTTTCCGATATCGAAGAATCTATATAACCTCAATCTGTTAGGCTGGTGCACCTGGAAATACAGGCATATACTTTTTTTCATTTTTCTGGAATTTTAAGTTAAGACTATTTAATGACTGACTCGTAAACTTTCTTTATCTTAAAGGCGGCGTTGTTCCACTTGAGGGCATCCACTTCATCTCGTCCGCAGCGTGCCGCCATATCCGACATTGCCGGATAATTCAGCAGGCCGTACATGGCGTCCGCCATGGCATCGATATCCCAGAAATCCACCTTGATGGCGTATTTCAGGACTTCGGCCACACCGGACTGTTTGGAGATGATGGACGGCACATTGGTCTGCATAGCCTCCAGAGGAGATATACCGAACGGTTCGGAAACAGAAGGCATCACATATACATCCGAAAGTGCGAACATCTTCTGCACATCAGCTCCACGGAGGAAGCCTGTAAAATGGAACCTGTCAGATATGCCGAGTCTGGCCACATGGCGGATACATCTGTTCATCATGTCACCGCTTCCTGCCATGACAAACCTGACATGGTTGCACCTTTTAAGAACTTTCGCAGCTGCCTCAATGAAATACTCCGGTCCTTTCTGGAATGTGATACGGCCAAGGAAGGTCACCACCTTGTCCTTTACCCCTCTCTCGACTTCGATGGTCTTGCGGTCGCTGAAATCCACGGCGTTATGCACCGCCACCACCTTGTCCGGAGCGATTCCGTACTTGTTGATCACGATATTCCTTGTGAGTTCACTCACTGCGATTACTTTGTCAGCAGCCTCCATTCCTTTTCTTTCGAGGTCATAGACTCTCGTATCGATCTTGTCATCGCTGCTCCTGTCGAATGATGTGGCATGGACATGGACCACGAGAGGTTTTCCAG
This sequence comes from uncultured Bacteroidales bacterium, assembly GCA_944322815.1. Classification (GTDB taxonomy): domain Bacteria; phylum Bacteroidota; class Bacteroidia; order Bacteroidales; family UBA932; genus Cryptobacteroides. The sequence continues at coordinate 81,019 of CALUQB010000001.1, read as the reverse complement.
TCAGCTGCTTGGCTGCTATTCCGGCAAGATAGGTCAACCAGTCATGTGCATGGATGACATCGAATTCATCCGCATGCTGGAGTGCGATGGTGGCGCCGACCATGGCGTACCTCGCCACTTCTTCCATCAGATTTTCACCGTATTTGCCGGAGAATTTGTATTTCTGGCCATACTGTACCCTGAAGCTTTTGATCTGCCTCTTCCGCTCGTCTTCCACCATCTTGGTAAAATCCTGCGGGTCAACGTATGGAACCATATTCGTGCCGATGTGTATGAACCTCACCTTTCCGAGGAACTCATCGACTGAAGTAGACACTGTATCAACGGGCACATCGCTCGCATTGATGATCTTTACGGCACTCTGGTCTTCATCGCCCGAAGCCGAAGGCATCACGAAAAGCACATCGACATCATTGGCTGCAAGCCCCTTGGTCATACCGTAACAAGCTGTTCCCAGTCCTCCTGCGATATGAGGAGGAAATTCCCATCCGAACATCAGAACTTTCATATCCTATTCCTTCTTCTTGTTTTTGTTCATCAGATAATCGACTCTCAGCAGTGCAGCCGTACTGCAGGCTGACGCTATGGCTCCGTGAGCCTCATGAGGAGGATCTCCGTCATACAGCTCGGAGAATGCACCCACACCGTGCTTGTTGATATCGGCATAGAAGCCCTCCGTGAGATACTCGGCTTTCTTGTAGAAATTTGAGCCCATCATCTTGAAACAGATGTTCACATACGGGTCGAGAAGGATAGGGAATGCACAGCCCTGATAATACGCCAGATCCCTGTCTGTCTGTGAACCTTCGTAAACACCCCTGTACATCACGTTTCTCGGAGAAAGTGTCCTGATTCCCCTGCGTGTTACAAGTTCGTTGTTCACAGTCATGACGACATCGGACTTGATCATATCCTCTACCGGAGAGTAATCGAGACTGATAGCATACAGCTGGTTAGGTCTCACATCCATGTTCTGTCCGAAATTGTCGACATAGTCGGCGAGATAGCCGGCTTCGTAGTTCCAGAATGTCTTCTGGTAATTTTCCTCGATCAGGTCACGTATAGGCGTCCATTTCTCGACGAACTCGTTCTTCCTCTTCGGACCGTATTTTTTCTCCATATCGATGGCGAAGCATACGGCATTGTACCACATGGCGTTGGTCTCCACCTGATAGCCGGCCCTTTCAGTGACAGGACGGCCGCCCACATAGGTGTTCATCCATGAGAGAGCCACGCCGTCCATCTGTGCCCAGAGCAGGCCGTTCGGATGCATGGCCACCTCGTTCCTGCGGCCAGGGAGATAGCTTTCGAGAATGCCTTTCAGCGTGGCACCGTATTTCTTCCAGACTTTCTTGCCTGCATCCTTCTCGCCTTTTTCATCTTCAAGATAATGAATGTACTGCTGTATGGTATCGGTAAGAAGGAGCGGAGCCTCCACCTGGGTAGTCCTATGGAAAAGCCTGTCCTGCTCGTCTGCTATCAGGTTATCGAGAATCTCCTCGAATTCGTCGCAGTCCCCGTTGGCATAAAGGGTCAGCCCCGGAAGAGAGAGTATCGTTTCTCTCAGAAGCCCTGTTTCAAGCCATGAGAATCCTGCGTTGATACGCTTGTGGCCGTTTCTCGAGCATTTAAGCATATCGGCATTCCTGACCAGAAGATCATGGTAATTGTTTATATGACCCAGACGCTTGAGTGCATCCGTGAATTTTCTCTTGAGAACCTTAGGATCGTCCTCGGAAACAGAAGCCGAGAATACGATACTGTCGCCTGGTTTCATGGAAACGGTGAAGAAACCCGGAACGAAAAGGTCTTCCTTGCAGTTGAAGCCGCGGCGCATCTCATCGGAATATGTCACGCCATTGTACCAGTACGGCAGTGACTTGAACTGAGCTTTGGCACTGAGCTGCATGTTAAGATCAGGGAAATCTTCATAAAGCCTGAAAGAAACTCCGTTGTTGATCTCCTTGCAGTCAGTCACAGCCTCCGGATTCTGGCTGGTCAGGCTATGCACGCTTCTGAATGCGAGGAAAGGTTTCAGCATGAGGGTAGCCTTTTCAGGGGCCTCGATGAGATGATACTTGATGAGTACCTGATCGGAGTCCGGAGCCATAAGAATAGTCTTGCTGAACAGGATTTCCCCTACCTTGTAGACAATTTCAGGGGCTGGATCGGCATCGAAATCGACTATGTACTTATGACCTCTCGGTTCATAGACATCTCCGTAGCAGTGAATGCCGAGATTGAATTGCTTGCCGCCTACGACAAGACTTTCGTCCAGGGAAGACAGAAGGATGAAATTCCCCCCTCCAAGCTTATCGATCGGAACTGCAAGAAGTCCATGGTAACGCCTGGTATTGCAAGTCACGATGGATGTGTTGCAATAGGCTCCTGTCTTGTTCGCCACGATGATCTCGCGTTTGAGCGAATATTCCAGGTTTACCAATTCTGACTTGTTGAATTTCAAAAAAGCCATAATTTAATATATTATAGGTTAATAATTTTCAGTCTATTTTCTTCAGCACTAACACACAGCGGCTCGGCAGGTAGAGATACAGCGTATGGTCGTATTTCCGGTTTCCGTTAGGGGATTTCTCGGCCAATGATATGTGCTCTTCCCCGTTCTTTATCCTTGAAAATCCATCGAATTCGGCCTCATCACTGTCTAGCACCACCTTATATTTCCCCGACGGGGCTGAAAACCCATAGTCTGAAAAGGATAGGCAAGGATTGAAATTGAACGCAAAGATACAATTTATTCTTTTGAATACTAATATTTTTTTCTCTTCATCCTGCACGAGAAGCTCCGGACGTTCGGAAAGGATACCTTCTGATTTACCGAGTCTTATCATCGCGTTGTCGAAATTCAGAAGATATTTGTACCTGAGATAGTCCGGATCCGCAAGCGACCACTGGCGTCTGGCGTACTTGTACGACCAGCCGTTCCCTTCGCGAGGGAAATCTATCCATTCCGGATGCCCGAACTCGTTGCCCATGAAATTCAGATATCCGTCACCGGCCGTAGCCATGGTCACGAGCCGTATCATCTTGTGCAGCGCAATGCCTCTGTCCACGATATCGGACTGCGACTCCTTGTTCATGGAGAAATACATTTCCTTATCCATGAGACGGAAGATAATGGTCTTGTCCCCTACCATGGCCTGGTCATGGCATTCCGCATAGCTGATGGTCTTCTCGTCCGCACGCTTGTTGGTGAGCTGCCACCACATTTCGCCCATGCTCCACTGGTCATCGGACAGTTCCTTGATCCATTTTATCCAGTTGTCCGCCACTCCCATGCTCATACGGAAATCGAAACCGACTCCGCCGGCCTCGAACGGTGCGGCAAGCCCGGCCATTCCGCTCACATCCTCGGCTATGGTGAATGCATCCGGATTCAGTTCCTTCACCAGCATATTGGCGAGAGCCAGATAGGTCACGGCAGACTCGTCGACCCCGTCATTGAAATAATTGTCATAGCCTACGAAATCCTTTCCGAGTCCGTGATCCCAGTAAATCATGCTGGTAACGCCGTCGAAGCGGAATCCGTCTATATGATATTCCTCCATCCAGTACTTGCAGTTCGAAAGCAGGAAGTGCTGGGTCTCGTGCCTGCCGTAGTCGAAACATCTCGATCCCCATGCAGGATGACGTCCTCGGTCTCCGGAATAGAAATACATGTCCCCATCCTTGCCGTCGAAGTCGCCAAGACCTTCCAGTTCGTTATCCACAGAGTGCGAATGGACTATATCCATCACCACGGCGATACCGGCTCCGTGAGCCTCATCCACCAGGGCCTTGAACTCTTCAGGGGTTCCGAACCGGGAACTCAGGGCATAGAAATTCGAAACCTGATAGCCGAATGAACCATAGTACGGATGTTCCTGCAGGGCCATGATCTGGATGGTATCGTATCCGTCCTTTATGATCCTCGGAAGCACGTTTTCACGGAATTCGGTGAACGTAGACACTTTCTCCTCTTCGGAACTCATTCCGATATGGCATTCATATATGAAAGGATGTTCACGTTTCCCGGGACCCTTATGTTTCCAACGGTAAGGCTTGTCCGGGTCCCACACCTGGGCGGCAAAGACCTTGGTCTCCGGATCCTGTACCGCCCTCGTGGCATAGGCCGGGATTCTTTCTCCGCCTCCGCCGGGCCATTCCAGATACAGTTTGTAAAGGGTTCCGTGGGATATGAACATCTGCTTTACGGTGATTTCCCAGTTTCCGCTGCCTACAGGGTGAAGCGCATAGGCTTCAGTCCTTTTCCAGTTGTTGAATTCCCCTATAAGATATACTTTCGTCGCGTTAGGAGCCCATTCCCTGAAAATCCAGTCTCCATCAGCAGTACGGTGCATGCCGTAATACAGATGATTGTTCAGACCTCTGGACAGCGAGCCGTCTTCCTCGATATCGGCCCTCGCATCCAGAATCCGCTGATGCCGTGCGTCTATGGCGTCCCGGTAAGGAGCCAGCCACGTGTCAGTCTCGTAGATCATCGGCATTTTTTCTGATTTCATTTTTTCGGTTTTCATTTGGTTTATGTGGTTTTGCGTCGTATGACGTGGTTTTCCGTCCAAGTATCAATATGTTTCCATGGCATCGGTCTTCTCCCTGGCCGTCCTCAAGTATTGCCGGCAGCCGGAAATCAGTTCCCCGGCCTTTTTTATATACCGGTCTATGTCTTCGATCCCGGTACCCGGATCTTCTACTTTACGCGCTATGCGTTCGAGCTCGGCCACAGCTTCCGAATAGTCGAAAGCCTGATCCGAAGCCGCGGCGTCTTTTTTTTCCCTCTTCGTCATAACCTGATCAATATCAACTTCTTCTCCAATATATCACGGCCTTTCGGCCAATATCTTCTTCAGCACCGCGCATTCAAGCGTACCGTCCGAAAACATCAGAGACAGCCTGTCCCCGCAAGCCCTGTCGGAAGCCCGCTTGAGAGGGACACCGGAAGAATCCAGGGCCAGCACATATCCTCTCTGCAGGATATTCCGCGGATCCGCTGACCGTATCCTCGTCTCCAGCATCTGCACCCGGGCCTCCATGGAATGTATCTTGTTCAGGAATGCCAGCTTGAGCCTGGATGCGAACGAGAGCAGTCTGGCATCCTCGTCGGCATAGCATCCCACCAGTTCATCAGCCATCGCTGTCGGGGTCTTGAGATATCCGTATGCCACCATGTCGCAGACATGATGATCCTGATCATGCCCCACTGCAGTGAATACAGGTACAGGGAAACGCGCTATGGCCGCCGCAAGTCCGTAATCATCATAACAGGCCAGATCCAGCCTGGCCCCGCCTCCTCTCATGATCAGAACCAGGTCATACCTGACACCCGAAGCGGATATGGACTCCAGGGCGGATATTATGGACGACGGCGCCGAACTCCCCTGCATGACAGCAGGATACAGTTCCGGACAGAACACAAACCCGTATTCGTTTCCGGAAAGATGCCTGGTGAAATCCCTGTATCCGGCAGCATCCGGAGCCGATATTACAGCCAGCCTGTATGGCAGCACAGGCATGGCCAGCTCTTTCTGCAGATCCATCAGGCCTTCCTTCTCCAGCCGTTCTATCGTCTGACGGCGAAGCTGCTCCTTTTCTCCTATGGTAAAGGACGGATCGATATCATCGATGACAAGCGTCAGACCGTACAGCTGGCTGAAATTCACGGACACCTGCACCAGGACATTCATGCCCTCCGCCAGGTCTGAACCTGTCACGGACTTGAAAAACGGAGCCAGAAACCTGAATTTCGAGCTCCATATCACCGCCTGCGCCTTGGCGAGAATCCCGGTTTCCGAACTCTGGGAGAGTTCCAGATAGCAATGCCCTGCAGGACGGGCTTTCACGGCGCTGATCTCAGCTTTCAGCCATACCTTTCCCGGAAAAACGGATTCCACTCCGTTTTTCAATCTGGTCTGAAGTTCATAAAGATCGATATAATTCTCTCCCATAAAATTTCCGGCAGTCCGTGTTGATAATCTTACAAAAATAACAATTTTCGCGAAAACTCCGTCACGGACTTATGATTTTTTCTCCGATTCGGAGTTTCAGTTAAGATTTTTATAATTCTTGTCTATTTTTTCTTTTTTTTCCTGACAGAATAATAATTTTTTGTTATATTACGCAGATAAATTATCTTTGCGCGCTAGTCTACTCTTCGAAGATTGATGAAAATTATGGAAGCATTATTTGCTGGAAGCAGCACAAGAGTCACTGACAGACCGAAACAGGTTTTTCCCGAGTTCGCCTTCATCGGAAGGTCCAACGTCGGGAAATCATCGCTGGTCAACATGCTGTGCAACAACAAAAAGCTCGCCATGACATCCGCGACTCCAGGCAAGACACAGGTCGTCAACCACTTTCTGATAAACCGGTCCTGGTATCTGGTGGACCTGCCAGGCTATGGCTATGCAAAAATGTCGAAAAGCGGGAAACAGAGACTCAACCAGATCATCAGGAACTACATCAGCCTTTCTCCTGACCTGGTAACCCTTTTCGTACTCATAGACTCGAGGCACGATATCGGGAAGACGGACATGGACTTTCTGACTGAACTCGGAGAAAGCAGAATCCCGTTCTCCATCATTTTCACGAAAGCGGACAAAAGCGGGGATGCGGCAAGGGATGCCCAGATCGAAAAGAACAAGAAGCAGATTCTGGAGTACTGGGAAGAGCTCCCGCCCGTTTTCGTCAGCTCTTCGGTGAACGGAATGGGAAAAGAGGAAATACTGGACTATATAGAGTCTGTTCTCAAACAGCTGGACGGGACAGACATGACAAATGTTAACAATAAATAAAACCATATCGAGATGCACAACGAACACAAAATGAAATTATTTGCTTGCAGGAGTTCCAAACCTCTCGCAGAGAAGATTGCCAAGTCTCTGAACATAGAGCTTGGGCAGTCCGATGTCCTGACATTCAGTGACGGGGAATTTCAGCCGTCTTTCAACGAGAGCGTCAGAGGCGCGACGGTATTCATCGTGCAGTCGACTTTCCCGCCTGTGGAGAATCTCTTCGAACTTCTTCTCATGATTGATGCGGCCAAAAGGGCTTCAGCACATTGTGTCATCGCGGTAATGCCATATTTCGGATGGGCAAGACAGGACAGGAAAGACAAGCCGCGCGTGTCTATCGGGGCCAAGCTTGTAGCCAACATACTGCATGCTGCAGGCTGTGACCGTGTGATGACATGCGACCTCCATGCAGACCAGATACAGGGCTTCTTCGACTTCCCTGTAGACCATATATACGCCAGTTCCATTTTTCTCCCTTACCTCAGGGAGAAGAATATCGAGAATCTGGCCATAGCGGCTCCGGATATGGGAGGAGCCAAAAGGGCTAACGCATACGCACGCTATCTCCAGTGTCCGGTGATCATCTGCCACAAATCCCGCGAAAGGGCGAACGTGGTAGGCTCGATAACAGCCATCGGAGATGTAGCCGGAAAGAACGTCATCATCGTGGACGATATGATCGACACGGCAGGTACGCTGACCAAGGCAGCCAATGTCCTGAAGGAAATGGGCGCCAACAGTGTGCGTGCATGTGCTACCCATGCGGTATTTTCAGGAAACGCATACGAGCGCATAGCCCAGTCCGCACTCGAAGAAGTGATCGTTACCGATACCATACCTCTTTCTTCGAATCCTGACAAGGACAAGAGCAAGATCACCGTACTTTCCGTAGCTGATATCTTCGCAAACATCATATATAAGGTATATAATGACGAACCGATAAGTCCTGATTTCATCTTCTAGCACCATGAAAATATTCATCGCGGCACTTATATTCATCGGACTCAGCGTCTTCGGACTGTGCTTCAACATCATTTTCAGGAAAAACGGAAAATTTCCCGAGACTGAGATCAGCAGGAACAAGGAGATGCGGAAGCTTGGCATACGGTGCGCGAAAGAAGATGAACTGAGGATGTGGGGAAAGAAGAACGGGAAAAAGCATCCGTCCTGCAGTGATCTTGGATGCTCCGACTGTGCCGGGTGCAACATCGGACAATAATCTCAGGACGCTGCGGCAGACAGTCTTGAAACGGACCGGGATAAGAATAGACGAAGTTCGACGGAATCCCTGGCCGTAAGTGGAATCATTTCGTCGGACTCGAATTGTTTTATGAGCCTTGTAGCCATAGTAGGCAGACCGAATGTAGGAAAATCGACGCTCTTCAACCGTCTGGTAGGGATGCGTCAGGCTATCGTGGACGAAACTGCCGGAGTGACCCGTGACAGGCACTACGGCAAATGCGAATGGTGCGGAACCATATTCTCCGTGGTAGATACAGGGGGTTATACTTCCCGTTCCGAAGATGTATTTGAAGAAGAAATCCGCAAACAGGTGGTTCTGGCCGTCGAAGAAGCCGACCTGATACTTTTCATGGTGGAAGCGGCTACCGGCGTGACCGACTACGATGAAGAAATAGCAGACCTTCTGAGACGCTCGGGGAAGCCTGTCGTGGTAGCCGTAAACAAAGTCGACACCGGAGAAAAGATGTACGACTCATACCAGTTCTACACTCTCGGACTCGGTGATGTATGGAGCATATCTGCAGCAAACGGCGGCGGCACGGGAGATCTCCTTGACGAGATAGTGAAAAAACTTCCGGACGATTCCGCCTCGGCAGATGATGATTTTCCGGACCTGCCGCGTATCACCATAGTGGGGCGCCCGAACGTAGGCAAGTCTTCGCTGACGAATGCATTGCTCGGGACTGAAAGGAACATCGTCACTCCCGTGGCAGGTACCACCAGGGACTCCATCGCGACTCACTACAACAAATTCGGCCATGAATTCATGCTGGTCGACACTGCCGGAATGAGAAGGAAGACGAAAGTGCACGAAGATCTGGAATTCTATTCCGTCATGAGATCCATACGGGCCATAGAACACTCTGACGTCTGCATACTGATGGTGGATGCCCAGACCGGCCTGGAATCCCAGGACATGAACATATTCAATCTCATAGTCAGGAACCTGAAAGGATGCGTGATCGTAGTGAACAAGTGGGATCTGATAGAAAAGGACAGCAATACCCTGAAACGGTATGAAGAAGGATTCAGATCGAAACTTGCCCCGTTCAACGATGTTCCCATCATATTCACTTCCGTCCTGAAGAAGCAGAGAATCCTGGATGTGCTGAATGCAGCCGCCAAGGTTTATGAAAACTATACGAAAAAGATTTCCACTTCAAGACTCAACGAGGTGATGCTGCCTATAGTTGGGGAATATCCGCCTCCTGCGTGGAAAGGCAAATATGTGAAAATAAAATATGCGACGCAGCTGCCTACCAGAAATCCGAAATTCGCTTTCTTCTGCAATCTGCCGCAGTATGTAAAGGCGCCGTACAAAAGATTTATAGAAAATCAGTTGCGGGAAAATTTCGACTTCCAAGGCTGTCCCATGCAGATATTCTTCAGACAGAAATAAGACAAAGACATTCAAAAAAAGGTGGCCCGAAAACATCGAGTCACCTTTTTTTGAACTATAACCCTATTATTAACAACTAAACTAACCGATTTACAGAATAAGCAAAACCTGTGCCAAACTCCGGAATCTACTCTACCCGCTCTATTTTGAGCTGCTGTATCTCGAACGAATCGTTCCTGCAGTTCACAAAAATGGTCACTACGAAACGCTCTCCTCCGGCATTCAGAATACCCAGAGCATATTTCATGTTTGATTTGCCCGCCTGATGCGTGATACTGAATGCACTTGGATTGTAAGCGTTGAAAAAAGACTTCATGATCTGGCGGGCCTGATTCCGGCTGGAATCATTTATCTGGGAGATGATCACGACTTCGAGGTTGTCCGCGAACCATGCCGAAAGCTTGTCTGCATCCCCCACCCTGATATATTTCGCTATCGGTGTGAACACATCGAAATTCTGTGCGGACATATTCGCACAGAAGCCGAGCAATACAGCCGGCGCGAGTGTCACCATCCTGATCAGATTTTTCATGCCTTGGAAAAAATACGGAGTTTGGATTATTGCAAATTCCAAGCCAGCTAAGTATATTTGTATCACTTGCATATAAGAAGACATCATCGGAATATCAGCACAGGTCCGATGGTATCGGCAGCTACAGCGGCCGGGGATTAATACAAAACGGATTTCGGAGAAATCCTTGACGACAAGTCCGGCGAATTCCCCGGTCCTGCGTAAAATAAATTCGCCGGACCGACATTGATCATGAAACTCAAACTGGTGACAGTAGGCAAAACGGACATGGACTGGGTACGTACCGGAATGGCAGTGTACAGAGACAGGCTGGTCCACTATGCAAATTTCACTATAACGGAATTGCCTGACATAAAAAACGCCTCCTCTCTGAGCAGGGAACAGATCAAGACAAAGGAAGGGGAACTGATACTCAAAAATCTGAACCCGGGAGATCATGTCATCCTCATGGATGAAAAGGGCCGTGAATTCACTTCGACGGCATGGGCTTCATGGCTTGAAGACCGGATGTCCCACCTTTCGGGAGACCTGGTCTTCGTCATCGGAGGGCCGTACGGTTTTTCCGATGCGGTTTACGCCAGGAGCAACGGAATGATTTCGCTTTCACGTATGACTTTCTCGCATCAGATGGTCAGAGTAATCTTCATCGAACAGCTGTACCGCGGCTTCACGATCATCCGTGGGGAACCATACCATCACGAATAAGGAGAATAATGGAAAGAAGCATAAATAGTCTGGATTACAAGGAGAATTGCTGGAAAATCTTTCTGGGACTGTCACTCCTGCTTTTCCTCCTGTCCGTCACGCTGAGAATCACCTCGGAAAGCGCGGAAAAGACAGCCATAGACCTGAGTGAAAAGATCGAGAAGAGGCTGGGTATCCTGGAAAGATATGCCGATGAAGCCATCTCTGGAGACCATACCAAGTGGCTGCAGCTGGACGATCTGCCACGGGACATGGTCATATACCGGTACGTCTACGATACGCTGCAGTCCTGGAGCAACCAGTTTCCTGTCGGCAACGATAACATAAGCACCAGACTGGTGATAGAGAAACTTTCGAATCTGAGATCCGGCATATCCTCTCCGCTGGCCGAGATACCTGAAAGCGCCAGCTATATGAATCTGGGGCCGAAATGGTATATCATGAAAAGCAAATACGACGGCAGAAGCTGCCGCATCATATACGGCCTTGAAATCCAGAATACACTCCTCGTAAACCGGCAGAATTCCGAATCCGGCGTAAACCCGGCACTTAAACTGCCAAAAAAATACGTGGTCACACCTCTGAACCACGCCGGCGGCGTCCCTGTCTTCATAAACGGAGAGCCGCTTCTGAAAGTCATTTCGGAAACCACCAGAGACATCCCGTTCCCGGCCAACATACTGCTCAGATGGATAGCCCTGATATTCTTCGTACTGGCTGTCATGACATATTTCTGGAGACATCCGTCCATGAAGACATTCCCCGTCGCGGTGCTGGTTCTTGCCGCAGCCGCCGGCGTGGCATACAGCTGGGGACTCCAGCTCAGGAATATCATGTCCATTTTCTCCCCGGGAATATTTGCAGGCGGATCAGTACTCTTTTCCTTCGGAGCGCTCCTGATCATGAACTGCTTCGTGATGTGCTACCTTATATGCATATACCTCTGCCGGAAGCCGTTCCTGAGAAAGATGCTGTCCACAGGAAAACTCAGGAGCAAGATCATATACACGGGGCTTATCATGCTGACATTCATCGCCGCATGCATATACATCCATCTCACTCTGGTAAGCCTCATCATGAACTCCGGCATCACACTGGAGCTGTACCTGTGGTTCAATCTGTCCTACTATACCGTAGCGGTCTATGTCTCGTATATAGCCCTCCTTTTCTGTACAATGCTCCTGCTGCAGCTTCTGAGACCGATAGTCCAAGAGCTTACGGGAGTAAAATACAATGTACTTTCCAGGAAATGGTTTCTGGGCTTCGCCATATTCTGTGCACTTTACATGACAGTGACTGCCGGAGTCCTGGGATTCAGGAAAGAACAAGACAGGCTGATGGTCATAACCAACAGGCTCGCAGTAGACCGGGACCTGTCACTGGAAATACAGCTGCGCTCCATCGAAGACGGCATAGCTTCAGACCCGATGGTAGCATCTCTGTCCGAGCTTGAAAGAAGCGACATGATCATCCTGAACAGGCTCAACGAAAACTATCTGTACCGTGTTTCCCAGGACTATGCCGTGACAGCCAGCATCTGCCGGGACAATGCCGTGCGGCATTTCAGCGGCAACGGGCAGGGAGAACCCTGTCTGGACTATTTCGGAAGGAAATTCATGTCAGGGACCCCGATTTCACCTGATTCCAGATTCCGGTTCGTTTACGATGAATTCGGCAACTCAATGTACCTTGGCTCGTTCATCTACTATTCTTCGGCTACCGGAGTAGTGCACATGTTTCTGGAAATCGAGAAAAAGACAGAAAAAAACGTGAACGGGTACATGACCATCTTCAACAGACCGTCGGGATCCGATCAGGTAAATCTGCCTCTGTTCTATTCCTACGCCAAATTCCTGTCCGGGAAACTGGTGAATTACAGAGGAAACTATCCGTACCCTGCCATCATCACGCCTGATGTTCAGAAAGAAATAGAAAAAGGCTCCTCGCATTTCAGGGAAAGCGGATACATTCACTTCATAAACAGGATTTCGCCTGATGAAGTCATATTCACATCCAGGACACAGAGGGGATGGATGACCTATCTCGTCAATTTTTCATACCTCGCGATCCTGACATACGGCATCCTCTATCTGCTTTCGATGAGATACTACGGCAGGAAAGTGCCTGTCTCCAGGAACTACTACCGTTCCAGGATAAATTTCGTACTCTCCCTCTCCCTGTTCGCCACCCTGATAGTCATGACATCGGCCAGCGTCGCCTTCGTATATAAAAGAAACGCGACCAACATGTACAACATGATGTCCGACAAGATCAGCACCATACAGAACCTCATGGAGGCACGGACCAGACACGCCGATGACTGGCACGACCTGAATTCCGCAGAAATAGCTGCCGCCATGGAATCCATAAGGAACACGACCAAATCCGACATCACGCTGTACACTCCGGGAGGAAAAGTATTCAGGTCCACCAGCCCGGAAGTGTTTGAAAGAATGATTCTGGGCACCAGGATGAATCCTGAAGCATACTACAACATCAGGTTCAAGAACCAGAGATTCTGCATATGCCAGGAAAAAGTCTCAGGTTTCAAGTTCTACTCCATGTACGCTCCCCTGTTCAATGACCATGGGACTCTGGTCGCCATACTCAATTCCCCTTACACTGACCAGAACTACGTGTTCAGGCATGAAGCCTTCTTCTACAGCGCCATTATCATAAACATATTCATTATCCTGCTGGTAGTCACCATTGTATTGAGCACTACAATAGTGAACGCCATCTTCAAGCCTATCACTGCCATTGGAGAGAAAATGTCATCCACGGACCTGCATGCTCTGGAACCTATAGAATATGACAGGGACGATGAAATATCCACACTCGTCAAGGCCTACAACCAGATGGTGACAGACCTGACCGAAAGTACCAGAAAGCTGGCACAGGCTGAAAGGGACAAGGCATGGAGCGAAATGGCACGTCAGGTGGCACACGAAATCAAGAATCCGCTGACTCCCATAAAGCTGGAAATACAGCGGCTCATCAGGCTCAAGCAGAGACACGACCCGAACTGGGATGAAAAATTCGACAGGGTATGTTCCGTAGTGCTGGAACACATAGACATCCTCACCGAGACGGCCAACGAATTCTCCACATTTGCCAAGCTCTACAGCGAGGAACCTGTGCGTATCGACCTGGACGCGACACTCCGGGACCAGCTGGTGATATTCGACAACAGGGAAAATATCCGCATCGAATATCTGGGCATGCCTGACGCATTCGTGACGGCTCCGAAACCGCAGTTGATAAGGGTGTTCGTGAATCTGCTGACCAATGCCATACAAGCCATCGAAATCAAGCAGAAACAGGAAGAAGAAAAAGGCGGACCGGTAAGCGGAGGTGAAATCCTGATATGTCTGAGAAACAGCACTCTGGACGGATATTACGATATCGTATTCGAGGACAACGGCCCCGGGGTAAGCGAAGAGAACCTGAACAAACTGTTTACTCCGAATTTCACCACCAAGAGCGGCGGCACAGGCCTCGGCCTGGCCATCTGCCGCAATATTGTGGAGAAATGCAACGGTGAGATTCTGTACCGCAAATCCTACAACCTGTACGGAGCCTGCTTCACTGTCCGGCTCCCTAAAAATCAGTAGACATAGTCTTTCACATCCTGTGCGGTGATGGAACTGCCGGACAGGATGAGAAGACGCTCTACCACGTTCCTCAGCTCGCGGATATTTCCTGACCAGGACTTGTCGACGAGAAGTTTCAGTGCATCCGGCTCTACCTTTCGTTTCTGCATCCCGGTCTCCGCACATATCTGGTCTATGAAATAGTCTACCAGAAGAGGTATATCAGTCTTGCGCTCATCCAGCGACGGGACATTTATGACTATCACGCTCAGACGATGGTACAGGTCCTCCCTGAAATTTCCTTTTTCGATCTCGGCTTTCAGATTCTTGTTCGTGGCGGCCAGCACACGGACATCCACGGTAATGTCCTTGTCACTTCCGACTCTGGAGAGTTTCTTTTCCTGAAGCACCCTAAGGACTTTCGCCTGGGCAGCCAGACTCATGTCACCGATCTCGTCCAGGAAAAGAGTGCCTCCGTCAGCCTGTTCGAACTTGCCCTTGTGCTGTTTTATGGCCGAAGTGAAAGCCCCTTTCTCATGACCGAAAAGTTCGCTTTCGATAAGTTCAGACGGGATGGCGGCACAGTTCACCTCTATATACGGCATGGCAGACCTGCCGCTTTTCTGATGCAGGCTTCTGGCCACAAGTTCCTTTCCTGTACCGTTCGCGCCTATGATCAGGACACGCGCATCAGTAGGAGCCACCTTGTCGATGATCGAACGGATATGCTGCATGGGTTCCGACTCCCCTATCATCTGCTGTCCGTAGACTTTCTTTTTCAGAATCTTCGTTTCCTTCACCAGAGAAACCTTGTCTGTGGCATTTTTGATGGTGATGAATATCCTGTTCAGGTCAAGCGGCTTCTGTATGAAATCGAAAGCCCCTTTCTTGATGCACTCCACAGCCGTGTCGATGTCTCCATGCCCTGAAATCATGACTATCGCGGAATCTGTTCCGGCCTCCACGAGCTTCGCCAGGACTTCCTGCCCGTCCATTCCAGGCATCTTGATATCACAGAATATCACACTGTATTTTTCCTTCTCCGCCATCTCGCAGCCATGGGCTCCGTCTTCCGCCACATCCACTTCATATCCTTCGTCCATCAGAATCTCTTTCAGAGAATTCCTGATGGCCCTTTCATCGTCTATAACCAGAATCTTCATATCAGATAAATTTTAATCGCTGCGGCTCCGTACCGATTCGCCGCAAAGGCAATGGAATACAAATATCGGACTTTTGTTCTAACTTTCACAATATTTTCCCAATCCATGTCCATGCAGGCTATTTATCCGGAAGATTGACAAGACGCCGGAAATGGAAGGGTTCGAGCCCACGCCCGTCCGAGACACGGAAATATATCCACCGCCCGCCTGTCAGAAGCGAATCCGGAAGCCGGGCTTCCCACAGATGCGGAGAAGATGCTCCGCGCCTGAGGGGAGTCCTCCTGGAAAATCCTGTCGGATAGCCGCCGTGGCGGTTCATGTAGATGACCCTGAAAACAGCCGGAGCGACTTTTTCCACACGTTCCATAGGATACCAGTGCTCCCGGTCGGAACTGTATTCCACCGTAGTGGTCTCACCTCCTCCGTAGACATTCAGGCAGGCCAGTCCTCGCGGATACCGGTTAAGAGGATCGATAAGCGAATCCGAAGATTCCGTACCGGAAATCCACAGATCTGACTGGATATCGGGATCAAGCCCTGTTCCCTTGAAACGGAAGACGTATCCGTCATTCCGGAAATCCACCAGGAAATAACCCCTCGGAGTCCCGCACTGCTGAAGCGAGACCGGATTTCCCCATGGATCGCACTCCCCTGTCCACCATGAGCCGCAAGCTGCACCTGCCGAAAGTTCCGATATCCGGTCGCCCCACTCTTCCCGGAAGGTAATATGCGCATGGGCGGACAGTATCAGGACCCGATGTCCGTCCAGGATACTGAAAACCTCTTCCCTGTTTTCAACCCTTGACATAGGGACATGCTGGCACAGCACGAAGACTGTTTTTTCAGGGCATCCGGAAACAAGCTGCCGAAGAAAACGAAGTTGTGCGTCAGGCAGACCTTCGGAAGCTTCTTCCACATTGTTTAGCAATACGAAGCAATAGCATCCACGGAAAAATGCAGCTACGTCACAGCCTGCCTCAGTCCGGAAATTCCTTCCTGCCCGAGGTCTGGTATCAGTGTCAAGATCATGATTGCCTATCACTGTCCATGTCCTCTGCGGCAGCATCCCCAGAGCATCGGCTGCCGTCCGGAGCAGCTGCGGACAGTCATTTACCAGATCACCCAGATGGATGACCTCCGTGACATCCTCCCGTGAAGCCACTTCGCCAAGCACTGTCCTGCGGGCAAGTTCCAGCTGACCGGGAGTATCAGCCTGTATGTCTCCAAGAACCGCCATCCTGAAATCCCGCGCAGGTCCTACAGGACAGAGTCCGAAATCGACAGTAGCGGAAACCTCACCCGCCATCACGCCTCCACGGTTCTGCAGACCGTCTGCTGCCATTGCATATCCGTCAGGAAGGATCGGGAATACCACGCTGCCTGACCGGGCAGGCAGACTGTAGAAACCCCGACGGTCACTCCATACGATAGTATCGCCATCGGAGATACCCACTCCGCGCAGCAGCCGTTCTCCCTTGTCGAAACGTCCGTTGGAATTTTCATCACGGAAGACCCTGCCCGATATTCCGTCAGCCAGTAACGGCAAAGCCGCCAATTCCAGCATGACGGACAGATACAAACACTTGAAATGTCTCATAAGTAACGTCAGTTCAATGAATTATTTCACTCAGGACCAGAGACTTCATCGAACTGACGTTACGATGTCTTCAAAATCGCCTCTTAATCTACGTGTCATCTAACCATCAACCGGAAACTATTCGGCAGGCATCTCGTCAAATTTGTAGACATGCAGCGAACTCGTCTCTCCATTGTCCAGGAATGCGGCATAGCCTGTGCCGTCAGGAGCGAACTCCAGCGCCAGATAGCTGCCCATTCCGACAGAGCCGAGAGCTGTCGGACTGTTCCACTGCAGAGTTTCCGCATTCAGCATCACGATCTCCGGAATATCCGTATCGCGGTTCTTGTAAAGGACTACCGGCAGGTCATCGCACAGATCGAGGACAAAATTCGTGGAAGTCGACATGCCACTAGCGGAGTTGTCTTTGATCGGAGACGCTATCCGTGTCCATGCAGTTTCACCCGGAGCGCACTTGTAGACAGTGATATACCAGGTACCGTTGGCATCCTCATCCCCTCCTGCGCAGAGGTAGACCGTACCGTCGGTAGCCACGGCAAACGAAGCATCGACCATATTCGTCTGGGACATGCCTGCAGGCAGGGCATTGACTACCGGCTGCCAGCTGCCGTTCTCATATTTGAACACGAAATAGGTTCCAGGAGCATTCTGGACAAGGCCGCACAGATAAAGCGAGCCGTTGAAGACGCGCATGTGATACCCGTAAACAGACATTCCGGCAATATCGGCGATTTCACTGCCGGCGCTCCATGAACTGCCGTCGAAAGTGTAGATACCCAGACTTCTGCGAGGGATAGATGCATTTCTGTCATTGGACTGGAAGGCCAGGACCGGACGCATCGTGGCAGGATCTATCTCCAGGGCGCTGTCATTGCCGTTGAAACCGAACTTCGCCCCTACCTGTGACCAGGAAGAACCGCTGCCGGTGTAGACATAATAAGATCTGTCGTACTCGTCATCCGAAAGTTTGTCACTGTTGTAGTACGAAACATAAAGTTTTCCGTCTGCATCAGCGGCGATATCTATTTTCGAAGCTTCGATCTTCGTACCTTCGGAATCGACAGTGAACTCTGATCCTGCCGTCAGCGTGCTTCCGCTGAAAGAAGCCACCACACCGGTCTCCAGATCGTCGGCATTCGTCCTGGTGAGGAAGAAATGAGGAAGATTATCCTCAGGAGAGATACACATGGCGAAAGAGCCGTTATCCATGCCGTCATCGTTGAACACGGTCATTTGCTGCCATACCTTAGGGAGGATCTTGTCGACAGTGACGGTATAGCTGGCGGAGATATTCGCAGCGTCATCACGTACGATGTAGTCCACAGGGTAAGTGAAATCGTTAGGTGTCACTCCGCTGGTCTGTTCGTCAGAACCTACGAAAACCTTGTCACCCTCGGAAGTGGTGAAGCGTGCGACCAGAGCGGTCTTGTCCACATCCTCAGGCAGACGGATAAGCATGTCGGAAGCCACTTCCGCAATGTAATCCTCTGTCAGTGCGCTGTTGTCTTCGGCATAAAAGCCGTAAGTAAGAAATTCGGCCTTTCCGTCGGAATTCTCTACCGTTCCGTTGTCCGGTTCCGGTTCGGAGCAACTCCAGCAAATCGTCAGGCTCGCCGCTGCGGCGATCAAGGGAAATAATGTTCGTTTCATAAGCAATAATATTTAAAGTGTTGGAAATTCATCGTTTCGTAATCGTATATTCCGCACCGATATGATCCGGCCCGGGTTTTCCGATCATGACCGAAGGATCGCTGCACGAACGCAATACGATGCGAAGCGTGTTGTCCTTCGTACCGTCCAGCGGATGCGCGAGCCACTCTATCCTGACCGGCATGGATGTGATTCCACGTGCGAAAGTGACAGGGCTGCCTGTAGAAGCTATAATCCGGAAATCCACATTCTCTGTCAGGCCGTCACCGACGACAAGGTCATAATATACCTGCACATCATGCGGCAGCACAGGACTTATAAGGTGGATATTGTATGTGGCCAGATAGTTCTGACTGTTCGAGTCGACAGTCGAGGATGACGCCCCGTTGGCATCGGACAGATAGACAAACGCGTCATCGAAGATCAGCGGATCATTTATCGAACAGGATACGGTTCCTGCCGTAAAAAGCAGGATAATACCAAGACTGTAGAGTAAGTTTCTCATAATCGCAATCATTTTAGTAGCCCTCATTCTGCACCATGGCCTCATTGACGTCCATCTCTACCTGCGGGATAGGAAGCGCATAACGATAATCCGGATATTCAAGTATCTTCATTGAAGAATTCGTATCTTCCGGACGGACGATATCGTCACCCCAGCGGGCCAGGTCGAAGAACCGGTGTCCTTCAGCGAAGAGTTCTTTCCTGCGCTCCGTCTTGATCAGTTCCATCAGCCCGCCGGCATCGGCATATGACAGCACAATGTCATCCTCCGGGACATTCCGTGCCCTGGCCTGGAGCTTTTTCAGGTCAGATGCGGCTCCTTCGAGGTCGTTCTGCATGCAACGGGCCTCTGCACGGATCAGATACATTTCCGAAAGCCGCAATACGGTCAGATAGTAAAATTGTTCGTCAGGGACCGATGTAGCCGTATCGTAGTATTTCATGCAGGCAGCGCTTCCGTCAGGAGCCTCGAGCAAGGTCCTGCGGATATCGTCAGCCGCGAAGAGCCCTATGAAATCGTTTGCCGGTATAAAAGAAGCCGACTCATAGTCGTAAAACTTCCGGAGAGAACTTCCGGCATAATACCCTGAGAGGCGGAAGACAGCCTCGTCACCGAGTTCTTCACCCGTGAACATGTCGGCATAGTCCTCATAAGAAGTCAGATTCAGCGCGGAGATTATCTTTCCGGAATATGATTCCGCCTGCCCGTAATCGCCCATATAGAGACAGACCCGCGCCAGCAATGCATCGCAGGCCAGACCCGAGACATAGTCGGCCTCGGCCGGAGCTGAGTCACCCAGAATACCATACGCAGTGTTCAGATCGCGGATAATCTGCTCATAAACCGTCCTGACACTGCTGCGCGCAATCTGCTCGTTCGCTCCCACCACATGGTCTGCAACGGGGATTCCAAGATGCGAGGCATCGGAAGTAAAACCGTATGGCTGGGCATAACAGCAGACAAGAGAGAAATGAACCAGGGCGCGCATGAAACAGGCTTCCGCCTCGATATGCCTGATCTCATCCGCATTGTCCGGAAATTTCGCTTTCAGATTTTCCGAATAATTGAGAATGGTATTGGCATTGGTGATGACGGCATATCCCCTTTTCCAGAGATATCCCACAGCGGTAGTCTCCAGATCCGGTGTCGAAAGAAAATTGTACTGATAGTACATTTCACCGCCGCTGCCGACGACAACCGACTGTAGGGATTCCCCGGCAACTTCCGCATATTTGCAGAGATACTGATCGAAAAAATCGAACGTAATCCTATACAGCCCCATCCTGGCAGTCCGGAGGCCCTCCATCTCGGAGAAGAAGGTATCAGTATCGCTTTTTCCCAGTTCATCCACCTCCAGGAAAGAACAGCTGTTCAAGACGGGAAAGGTGGCCAGCAATGCGGCCAGACAATAATATATCTTTTTCTTGTTCATGCTTCCGATTGTTTAGAATGTCATATCGAGACTCAGGGAGAAAGTCCTCTGAAGCGGATATCCGTACATCATGGTCTTGTAGGAATTCCGGTTCCGTTTCTGATCAGGTGTCCACAGATAAAGATTGTCCCCTATGAACGAAATCCGCATGGATGACATTTTCAGCTTGCTGCTTATACGCTCGGGAAGGGTATAAGTCAGGGCCAGATTCTGCAGACGTACATTGGTCTTGTTGTACAGGAACCGTGTCGAATGGCGGCTCGAACTCGAAGAAACGGTGGAAATACGAGGATTCGGAGACAAGTCCCCGGGCTTTGACCAGTGGTCAAGCGAATTGACGGAAACATTCTGCCCGATGATATCATAACCGTCCGTCACTCCGTTTGTGCCCAGAGTACAGAGGGCATAGCCTCCTATGGAGTAGTTGAGCTGGAAGCTCAAGGAAAAGTCGTAAAGCCTGAACGTATTGGTCATACCTCCCGTGAGTACGGGCGATGAAGACTTGTAAATGACGCGGTCAGCTGTCGAGTACGTATAGGTAAGATTCCCGTCCTTGTCATACCACATCGGAGCTCCTGTCGTCGGATCGACACCGGCCCAGCGTACCAGATAAAACGAATCCGAATCGTAGCCTTCTGCGGTAATGCTGCTGCCGGAAGTGATGCTTTTCCCGTCGGCCAGCTTTACGACCCTGTTCCTGTTATGGGAAAGATTCAGGTCTGTGGTCCAGTGGAAGTTGGCATTGGCGATATTGACAGAATTGACAGTGACCTCATAGCCGAGATTGTACATCTCGCCGACATTGGCATAGATGCGCTCATCTCCGATGACCCTGGAAGTATACACCTTGCTAAGCAGGTTTGTCGTGTAGTCGTAGTAGAATTCCGCTGCTACAGAGAGCCTGTCCCAGAGACGGATATCCGTACCGACATTGGTCTTGTAGGTGGTTTCCCAGCTTATGCCCGGATTCGCGGGAGTGGCTACCACGCCTCCCATCTCACCGTTATAGGAGTAGGTGTCACCATAAGAGAAAGTTCCGAGTCCCCTCATCTGGGCACTGTCCACACGGGAGTTGCCTGTCGTACCGAAAGATACCTTCAATTTCAGCAAGTCGATGATCTTCGAACTGAAAAAGTGCTCGCGATGGATGTTCCATGCGCCTCCTGCAGAGAAATAGGTTGCCCAGCGTGCATACTTTCCGAATGAAGAATTTCCCTCGCGCCGGATGCTGAACTGCAGGCTGTACCGGGAATCGAATGTGTATCCGGCCTGCGCCAGCAGAGACAGTTTGCGGGTGGTTTTCATGCTGCTGGAACCTTTCCTGGTGGACTCTTCCGCATAGCCCACTTCCTGGATACTGTCGTTAACGAATCCGGAACCATAGGCCGTAATCGTATTGTATCCCTTGCTCGAAAGTTCGACTCCGGCCAGAGCGGAAACCGCATGCTTGCCGAAAGTGCGGTTGAAATTCACCCGTTCGATATTAGCCCAGGAGAGGTAATTCGCCGAATTGCGGGTAGAATAGCCTTTCGGCTCTCCGTCGATGATACCACCCAGCGTATTGCGGGACTTGTACATGGTTTCGTAACCATGCTGGTACGAAACTCCGAACTGGGCAGTCGCGGTCAGACCTTCCAGCACTTCGTACTGCAACGAAAGATTTCCTTCCGTCAAGAAAGTCTTCTGCGTATTGTCGTTCAGTTCCCTGTCGGCGATAGTATTGTCCAGGAACTTCGATTCGTCCCAGATCAGTTCTCCTGTCTGAGGGTCCCGTCCGGAGACGTATTTGTTGTACAGTCTGTAGGTATAGCCGTCATTGTCGAAGAGAGAGAAGATCGGAAGGATCTCATAGTATTCGTGAGACGGTGAGAAGATGTCATTGATATTGTACGATGCCGATATCTGCGGACGGAAGATGAACTTGCGGCCCAGTCTGTACGTATTGTTAAGACGGGCGGTGATACGATGCTGGAGATTGCCCTTCACCGAGGATTGTTCCCGGTAATAGGATGCGGACACGTAGTTGGCGGAATTCTGGCTGCCGCCCGAGATCGCGATACTGGCCAGGAAATTCTGACCCAGGCCGAAATACAGGTCCGGCCAATAGGTGTCGGTCGTCGAATAAGTGTTCATATCGTTGTCCTGATACGGGAACAGGGCAGGATCATTTCCGCCATTGGCCCAGGCCTCTTTGGCGTAAGCCATATACTGGGCGGCATTGAGTGTCTTGAAACGGGTGCTTTCATCGATGGCGGAGACACCGTAACGGAATGTGGCATTGACCTTTGTCGGACCGCTGTTGAACTCTCCGCCCTTAGTGGTTACGAGAATCACGCCGTTGGCTCCGTCAGCTCCGTAGATGGAAACTTCGGCGGCATCCTTCAGGACAGTAATGGACTCCACATCCTCCGGACTGACGAATGACAGAGGCGATATCGTGGTCCCCAGACCAGGCATGATGTTGGTCCTCGTCCCCATATAGACGGGCACACCGTCAATGATCCACAGAGGCTCATTCGAGGCGCTGAGCGAAGCCTCGCCACGGATACGTATATTATAACGCTGCTGTACCGTGGAAGGTCCGTCGGTATTCGGGGAGACGACCATACCTGGTACCATACCGTCAAGGATATTGTCAAGCCGTGTCATCGGCTTGAACTCAAGATCCTCCGAATTGACCTGAAAGGCACTTCCGATCAGGTCTTCGCGCTTCTGGACACGGCCGTACCCCTGGACGATGACAGCATCGAGGTCCGTATCGCCCTCCATGGTCACGTTCAGAGTCTCCATGGAAGCCGTCACCGTAACATCGACGGTCTTCATCCCCACATACGAGAATGTGACAACGGGATCGGTACGGTCCCCTAAGGAAAGGACATAGCTGCCGTCGACATCGGATACCGTACCGACAGACGTCCCTTTGATGAAAATACCGACACCGATAAGCGGGGCTCCCTGTTCATCGGTGACAAGGCCTTTGATCTGCCGTCCTGTCTGTGCCATGGCAGAAGCACAGGCCAGCAGACACGACAGAATGATACAACAATTTGTCAAGATTCGTTTCATAAGCATGTGATAATGTCAGTCAGGGAATCATTTTCCAGCCAGGGCACTTCGCAGGCGGTAAAGCAGCAGTTCGTAATGGGAACGGTCTGCCGGGGGAGCAGATGCGGCCTTCCGTGAAAGGAGCTTTTCACAGCGGCGGGCCATATCGTACCACATGGTCGGAGTTTCGTCTATGGTACGGATACCTACCTTCTTCTGCCAGTTGTATCCGGCCTTTCCGAACATCCGTTGCCGGACCGTATCCCATCCATAAGCTCCGGCAGCCTGCATCAGCAGATCTTCGGAGACAGGGACTCCGCCACAAACAAGAAATCCATGCAGGGAAGGGCTGTAGGCATCTGCGGCTGTCAGCGTCCTGCTGCCGGATGAGGAGGAACCTTTCGGGGCGAAAGCGGAAATACAGGCTGAAACGAACTGTCTCTGCATCATGCGCTCGGACGCTGAAAGGGTTTTCTTCGAACCGACAGGAGCCCATACCCTGTCATAAATGTCAGAAAGGAATTCTTCAGGAGTGTAAGCCCCGTTTCCGGCGACATGGGAGGACAGTACGACGGCATCCAGCCTGTCAAGCAGGTCTTCGAACGTTTCCGAGACGAATTCGTCCCGGTTTCCTACATGCAGCGTCTGACGGTCAGCTACCGGAGTCCGGTCAATCCACCCGCTGTCGGAAAGTCTGTCCAGTATCCAGGACACTGCCTGCCGCTGCCTGCCGGCATCCACGGATTCGACACGGGGCCGGTCTGTTCTGTCGTAGAGTCTGATACCGCCGATATTGAGCATGACGGCCTGGACATAACGGTCGTACTGTTTCAGAAGGGCTGCATACAGTTCCGACCTGTGCTGATAATCGGCATCATCGGCATCGGAAATCCAGGAATCGAGATTTGCGAGGATGTATTTCAGATTGGAGACGCCATAGTCCGAAGCCATAACAGGGTCATCGCCCAGATCCTCTTCGATGGCAGACGGGTCGCAACGGAACCTGACCTGCTGGCGGCCGTAACGGTAACGCGGATCATCGGCATGTTCGTCAATCCAACTTTCCAGAACCGGGATTTCCTCTTTCATACTGCCGGCTTCGAAAATCGGACGATAGGCATACTGCACCAGATAGTAGTCGTAGACACCGAGATCCGGCGGGGTAAGCGATACATCCTTGTCTCCAGGCTGTGCCACGTAGTTGAAACGGGCGTAGTCCATGATAGAAGGAGTAGTACCGTTCCGCCGTGTAAACCCGGCACTTCTGAGCGAGTCCACCGGATAGGCGGCGGAGGCGGCCATATTGTGCATGAAGCCGAGACAGTGCCCCACTTCATGAGCGAGGACATACTCCAGAGATTCCTCCATGACTTCGTCCGGCATACGCACGGCCCTGACACGTTCGTCCACCTGGGCTGTCTGGCAGAAACGCCAGTGGTTGATCAGCTTGGCTACGTCATTGTAGACGATCACGGAGGCATTTATGATCTCGCCTGTAGTAGGATCAACCCACGATGGTCCCATGGCATTGCTGACCGGAACAGGCACATAGCGCACGCAGGAATATTTAAGATTGTCAGGGTCGAATTCCGGATCATCGGCAGGGAAGGGTTCCACACGGACGGCATCTTTGAAACCTATGGCTTCGAAAGCCTTGTTCCAGCGCAGGATACCGCGGCGGGCAGCGTCTTTCCACAATTCCGGGAATGCATCATCCAGATAGAATACGATCGGCTTGACCGGTTCGGTAAGTTCTCCGCGGAGCATGGCAGCAGTGTCCCGCGGCTCCAGACGCCAACGGTTGACCACGGAATATGTTTCGATTTTATCAGATCCGGGATCGAGACTCCTGCGGTCTGTCAGGAATGTGCCTATACGGCTGTCGGCCATACGGGGTTCCATCTTCCGCTCAGGGAGTAGCAGGATGGTATGCGTGGCCTTTACGCTGACAGGAGCATCCTTCAATACGGAAAGCAGCCCCAGAAACGAGGTGGTCACCGTATAGGAGAGGGTGGATTTTATCGAGACATTGTCCGAAAAGGACTTGAGTCCGTCGAAAGAACACAAGTCGTCATTCAGCTTGGCCTTGATACTCAGCCCCATTCCGGATTTGGTACCCAGAGGAGAGAGGTCATCGAGTTTTCTGAACAGAGAAGTGGCCTCGAAAACGACATTCAGATGATCATCGGATTCGCAGAATACTTCCCCCCCCCACAGCACAGGATCGAGGTGGGTGAGAGAGGTATTCCTGTCATTCTGCCGACCAGGCATTTCCAGGTCAGGCAATACGGTCACCCTTTCCAGGAAAATGCTGCTGTCTCTGAGGACGAAATGCCCGTGGAGCGGATCTCTGGCCTTGTACCCTATCGTCGCCACATCGGTATCGCTGGTACCCGTCACCGTCGCCGCTATCAGCAGTTCACGACCGAGATACCTGCGCGGAATCTCGATATAGAGCTTTCCATCGGTCTTGTGCAGTGTAAGAAAGGGTCCTGTGGCAGAAAGACAGCCTTTTTCAGCCGAGAATGTCCTGGCATATTTCGAGATTCCGGAGTCATTCTGCTCTGTCTCCGGCTTTTCAGACGTACTGTCTTCGGCCCGGACAGGAGACAGGCCTGCGAAAGCAAGGCAAGCGGATAATATTAAAAGGTAACGGCAATTCATACGACATTCATCCAAATAAATATTTCCACCGCGATTCCGGGCGGAACCATAGGATACTTACAAATATACAAAAATTCTGATATTATTCATTTTTTGCGGTTTATTCACATATTTTTGTAATTTTGCTGTTCTGAACTATGTACAACAGCATCGAATATACCTGAACCCGCAATGCATATACCTGACATCATCATAGCCATCGACGGATATTCTTCTACCGGCAAGAGTTCTTTTGCCAAACTCATAGCCAGAGAGTTCGGATTCAGATACCTGGACTCCGGTGCATTGTACAGGGGCGTCACCCTGTATGCGATGGAACATGGACTCATTGGTGCTGACGGTGCCATAGACGTGAAGGCATTGGGCGAAGCCCTTCCATATATCGATCTGGATTTCGTGGCCGGCAGCAACGGTTCGAAGACTTATATGGGCTCCCGATGCATCGAGAAAGAAATCAGAAGCCTGGACGTGTCGCAGAAAGTGAGTCCGGTATCAGCATTGCCGCAGGTAAGGGAGTATGTGGACAGGAAGCTAAGGGAGCTGGGCAGCCGCAGAAGGGTGGTCATCGACGGAAGGGATATCGGCGTGACCGTGTTTCCGGATGCGGAGTTGAAGATTTTCATGACGGCAGACCCTGAGGTGCGTGCCATGAGAAGGATGAAGGAAATGCAAGGCAAGGGTGAGAAGGTGGAGTTCGCGGATGTGCTCGCAAACGTGAAGGAAAGAGACTATATAGATTCCCACAGGAAGGTTTCCCCTCTGGCGAAGGCTGACGATGCAGTGGTGCTGGACAATTCGGAAATGACACTGGAGGACCAGATGGTATGGATCAGAAAACTGCTTGCCGGAAAATTCGGTGAGAACTGATATAAACACGTGTACTTAAAACCATGAAACTGACTGTCGACATCGACTCGAATTCAGGATTCTGCGCAGGAGTGACCAGAGCCATAAAGAAGGCTGAAGAACAGCTGGAAGGACCGGATGGCAGGCTCTTTTCCCTGGGTGCCATAGTGCACAACGACGCGGAGCTGACCAGGCTGGAAGCCAAGGGACTGGTCACCATAGACAAGGAAGACCTGGAAGAAATGCAGGATGCGAAAGGGGAAACCCTGCTCATCCGTGCGCATGGAGAACCTCCGGCCACATACAGGAAAGCTGCCGCACTGCATTTCCGGATCATAGACTGTACCTGCCCCGTAGTGCTCAAGCTGCAGGAAAGCATACGCGAAGCATATTCGGAAATCAAGGAAGGCAGAGTGGACGGGCAGATCATCATTTTCGGAAAACCGGGACATGCCGAAGTGCTGGGACTCGTCGGTCAGGCGGAAGGCCATGCCCTGGTAGTAGAAAACTGGCAGATGCTCCAGGCCGCGATAGAACAGGGACAGGTGGACCTGAAAAAGCACATCGAAATCTTCTCCCAGACCACGAAGAATCCGGCGGAATATTCATCGCTGTGTTCCCGCCTTGAAGAAGTCATGGCCAAGGAAAACGAACTTCCGATGCAGAGATTTGCAGGAAGAGGGCTTCTGACAGTCCACAATACGATATGTTCACAGGTAGCCACCAGACATGCGAGGCTTTCCAAATTCGCCATCGAACATGACATTCTGATCTTCGTGTCAGGAAAGGCGAGTTCGAACGGGAAGGTGCTTTGCGACAGGTGCAAGTCGCTGAATATCCGTACATACCACATAGAGACTCCTGCGGAAATCAGACGGGAATGGTTCAGGGAAGATGACAAGGTGGGGGTCTGCGGAGCCGCCTCGACCCCGAAATGGCTGCTGGAGGATATAGCGAACAGCATTCTCGCGTTCAACGGAGAATGACGGAATTACAAAAATTTGGCGGAAACGTTTCATTTTTATATTTTTGCAGCCGTAATTCCGAACAATCATAATTTAACGTGAGTTCGATGAAAAAACGAAGTGAATTTCAGAGAACTACCTCTTTTAGAGGATTCGTTTTACGAATCCGGCAGTAAGTTCGCCCATCGACAGGGGAGAATTCAAGAGGGGTGCCACGTAAAAGGAAAGGGATTTCGAAGAAATCATAACGTCAGTTCGACGAAGTCTCTGGTACTTAGTATAATAATTCGTCGAACTGACGTTAATTTAAAAGACAATATATGGCAACAACAGCTGATTTCAAGAACGGACTTTACATCAACTACAACGGCAAGCCATGCTCCATCGTATGGTTCCAGCATGTCAAGCCTGGCAAAGGTCCGGCTTTCGTGAAGACCAAGCTCCGCAATCTGGAGAATGGCCGCATACTTGAGAACACTTTTACAGCAGGTGCCAAGATCGAGACCATCAATGTGGAAAGACGTCCGTACCAGTTCCTGTACAAGGACGAGGACGGTTTCAACTTCATGCATGAGGAGACTTTCGAGCAGATTCACCTCGATTCTGACCTGGTAGACAATGCAGACCTGATGAAGGAAGGACAGCATGTAGAGATGATGTTCCTCGCAGATGAGGAAAGATGTCTGACCTGCGAGCTTCCTACATACGTGGAACTGGAAGTGACCTATACCGAACCTGCAGTGAAAGGAGATACGGCATCTACCAGTGCATTGAAGGAAGCTACCCTTGAGACCGGTGCGACCATCATGGTCCCTCTTTTCATCAACCAGGGTGAGAAGATAAGAGTGAATACCACTGACAGGACTTACGGAGAGCGTGTGAAATAGCAAGGGATTTCCCCGTATGGAAAAAGCGTGGAACCTGTTTCGGATTCCATGCTTTTTTTTCATTTGACGGCAGCCGAACGTTTGAGGACGAAGGTGGAGCCGAGGTATTTCGTACGGACCTCTTCATCTGCGGCCAGTTCCTCCGGTGTCCCGCTCTGCAGGATGTTCCCCTCATACAGAAGATAAGCCCTGTCGATGATGGCCAGAGTCTCTCCCACATTGTGGTCCGTGATGATGACTCCGATATTCTTGTATTTCAGCTTGGCTATGATATGCTGTATATCTTCCACGGCGATAGGGTCCACACCTGCGAACGGCTCGTCCAGCAGGATGAACTTAGGATCAATGGCCAGGGCGCGTGCGATCTCGCAGCGGCGTCTCTCGCCTCCTGAAAGCTGTATGCCAAGACTTTTGCGCACCTTGTGGAGGTTGAATTCATCTATCAGGGACTCCAGCCTCTCTTTCCTCTCCGCCTTGGTAAATGTAGACATCTCCATGACAGACAGGATGTTGTCCTCCACGGACATACGTCTGAACACGGAAGCCTCCTGGGCGAGATAGCCCACGCCTTTCTGTGCCCTCTTGTACATCGGCAGCCCGGTGATCTCCTCGTCATCGAGGAATATCCTCCCGGCGTTTGGGACGATAAGGCCGGTAATCATATAGAAACTGGTGGTCTTGCCTGCACCGTTCGGACCGAGGAATCCCACGATCTCGCCCTGCTCGACCTCCATCGACACTCCTTTCACCACGGTTCTGACACCGTATTTCTTTACAAGATTCTCGCAACGTAATTTCATAAATCTTTCTGTTGTGTCCTCTCGGACAATTTTCGCGTTACACGATGACGATCCGGCGACACCCATGTACCCGGAACTCCGGCGGACCTACGTCATTTAAGATCCAGACCGAAATCCGAGACCAGATTCCGGACCTCGTCATTTTTCGACATCAGATCGCTGAGCTTCTCGCTCGGCATGTAGTTTACCTGCGGACGTTCTTCCTCAGGTTCTATATCCACTCTGAGGCGCACGTCAGGCGCGCCTGTGAGCTGCTGGAAACGGCCTTCGAGTTCATGCAGCAGCTTCGTTTCTATCCAGTCTTTCTGGGCCGTGTTCAATACCTTGAATACCACCCGGCGCGTATCCCCTTCATGCTCGATCGCCAGCTTGGCTGTAGCCAGCGTGTTGTTCAGGCGCGGCTTGGATACATACATGGCTGCCAGATCCTGCCACCTGGCCAGTATGTCCTCATCGGAGACCGGTGCCGCAGAGGCGGCTGACGGTTTTTCCGCAGTGGTGTCCGAAATGTTTCCCATAATGGAGTTCAGAGCCATGGAAGACGGTCTCACAGCCCTTGTCCTTCTCGGTTTCGGAGCGTCTCCGCCAGCAGCGGGGACTTCCGGAGTTCTGGTTTCCGTGTCCGACGGACGGACTTCGGGCGTACTCCCGGCAGGCGGCTGAGCGGCTTTCTCCATGATGACGGGCTGCGGCTCCTCATGCTGCACGGCAGCAGGAGACGTCCGGCCTGCCGGACGGACATCGGAAGATGTCTGAGCCGCAGCGGCGGTACGGACAGGTGCACCTCCGAATGCAGGCTGTCCTGCAATCTTTGCAGGCAATGCGCTGAGCTTCATCAGAGTCAGTTCTATCAGAAACCTCGGATTTATGCTGGCCCTGTATGAAGACTCGCACTGCACCGTGACATTCATGGCTTCATAGAGGAAGGCCATAGGACAACGTCCTGCCTGCTCGGCATACCTTTTCTTCAACGACTCAGGCAGATCAAGCAACGCCTCCAGTCCGGAAGTCTTGCTTACGAGCAAGTCTCGGAAATGAGAACTGAGCGCAGATACGAAATGCAGGGCATTGAAGCCTTTGGAAAGTATATCATCGAATTTGAGGAAAGCCGTCCTGTAATCCCCGGCCAGAAACGCATCCGTCAGCGAGAAGGTATAGTCGTAATCCAATACATTGAGATTCCTGACTACCTCCTCGTATTTCACATCCTTTCCGCAGAAAGCCACGGTCTGGTCAAATATGGTCAGCGCATCCCTCATGGCCCCGTCCGCCTTCATGGCTATGACATGGAGAGACTCGTCATCGATGGACACTCCTTCTTTCAGGGCTATGGACCTGAGATTCCCCACGATACCCTCCACCGTGATCCTGTTGAAATCGTAAGTCTGGCAGCGTGAAAGTATGGTAGGCAGTATCTTGTGCTTTTCGGTAGTGGCCAGGATGAAAATGGCGTATGCAGGAGGTTCCTCCAGAGTCTTCAGGAACGCGTTGAAGGCCGAAGAACTGAGCATGTGGACCTCGTCTATGATATACACGCTGTATTTTCCTGTCTGGGGAGGTATGCGGACCTGGTCTATCAGGGCCTTGATATCATCGACACCGTTGTTCGAAGCGGCATCAAGTTCGTGGATACAGTACGATCTGCCCTCCGCAAAAGAAAGGCATGATTCGCATTTCCCGCATGGTTCCATGTCCGGACCCGGATCCGCACAGTTGATGGTCTTCGCGAAAATCCTGGCGGTACTGGTCTTTCCTACACCGCGCGGCCCGCAAAACAGGTACGCATGGGCCAGCTGCCCCCTTTTGATGGAATTTTTCAGGGTCCTGGCGATATTTTCCTGTCCGATCAGAGATTCGAAACTGTCGGGTCTGTATTTCCTGGCTGATACAATGTAGTCTGACATACAAAAACGTTATCTTACAAAAATAAGTATTATTTTGTAAATTTGCCGTTCAAAAAGGAAAAATCACCTGTATCCTTGACAAAACGAACGATATGAAAAAGTTCTTGATATTGGCCTTGGCCATCATAATACCTGTGACAATGTCGGCGCAGGCACAGATCAACACGAAGAAAGTGAAGATCGAGGATTTCACCGAGAAAACCACCAAAGTGGTGCTGACAGGAAACATATTCTTCGACCAGTCCCTTAAAGACGAGGTACAGAACAGATGGAGAATCTCCCCGTTCGAGTTCTGCACCCTGAAGGAGTTCGAAGAGTTGAAAACCGATGACAGCTATTATTTTCTGATGACTGTGAAAGGGCGGTTCAAGAAGGAATCCAGACCGGGACTCACCATGCTTTCAGTGATGAAGGGAGGAGCCGCTGCCGAAAAGGGAATAAGCAAAATGCTGGATGTAGTGACGGTGCCTGTCATGGCCACCGATGATCCGTCAGGAAGGGAGTTCGTGTTCCTGCCGGCTTTGCTGGACATCATCCAGGAACATATACTGCGTTCCATGGAAACTGATGTCGCAGGATATTCCGGACTGAGCAGTTTCAACATGAACATGAATGAAGCAGACAGGAAAGACATCATCATAGCTGCCGATGATCTGGCTCCGGGCATGTCGGAGGAAGAACTGGAAAGTTTCGAAGCGGACGGCATCTACGTCACCGACACAGACATCGCCGACGAAATGATGATGGAGCATACCCCCAACGCAGTAGTAAGCTTCACGGTATATCCTTCGGACAGAGGCAGGGGTTCTTTCTGCTACAAAATGCTGATAGACGCACAGACGCATAAACTGTACTATTTCAGGAGGCACAAGCTGTCGAAGAGAGCCGGGGCAGGATTCCTGCCGGAAGACCTGTACCGGATAGCGGGCAGGTAGACTCCGCGCACATAAGATGACGCGCACATAAGATGAATTCACAAGACAGCCTGGAAAAACAGGAAGACATTTCGGAGAATTTGCAGAATGCTATATGGAAAGACAGACTGCGGCCTGCAGTACGCAGTGAAAAGGACAGGAACAGCTGCAGCATATTGCGCATTGAGCATAAAATGCGGGACGCGCGATGAGGAAGGGTACCATTCGGGACTGGCGCACTTCACGGAACACACCATATTCAAAGGGACCGAAAAGAAAAGCGCGTCCGTGATCAACGGCTATCTGGACAAGCTGGGAGGAGAACTGAACGCGTTCACCACCAAAGAAGAAATCGTACTCCATGCCACCGTTCTGAAAGAGGACCTGCCGAAAGCGGCGAACCTTCTCTTCGAACTGGCTACATCAGCCACATTCCCCGAAGCGGAAGTCGATATCGAGAAAGGGGTCGTGATAGACGAAATAAATTCCTATAAGGACTCCCCTGCCGAAGATGTCTACGACAAATTCGAAGAGATGATTTTTTCCGGACATCCGCTCGCGGCTCCAATACTCGGTACGAGTGCATCAGTGAAAAAGATAGGGCGGAAAGAACTGCTGGAATTCACCGGGGAGAAATTCATTCCGGAAAGAATGGCTTTCAGCATCGTGGCAGACATCGATGAGAAAAAAATGGAGAAAATGGCGTTCCGGCTGGCATCGAAATGGTTTCCGGAGAAAATATCCGCCGGGGCTGAGGCAGGCACAGGAAAGGATGGCATGGAAGCACCGCATGGAATCAGGATGAACCTCAGGAAACCGCAGCCGGTGAGATTCGACAAAACCGTGAACAAGAAAAACCATCAGGTGAACTGCGTCATAGGGAATCTCGGGCCGTCGCTGTATGAAGAAAGGGAAAGAGTGGCCACGATACTGATGTGCAACATTCTGGGAGGTCCTGCCAGCAACTCCATACTGAACTATGAACTTCGGGAAAAGAACGGCTGGGTGTACGGAGTGGAGTGTACGTATACGCAGTATTCCGACAGCGGCATAGTAGCCATAAGCCTGGGGTGCGACAAGGAGAATCTGGAAAAATGCGACAAGGCCATCGCCAGGGAAATGAAAAAGCTCCAGACAGACCTTCTGTCCCCATCCCGTCTGGCCGCAGCCAAAAAGCAGTTCATGGGTCAGATGGCCATAAGTTCGGACAACGGCGAAGCACAATGCCTGGCCATGGGAAAGAGCCTGATGGCATACGGACGGGTGCTTTCCGATGAATGCACCCGGGAAAAGATCGAATCAGTGACAGCCGAGGAAATCAGGAATGCGGCAAAGGCGGTATTCGACGAGTCATCCCTCTGCCGGCTGGTTTTCCTGTAACGACAGGTCGGAAGTATAAAGCTTGATATGATGAAGAGTATCGGTGAATACATAGAGGAACATTCCACAAGGGAGACTGAAGCCCTGGAATGGATAGGGAAACAGACCCATATAAGGACGAACCATGCCAGGATGCTGACAGGAGCCGTGCAGGGGAGGTTTCTGAAAATGCTCGTAGAGGCGACAGCTCCGCGGCGCATATTGGAAATAGGCACATTCACCGGCTACTCGGCCGTATGTCTCGCGATGGCATTGCCCGGAGACGGGCACCTGGATACCCTTGAAATAAATGACGAACTGGAGGATCTGATTCTGGAAGGTTTCCGCCGCGCCGGTGTGGAAGACAGGGTCAGTCTCGTAATCGGGGATGCGAAAGAGAGTCTGGCCAGGCTGAGAAAGGAAATTCTGGAGGACGGGAACAGGCCGATGTACGACCTCGTGTACATCGATGCGAACAAAAGGGAATATCCTGAATACTACAGACTTGTATTCGACATAGTAAGGCCCGGAGGCTATATCCTGGCGGACAATGTCCTGTGGGACGGAAAGGTGTGCCAGGATCCTCTTCCGCAGGACAGGCAGACCCTCGGCATAGCAGGATTCAATGATATGGCGGCTGCCGATCCCCGGGTAGAGTCGGTCATCATCCCCGTCCGTGACGGACTGAATTTCATCAGGAAAATCCGCTGACCGGAACTATCCCTCACATGATACGGGATTACTGGCGGGCGATATGGGCACCGAGGGCGTTGAGCCGCAGGTCGATGTCTTCGTATCCGCGGTCTATCTGCTCTATGTTTCCGATGACGCTGGTCCCTCGTGCCGACATGGCGGCTATCAGAAGTGCGATTCCGGCACGTATATCAGGAGAAAGCATGTTGTTCGCACGCAGCTGGAACTGGTGGTCATGTCCTATAACCACTGCACGGTGAGGATCGCACAGCAGGATCTGGGCCCCCATGTCTATCAGATGGTCCACAAAGAAAAGCCTGCTTTCGAACATTTTCTGATGGATAAGCACACTGCCGCGGCATTGTGTGGCCACAACGAGCATAACGCTCAGAAGGTCCGGAGTGAGTCCCGGCCACGGAGCATCGGCTATCGTCATGATGGATCCGTCCAGAAAGGACTCTATCACGTAGCTCTCCTGTTCCGGCACGAAAATGTCATCGCCCCTCTGCTCCAGATTCACACCCAGCCTGCGGAAAGACTCAGGTATGATGCCAAGATTTTCGAAGGATACATCCTTGACAGTGATGGAACTCCTGTTCATGGCCGCCATGCCTATGAAACTACCTATCTCGATCATGTCCGGCAGAATCGTATGCCCTGTTCCGTGAAGGGCTGACACTCCCGTGACTGTCAGCATGTTCGAACCTATACCCTCTATGTCGGCACCCATTCTCACAAGCATGCGGCTCAACTGCTGGACATACGGTTCGCAGGCAGCGTTGTATATCACGGTCTTGCCTTCTGCAAGGACTGCAGCCATCAGGATATTCGCAGTACCCGTCACCGAAGCCTCGTCGAGCAGCATGTACGAACCTTTCAGATGAGTTCCTGCCGGAATATGCAGATAATACGCTTTCATCTGCTGGTCATAGTGCAGGGAAGCGCCGAGATTCTGCATTCCCGTGATATGGGTATCCACCCTCCGCCGCCCGATCTTGTCTCCTCCCGGTTTCGGGAAATATGCATGCCCGAATCTGGCCAGGAGCGGTCCGGTGATCATCACCGAGCCTCTGAGAGCCGCACACTTACGGACAAATTCCGGGCTTTCGACATAAGAAGTGTCTACATCGTCGGCCTGGAACGAGTATTTGCCCTTCTCTATACGTTTCACTTTCACTCCCATGCCCTCGAGGAGCATGATCAGGTTTCTGACATCGAGGATTTCCGGAATATTCGATATGACGACCTCTTCCGAAGTGAGAAGGACGGCGCATATCACTTCCAGCGCTTCGTTCTTCGCACCCTGAGGCCTTATGGTGCCGGACAGTTTGTATCCGCCTTCTATTACAAACGAACTCATGACAAATTCAGATATGTTCCACCTCCGGCTCCAGTTCGATACCGAAAAGGTTCAGGACCGAAGCCGCGATTTTTTTCTCCAGTGCCACTATTTCGCCAGGCAACGCCTTCCCGGTCAGATTCACCAGGACCAGAGGCTGTTTTTCATATACCCCGACATTCCCTTCCCTGTAGCCTTTCCATCCGCACTGGTCTATCAGCCAGGCAGCCGGTATCTTGACGAATCCCGAACCGGCATCGAAATGAGGCACTTCATAATCCCGGCCGTATTTCGACTTGGCATAATGCTCTACCTTTTCGTAGAAGATTTTCGGGACTACCGGGTTCTTGAAAAAACTTCCGGCACTTCCTGTTTTCGCCGGGTCCGGCAATTTCGAATCCCTGATCCCGAGTATCACGGACCTTACCAGCGAAGGTGTCAGAGTCTCCTGTGAAGACTCTGACAATGCGTTCTCCACCGCACTCTTCACATGTCCGTATTCCAGACGCGGACCGCCTTCCGTCGAGAGACCGAAAACTACGGACGTGACTATGTACCTGCCCTTGGCAGACTGCTTGAATATAGAGTCACGGTATCCGTACTTGCATTCCTGCTGTCTGAAAGTCTTGATGGAACAGGTCACGGCATCAAAACACCGCACTTCCCTGACCACATCCTTGAATTCCACCCCATAGGCCCCTATGTTCTGGACCGCAGCCGCACCTGTCTCTCCCGGGATGCCCGAGAGATTCTCAGGGCCCCAGAGGCCGCGTTCCGCGCACCATGCACAGAAATCGTCCCACAGAGTCCCTGCGCCGACTTCCACCAGGACAGCGGCAGATCCGGGACCGTCCGCGTCATAGGCCGTCGTGCCGCATGGACGGATTTCGGATATGAACCTGATTCCCGAATGGAATACCGTACCAGGGAAATCCCCGGTGAACAGGATATTGCTGCCGCCTCCGATATGCAGGAAAGGCAGCGGCAGCCCATGCTGTCTGCCGGATGAGAAGAACTCCACGAGTTCCTCCACGCTGCCGTATTCCACATAACAGGCGCAGGACACGTCCATACCGAACGTGTTCCGCTTTTTCAGGCTGTATGATTCTCTGATATCCATGATGAAAGCCGGATTAAGTTCGCAACGGCAGGCACTTGTCCATGGCCCCTATCCTATCTCCGCTCCGTTCGCCAGAGTCTCCTCAGGAGTGATGAAGCGCATCTTGCCGTCACCCTGACGGGCCATGAGGATCATGCCCTTGGACTCTATGCCGCGGATCTTCCGTGGCTGGAGATTCGCCAGAATGCATATCTGGCGGCCGAGCATCTGCTCCGGAGTATAGTATTCGGCTATGCCTGATACTATGGTTCTCTTGTCAATGCCTGTATCGATGGTCAGTTTCAGCAGCTTGTCGGTCTTAGGCACCCTTTCGGCCTCCAGAACCGTGGCTGTCCTGATATCCATCTTCTCAAAGTCCTCGAAAGTGCATTCAGGCTTCTGCGGTGCGACCCTGTGCGCCTCCTCCTCATGGGCTGCAGCCTCATTGGCAGCCTTGGCTGCCTCCAGCTTGGCCACCTGGGCCTCAACTACGCTGTCCTCTATCTTGCTGAAAAGCAGCACGGCCTCTCCAAGCTGATGTCCTTCAGCCAGAATGGTTTCCGAACCGAGATCGTCCCATGACAGAACCGGTCTTTCCCCGCCGTCATGCCCGGACTCTCCGCACGGAACAGTATGCAGGGCAGCAGACTCACCTGCCTTGAAGATATTTTCACCGCAGGTACCTTCTTCACCGGCGCGATGGTCGGTACCCGCCTTGATATCCACATTCAGGATATGACGGAGCCTTTCGGCAGAGAACGGAAGGAAAGGTTCGAAGACTATCGCCAGGTCAGCGCATATCTGCAGGGAGACATTCAGTATGGAAGCCGTCCTGTCCATATCTGTCTTGGCCACTTTCCATGGCTCTGTGTCGGTCAGATACTTGTTTCCTATACGGGCGATGTTCATGGCCTCCTTGAGGGCCTCACGGAATTTGTAGTGCGCGATATTGTCCTCCACCGCCTTTTTGAGGACAGGGATCTGGGCCAGAGTCTCGGCATCGACCGGCTCCGGTTTCGCATTGGCAGGTACCCTGCCACCGAAATATTTGTGCGTCAGCACTACGGCACGGTTCACGAAATTTCCGAGAATGGCGACGAGTTCGCTGTTGTTGCGGGCCTGGAAGTCCTTCCATGTGAAGTCGTTGTCCTTCGTCTCGGGAGCATTTGCGCATAGCACGTAGCGGAGCACATCCTCCTGGCCGGGGAACTCCTCCAGATATTCGTTCAGCCAGACTGCCCAGTTCTTCGATGTGGAAATCTTGTTCCCTTCGAGGTTCAGGAACTCGTTCGCAGGGACATTGTCCGGCAGTACATAGCCGCCGTGGGCTTTCAGCATGGACGGGAAAACGATGCAATGGAAGACGATATTGTCCTTTCCTATGAAGTGGACAAGCTTCGTATCTTCGGATTTCCACCATTTTTCCCAGCTGGACGGAAGAAGCTCGATGGTATTCGAGATATAGCCGATAGGGGCGTCGAACCACACATACAGCACCTTCCCTTCCGCACCCTCTACAGGCACAGGCACACCCCAGTCGAGATCGCGGCTCACGGCACGCGGCTGCAGACCGCCGTCGATCCAGGATTTGCACTGTCCGTAAACGTTCGAACGCCATTCCTTGTGGCCTTCGAGAATCCAGTCCTTCAGCCATGGTTCATACTGATCCAGAGGAAGATACCAGTGCCTGGTCTTCTTTTTCACCGGCTGGCTTCCGCTCAGGGCCGATTTCGGGTTTATCAGTTCGTCGGGACTGAGTGTGCTTCCGCATTTCTCGCACTGGTCCCCGTATGCACCCTCGTTCCCGCATTTAGGGCAGGTACCCACGATATAGCGGTCGGCCAGAAAGGTCTTCGCTTCTTCATCATAGTACTGCTCGCTCTCTTTCTCGATGAATTTCCCGTCATCATAGAGTTTGCGGAAAAACTCCGCCGCGTTCCTGTGATGTATGTCTGATGTCGTCCTGGAATATATGTCGAAATTGATGCCGAGTCCTGCAAACGACTGTTTGATGATGCCGTGATATTTGTCCACTACATCCTGAGGAGTGCAGCCTTGCTTCCTGGCCTTGATGGTGATAGGCACACCATGCTCGTCCGAACCGCAGATGAAGAGCACGTCTTCCCCTCTCATCCTCAGATACCTGACATATATGTCCGCCGGCACATACACACCGGCAAGATGACCTATGTGCACAGGTCCGTTGGCATACGGAAGCGCACAGGTCACCAGAGTTCTCTTATGATTCTTTTCCATATAATGAATAAATTTTACTGTTCCATATCATACACGTCCCAGCCTGTTGTTGATCACCGTCCTGGCCTTGTTCAGCGCATTCATCTTCTCCAGAAGCCTGACCTGCTCGTCAGGATCGGAAGAGGAGGCAAGCTGCAGCGACAGATCTTTGGACATCTTGTCCAGACGCTTGCTCTGATAAGCAAGTATGGATTTCGGCACAAAGATAATCAATTGTGTCGCAACAGATGTCAGCGACCTCCGATAATTCTCGACCGTAAGCAAATATTTGTCTACATGCAGGTCGGCCGCCACGGCGGCAATGTCGGGATCCTGGCTGTTCATGAGCCTGGTCTGGATCTGCGTCTGCGTCAGGCCCTGGTCATACAGGTCGAAATACAATTCGTAAACCTTCCGGTACGCGCTGTTCGAGAAGGAAACGTCTCCCGCAGCCAAAGCATTGTCTATGAACTCGGCCACGGTGTCAGGCCTGTCATCCGGGATATAATATTCGGAATCCCTGTCGAACTCCAGCGGCGTCCGGCCGTTTTCCACTATGAATCCAAGCAGATCTTTTTCGCATGGGGCCAGGAAAGGATCTTCCAGTTTCACCACATCGGTGACGGCAGTCTGGGATGCTGCGGAAGCTGGCTTTTCAGGGCTGTCCTTGGCCAGTTCTGACGCAAGTTCCTCGCGGCGCCGCTGCGTTTCCTCCTGTCTGCGTTCTTCCAGCAGCATGTCCTCCCTAGTCCGCCTGATACGTGAAAAAAGTATGTCCGGGGAGATGTTGAACTTTTCGCTGCAGGTATCCACATATACCGAACGCTTTACCGGATCAGGAATCATGGCTACCGTGTCGGCTATGTCGTTTATGAGATTGGCTTTCTTCAGGGGATCATTCCCGGCCTCGTCCAGCAATATGTCGGACTTGAAACTGATGAAATCCTGCTCGTGTCTTCCGATAAAGGACATGACTTCTTCCAGGGTATGCTTTCTGGAATAGGAATCCGGGTCATCACCGTCCGGAAGCAGGACCACCTTCACGTTCATGCCCTCTTTGAGAACCAGATTTATTCCTCTGAGCGCCGCATGTATCCCTGCCGGATCCCCGTCATAAATGATGGTCACGTTCTGCGAATATTTACGGATCAGGCGGATCTGCTCCACTGTCAGAGACGTACCGCTGGAAGCCACAACGTTATGGATACCCAGCTGATACATCGAGATGACATCCAGATAGCCCTCCACCAGGATGCACTTGTCCTGACGGACGATTTCATTCCTGGCAAACCATATCCCGTACAGGGAACGGCTCTTGACATAGATTTCCGTCTCCGGGGAATTCACGTATTTCGCGACGGTCTTGTCAGACCTCAACGTGCGGCCTCCGAATGCCAGAATCCTGCCGGAGGGCGAATGTATCGGGAACATGACCCTGTCGTAAAACCGGTCAGTCACCTTCCCGTCATCACGTCTGTAGCACAGACCTGTGTCTATGAGGAATTCTTCCTTGTATCCTGCCTTCCGCGCCGCATCGAGGAGAGACGTCCTGGATGAAAGGGACCAGCCGAGACCGAATTTCTCGATAGTAGCGTCTTCCAGACCCCTGGACTTGAAATAGGCATAGCCGATCCTGCCTTCTTCCGTTCTCAGGCTGTCCTGAAAGAACTTTCCGGCAAATTCGGAAACCAGATACAGGCTCTCGCTGCGCTGCCTGCTCGCGATCTCCTCGGCAGTTTCTTCCTTTTCAACTATTTCTATATGGTATTTCTTCGCAAGATACCGCAGAGCCTCCACATAGGTGTAACCTTCATGCTCCATGACGAACCCCACGGCAGTACCAGACTTTCCGCAGCCGAAGCATTTGAATATGCCCTTCGCCGGAGAGACGTAGAAAGAAGGAGTCTTTTCGTTGTGGAAGGGACAGCAGGCTATGAAGTTCGCTCCCCGCCTCTTGAGAGAGACGAAGTCACCGACCACATCCTCAATCTGTGCCGAGTCCAGTATTTTATCGACAGTCTCCCGCGGAATCATCTTCCGGACATCACTTATCCTCGTCTACTTTCCGGAAATCGGCATCCTTGGCTTCGCTGAAATCTATTCCGGAATCCTTGCCTTCTCCCGAGCGCTTTCCGTCAGAGGACGGAAACTTGATCTCATATTCTTTCATGGCCCTGGCCATCTTCCATGATGCGAACAGCTCCGACAGACCGTAGATCAGGATCGCTATGCCGGCGACCAGGGTCATGGTAGATGCAGCATCGAAAGGATCGAACAGAAGCAGCACGCCGCCGCCTGCGCAGATGACAGGAAGCAGGAACGACCAGGCGGTGACAGGGACGAAAGCCGAGGCACTGATCATGGCGGCTATCTGGAATATGCCGAAGATCAGCAGGGCCACTCCTATCAGGATGATGACGAAGCTGGCTACCACATCAGGGAAAACGAAGAGCAGGACACCTATGAGGATATCCACTATGGTATTGAATACCAGCAGTCCGAGTCCGCCGTTCCTGCGGTTCGCCACACCGTATGCCAGGGATACTATGCCTGACGCTATCATGATGGCAGCGATGACCTTCACCAGGAAGATGAGGGAAGTTTCCGGCTTGAAAACCATGATACAGCCTATCAGGACTGCGATAGCGGCCCTGATCCAGCCGCTGAACCTATTTCTGAATCCGAATGTAATCATAACCGATTTCTCATTTTAATGAATTACAAAAATACAAATAATTTTAGTAATTTCGCCACTTTATTGGAACTGATAGTCCGGCAGAGACGAAAAGGCGGCGGACCGCTCCCTGCCGGCAGGCATCAAACGAACAGCAATGAAGGCAGACATCGAAATCGCAAGGAGCATCCGGATGAAGAAAATCACCGGGATCGCAGCCGGAATAGGGATTCCGGAAGAAAAAATCGAACAGTACGGCCACTATATGGCCAAAATCCCCGTAGAACTAACGGATGAGGAAAAGGTGAAGAACAGCAGGCTGATTCTGGTGACTGCCATCACTGCCACAAAAGCCGGAATCGGAAAGACCACGGCCTCAATCGGGCTGGCGCTGGGGCTGAACAGAATAGGGAAAAAGGCCGTAGTGGCACTCAGGGAACCTTCCCTGGGACCATGTTTCGGGCTGAAAGGCGGGGCTGCCGGCGGAGGATATGCGCAGGTGCTCCCGATGGAGAAGATAAACCTGCATTTCACGGGGGATTTCCATGCAGTGACTTCCACCCACAACATGATAGCCGCCTTGCTGGACAACTACCTGTACCAGCATCAGTCTGAAGGGTTCGCCCTGAAAGAGATCGTATGGAAACGGGTGCTGGACGTGAATGACAGGTCTCTCAGAAACGTGGTGACCGGACTCGGCCCGAGGACAAACGGCCTGCCTCAGGAGTCCGGATTCGACATCACGCCTGCATCGGAAATCATGGCCATACTGTGTCTGGCGAAAGATCTGGAGGATGTAAAAAGACGCATAGGGAATATCACGCTGGGCTACACTTTCGATGACAAGCCGTTCACCGTGAATGATCTGGGTGTGGCCGGAGCGATGGCTGCCCTGATGGCGGATGCCATCAAGCCGAACCTCGTCCAGACCACGGAGGGGTCGGCAGCCATCGTCCACGGCGGACCGTTCGCGAACATAGCCCACGGATGCAACTCCATCATCGCCACGAAAGAAGCCATGACATTCGGAGACTATGTCATCACGGAAGCAGGCTTCGGCGCCGACCTCGGAGCGGAAAAGTTCCTGAACATCAAATGCCGCAAAAGCGGCCTGTGTCCGAAACTCACCCTGCTGGTAGCCACTCTGCAAGGCCTGAAAATGCACGGTGACGTCCCTCTGGACAAGATCAAGGAACCTGATGCGGAAGGCGTCAGAAAAGGGTTCGCGAATCTCGACCGTCACATCCGGAATCTCAGGAATTTCGGGCAGACAGTCATGGTCTGCTTCAACAAGTTCGCATCCGACACGGAAGAAGAAATCAGAATGGTGGAGGAACACTGCCATGAACTCGGAGTATATTTTGCCGTGAACGATGCATACGCCCGCGGAGGGGAAGGGGCGGCGGAACTGGCTGTCCAGGTCGTGGACATCATCGAAAAAGACCCGTCCGGACCGCTGAAATTCACATACTCCGATGAAGAAAGCATAGAAGACAAGATAACTGCCGTAGCACGGAACATCTATGATGCAGGTTCCGTGACATTCAGCGCAGCAAGCAGGAAAAAACTGGCGCAGATAAAACAGCTCGGACTCTCCGGCTATCCTGTCTGCATAGCCAAGACCCAGTACTCCTTTTCCCAGGATCCGAAAAGATACGGTGCACCGTCCGGATTCGAATTCGAAATCCGGGATCTGGTCATCAACACCGGAGCCGAGATGATAGTAGCCATAGCCGGCGACATCATCCGGATGCCGGGACTGCCAAAAGTCCCGCAGGCAATGAACATCGACATCG
Source organism: uncultured Bacteroidales bacterium (assembly GCA_944322815.1). Taxonomy (GTDB): domain Bacteria; phylum Bacteroidota; class Bacteroidia; order Bacteroidales; family UBA932; genus Cryptobacteroides. The sequence continues at coordinate 37,172 of CALUQB010000001.1, read as the reverse complement.
TAAACGGACAAATCGACGGACTCAGCTGATCTACGAAACGGAAGCAGACTGGAACATGACGAAACTCTACGACAACCATAACCACAGCCAGTTTTCCTTCGATGGGAAAAAGGCTTCGGTCGAAACCTCTGCCAGGGCCGCGGCGGCAGCCGGACTGGCAGGTCTGTGCTTCACAGACCACTGTGACTTCTACGTGCCGCCGATGAAGGCGGAACACGAGCATCTGGTACCGGAACAGTTCGATATCCGCGCCCAGCAGGCGGAAATAGACAGGGTCAGAAACCTGATTCCTGAAGTGGAAATATTCAAGGGAATAGAAATCGGACTGGAAGAGCGCAGCCGTGACAGCATACGGAAAGTTCTGGCGGAAAACGAATTCGACGAGATCCTGGCATCAGTGCATTATCTGGACGATACCGACCCGTTCTGGGGCGGATACTACCAGGGAAAAGACTGGAAGACAGCATACGGACACTATCTGGAGACCTTGTACAAGGAAATGACCTGGCTTGGAGATTTTGACATAGCCGGACATTTCGACTATGTGGCCAGATATGCAGGATATCCCGAATGCAGCATATTTTACAAAGACTTTCCGGACATTTTCGACAGTATATTGAAATATCTGGCGGAAAACGGCAAGGCTCTGGAAATAAACACCAAGACATATCAGGACTACAACGGCCGCACCCCTGTTCTGGACAGGAATATTCTCCTGAGATTCAGGGAACTGGGAGGCGAAGCCATAAGTCTGGGATCGGACTCCCATTACCCTGAAAGGGTAGGTGAAAATTTGCCGCTATATGCGGAATTCATCAGGTCCTGCGGATTCAGACACACCGCACATTTCTCACGACGGAAACTGATACTGACGCCTGTCATATAAATGAGGGCGGCCTCATCCAACCGTTTGTCTTCGGGAAAACGTACCAGACGGATATCAATCAGCTGGCCACTTCACACAGGAATTTCAGACGCACCAGACGGATTTCGAACTCTTCATAATCCTGTTCCAGATCCTCTAAGGCATCTTCAATGGAATCAGACGAAGCCTCCTCCTTGAAATAATCGTATATTTCATCGACTACATCATCATCTATGTTCTGCTCTATATAATAATTAAGGTCCAGTTTCGTCCCCGATGCCACTATCGTCTCTATTTCGCTCAGGAGTTCGTCCATTTCCAGACTCTTGGCTCCGGCGATATCCTCCAGCGGCAGTTTTCTGTCCACTCCCTGTATGATGAAAACCTTGTTCGCCGTAGAAGAATTGGCGACAGACTTCACGACGAAGTCATCAGGCCTTTCTATCTCATTCTCTTCCACATATTTGGATATAAGCTCGATGAAAGGCTTGCCGAATTTCCTGGCCTTGCCTTCGCCGACCCCCTGGCAGTTTCTCAACTCTTCAGGCGACACAGGGTAAAGGATGGACATGTCTTCCAGAGCCGGGTCCCCGAAAATAATCCACGGCTGGAGTTTCAGCTTCTTCGACATGTCTGTCCTGAGCTCTTTCAACATGGCCAGCAACATCTGGTCTCCGCCTCCGCCGGCCTTCGGACCGGTACCGGCAGCGTCGTCATCGTCATCCACGCCTTCCGCGAAATACCTTTCCTCGGTAAGCATCACAGTATAAGGATGTTCATTGAATTCCCGGCCCTTGTCCGTGACATATATCAGGCCGTATGACTCGATGTCCTTTTCCAGGAAATGCAGGACTATCCCCTGGTGTATGACATCGCACCAGAATCGGAACGGATGATCTTTCCCCGCCCCGAACAGCTCCAGCTTGTCATGTTCGTATGACTTGATCATGGCATTGGACTCGCCCGCCAGGATATTGGCCAGATGCTCGAGCTTGAAATGTTCAGGCATGGATTCCACCAGTTCTATGATAAGCGACATTTCCTCCTGTCCGTCGAACTGCTTCTTCGGATTCAGACAGTTGTCGCACGAGCCGCAGTTCTCCTGCGTATAATCCTCACCGAAATAATTCAGAAGAAGTTTTCTCCGGCACTGGTTGGACTCTGCATACGCGACGGTTTCCAGCAGCAGCTGTTTTCCTATTTCCTGTTCGGAAACAGGCTTTCCCTGCATGAACTTTTCGAGCTTGACGATATCCTTGTAGCTGTAAAAAGCGATACACTTGCCTTCTCCCCCGTCCCGGCCTGCGCGTCCTGTCTCCTGATAATACCCTTCGAGACTCTTCGGTATGTCATAATGGATGACGAAACGCACGTCCGGCTTGTCGATTCCCATACCGAAAGCTATGGTAGCCACTATGACATCTATCTCTTCCATCAGGAACTTGTCCTGATTATCGGCTCTGGTCTTCGCATCCAGTCCGGCATGATACGGAAGAGCCTTGATACCGTTTATATTCAGCAAGGCAGCCAGCTCCTCCACCTTTTTCCTGCTCAGACAGTAAATGATGCCGGACTTGCCCGGATTCTGCTTTATGAACCTGATGATATCCCTCTTCGGATCCGACTTGTCCCTCACCTCATAGTAAAGGTTCGGCCTGTTGAACGAAGACTTGAAGACTTTCGCATCCTGAATGCCAAGATTCTTGAGAATGTCGCTCTGGACCTTAGGCGTAGCGGTGGCCGTCAGGGCTATGACGGGAGCATGGCCGATACTGTCTATTATCTCCTTTATGCGCCTGTATTCCGGACGGAAGTCATGTCCCCATTCAGAGATACAGTGCGCTTCATCCACGGCATAGAACGAGATCCGGATTTCTTTCAGCATTTCTACATTCTCCGGTTTTGTCAGCGACTCCGGAGCCACATACAGAAGCTTGGTTTCCCCGGACAGCAAGTCTTCACGCACTTCGTTGAGCTGGGCTTTCGAGAGCGAAGAATTCAGGAAATGCGCTATACCGTCATTCCCGGACACAAAACCGCGGATAGCATCCACCTGATTCTTCATCAAGGCTATCAGAGGAGAAATCACGATCGCCGTACCTTCCATCACGAGGGCCGGCAACTGATAGCACAGGGACTTTCCGCCACCGGTAGGCATCAGGACGAACGCATCATGTCCCGAAACCAGATGGGTTATAATCTTTTCCTGATCCCCCTTGAATGAATCGAAACCGAAAAATTTCCTTAATTTCTGATGAAGCTGCTTAGAATCGATGACCATAGCGACGGTTTTAGTCCTACTAAGTTAATTTTTTTTTTCAGCCGTTCAAATATTTTTCCGTACAAATAATCAGGCAATCCACGCACGGTCTGCAAAATCCGGCCTGCCGAAAGTTAAAAAAAAAGAAAAATATCGGACATCACGGATCTTTCCGGTACAATATCTGAAATAAATTTACGATATTTGCAGAATGTGTGACGATCAGACAAAACGGAAAGTTATAAATTTTCAGATAATATGAAGACAATCAAAATCCTTATGGCAGCAGCTGCCGTTGCAGCAATGGCAGCAAGCTGCACAAGCTCCCCAAAGAGCATCACAGTAGAAAAAGACGGAGAAACCACCACTATTTCGATGCCTGATGCGGCCCTGACTGATTCTGTCAGCTATCTGGTCGGTGTCAATTTCGGATATTTCATCAAGGCCAACAACTTCGGGGAAGACCTGAACTATGCCAAAGTAAAGAAAGGCATGATGGACTTCATCAAGGCGGAAGGCAACATGAATTCTCCTGAATTCAACGATCAATTCGAAATCAGCCCTGAAGAGATGAACCAGCTTTTCAACAAGTTCATTTCAGCAAGGCGCAACTTCGAAGCAGAGAGCAACAAGGCTGCCAGCGAAGCTTTCCTGAAGGAAAACGCACAGAAAGACGGCATCATCACTACAGAGAGCGGTCTGCAGTATGAAATAGTAGAAGCCGGAAACGATGTGAAGCCTGGTGAAAAGGATACCGTTTACGTACACTACACAGGAACACTGATAGACGGTACAGAATTCGATGCATCAGATCCTGAAAAAGATCCTGTACGCATGATCATGAACCGTGTGATCAAAGGCTGGACAGAAGGTCTGCAGCTCGTCGGTGAAGGCGGCCGCATCAAACTCTATATCCCTGCAGAACTTGGCTATGGAGAGCGCGGTGCCGGTACCATCAAGCCTAACTCCACCCTCATATTCGATGTGAACCTCGTAAAGGTAAACAAGGTAGAAGAGAAAGCCGACGACAAGAAATAATCTGTCAACTGACGTAAAACACTATAAACTACTGTTATGGCTTTAGAAATCGAAGGTAAAATCATCAGGAAACTTGCAGTCCAGAGCGGCAAATCCGCCAGAGGTGACTGGTCCAAACAGGAATTCGTCATCGAGTACCAGGACGGGAACTATCCTACTCAGGCATGTCTGAACGTCTGGGGACCTGAAAAGGTGAAGGATCTGGAAAAATACCAGATAGGCGACACCGTAAAGGTTTCATTCAGCATCAGCAGCCGTGAGTACAACAACAGATGGTACACAGACCTCCGTGCATGGAAGATAGAAGGTGAAGCTCCTGTTCAGGAAAGTTACACCACAGGATTCGCTCCGACAGGAGTGGAAGGTTCCGGAACAAACACTGCTCCGAATCCGGTGGATGCAGCCAGCACGAAGCATGGCTTCATCGGAGAAGGAAACACCGGTGAGGCAGAAGACGATTTGCCATTCTAGGAAAAACGGAAAGCATGAAAAAGAAAATGGGGCGGCCTTTTTGCAGGACCGTCCCATTTTCCTTTTCATCCGACATCGACAGACTGTGCCAGCCGAATCAAGGCAGGGCGAAATGATAAACATGAAAATCATCCGGTTCAAACGGGATTTCGTTCCCGTCTTTGTCGTATATCTTATCTATCTCTGACCACGCATCATCCGTAACGACCCTGATATACGTTCCAGACTCTATATTAGCCCCGGTAAAGGTTATTATATATTCATGGGCACGGATATCTTCACCTGAAGTGGAATCATGGTCATTAATGTTAAATTTGATGGAAGACGACTCTCTGTCCGATTCTATTTCCTGAACGACCCCGGCGTTGATTGTCACCGTTACATTATCAGAATATTTCTCACCAAGTGCTATCTCAAAGCCTGCCCAGAACAGCGGCGCTGAATCATCAACCATGCGGCATCCTGAGAACAAGACAAGCACTGATACTGCCATCATATAAATTAATTCTCGTTTCATACTTTCTCACTTATTACAAGTTATGGAAGAGTAAAGCTATAGTCATTGACTGAAGGACCTTGCTCAAACGGGATTTCGTTCCCGTCTTTGTCGTAGATCTTATCTATCTCTGACCATATATCATTCGTAACGACCCTGATATACGTTCCGGACTCTATGTTCTGACCGTAGAGTGTTATCACGTATTCATGCGGAACTCGAGCTCCTATGCCTTCTCTTGTTGTAGGCTCTGAAATATCAATAATAATTGAATGTGATTCTTCTTCGAATCCAATATCATTCAGATACCCGGCACTGGTTGTGACTGTGATATCTTTCGAAAATTTATCGTCAAGAGAGACTTCCAATACCATCCAAAAAGGGACAGTGGAATTCTCCACATAACGGCATCCTGCTAACAATACAAAGCAAGACACAATGCAAAGGATTATGAACAATCCTTTCAGAAAATAAAATTTTTTCATGATACTGTATTTTTTATCCTTGCGGATCGTTAACTCCAGTCTGGTCAGGTTCGGGTTCAGTACACAATATCAATGAATCTTTTTATTTTTCGTTAAATTTAGGAATAATTTTCTGACAAACAAACTTTTATATCGGCGAATTTCAGACATTCGGGAATATCCGTGATTTCAGCGTAAGGAAAGGCGATCCGTCACGAAGCGAACCTTGTCAGACCGCAGGAATCCAGCGGATTTCAGGATCCCGAGCCCAATAAGCCAGCTGGCGTTTGGCATAATGCCTGGTATTCCGCTGCACGAGCTCCACCGCCCTGTCCAGCGATATTTCACCGTCAAGATACTGGAATATTTCCCTGTAACCTACAGTCTGCAAGGCAGGCAGATGGCGGTATGCAGACAGACCGGCGACCTCCTCCACCAGACCGGCATCCACCATCTCCAGGACACGCCGGTTTATCCTGGCATACAGTTCGTCTCTCGGCCGTGTCAGACCGACTTTTTCGATTTCGAAATTCCGTTTCCTGGCAGGCGATGTCTTGAAAGATGAAAACGGACGTCCGGACGACAGACACACTTCCAGAGCACGGAGCACACGCTGGCCGTTCGCTATGTCGATGGCTGCATAAGACTCCGGATCCAGACGTTTCAAGTCCAGACGCAGAGACTCCACCCCTTCATCTGCAAGTCTGCGGTTGAGAGACTCGCGCAGTTCCATATCCACCGGAGGAAAATCATCCAGCCCCCGGCAGAATGCGTCTATATAGAACCCGGAACCTCCGGCCATCACCAGAGTATCGTGACCTTCTTCGAAAAGCCTTTCCACCAGAGCCAGGGCTTCCACCTCATACCTGCCGGCAGAATAAAGTCCGGTGACCGGATGGGAATGTATGAAATAATGACGTACCGCAGCCAGCTGTTCGTCAGACGGCACTGCCGTGCCAATGCTCATTTCACGGTATATCTGCCGCGAATCGCACGAAATGACAGGAGACCCGTATTTCAGAGCCTCCCTTATACTGTAATCAGTCTTGCCGACAGCTGTCGGCCCCAATATTATAATGAGTTTTCTGCCCATGCGACAGATTCAATGACGGACTCAGATATCCTCGTCTTCATCATACACTTCCTTCCCATCCTCGTCATCCATGTCTTCGTCATCCTGATCATCTTCTTCATCGTCATCGAAGTCATCGTCATCGGAATCGGCCAGAGGACGCTTTTTCTTGTCATCAGGAAGGTCTTCGTATGCTACATATCCGTTCTCGAACTCTACGGGATTCGGTCCCTTGGATTCCACAAGCAGAGGATAAACCACTCCGGGACGAGGCTCGGCCTCTCCTTCATAAGTCACTATGACACTTTTCACATTCGTTGTGTCATAGAAATACACGAAAGATACGGCTCCGGCTTTCAGTGTCTGGTCCAGAGTCACCGAGTCGATGGTGCCTGCGCCCAGATCGAAAATGCCGTACCTGGCTATGACGGCACCATCCTGGTCCAATGCCTTGAACAGCACCATCTGATCCTGAGGGAAATCCATGTCAGCCCTCATCTGTTTGTGGAAAGTATAAAGGGTCATATTGGCCTTGACCTCATATATTCTGGCAAAACCTTTAATGCCCGGAAGAGAAACCCTGTATCTGAGTACCATAAATCTTTAAAAATTTCAACGGAGACCAAAGGTACAAAATATTTCCGTGCCGTTGCAAAATAATATAAAAAACACTAATTTTGGATTCGCCACATGACCGACATGGACACGACGACACCCGAAAAAGATACATTCAAGAGTATTGCAGGCCCTTCAAAGGGCCTTTTCAAGGACAATGGCAGCAGATTCATTGCCCATGCATATCCGGTTTCGTCGGAAGAGGAAATCAAAGACATAGTATCAGCCCTGAAAAAAGAATATCACGATGCCCGTCACCACTGCTACGCCTACCGGCTCGGATACCGCCGCGACGTGTTCCGTGCGAATGACGACGGAGAACCGTCATCTTCCGCCGGACGGCCTATCCTGGGACAGATAGACTCATTGGAGCTAAGCGACATCCTGGTAGTGGTAGTCAGATATTTCGGAGGCATCAAGCTGGGAATACCGGGACTGATCAGAGCCTACAGGACATCCACGGCAGACGCTCTGGAGAATGCGGAGATCATAGAAAAGACTGCATCCGAACGGTTCAGGCTGAGATTCGGATACATGGAGATGAACGGGGTGATGAAGGTATTGAAAGACCTCGGTCTTTCAGCACACAAACAGGATTTCGGGATGGAATGCCTCCTGGAAACGGACGTGAGGCTGTCGCTGACCGAAACATTCAGGGAAATGATCGGGAAAGTAGGCGGATGCTCGATAGAAAACATAGAATGACGCTACCATAATGAAGAAAAGTCTTATTTCAATCCGGGATTTCAGCAAGGAAGAAATCCTGCACGTGCTCGAGACTGCGAAAGAATTCGAAAGGAACAGGGTCCAGAACATTCTGGAAGGCAAGGTAATAGCCTGTATTTTCTTCGAACCTTCCACCAGGACGAGACTGAGTTTCGAAACGGCCGTAAACAGGCTTGGAGCCAAGGTCATCGGCTTCTCGGACGCTACGAACACGAGTGTGAGCAAGGGAGAGACATTGAAAGACACCATCAAGATGGTGTCCAATTACGTGGACATGATCATCATGAGACATCCTCTCGAAGGAAGTTCCAGATATGCTTCCGAAGTTTCTTCTGTCCCTGTGGTCAATGCAGGTGACGGAGCGAACCAGCATCCTTCCCAGACGCTTCTGGACCTGTATACCATCATGCAGACACAGGGGAGGCTCGACCACCTGAAAATAAACATGGTCGGCGACCTGAAATACGGAAGGACCACACATTCACTGCTGCAGGCCATGTCGCATTTCAGCCCCGAATTCATATTCACTGCACCTGAAGAGCTGAAAATGCCTGTGGAATACAAGGATTTCCTGAACGAAAGGGGTATAAAATACACTGAAACCACATCGCTGGAGGAACATCTGGACGACTGTGACATCCTGTACATGACCAGGGTGCAGCAGGAACGGTTCACAGACCCGATGGAATACGAAAAAGTGAAGGATGTATACAGGCTGAAAGCGTCCATGCTGGAAAACGTGAAACCGAACATGAAGATACTGCATCCTCTCCCGAGAGTAAACGAGATCGACCAGGACGTGGACGAAACTCCGTATGCGTATTATTTCAAACAGGCGGAAAACGGGCTTTATGTCAGGATGGCCATCATCTCCTGTCTGCTCGGATACAGATAAAACCGCCGGAAAAAGATACTTTAAAGAACACCTATCGATATGGAAAGTATAAACAAGGAGCTGAAAGTCAGCGCACTGGAGAACGGGACAGTACTGGACCACATACCTGCCGGAAATGTCTACAAGGCTCTCGACATTCTCGGACTGAAAGGCATCGAAAACCAGATAACCATTGGCATTAACCTGAACAGCAAGCTGTTCGGGAAGAAAGGCATCATAAAGATAGCGGACAGGTTCTTTCAGGACGAAGAGCTGAACAAACTGGCTCTGATAGCGCCGCATGCCACTGTCAACATCATCAGGAATTTCCAGGTAGTGGAGAAAAAGAAACTGGTCATGCCTCATGAAATCACAGGTATAGCCAAATGCATGAATCCCAAATGCATCACGAACCACCAGCCTGTCAGGACCAGGTTCACGGTCATGGAGGAAAACGGGGAAATTTCACTGCTGTGCCACTACTGCGAAAAGAGGTCGGACATAAAGAGCCTGTTCTGACAAATTTCATCTTATCCGAAGATTTTATTATATTTAACGATATTTTAATATCATACCATTATGAAAAAAGTTCACAATTTCTTCGCCGGACCTTGCGTGCTTCCGCAGCAGGCCGTCGACAAGGCCATCGAGGCATTGAAAGACTTCAAGGGCACCGGAGTGCCTGTCATCAGCATATCCCACAGATCGAAGGAGTGGGTACAGGTGATGGATGACTGTCGTGCCCTGTGGAAAGAACTTTTGCACATTCCGGATACCCATGAGGTGCTGTTCATGGGAGGCGGAGCCAGCCTGCAGTTCCTCTGCGTGGCGATGAACTTTCTGGAGAAGAAAGCCGGATATCTGGAGACAGGAGTATGGGCGAAAAAGGCTCTGAAAGAAGCGAAAGGGATAGGTGAAGCCTATGCTGTAGCATCATCTGCAGATACTACATTCAATTATATTCCGAAAGGATACGAAATCCCATCCGATCTGGACTATTTCCATATCACCACGAACAATACCATCTACGGTACGCAGATCAAGGAAGACATAGACAGCCCGGTACCTCTTATAGCGGACATGTCTTCCGACATCATGAGCCGTCCGCGTGACGTGAGCAAATACGCCCTGATATACGGAGGCGCACAGAAGAATGTAGGCCCTGCAGGAGTCGCTTTCGCCATAGTGAAGAAAGATGCGCTTGGCAAGGTGAGCCGCTACATACCTACGATGCTGAACTACCAGACGCATATAGACGGAGGCTCCATGTTCAATACTCCGCCTGTATTCCCTATCTACGTGATGTACGAGACACTGAAATGGCTGAAAGAGAATGGCGGTGTGGAGGCTATCTACGAGACCAACAGGAAAAAGGCCGGCATGCTGTATGCCGAGATCGACAGGAATTCTCTGTTCATCGGGACTGCGGCCAGGGAAGACCGTTCGGACATGAACGTATGCTTCGTGATGGCTCCAGGCTACGAGAACCTGCAGGACGAATTCCTCGAGTTCGCGAAAGGCCAGGGAATGCTGGGTATCAAGGGGCACAGATCAGTCGGCGGCTTCAGGGCTTCCATCTACAATGCCTGCCCTGTGGAGAGCGTGGAAGCTCTGATCAAGTGCATGCAGGAATTCGAATCAATGAAAAAGTAACCAATCATGAAAATACTTATCGCCACAGAGAAACCGTTCGCGGCAGCTGCAGTGAACGGGATGAAGGAAATCGCGCAGAAAGCCGGACATGAGGTCGTGCTTCTGGAGAAATACGATTCACCTGAGAAACTTATCAAGGCCGTGGCTGACGCAGATGCCCTCATCGTCAGATCGGACAAGGTCACGGCTGATGTCATCGATGCCGCGAAGAATCTGAAAATCGTAGTAAGAGCCGGTGCCGGCTACGACAATATCAACCTCGAAGCCTGCACGGCAAAGAATATCGTGGCCATGAATACACCTGGACAGAACTCCAATGCTGTCGCCGAGCTGGCCATCTCCATGATGATCTACATGTCCAGGAACCAGTTCACACCAGGTACCGGCAGCGAGATCAAAGGAAAGAAACTCGGCATCCAGGCGTACGGGAACGTCGGAAGGCTTGTCGCACAGAAAGCGAAATGTCTCGGCATGGAGGTGATGGCCTTCGATCCGTACGTCCCTGCTGAAAAGATGAAGGAAGAAGGTGTGACACCGGCAGAGTCTGTAGAGCAGATGTACAGCGAATGCAATTTCATTTCTCTGCACATTCCGGCTACCGCAGAGACCAAAAGGTCCATCGGCTACGGGCTTATCACACTGATGCCGTCAGGCGGCTGCCTGCTGAATACTGCCCGCAAGGAAATCATAAACGAGGCCGAGCTTGAAAAAGCGCTTACGGACAGACCGGACCTGAAATATGTCACCGACATAGCTGCCGACTGCCAGACCGAACTGAACGAGAAATTCGGCAAGAGGGTCTTCGCCACACCTAAGAAAATGGGAGCGGAGACGGCTGAAGCCAATGTGAACGCAGGCCTCGCGGCCGCATCCCAGATCGTGGATTTCTTCGCCACCGGGAACACAAGATTCCAGGTCAACAAATAGGATAAGAAATAAAAAGTGTGTCCGGAATCCGGGCGCACTTTTTTTGATCTGCCGGATAAAAGAATCATTTCAGGCGGATTATCTGCCTGAACGTTGAAAATCGGCAATAAACACTAAACTTATAATCAATTTTATGGTAAGAATCAAACCGTTTGCGGCCGTAAGACCGCCTAAGGAACTCGTGGAAGAAGTGGCGGCACGTCCGTACGATGTTCTGAACTCAGCCGAAGCCAAGGCAGAAGCTTCGGAAAAATCACTTTTGCACATCACCAAGCCGGAAATAGACTTCGAGCCGATGCCGGACGAGCACAGCCATGAGGTCTACGATCAGGCTGTGAAGAACTTCAAGTCGTGGCAGGAAAAAGGATGGCTCGTGCAGGACAGCAAGCCATGCTACTACATTTATGCGCAGACAATGAACGGAAAGACACAGTACGGACTCGTGCTCTGCGCACACACGGATGACTATTCGGAAGGCAAGATAAAGAAACACGAACTGACACGTAAGGACAAGGAAGATGACAGGATGGTACATGTCAGAATCCAGAATGCCAATATCGAACCTGTGTTCTTCTCCTATCCGGACAATGCCGAAATCGATGCCATAGTACGGAAATACACCGCGGGAAAGCCCGAATATGATTTCACGGCTGAAGACGGATTCGGGCATCATTTCTGGGTGATAGACGATGACGATACCGTAAGGCGCATCACAGAGATATTCAAGGACATACCTGCATTCTACGTAGCCGACGGCCATCACAGGACTGCAGCGGCGGCCAGGGTAGGAGCTGAAAAACGTACCGGAAACCCTGACCATACCGGTAACGAGGAGTATAACTATTTCATGGCGGTAGCTTTTCCTGAAAGCCAGCTCACCATCATTGACTACAACCGTGTTGTAAAGGACCTCAACGGACTTACTGCGGAAGAATTCCTGAAAGCTCTCGAAGAAGACTTCATCGTAGAGAAAAAAGGCAAGGAAATCTGCAAGCCGGAGCATCTGCACAACTTTTCGATGTATCTTGGAGGTGAATGGTACTCTCTGGAAGCCAGGGAAAGCCGGTATGATGATTCCGATCCTATCGGAGTGCTGGACGTGACCATATTGTCGAATCTGGTTCTGGACAGGATTCTCGGGATAAAGGATCTGAGGACTGACAAGAGGATAGACTTCGTAGGTGGCATCCGCGGTCTCGGAGAACTGTCGAAGAGAGTCGACAGCGGCGAGATGGCCGTGGCATTCGCCCTCTATCCTGTCTCGATGAAGCAGATAGTGGATATAGCCGATTCCGGCAATATCATGCCGCCGAAGACTACGTGGTTCGAGCCGAAGCTTAGGAGTGGTCTGGCGATTCACAAACTCGACTGATGGGGCGGCAGACTGATATCCGCAGGCACAGAAATACAACTTTCTCCGAAAGTCAACAGTGCCTGCGGATATCAGTCTGCCTACAGAAACTTCAAAAGTCAACAGTACTCGTGGATATCAGTCTGCCTACAGAAAAAAAGAAAAGGAGACTCAATCAATTAATTGCATAACGCAACTGGAATGAGCCTCCTTTTAAACGTCTAAAAAAAGCAAGTTCTAGTCGACAGGGATTTTCCTGTTCACGTTCTTATAGCCTGTAGAACCGTAGTAGAGAAGATAGCAGAGACAGGCGATGACGATCCAGAATGAAGCGCGGCAGCCGACCAGATCCGCGAAAAGGCCCTGGACTATCGGAACTATACCTCCGCCACATACCATCATCATGAAAAATCCGGTAGCCGTAGACGTGTACTTTCCGAGTCCCTCCACTGAAAGATTGTAGATATTTCCCCACATCACGGAAGTGAACAGACCTGTCATCACGAGGAAAACTACATTAACAGGAATGTTTCCGAGACTGTAACGGCCTATCTCGATCGTTATCTTCTCAGGTGTAAAAATCGTGATCAGGATGAATATCATGGCCATCACAGAAGAAAACTGAAGCATGTCGCGACTGGAGAACTTTGAGCCGAGAGAACCTCCCACAAGACGCCCGACGAACATGCAGAACCAGTAAATGGCCACTATGACTCCGGCAGACCTCGGGTCGACCCCCACTTCGTGAATAAGGTAAATATTCGTCATGTTGGCCACGCTGACTTCAACGCCGGTATAAAGGAAGACAGCCACTGCACCGAGGACGAAATGCCTGAATGAGAAACAACTGTACTGTCCGTCACGGCCCATCAGCTGGTCCATGGCAGTCTTCGTATCGGAAATCTTCTCTGTTTCGGGAATATCAATGAACAGTATGGCCAGCATAGCCAGAGCGAAAATGGACACCATGATGATGAACATCGGATTCACGTCGGCTATCTCGAAATGAGGGATACCGTCTATAAACTGTCTGGTTCCTGCAGAACGTCCCATCAGGAAACCTACGACGAACGGGACGATGGTCGCAGCTATGGAATTCAGGGAACCGCCCCACTGGATCAGCTGGTTACCCTTGTTTCCGCCACCTCCGATGAAATTCAGCAAAGGATTGACCACCGCGTTCAGCATGCACATTGAAAAACCGGCTACGAAAGCTCCAAGGAAATACATCCACAGCCCGCGCGAAATCTGACCTGAGAAAAACATAAGTCCCAGACCGATGATTCCCACAGTGACAGCTACCATAAGGGAGAATTTATAACCGTACTTCTTCAGCATCAGGCCGGCAGGAATACCCATGCAGGCATAAGCTATGAAGTTGGCGAAATTCCCGAGCTGGGCCACTCCCATCGACACGCCGTACTGGGACTTCACGATCACGCCCAGCGGGTTCTGAAGACCGGTGACAAAGGCTATCATGAAGAAAAGTATATACGAAAGTATGATGGCCGGCAGATATTTCCGAAGTTTCATAAGAGTCCGTTTTTACAAAAATAAAAAAAGCCGGCCAAAAGGGCAGATGCACTTTTGGCCCGGCCACAAAAAATTACAGTTCCCAAGCCAGCGCAGAAGCACCGAGAATAGCAGCATCAGATTCCTTCAGCTGCGAGAATACGATCTTGATCTTGCCTCTCCACAGAGGAAGGAGATTTGCGTTCATGGCATCCATGATCGGCTGGTAAAGATACTCCTTGGCACGGGCAAGACCGCCGAAGAGGACGATAGCTTCAGGAGCACTGAAAGCCACGAAATCTGCGAATGACTGTCCCAGAATCTTTCCGGTGAATTCGAATATCTTCAGAGCGAGTTTGTCTCCTTCCTTGGCAGCCTCGAAGACATCCTTGGACGAAATACTGTCCAGACTTCTGAGTACGGAAGGCTCGTCGCTGAGAGTCAGCCATTCGCGGGCTGTTCTTGCCACTCCGGTAGCAGAGCAATAGGTCTCCAGACAGCCTGTCTTGCCGCAGTTGCACAGACGGCCGTTGTTCCTGACAGCGCATGTGTGCCCCAGCTCGCCGGCAAATCCGTCATGTCCGTAGACTACTTCCCCGTTTATCACTATACCGCTGCCGACACCTGTACCGAGGGTGATCATGATGAAATTCTTCATACCCCTGGCAGCTCCGTAAGTCATCTCGCCTACCGCAGCAGCGTTTGCGTCATTTGTAAGAGCCACCTTGAGTCCGTTCATCCTCGATGAAAGCAGTTCGGCAAAAGGAATGGACTTGCTGCCGCCCCATGTCAGGTTCACGGCATTCTCAATGGTTCCGGTATAATAGTTTCCGTTAGGGGCACCCACTCCGATTCCTCTCACCTTTCCTTCCGAACCGGACTCCGCGATGATCTTTGTCAGGGCATCAGCCACATCTTCGACATAGTCCTGGACATCGGTATGCGTATCAGTACGGATCACCGTCTGCGAGAGGACCTGTCCTCTCATGTCCACAATACCCATCTTGGTAGTCTGACCGCCTATGTCGATACCGACTACATAAGGTTTCTCTATAATATCAGTATTCATGATCATGATATTTCATTTAAATCTACGCTTTCTTCACTCTCGAACCGAGCACCGCATACCAGAGGATATACAGGATGGCGATGACCACTACCCAATAGCTGACCATATAACCGGCAGCATCAGCGATGGCATTCTGAAGGAGAGGAAGAATACCTCCGCCGACCACCATCATCATGAATGCACCGGAAGCAAGAGCCGTTGCAGAACCGAGGCCCTCGACAGCAAGGTTGAAAATCGTTCCCCACATGACAGAAGTGCAGAGACCGCAAAGCACGAGAAGAAGTGCGGAGAGAGGCACCTGTACCATTCCGAAACCGGAACCGGTGAATACAGGCATGGAAGTGCTGACTGATGAAGGGACGAACATAGCAGCAAGAACAAGTACTGCTGCTACGGCAGATACGCAGCCGAGCTGTGTACGGCTGGAAACGGCGCCGCTGATGAAGCTTGACACGAAACGTCCGATAAGCATCAGGAACCAGTATGTTCCTGCAACGAAACCTGCAATGGTAGCAGCGGTCTTAGGATCGAGTCCTGCACTGCTTTCGGCATCGGAAAGATAGAAATTCAGAGTTCCCGGGATACCTACTTCCACACCGACATACAGGAAAATGGCTATCACACCGTATACGAAATGGCGGTATTTCCAAGGACTTTCCACACGGCCGCCCTGAGATGCCGACTGGGGATTCTCGATAGGGACGAATGCGAGGATGATGAAAGTCAGGAGGAATACGCACATCGCGATGTACATGACAGGGTTCACATCAGTGATGACAGTATCCTTGGTCACGGCACCGATAAGCGCACCCACGAACATAGGGGTGATGGTACCGAGCAGAGAATTGAATGTACCTCCTATCTGGACGAGCTGGTTGCCTTTCTTACCGCCGCTTCCGAGAAGGTTCAGCATAGGATTCACTACCGTATTGAGAATACATACTGAGAAACCTGCCACGAATGCGCCGAGAAGATATATGAACCAGTTGGCAGGAAGTCCGGCGATGGATGAACCGACACCGACGATTCCGGAAAGGAACTGTATAAGCACGCCGAAGAAACCCAAGGCAATAGCGAGAAGGGCCGTTTTCTTATAGCCGACTTTCATGATAAGCTTTCCTGCAGGGATACCCATGAAAAGATATGCGAGGAAGTTCATCATGTTGCCCATCATTCCGAGAGCATTCGAACCGTCAATACCAGGCTGCTGTTTCCAGATCACGCCAATAGGAGCCGCAAGATTCGTCACGAATGAAATCATTCCGAAAAGGAAGATCATGGTGATGATTGCGACAAGATTACCGTTTTTTTTCATTGTTGATTAGTTTTTTATTTAATTATTAATTATTTGCGGTAAAATTCGAGGTACAGCCATGATTCCGGTTCCCTCAAAAATTGTCGAAAG
Source organism: uncultured Bacteroidales bacterium (assembly GCA_944322815.1). Classification (GTDB taxonomy): domain Bacteria; phylum Bacteroidota; class Bacteroidia; order Bacteroidales; family UBA932; genus Cryptobacteroides. The sequence continues at coordinate 20,374 of CALUQB010000001.1, read as the reverse complement.
TTACAAAATTTTCAACATTGAACAAAAGTATTTGCCGGCAACTTGTCCAAAAGCCACAAATTGGCATGGCAGGAATCCAAGACTCCTGCCATGCCAACATTATCCGAGGCCGAACATACCTTGATTTATTAACCGACAAACTCCAGTTTTCGCGACATGGGAGACGACCACACTGACGCAGTTTAAATGAAGCCCATCAGCTCTAACGTAATTGGAAAATGACAGGGAATGTATATGTTACCCGTACTACTCTCCCGTCCAGTTTTCCCGGTGTCCACTTAGGTGATGAAGACACAACCCGTACCGCTTCAGCATCAAGACCAGGAGAAACACTATTAAGGACTTTTACATCTGTTACACTTCCATCAATATCTATTGTAAACTGAAGTGTTACCATACCTTGCGCCCCCTTCTTTTTTTCTTTTTCAGGATACACTAACCTTTGGTTTACCCATTTAGAAAATGAATTTGCATCTCCTCCCCAAAACAAAGGCTTCTCATCTACCATCTGAAAAGGTATTGTATCATCCAATTTCTTCTCGTCAGGAATTATTGTATCATCGGCTTGAACAGAGCTATCAGTAATGGTATACTCTTTACACTTGAATTCATATCCTGAAAATTCTATATCAATTATCTTTTCAGACTCTTTACTTTCATATCGGTCCCTTGAATTTTCGGAATATTTAAGATAACATACACGATCTGTTTTCGTGCTATCTATCAACACATAAGTATATTCCTTAGCGGAATCTAACACATATGCGATTTTAAATTTTTGACCGCAGATATCAAAATCTGTAGTAGACATATATATCAATTCACACGGCCAGTTTTCCCTGAGGATATCCATACTGTTGTATCTGATAGATATAATCTGTAATGTATCAGTCTGCCTTGGCGGCTGAAGTTGAGCACTACATACGGCACTAAGACACACAAGCACAATGCTCACAGCTGTTTTTTTAATTCCGAAAAAAGTCATATTAAGAATTTTTACCATTTAACATCCAAACAATAATGTCTATTCCTTACCAAAGATAGCGACAGCAGGCACTGTCTTTACATTATTATCTTTGGAATACCTTCTTGGTATGACTGTGCATCCATAACTTCACCAGGAACATCAAAAACAGTCAATCCAGGGATCTTTGAATTTGATTTATTTCCAAAAACACCGATGAGAAATATTATGAATACCCCCGTTATTATACCAGCAATGAAAATAAGAAAATTTTTCATAGATCAATTATTATTTTATTCCTTAAATATAAGGAAAAATATGCATATCCGCATTATTACCCAGGAAAGATTGCAGGTCGTGAAAGTTCGGACGGCGTGGCCGCCCGTGGCCTCGTGAACGGGAGGGACCCGCGCTGCAAGCGTGGGAGGGATTTACCGGACCGAACATTTACGACCCGCTTGAAGGCAAAGGGAATTTTTACAGATAGTCCAAAAAAAACTACAATAAATTCGGTCCACTTACTCAAAAGCCACAAATCGGCATGGCAGGAATCCAAGACTCCTGCCATGTCAACATTATCCGAGGCCGATATATCCCTATTTCGGAAGATTGAAGGCGACGGACATTTCCTTCATCTGTTCCAGCGTCATGCCGTCAGGCTCATAACCCATGCATCTGGCCTCGATGTAAATCTGCGCGGACTTGTTCAGCACATCCACCTGATCGAAGGCCTCCATGATATCGCAGCCCACGGCGAAGACGCCATGTTTCTCCCACATGACCACGTCATAGTCCTCCAATTCCCTGATGGTCGACGCCGCCAGATCAAGAGACCCAGGCAACTTGTAGTCCACGATTCCCAATCCTCTCGGGCAGAAAGCCTTGGTCTCGGGAATCATGCTCCACAGCAGATTCGAAAGGACATCCTTTTTCAGGAACTTGTCCGTGTGCGACATGGCTACAAGCTCGATAGGATGTGTATGGAGCGAAGCCCTGTAGTCCAGCCCCCTCTCCACGAAATCATTGTGCACAGCCAGATGCGAAGGAAGTTCCGATGTAGGCTTCACCGGGAGGTCCGCCACGATCTCGTAGCTGGAACAGTCGTCCAGTATCCTGATGACAGACCCGTTCTCCATCGGTCTCCTGGCAAGATCACGCATCCTTTTGTTCGTTCCCTTGCAGAAAAACCAGCAGCCTTTCAGGTGGGGCAGAGTGAGACCTATCTGTACCGGAGCCCCTATGGCAGGGAGAGCCCGCATGGAATCATCCACATATTCAGTGATGTTCACGGTGATGTTTCCGCCGTTTCTTTCAGCCCAGCCTTTCTGCCAGAGATAGCCGGCCACCTCGGCCACGTCTTCGATCTGCCTGGCCAGGGCAGGACGTCCTTCAAGTATTGATTTGTCCATATACATAAGACTTTGTTTTCATTTATTTATCCGACCCAAAACGGTCAGGACTCAGAAGATATTCGGGAAAACCAGAGAGAATATCAGTATCGCCAGACCGCATACCAGCACGGCTGATGTCTTCGGAGCCACGCCTTTCCATTCTTTCAGGATGATACCCCAGACATTGCTGAACACCACGTTCAACGACATCAGGATGCACCATGCAAAAGCGAAAAGCACCGAATCCTCATCGAAAAAGCCTTTTCCTATCCCAAGGCCGAAAAACTGCGTATACCAGAGGAGACCGGCCAGAGCACAGAAAAAGATATTGCCCGGAAGGGCATCTTTCTTCCCGTAATCGGCGAATGAACGGTTTCTGAAATTCTGGAAGAGACAGTATGCGGCGTTCGTGAAGAAGCCTCCGAAAGTCACGAGTAAAGTGGCTGGCAGCGTCTTGAAAAGTGCCGGGGAACCTTCTACCACCAGCCCTGCATCCAGTCCAAGGGCAAAGCACGCGCTCATCACTCCGGAAAGCACTGCCACGGAGAGGCCCTTTGTAAGAGCGAATTCCTTGACGGCCTGGCTTTTCTCTCGGGAAGTCATGTCTTTCGAACGCAGGCTACCGGCATATCCGATGACTGCTATTCCCACCAGTGTGACACATACGCCCAGCAAAAGGATGAGTCCGGCACCGTGAAAAAGATCCGTGCCTGCGGCAATGGCAGGGAAAAGTGTCCCGAAAGCCGCACAGGTACCCAGAGAGACGGACTGTCCCATCGCGACACCAAGATACCTCATGGAAAGGCCGAATGTCAGACCTCCCACACCCCAGAGAACGCCATAGCCGACTGCCTTCCAGGCCGATACCGGATCGGAAGACAGTATCTGCCACAGGGTCTGCCCCTCAGGGACAGCCAGGAATGCACCGATGAGCGGAAAAACCAGCCATGCAAAGATGCCCTGTACAAGCCAGAAGCTTTCCCAGCTCCAGTCCCGGACCTTGTTTATAGGCACATAGGAACTGCTCTGGCCGAAGCTTCCGGCTGCGATGATCAATAATCCTAAAAGGCTGTTCATCTCAATCCGTATTACAATGCCATCATCCGGCGTTATCTTTTAGAGGTGACATCAGCCTCGTATTTCAGGATATCCCGGATGTAGCTTTCGCCCACAGGGACGTCGTTTTTCAGGCAGAACATATCCCAGACCGCTCCCCAAGGCATGTTCTTGAGTTCTTCCTGCACGGCAAGACGCTCGAAATAGCGGCCTTCCGCTTCATATCCGGCCAGCCTGTCGCCAGGTTCAAGCAGGGCCAGCAGGAAAGCTTTCTGTGTGGCGCGGCTTCCGATGACATAGGCTCCGATCCTGTTTATGGTGGCATCGAAATAGTCCAGGCCGATGTGAACTTTATCCAGAGCCTTGCATCTGATGATCTCACGGGCCAGATCGGCTATATCATCGTTCAGAATGACCACATGGTCACTGTCCCACCTGACAGGACGGCTCACATGGAGATTGATCTCCGGAGTGAAAAGCAGAAGCGCCGACACCTTGTCCGCAATGCTTTCTGTCAGATGGAAATGTCCGGTATCGAGAGTGACCATCTTGCCGTTCTTCGCGCCGTAGCCGAGATAGAAGTCGTATGAACCTACGGTATAGTTCTCAAGACCGATTCCGAAAAGCTTGGCTTCGATACCGTCCTTCATGTGATCGTATTTCACGGAGAATATCTCGTCCAGAGAATCCTTCAGTATCTGACGGTATTTCAGCCTGCTGGCCGGCACTTCCTTGCTTCCGTCATGCACCCAAAGGTTCATGATGCACGGATCGTTCTGGTACTTGCCCATTTCCTCGCTGATCAGACGGCATCTCTTCGTGTGTTCGATCCAGAAATTCCTGATACCGTCATCGGGATTCGCAAGAGTCAGGTCTCCGCTCTTGGGGTGAGAAAAGGACGTGCTGTTGAAATCGAGTTTCATTCCATGCTCGACACCCCACTCCATCCAGCTTCTGAAATGCTCCGGAGCGACTTCGTTCCTGTCCACGGCCTTTCCCTGGAAATCGCCGTAAATTTCATGGAGACTCAGCCTGTGCTTTCCTGGTATCAGGGAAGCGGCTTTCAGGATGTCGGCACGCAGTTCCTCGATGTTGCGGGCTCTGCCGGGATAGTTTCCGGTGACCTGTATCCCTCCGGTCAATGCGCCTTCGCCCAGAGTTTCGAATCCGGTCACGTCATCTGCCTGCCAGCAATGGAGGGAGAGAGAGATTTTCCGGAGTGAGTCCAACGCCTTGTCCGTGTCGACACCTATGGCCGAATAGCGTTCTTTGGCGGCCTCGTAGGCCTTTTCGATGTTGATGTCTTTCATATTTTTGAAGTTTTGGATTGTCCGGTTCCGGACAATAAATATTTCAGAGTTCCGCGACTATCCGGCGGTATTCCCATCTGTCGGCGACAAGTCCTGCGGCCCGGGCCTGGACCATACAGTTCCCGATGGCTGTCGCCTCGGCAGGACCTGCCACCACCTTCACTCCGGCCACCTCTTCAGTCATCCGGTTCAGAAGTTCATTCCGCACACCGCCACCCACGATGTAGAGCCTGTCTATATCGAACGGAGCCAGGTTTCTAAGCGAATCCAGCACTTCCTTGTACCTGAACGCCAGACTCCTGAATATGCATGCGACCATCTCGGAGTCATCTGCCGGAACTTTTCCAGCCTTTTCCGCACACATTTCCGAAATCATGGATGTCATGCTCGAAGGATTTGCCAGACGAGGGTCATCCGGGTTCACTGTTACAGTGAAAGATGCGCCTTTGCGGGCCATTTCCACTATTTCAGGGTACGAGTAGTCTTTCCCTTGTCTCTTCCACTCCTTTCTGGACTGCTCCAGAAGCCACATTCCGGTGATGTTTTTCAGAAAACGCACGGAGCCTTCCACGCCGCCTTCGTTCGTGAAGTTCATGTCAAAGGCCTCCCGGCAGATGACAGGCTTTTCGGTCTCTATACCCATCAGGCTCCATGTCCCGCTGCTCAGATAGGCGAAATTCCTCGTCATGGCCGGCACGGCGGCCACTGCGGAGGCTGTGTCATGGCCCGCGACCGCCACCACCATGGTCTTTCCGAGTCCGGTATAGTCCGCAAGAGAGTCTGTAAGTTCTCCGACCACAGTCCCCGGCATCACCATTTTCGGGAACATGCCCCGTGACACCCCGGCGGCAGCCAGAAGGCCGTCATCGAAATCCCGCGTCACGGGATTCAACAGCTGCGAGGTGGAAGCCACGGTATATTCGCAGACCATCTCTCCTGTCAGCATATAGCCCAGCAAGTCAGGAATGAAAAGCAGTTTCGAGGCATGTTTCATCGGAGAAAAGCCGGAGCCTGTCTGACGGAACATCTGGAAGATGCTGTTGAACGGCAGTATCTGGATGCCGGTTCTTGCGTAGAGCTCTTCTTTAGGAATAACGGCATATAAATCCTCCGGAGCCCCGTCCGTATATGAATCCCTGTACGCCCTCGGGAGTCCGAGAATGACCCCGTCTGCCCCTACAAAGCCGAAATCGACACCCCAGGTGTCAATGCCTATGGATTCGGGACGCCAGCCAGCCGCAGCACATTTGCGGAGCCCTTCCACTACTGAAGCATAAAGCGCGAATATGTCCCAATAATATCCACCGCCGACATTAAGGATGGCATTCGGAAATCTGTGGATTTCCTCGAACTTGAATTTTCCTTCCGCATCGCGGAAACAGATGACTTCCCTTCCGCTGGTAGCACCTATGTCTACCGCCAGGAAGCAACCCTTCGATAATTGACTGTTCATATCAGAAAATTAGTGTTATATTTGTGATAGGCATTGGCAAAGTTAGACAGAATCACAAGCCGCGACATTCGTTTTCTGACATTACGGCTGCGGTTTTTGTCCGGCACCGTCCGAATTCAATCACAGGCACTATGGACCCTATAAAATATATAGCACAGAACCGGAGAGACAGGGACTGGGGACTTACCGTATGCTCGGTAGGCCACCAGAGGATCAGCCCGGGAGAAGACTACCCCCCACGGAAGCACAATCAGGAATACATGTTCGACCCTGCACAAGGCAGAATCCTTCCGGAATATCAGCTGCTCTATATAGTAGAGGGAAAAGGAATATTCAGAACCGGATCTGCCGGAGACATGAAGGTGGCGGCAGGAGACATGTTCATCATATTTCCCGGAGAATGGCACTCATACATGCCGGACCCGGATACCGGCTGGAACGAATACTGGATCGGATTCCAGGGTGTCAACATAGACCACAGGGTCGAAACCGGTTTCTTTTCCCCGGCATCTCCCCTGTTCCATATAGGTTACAACGAATTCGCGGTCAATCTCTACAATGAGGCTATCCGTACTGCCACCCGGCAGGAACCGTATTTCCAGCAATTGCTCGCCGGAATCGTAAACCACCTGCTCGGGCTGATGTTCATGACCGGCACCATAAACCGGAGGAGCCAGGACGGAGACATCGCCAGGCTCATTGACATGGCGAAAAACATCATGGGCGATTCCCTTGAAGAAGACATATCCATGCCTGGAATAGCGGAAAGGCTCAATATCAGCTACACGAAATTCAGGAGGCTCTTCAAACAGTACACCGGGCAGTCGCCGGCCCAATATTTCATCAACATGAAAATTCACAGAGCCAAGGAAATGCTCAGAGGTTCCTCCGCCTCAGTGAAAGAGATCGCGTTTACCCTGCATTTCGAAAGTGCAGAGTACTTCGCCACTACGTTCAAGACACGGACGGGAATGACACCCACACAATTCAGAAGCACCTGAGCCCCACCAACCAAATCGCTCAGAAGAGGAGGGATAGAGGATGGGGTGGCTCAAAAGCCACGAAGTGACCGCGACTGGAAAGAGCGAAATCCCCTAACCGAGTGATAAGCCGAGAGGTATGACGGAATGTATTCTGCTATATCCGAGGCGAAACGAGGAAAAGCTATGAAATAGCTTAATAGGGGTCGAGAGCGGAATCAAGCATAACGCAGAAATCACCCTTTTCAGTCAGCCTCCATTACAGTAATGATGAGTTTCTGACAACTGTCCCTATACAATCTTTTACGCTCTCCCAAGTAATATCACTCAGGACATCCGGCATCGGATCAGTCTCGGCATCGTCAAAATATGTAAGGCTTTTCATTACTATGAACAGCGAGCCGTCTGAATATTTGCGACTGTACATATCAAGGATATCATCCAAAGTGAATGACTGAAGAAGTGTATAGATGTCAATAAAATCCTTTTTCGTTCCTCTGTTCACGATCGCAGAAACTTTCATGGCTGCGATATCATTTAAAGAAGCCAGACGAACTCCATCAGCGTCTATCGGCATATCTATCCATGGATATGGATAATTGACTATATCGACTTTGATATCATTGATCCAGAATATATTTATATTCTTGGATACAGAGGCGACTTCCACATGTCCGACATCTCTGAGAATACTCCTCAATTCTTCAGAGTCGGCACTGATTCTTCCAAAAAAATCAAGATCCACCGATGTCCTATGTCCAAGTTGAAGCGCCAACGCAGTACCTCCGACAAGCCTGGCATCTTTAAGGACAGGCAAGTCGGACAATTTCTCCAGCAATGAACGCGCTTCCGGGACTATGGTTTCATAATGCAGCATCTGAACTGGCTCTTGGGAATACCGGAAACGGTTGATATGAATGACAAGGCACGTTCTTCAAGAGTACGCAAATGACAAGCAATATCGGCAATGCGACTCAAGCCGTAATATGACAACAATAGCTTCCAGTCTGAGAGTCTTCCATATTCCAATACGCGCTGTACAACATATGGAGCATTTTTCTCCATATCTACAGACCCCGTCCTAATATCCCAGAACAAATGCTCTGAAAACTTGTTTTCGATATCAGTCTTATTCATCATCTTTGTTTTCCATTACAAACATAGGAAAATTTTTCGGTAACTTCATGCCCGGAAGCATAAATGCATTAGGCCTGCCCACACAATTCAGAAGCACCTGAAACTGAAGCATACGAAAAAGCAGGTCCCCTCCCCAAGGAACCTGCCCATATATAAAACGAACTTAACAAATAGACACGAAAAAAATTCTTATGTCTGATACAAAGGTAACAATTCAAAAGGAATTTCCAAATATCCGCTCGGAAATTTTTCCGACATTTTAAAGAATGATTAAAATTTATAAGGAAATTCCAGAATACGATTAAATATTTACAGTCACTCCTATTGTCAGGCGGAGCGGTTTCGACATCTGGAAAAAGGACTTGCCTACGGACTTGAAGTAAAAGACACCATAGCTGGCATCTGTCAGGTTTTCACCACGGAGAAAAACATCGAACCACTTGAAATGTCCGCGCACGTCAGCCCCGAGAACGGCATAGAACGGCTGGGAAAGCGTATTGGCCTCATCCCACCATATTTTCCCGAGAGCAGAGACCTCGGCTCCTGCCGTTATGCTCCTGAAATAATCATTTGATATATCCCATCGATACTGCACCCTGGCATTGAGCGTATGCTCAGGAGAATAAGGAATCCTGTTTCCGGTATAGTCTGACAAGCCGTCATTGTAGTCAGTGAAACGGGCGTCACAGAAACCATAGGCCGCCGACAGGGAAAAATTGCGGAAGCCGTACCAGAACTCGGCTTCCGCTCCGATACTTCTGGAATTGCCGGCATTGGCCATCATACGGCCGGTACTATTGCCCGAAGGGAAGACTGTTATCTGCTGGTCTATGCACATTATACTATATATGGAAGCGGTTCCCGAAAATCGGTGCTGACCTTTGTCGAAGGCGAAACGGGCGCCGATCTCGGCATTGAGGCTCTTTTCAGGCTTGTAGACCGTATCGTCTGCGCTGACATCGCTCTCCGGGAGCTGAACCGGAGACTGTCCGGAAGACTCTCCCGTCTTGCTCCCATGCATGCTGCCCGACATGCCTGACATCATGTTATCCATCATGTCTGACATCAGCCTGTTCTGAAGAATATCCGAAAAAATCTGCGTGTTGAACCCTCCTGACTTGTATCCTTCGGAAAACGTGGCGAAAAGCTTCACCGGACCGAAATCATACAGCGCGGATATTTTGGGCATGATCTCCAGATAGTCAAGTTCCTTCCGTCCCTGATACAGGCTTTCGCACGGGATGAATCCAGTATCCATGAACGGCAATTTCAGTCTGCAGTTCACAAGGGCACCGCTGTCGTAGTCCATACCAGTCCATTCATAATCCAGCCGGAGTCCGGCCGTAAGAGTCCAGCGTCCGAGCGTGAAATAAGATTCATGATACAGGGCCGCCCCTGCCGCGGCGATGCCGAAATCACTCGTGATATCAAATTCATCTTCCTGAAAGGACAGTCCCGAACCGGGTCCGAAGACCGACTGTATCCCGCTGTTGGCATTGGCCAGTATCAGATCCTTTATGCCGTCCTGCTTGAAGCGCACCGGGGCGGACATGTCGTTGTATTTGGCGAAGCCGAAGAAACCGGTCTGCCAGTTCCACCACGGTTTTCTCCACGATGCTTCCGGTTTCAGTATCAGTTCCTGTGTCAAAGCCCCTTCCATCTGGGTCTGGCGAAGAGTGAACATCGACCGCACCGTGAAATCCTGGTCCATCTCCATGTCGTCAGCCAGGAACTGGAGACTGGTGACGGAACTCAGAGTCCAGTTTTTCCGCATATATTTGAATTTGAGGCCTTCGGTTGCCGTAAGCCGACGATAGTGGCAAGGATCGTTGTACGCCACTGCAGCGAGGACTTCCGTCTGCGGATCGTATTCCCTGTAAGGATAGCCGCCTTCCGAGGTGAGGGATGCGGAAAATATATTTTCGAATATCAGGTCACGTCTGAGCTGCTTCCATGCCCTGATACGGAAATTCAGAGCATCCGACTTGTCGACATAATCATTGTCGTATGTATTCAAATAGAAACCGTCAGTATGTCTGTAAGCCAGTGACACGCCGACAGTCTTCCCGTACACTGCCAGCCTGGCAAGGACGGAATTCGCATTCCCGTATTCAAGGGAAAGCCTGGTACCATGGAAGTCTTCCGGAGAAAGGGTATTCATCGTCAACACGCCGCACATGGAATTGCGTCCGTAGAGCGTTGCCTGAGGTCCGCGGAGAAGGGCCGCATCGGCTATGTCAAACATTCCCGTGTCGTATGAATTCTTGTTCATCACGGGGATATCGTCCACATAAAGTCCTATGACAGGATGGTCGATACGTGATCCGAAACCGCGGAGATATATCGAAGAAGTCATCGACGAGCCATAATCCGGAACAAGCAGGTTCGGGACCACGGATGAAAGCTTTTCGATATCGTCTATGCCACGGCTTTCCATCTGGGCCAGACTCACTTCCGTCACAGGCGACGCTATCCTCTCCAGAGGGAGGACCTGCTTGTATCCGGAAACCAGGACCGCCTCGGACAATGTATCCGCTACAATAGTCTCAGGATCCTGACCTTTTCCGGGTGCCGGATTCCCGGCAATGATTTCGGCTGCCGAAAGCAGCAATGCACATAAAATCGATGGAATCATACTCAACTCCAGTTAAGAATCACATTAAGGGAAAGCCACAACGGCTGCAAAGATATACAAAATCATCCACACCGCAAATTCCGGAAAGCCGCCGGACATGCGCTCCGAATCCGCGCCACAGTAAATTCAAGTGATTCCGATAACCAGATATGAAAATTTATTATATCTTTGCTTTTTAAGCAGGAGGTTTCGTTATGATTCATTCTTTACCGGAATTACCGTACAGCCCGGACGCCCTCGCCCCGGCAATAAGTCAGGAAACCATAGAATTCCACTATGGGAAACATTTCCAGACCTATATCGACAATCTCAACAAACTGATCGAAGGTTCACCATACGAAGATATGGAAATCGGACAGATCGTGATGAAGGCCGGAGGTGCGATCTTCAACAATGCCGCACAGGCATGGAATCACAATTTCTACTTCCAGACTCTGACTCCGGTTCCTGCCGCGGTACCTGAACTGCTGGAAGAAAAACTGGTGAAGACTTTCGGTTCAGTGGCAGATTTCAAGACCGAGTTCATCAAGGCTGCAGCCACCGTTTTCGGGTCCGGATGGGCATGGCTGTGCAAAGACAAGGAAGGGAATCTGTCCATAGTACAGACACAGAATGCTGACAATCCGATGACCCAGGGACTGAAGCCGCTGCTGACAGTCGATGTCTGGGAACATGCCTACTATATCGACTACCGGAATCGCAGGGCTGCCTATCTGGAAGCCGTCTGGAATCTGATAGATTGGGAGAAGGTGGCGGGAAGGCTGTAATCACCGGTGAAGCCCCGGCCGATATCTTATGGCCGTCACGGCATCCGAATAGGGAAACAATAACTGTAATATCAATATAAACTGAATTGAAAATGAAAAAGTATGTATGTATCGTCTGCGGATACGAATACGATCCTGCAGTAGGCGATCCTGACAGCGGCATCGAGCCGGGAACAGCATTTGAAGACCTCCCTGCAGACTGGGTATGTCCTCTCTGCGGAGTAGGCAAGGAAGACTTCAAGGTAGTGGAGTAATCCGCGTCCATCAATTAAACGGAAGACGGGGTCTGACTCATATTTGAGTCAAGCCCCGTTTTCAGTTCCATATCAAGTCTCGCCCCCGCCACGAGAAAACTTCCGCGAGCATTTTCCGGCTAAAAAACTCCGGACAAAAAAACTTCCGACTAAAGACTTTCGGAAAAACCTCTGGAAAAGCCTCTGGACTAACTACGTTTCAGGGCGATATTGCGGTTAGTCCGGCAGAAAACCTCCCGACTAACTACGTTTCAGGACGATATTGCGGTTAGTCCGGCAGAAAACTTCCGGACTAACTACGTTTCAGGGCAATATTGCGGTTAGTCCATGCAAAAACCTCCCGACTAACTACGTTTCGGGACGATATTGCGGTTAGTCCTGCAGAAAACCTCCCGACTAACTACGTTTCAGGGAGAAAAGGTCAGTTACGATATATGCGGATGGCATTCAGGACAGGCTCGCCATGACGGCGGCCGTAAATTGCTGTGCACGTGCACAATACCGACATTGCAAAGATAGATATTTTATTTTCAAAAACAGAATCCCACGCCTCCCGGGCGGGGAATATTGGGCCCGATTTTACATTATTGCCGGAGAGCGCTTACGGGCTGAAAGCTTTGATTATATGGAACATAGATACTCCGTTCGAAAAGCATAAATACCGTAAGAATTACGCTATTGACTTCGCGTCATTCCGCCCCATAGATCCAGGCGATGCGGGACGGGCAGACCCCAGCGACATGAGACCAGAGGAGGGTGCCGTCGGCATTGAAATAATACACGTCTCCCGGAGTGGTATAGTCACCGGCATCAGTGAGGACGAAATCTCCGGTCGAAGGATTGATATCCAGACCGTAGCATGAAGAAATGCCGACACCGGACATATCCAGAAAATCTTCCTCCGAATATTCCCCGTCCGATATTTTCCCGAAAGACATCACGGGATTCCACGCGGCATCATAAGTCGTGGACTGGGTGTACACAATTCCGCTATGGCTACACCAGTTGGATACGGGCACAGAAGATATGAGTGCGGTCTTGCCCGTGCCCCTGTCATACGAAAATACAGCTCCCGGATCAGCCCCGTAGTCTCCGCGTGAAGTCATATACTCCACATCACCGGCACAGATGATCTTGTACAGATTCCTGTATCCCGTATCGTCAGTCCTGACCACTTCGAAGGTCCCGGCATCCACGACCGACACTGTCTGCTCGTATGCCGTAGCTCCGGTAGCAGGATCATACTGCAGTCCGCCGGAGTTCAGGACATAGATATGACCGTCATGGAAGTGGAGCTGCTCAGGATCATGACCGACGCCGATTCGCGAAATCACGCTGAAATCCTCAGTGGAAACCTTGTAAAGGGACCCCCCTTCCGCATAGGAAGTGACATAAAGATACCCGTCATTCTCTATCACATAACGGCAGTCCGGAACAGGCACTTCAGCGATATGCCTTGCAGTAAGGGCATCCGCGATTTCCAGGAGACCGGAACCGTTCAGGACTATGATCAGGTAATCTCCTGCGATCAGAATATCATTCCCGACATCTCCCAGCTCCAGAGACATTTCCGGGTTCTGCAGCGAAAACCAGTCGTTTACATACTCCCCTGTCCTCAGATTCACGAAGTCAAGAGAAGCATTGTTCATCCCCATGGTACCTTCATTAAGGACATAAAAGCCAGTGACTTCCGACTGCACTGACGGTATATTCCCGTCAGGATCCCCTACTCCGATTTTGTCACAGGAAACGGCGGCTGCCGCCAATGAGGCTGTCGCCAGAAAGAATTTTGTCCTGCCGGACAATGCATGGACAAGGTCAAAGAAAAATCCGGTCATAATCATAAATGAGAATTAAATATTAAACTGTAAGACTATTTTATAGCTGATTCCGGGCATCGGATACCTGGAAATGATCTCATAATGCGAGTCAGTGACATTGGTGACAGCCACGGACAGTTTCAGGAAATCCAGGAATTTACGCGATACCATCAGATCAAGGTCCGCATACGGATCGAGAAGATTCGCGGACGTATTGGCCGATGTCCGGTAACGGACCGAATTGTATATGAAACCGGCTGAAAGGGACCATCCGCGATATTCCGCCGATATTACGGCCGAAGCCGAATGCAGAGGGACATAGGCTGTCTGCCCGCGATACCACGCAGACTGCGGGTCTGTCATATCTTCCGACCGCTCATAAGTCCAGTCAAGCAATGCGTCCAGTCTGAAATCACGGAACACGAAGCTGTGATTCATGGACAGGGTGCAGCCATACCCGTGGACAAGACCGTAATTGAAAGCCGACCACACGAACTGGTTCGCTGCCGGAAGCCAGACTATCTTGTCTTCGGTAATATTGTAGAACAGATCGGCCCTGCATCCGCATGACCATGGTCCGGCAGAGACCGAATATGAAGCGGTGAAGTCGAACTGGTCCACAGTCTCGGGACGGAGGACGTGCGCCGCATTGGCCGACGGAGCGGCCACATAATATAACTCGTTGAAAGTCGGAAGCCTGAACGAATTTTTCCAGTAGGCCAGAAAACGGAAATTTCCCGGAGAATATCTGATGGAAAGATACGGGCTTATACGATCGCAGGACAGGTCCGGTTCCCTGATTCCCGCACCGGTTGACACCTGCGATGTCCCGGAAGCCCTGGAAGAGAAATCCAGTGCGTGATGATATACGGCAGACGCATTGACCGACAGGTCCTTATAACAATATTCCGCCTGAGCGGCGAGCATGGATGACCATCGGCGTTTGCCTGAAAGTCCGGATACATCGGAGTCGAGACATGAGACGGTATTGTCCCAGGCAAGGGAGAAGCCGAAATTCCCGTGACGGTAGGCGGCCGCAGCCGAGAAATAGGCCTCCTGCTGACGGTAATGCAGATCCAGCCGGCGGGAAGAAGAGTTTCCGACAGTATCCTGCAGATAATTGCAACAGGAATATGCATATTTCCCTGCGAGCTTCATGGAAAATTCCCGTAATGAGTAACGGTAATTTCCCTGGATGAAGACATCATCATCGCGCTGGCGGTCGCCGCATAGAGACGGTCCCGACCGGCGGATGACAGGACCAGGCAAGCCCCTGTCCGAATGATACCAGTTCGCTTTCAGATGAAACAGTGACTTTTCCGAACGCATGAGAAAAGACGGTCCGATCCGGAAAGATGTCAGATCCGAGTTCTGTCTGCGGGCTGTGGTATCTGCACCATAGCGGTTCGTATATGTGAACGGATAGTCTCCTTCCGTATGTCTGCAGTCTCCCGTGACTTTAAGGCAGGAGCTCCGTGAAAGCCGTTTCATCGCAGAAAGATATGCCGAACCGGTGCTGAACGAGCCGTACTCTGCTCTGGCGGCAAGAGACCATGGCCGGGAGAAGTCAGGAAATGCCGTGCGGAGGGAGACCGTAGCCGACGAAGCCAGTTCCGATGCTGACTGAAGCAGGTAAGACGGGGCTCCATTGGATACGGACACTGATTCGAGGTCTTCCGAACAATATCTGCCCAGATCTACCTGGCCGTTCTGGACATTGTTTACCTTCACTCCGTCGACAAAGACTCCGGTATGCTGCGAACCAAGAGAGCGGACATTCACTGTCTTCAATCCACCGAGTCCTCCATAATCACGTATCTGGACGCCTGCAGTATGCCTGAGCAGTTCCGGGACGGTGGCGTCAGGCATGGAAGCTATCTGTCCGGACGTGACTGTCCGGACGGCTGGAGAGTCGTATCGGTCTGACGAGACCTGCGAAGCGGACAGGGTATCCTGCGCCTGAGATGTCATCAGAAGCATGAGAGCCAGTACAAACATAACTGCATTTATTCCAGACTGCCGGCAGCGTCCGGCTACGTACCGGTATAGCACATGTGCGGCAGTGACTCCGTCCCGTAATCCCGCAGGAGGATGTTCAATAAACGGCAGAGGCAGGTCTTCTGGCTTGTCCCGGCTTCACGCCTTCCCGGTATCGGAAGAGGTCGACCCAAACGTCTTTCTTCGAAGCGATACCAGTGGCAGAGAATGTGAAGCTCTCCGATGCTCCGGTTTTCCGGCTCGCATCACGGGCATACAGCAGCGGGTACTGTCGCGGATTCTCACCGCGTTCCCTCTTCGTCCCTCGCGCAGCCTTCGTGCGTCCGGGAACCTTTGCCGGCCCAAATATACGCAGAAACTGAGAGGAATGGAAATAAACTTGTTTAATTTCCATTCCCGAAGTGCTACCATATATGTGACGCGACAGCGGCAAATATATGCATTTCACGGCTTAATAACGTTAATATCCAAATTTTGCTAACTTTGCAGGATATGGACGAAAGGTTCAACATCACCTGAGTTTTATTACCAAAACCGCAGACAGGATGGGCAGTGTCAGACTGGCAAAGGATGGAAAGACCAGCGAACGCGATTTTCATCCGAATCGGGAAATATAGAAGATTGGGAAGTAAAAGGGTAATATGGATAATGATATTGGCCATTCTGGCCAATGCCTGCGGCAGACAAGATGCCGCAGATTTTTTCGGTGTCACATGGTACTCTCCTTCCGAAGCCGAAGGTTTCGAAATAGTGGGAACGGAAGGCTGTGAAAGCAGGGTCATCAGGGTGAAAACGGCATGGCAGGGGGATAGGAACGGCCAGGACGGCATCAGGACCTCAACATCCTCCGGAAAAGAACTTTTCATAGCACGGAACGGGGAAAGTCCGCCGGAAGGATTCGGAGGCCAGGTTCTGGACGGAAATGCGGAAAGGATCGCTGTCACGTCATCATCCCATATCGCCCTTCTGGACCTGATCGGCGAGGTCCGGCGTGTCAAGGCAGTCTCCGGCATCAGATATATTTCAAACGCATATATCCGCGGACACAGGGATTCGATAGCGGATATCGGATATGAGGCAGGCGCAGATTTCGAAGCGCTGGCCGCCGCAAAGCCTGACATAGTCCTGCTCTACGGTATCAGTTCGTCCAATGCGATGGAAGACGGGCTGCGCATACTCGGCATACCCTACCTCTACATCGGGGAATATCTGGAGACATCCCCTTTGGGGAAGACAGAGTGGGTGGTGGCCATAGCCGAACTGCTCGGATGCAGGGAGAAGGGCGAAGAAGCATACAGAAAGATAGCTTCGGGATATGAAGAGCTGACATCTTCCGTCCCTGAAAATGCCGGGAAACCGAAAGTGATGCTGAACTCGCCGTATGGTGATACATGGTTCATGGCATCCCCTGAATCCGCCATGGTATCCCTGATACGTGACGCCGGAGGGGAGTATGTTTTCAAAGACCGCCCGGAGAATGACAGGACCGGGAGATCGTCTGGGCGATGGAAAGCTCCGGCAATAGACTTCGAAACAGCCTTTATTCTGGCTTCGGAAGCCGATGTCTGGCTGAATGTCGGACAATACAGGTCTCTGGAACAGTTTCTTGCGGAATATCCACAGTTCGCTGCAGTAAAGTGCGTCAGAGACAGACAGGTATACAGCTGTGACCGGCGAAGCACTGAAGAAGGAGGAAGCGATTTCTGGGAATCCGGTACAGTAAGGCCGGATCTGGTGCTGGAAGACCTGATACGGATTCTGCATCCCGGACTTCATATTCATGAGGGGAAAGGTCTGGTCACAGACAGAGCCGATGGTGAAAGCCTTCATTATTACCGGCGGCTTGACTCGTATTGATACCTGGCCGGCAGAATGTCCGGTACTGATGATATCAGGATTTTTCATATCTTGCCACACGATGGGAAAAAGGAAGAAAATACTGTGGGCTGCAGGAGTCATGGCCATTGCCGGACTTTTCGTGGCGGAGATGCTGACGGGCAGTGCCGGAATCTCTGCAGGAGACGTATGGAAGGCTGTGTCCGGAGGCAGCGTATCGGAGCAGGCCAGGCTTATAGTGACGGAAATAAGGCTGCCCAGGACACTCACGGCCCTGCTGGCAGGAATGGCGATATCAGTCAGCGGACTTCTGATGCAGACTCTTTTCCGGAATCCGCTGGCTGGTCCTTATGTTCTGGGGATCAGTTCGGGTGCTTCATTTGGTGCGGCGGTATGCGTCCTCGGGACTTCCGCATCCGCAGCTCTGGCGGGAAGCCGGCTTCTCGTTTCCTTAGGGACTGCAGGGGCAGCGTGGATCGGGGCAGCCGCTGTGCTGGGCATGGTGGCGGCAGTAAGCAGAAAAATCGGGGATATAACAGTCATCCTGATTCTGGGGATGATGCTCGGGGCAGGCATCGATGCTCTCGTCCAGATTCTTCAGTTTCTCAGCGATGAACAGGCGCTGAAGTCATACGTGGTATGGACCATGGGGTCTCTGGGAAATGTATCCGGTACGGAACTGTGGATTCTCTCCGCTGCCGTACTTTCGGGCCTGGCGATCACGGCGGCTTCGTGCAAGGCGCTGAACCTGATGCTGCTGGGGGAGGATTATGCTGTTTCCGGAGGGGTGGATGTGCGGAGGTGGAGGCTGGCGGTGTTTCTGGCTACCGTACTGCTGGCGGGGACAGCGACTGCGTTCTGCGGGCCTGTGGGATTCATCGGGCTGGCGGTGCCGCATCTGGCACGCCTCGCAGCCGGGAATGCGGACCACAGGGTCCTCATCCCGGCGACGCTCCTCTGCGGAGGAGCGCTGATGATGTCATGCGACATCATCGCGAGGCTCGCCGCCATCCCCATAAACGCCGTCACATCCCTGGCAGGCATACCGGCTGTCATCTGGATAATACTCAGCCAACGGAAGATATGATAACGATGACCATGCTGACCATAGAAAACATATCACTCGGATACGGAAAGAAAATACTGCTGCGTGACATTTCAGCCACTGCCGCAGCCGGAGAACTCATCATGCTGGCCGGCAGGAACGGCAGCGGGAAAAGCACTCTGATCAGAAGCATGGTCGGACTCACACCCCCGCTGTCCGGAAGGATACTGGTAGACGGGACTGAAATCTCAGGACTCCCGCGGAAAGAAGCCGCACGGAAAGTATCATTCGTAAGCACCGAAAGAATACGCATTCCATGGCTGAAATGCAGGGATATGGTATCCATGGGCAGAGCTCCATGGACAGGATGGGCCGGCAGGCTTTCTGACACAGACGAGCAGGCAGTCGCGGACGCCATGGAAACGGTGGGCATGAGCGGATTCGCAGACAGGACGATGGACAGCATGTCCGACGGGGAATGCCAGAGAATCATGATAGCCAGGGCACTGGCCCAGGACACGCCTCTGATGGTACTGGACGAGCCGACAGCCTTTCTGGACGTACCTGGAAGGCATCAGATCACAGACATTCTGGAAAGGCTGGCCGCAGAAAAAGGCAAGACCGTGATTTTCTCTACGCATGACATAAGCATCGGCCTGAAAAGGGCGGACAAGGTCTGGCTTATAGACGGCGACAGCCTCATTGTCCGGAATGCGGCAGATGCCGCAACGGACATCCTGAACCTCTTTGGCATCTCCGGAATCTGAAACCGCCCCTGAAGTGCGGAATGCTGAAAAAATGACTATTCCAAATCAGATTGTTCCAGTTCCTTCTCGATTTCTTCAACCGTAGGCAGACTGCCCCGGAAATCTTTCGGCAAAGCCCAATTCATAATCGGAAATCCCTATCTGCTTCTGGATATCGCGCAAGACATATTCGGCCTTGATCCGGTCTTTGGTCTTACAGAGCAAAAGTCCGATAGTACGGTTATCTTCCTCACAACATAGTATGTCATCCACGGCGGAACAGTAGAAGTTGAGTTTGCCGATATATTCCGGCATAAATTCTGTGTCTTTCAACTCAATCACCAGATAACGGCGCAGGAAGGGTAAAATTATAACTACCTCGTTTTTGGCCCGTTGCGTTGTTAGTCCGGAGGTTTTTTGTCTGGACTAACCACATTTTCGCCCTGTAGCGTTGTTAGTCCAATGGTTTTCTGCTGGACTAACCGCATTTTCGCCCTGTAGCGTTGTTAGTCCGGTGGATTTTACACGGACTAACCGCATTTTCGCCCCATATCGTTGTTAGTCCAATGGTTTTCTGCTGGACTAACCGCGTTTTCGCCACGTAATGTAGTTAGTCCGGAGTGTGATGCGGATAGCGAGGAGGGAGATGTGTGTGTGGGGGGGGATGGGTGGCAGGTGACGATTTTTCTTTTTTATACTGTTGTTTTTCTTTTTTTGACGTTCCGGTCCCGGTTTCCGACATAAATTCGCTCCTACAATCATGATTGATTATAAAGGTATTGTCCGGGCGGACGTATGCCCGGACAATGACAATGTCAAACTTTTTAATCCATTTAGATATGGGAAACAGTGTTGTAGAAAGCAGACCAGTCGAAAGCAGGAAGGCTGTAGTGCAGAGGTATGTCGATATCCTGACCGATGCGGGGCTGAAGGCGGTGTTCGGTGACCAGAGGAACAAGGACGTGCTCATTGACCTGCTGAA